>DATFFP010000034.1:0-75049 GCA_035249985.1 Gemmatimonadaceae bacterium
TCGCACCGCCGCTGGCGCACGCGGCGGCGCTGACGGCGATCGCCAGCGACGCGAAGAGACGTAGCATTGGAGCTCCGGTGATAAGGAGGGAGATTGCGGATTGCTGATTGCGGATTGCTGGTCGAGGCCCGAGCATTCAGGCACTGACTCGAATCGCCGGGTTTCGCAATCCGCAGTCAGCAATCCGCAATCGCCTTTGACGATACCTTTATGCACCGTGTAGCCAAGACCTCTTACATCATACTTACATCGCTGGCCGCGGTGGCATCCGCGAGCCAGGCGCAGCAGTCGAAGCGCGCGCTCACGTTCAATGATTTCGCGGCGGTCCGGCTCGTCTCCGATCCCCAGCTCTCGCCGGATGGGCGGAGCGTACTGTACGCGCTGCGGACGACCGACGTCGAAGCGAATCGCCGCCTCACGTACACGATGCTTGCTCCGGTCAATGGAGCGGGGGCGGCGCGGCGGTTCCCCAATGACACGACGCGAGCGACGGAAGCTCGGTGGTCGCCTGACGGGTCCCGCATCGCGTACATCGCCGGAGGACAACTCTGGGTGTCGGATGTGCGCGGCGGCAACTCCTGGCGGATCACGAATCTGGTCGGCGGAGCGAGCGGCATCGTCTGGGCGCCGACCGGGACGCACCTCGCCTTCGTCTCGACGGTGACGCCCGACTGCACTGATGATGCGTGCAATCGCGCCCGGGAAAAGGCGCGTGAGGAGAGCAAGGTCAAGGCGTACACCGCGGATCGACTCCTGTACCGCCATTGGACCGCCTGGGACGTCGGGACCCGCTCACACCTGTTCGTCGTCAACGTCGATGGGACGGGACTGCGCGACGTGACCGCCGGCGCGCGCTACGATGTGCCGGTGCCGCCCTTCGGCGGAAGCGAGCAATACGCGTGGTCGCCGGACGGTCGCGAGATCGCGTACACCGCGAAGGAGCCCTCCCGCGATGAGGCGTGGACCACCGATGTGAACGTCTACGTCGTCCCGATCGCCGGTGGCGCTCCGCGGGTGATCACGGCGGGGAACCAGGGCGCGGATCAGAATCCGCTCTATCCGCCGAACGGTCCGTTCGTCGCCTACGTCTCCCAGGAGCGCGCCGGCTTCGAGTCCGATCGCTGGCGGCTGATGCTCCAGCGGCGCAACACCGGGGAGACTCTCGAGGCACCTCTCAGCTGGGACCGGAGTGTGGACGGCTATTTCTTCTCCGCCGCGAACCCGTGGCTCTTCGTCGTCGCGCAGGACCACGGGCGCGAAAAGCTGTTCCGTTTCCGAATGGACGCCATGGGCGCGCAGAAACCCGAGCTGCTCATCGGCGAGGGCAACAATACGCAGTTCACGCTGGCGAGAAACGCGAATACGATCGCGTGGGTGCGCGACGCCGCCGATCGACCGCACGAGGTGTTCGTCGCGACGCTAACGGACCGGGGCGTGACTGGCGTTCGTCAGCTGACCCGCCATAACGATTCGCTGGTGGCGCAGCTCCAACTGCATCCGCTGCAAGAGATGTGGTCGCGCGGGGCGCTTGGCGACAGCGTGCACAGCTTTGTCCTTCGCCCGCCGCAGTGGGAGGCAGGCAAGAAATTCCCGGTCGTCCTTCTCATCCATGGGGGACCGCAGGGCGCGTGGCTCGACACCTGGCATTCCCGGTGGAACTATCAGATGCTGGCCGCTCCGGGATACGGGCTCGTGATCGTGAATCCGCGTGGATCGACCGGCTACGGCCAGGCGTTTCTCGACTCGGTCACGAAGAACTGGGGCGACGAGGTCTACACCGACCTCATGCAGGCGCTCGACGCCGCACTCGCGCGCAACGCCTGGATGGACTCGACCCGACTGGGGGCGACCGGCGGCTCGTTCGGCGGCTACATGACGAACTGGATCGCGGGTCACACGAATCGCTTCGATGCTCTGGTGACGCATGCTGGCGTGTTCAACCTCGAAGCAATGTACGGCGCCACTGAGGAGCTCTGGTTCACGGAGTGGGAATTCGGTGGCCCGTGGTGGGACTCGACGGCGATGGCGACGCAATATCGCCGCTACTCCCCGCACCTCTTTGCCCAGAACTTCGAGACGCCGACGTTGGTGATTCACGGCGAGCTGGACTACCGCGTGCCGTACACGGAGGGCCTGTCCCTGTTCACCGCACTCCAGCGCCGCGGCGTGCCCAGTCGTCTGCTGGTGTTCCCCGACGAGGGCCACTGGATCCTCAAGCCGCAGAACCAGCGTCTGTGGTGGAGTGAAGTACAGGGATGGTTCGGGCGATACCTTCATGGCGCCGCGGTTCCGTGAGAGGGGAGGAACGGACCGGAACGAGGAACGAGGAACGAGGAAGCGGCGGAACGGATCTCTCTTAGCAGCTTCCGCGCTCCTCGTGCCTGTCCTCTTCGCTCGCGTTGGTGATTCGCATCACGACACGAATCGACCACCGTCGGCACGCTTTCTGCCGCACTCGTCAGGCATCCAGGAGGGGTGATGTCGGTCAGTTGGAATGGGTTGCGCAGGGCCGCGGCGGTGGGGCTCATGACGATTTCCGGACTCATGCTCGGATGCCGCGCCGAGGGGAGTGAGGAATCCCGGGGCGACGTCGTCATTGAGCGGGTCAGCGACCCCCTCCGTGTGGTGGAGATCGACCTCGGCCGCGCCATCGGCCCCGACAATCGGGTGGTCGAGCCCACCGATGAGTTCCGGATCACCGATACCATCTATGCATCGGTCGTGATGCTTGGCCGGGCGAACTCCGCGACGCTCAAGGCGCGCTGGAGCGGGGAATCGGGCGAGCTCATCGACGAAACCGTGAGGACGGTGACCCCCGTCGGCGAGACGATCGCCGAATTCCATCTGGTGCAGCCCGCGGGCTGGCAAAAGGGGAAATACCGGGTCGAGATCCTTCTCGACGACGCGACGGTCGGCCAGGAAGAGTTCGAGGTGTCGTGAGCCAGAGGTGATCGAGGGTGTCGAGGTCGTCGAGGTGATCGAGGAAACCTCGTTGCCACTCCTCGACCACTTCGACGACCTCGACATCCTCGACCACCTCGACGGCATTGAATCCCGCCGTTCGCCGCCGCATCATGCGAGTGTACACACTCCGCCGAGGTTCGCTCGTGCCTTCCATTCGACCCGTGGCCGCTGTCGTCGCCCTGTTCACTGCCGCGACGCTTTCCGCGCAGGCGCCATCCCCGTCGACCGGCCAGCGCTACAACCGGCTGCTGATCCGGAACGCAATGGTGATCGATGGAATGGGCAATCCCGCGCGCGGGCCGATGGACATTCTGGTCGAAGGATCGACCATCGTGCGCGTCGCACCGACGACCGCGCCTGACGAGTTCGGCACCGGACGGCGCGATAGCGCGCGCTCCCCTGCGGCGGATCGTGTCATCGACGCGACCGGCATGTACGTGATGCCGGGGATCGTCGACCTGCATGGGCACATCCACTTCTCGCGCAACCGGCAGGCGATGCCCAAGGATTACGTGTACAAGCTCTGGCTTGGGCACGGCATCACCACCATTCGCGAGCCCGGATCCGGCGAAGGGACGGACACGACGGTCGCGCACGCGCGGTTGTCGTCGGAGAACCGCATCGCCGCGCCGACGATCATCCCCTACGTGACCGTGGGTGGCGAGACCCCTGCGGCGGCCCGCGAAGCGGTGCGTCGCGCGAAGGCGAAGGGCGGCGCCGGCCTCAAGGTCTTCATCAATCGCCTGGACGTGTGGGATGCGATCGCCGAAGAAGCGAAAGCGCTTGGCTTACCGATCGCGACCGATCTCAAGATCCAGGAGCTCGACGCGGTGGGCGCCGCGCGACTCGGCATTCGCTCTCTGGAGCACTGGTACGGCGTACCCGACGCGGCGATTCCTGGGCCGCAGAATTTCCCCGTCGACTACAGCTATGACGACGAGCTCGACCGCTTCCGCTGGGCGGGCGATCTCTGGCGGCAGGCGGATTCCGCGCGGCTCTCGGCGGTGCTCGATACGATGATCGCGCACAACGTGACCTGGGACCCCACCTTCGCGGTGTACGAGGCCAATCGCGACCTCGCGCGAGCGCGCACGCTCCCCTGGTTCGCGGAGTATGCGATGCCGAACGTGCTCGCCTTCTTCGAGCCCGATCCGCATCGGCATGGATCCTATCACTTCGACTGGACGACGACCGACGAGATCATGTGGCGGAACAACTACCGCATCTGGATGCGGTGGGTCCGCGAGTACGCCGCTCGTGGAGGAAACGTGACGGTCGGGTCGGACGCAGGATTCATCTACCATCTCTATGGGTTCGCGACCATCCGCGAGATGGAGCTGCATCAGGAGGCGGGCTTTCATCCGCTCGAGGTGATTCGCCACGCAACGTCGAATGGCGCAAAGGCGCTCGGGCTCGCCCACACCGGCGTCATTCGACAGGGGTTCGAGGCGGATCTGGCGATCGTCGACGGGAACCCGCTGCACAATCTCAAGGTCTTATATGGTACGGGAATCGAGACCGTGGAGAACGGTCGCACGGTGCGGCGCGGCGGCGTGCGCTGGACGATCAAGGACGGCATCGTGTTCGACGCGCCCCAGTTGCTGGCCGAGGTCCGCGACATGGTGCGTCGAGCGAAGGAGACGCCGACGGCGCCATGAAGGACAGAGGTAGGCGAGATCGTCGAGGGTGTCCCAGGTGATCGAGCAGAGGCAACGACGTCACCTTGATCACCTCGACTACCTGGACCACCTCGACAACCTGGACATCAAGCGAGAGACCCATGACCGATACATCGAACAAGGTCGACAAGGACTGGAAGAAGGAGCTCACGCCCGAGCAGTACCACGTGCTGCGGGAGAAGGGCACCGAGCGCGCCTTCACCGGCGCTTATGTCAACACGAAAGAACAGGGCAAGTATCTGTGTGCCGGATGCGGCACCGAGCTCTTCTCATCGGAGACGAAATACGACTCCGGTAGCGGGTGGCCGAGCTTCTGGGCGCCCATCTCGGAGAGCAACGTGGCGACGGAGGAGGACCGCACGTTCGGCATGCGGCGCGTGGAAGTGCACTGCGCCAACTGCGGCGGCCATCTGGGCCATATCTTCGAGGACGGTCCGAACCCGACGGGGATGCGCTACTGCATCAACTCGGCGTCGCTCAAGCTCGAGAAGGAGAGAGGGTAATCATCCTCCGCACGATCATCCTGCTGGCGTGCTCGAACGTCTTCATGACGTTCGCCTGGTACGCACACCTCAGGAACATGAGCGCGAAACCCTGGTGGGTGGCCGCGTTGGCCAGCTGGGGAATCGCGCTCTTCGAGTACATGCTGCAGGTGCCGGCGAATCGCATCGGCTACCAGGTGATGAGCCTCTCGCAGCTGAAGATCCTGCAGGAGGTTCTCACCCTCACCGTGTTCGTGCCGTTCGCCGTGCTGTATATGCGCGAGCCGGTGAAGCTGGACTACCTCTGGGCCGGTCTTTGCATCCTCGGCGCCGTCTACTTCATCTTCAGGGCGTAGGCTCGTGAGGCGCGCGGGGAAAATCGCCGGCGTCGTTGCCGTGACCGTTGCGCTGGCGCCTCCCGTCGAGCAGCCTCGGGACGCGCTGCCGCTCGTCGTGCCGGAGAGCGTCGGCATGTCCACGGCGCGGCTCCGCGCCATCGACCGCGCATTGCTCGAGGGTCTCGCGGCGGGTGGGTATCCGGGCATCGTGACCGTGATTGGCCGGCGCGAGGGCGTCGTGTGGCGACGCGGATTCGGCCGGCTGACGTGGTCGATGCTGAGCGAGCCGGTGACGCCGATGGAGACGATGTACGATGTCGCGTCGCTGACGAAGGTCGTGTCGACCACCATGGCGGCGATGATTCTTTGGGATGCGGGGCGTCTCGACCTCGACGCGCCCGTGTCGCGCTACCTTCCCGCGTTCCGTGGGGAAGGGCGGGATCGCGTGATCGTCGAGCATCTGCTGACGCATCGCTCGGGGCTTCCTGCGGCCCCGGCGTTAGGCGGCGCGTCGTCCCCGGAAGGCGCCCGACGCGCCATGCTCACGACGCCGGTGACGCGCGAGCCCGGGGCGCGTGGGACGTACTCGGATGCCGGACCGGCGATTCTGGCGCTGGTGGTCGAAGCGATCGCTCGCGAGCCGATCGACCGATTCGTCGAGCGGCGAGTCTTCCGTCCACTGGGCATGCGGCATTCGAGCTTTCGTCCCTCCGCATCGCATCTCGAGCACATTGCGCCGACGTCGCTCACGCTCGCCCCCGGCGTCGTGCACGATGGCAACGCACGTCGCCTCGGCGGCGTCGCCGGACACGCGGGACTCTTCTCGACCGCCGACGACCTCGCGCGGCTCGCGCTGGCGCTGTTGAATGGCGGCGCCGCCGGTCACATCCGCATCGCGAGCGACAGCGCCGTTGACCGCTTCACGCGTCGCAGCGCCGGTTGGCGCGCGCTCGGATGGGACACGTGCGCGGGGGGTGCGAGCTGCGGCCAGCGGATGGGTGAGCGCGCCTTCGGCCACACCGGATTCACCGGCACGTCGATGTGGATCGACCCGGAGCGTGAGCTGTTCGTGATCGTGCTGACGAATCACGTGCTGCCGCGCGAATCGCCGGTGCCGCACGCGATCCTCGCCGACGTGCGCGCGGACGTGGCCGACGTGGCGTCGATCGCGATGGATGCGGTCGGGGATTCGAGCTTTGTCTTGAGATCGGAACGAAAGATCGGATGGAGAGAATGAAAGAACGAGGAACGAGGAACGAGGACGTTGATCAGCGAAGGTTGTCCTCGAATCAGCTTCCTCGTTCTTCGTTCCTCGTTCTTCTTCATTCGGGATCGGTCGGAGGAGGGTTGCTCGCCAGCCCGATCCCGATTCCCCCGTACTTCCCATCCGGCGTCAGCACGATGCGCAGGAGCACCGGCCCGGGCGCATGCTCGAAATCGGCGGTCCGCCAGTACTGGTAGCTGCCAAGCCGGCGCACCACTTTCTCCTCGGTCACCTTCACCTGATTCCCGCCATGAATGGCGATCTCGCCGACGAGGCGGGTGAGCTCCATGCGGGCCGTATCGGCGTTGGAGTTCGGCGCCAGGTTCAGGACGACGCTGTCGAGCTGGTTGGCGAGGATCCAGTCGGCAAGCTTGCGGCCGGCGACGACGAGATCAGTCGTCGGCGCGGGCGGCATCGACGGTGAAGACTGAGCGGTTGCGGTGCTGGTCAGCAGGACGACGCTCGCGATCGCGAGAAGGCGGAAAGACATCGGATCCCTCGGGCGGGTGGAAGGCCTTCGACCGTACGCCCGGGTGGAACCTCCAGTTTCGCAGGAGTCAGCAGCCGCTATCGATCGATGCCTGAGCTTCCGGACATCCTCGCGTACCTCGAAGCGCTCGGTCCACGAGTGGTGGGCCAGCCCATCGAGCGTGCCCGTGTGCTCAGCCCGTTCGTGCTGCGCACGGTGGAACCACCTTTCGCGGAGATCGACGGCAAGTCCGTGCGTGGACTCCGCCGCCTGGGGAAGCGAATCGTGTTCGGGCTCGATGATGAGCTGTATGTGGTGATCCATCTCATGATCGCCGGACGGCTGCGCTGGCGCGCGCGCGACGGAAAGCTGTTCGGGCGAATTACGCTCGCCGCCTTCGACTTCCCTGACGGAACGCTCGCGCTCACCGAGGCCGGAACCAGGCGGCGCGCGTCGATTCATCTCGTACGCGGCGAGGCGGCGCTCGAGCCGTTCCGGCGAAGCGGGCTCAACGTCCTCGAGATCACCGAGGCGCAGTTCGCCGAGCGTCTGCGGTCGGAAAGCCATACGCTCAAGCGCGCCCTCACCGATCCGCGACTCTTCGACGGCATCGGCAACGCATATTCCGACGAGATCCTTCACCGCGCACGCCTCTCACCGCTTCAGCTCACACGGCGGCTCGACGACGACGCCGTGAACCGTCTCTTCGTGAGCGTGCAGTCGACGTTGCGCGAATGGATCGACCGTCTCGGGGCGGAGGCCCGGAAGGCGTTCCCGGAAAAGGTGACGGCGTTTCGCGACGGCATGGCCGTGCACGGTCGATTCAAGCAACCATGTCCCGTGTGCGGCGCGCCGGTGCAGCGCATTCGATACGCGGACAACGAGACGAACTATTGCGCGCGATGCCAGACCGACGGACGGCTGCTCGCCGACCGGGCGATGTCGCGACTCCTCAAGGAGGACTGGCCGCGAACGCTGGAGGAGCTCGAAGCATGACCAGCGCGTCGGTGACTGGTGCCGAGTCTCGCCTGATCGAGCAGGCGTTTTCGCGCGCGGCGGGCGGGCCGCTCGTCACCGGGAACAGCGTTCGTCTGCTTCGTGATGCCGCCGAGAATTATCCGGCGTGGCTCGACGCGATCGCGGCCGCGGAGCGCACGATCCACTTCGAGACCTACATTATTTGGGATGATGCATCGGGCGCGACATTCGCTGACGCGCTAACCGCCAAGGCGCGCGACGGCGTCCGCGTCAGGGTGCTATACGACTGGCTGGGTGGCGTCGGCAAGACTCCGCGTCGTTTCTGGGATTCGATGAGTCGCGGTGGCGTCGAGGTGCGCTCGTTCAATCCGCTGCGCCTCTCGAGCCCGCTAGGCTGGGTGCACCGCGACCACCGCAAGGCCCTCATCGTGGATGGCCTGGTCGGGTTCGTGTCGGGCCTGTGCGTTGGCCAGCAATGGGTTGGATATCCGCAACGCGGCATCGAGCCGTGGCGAGACACCGGCCTCGAGCTTCGTGGCCCGGCGGTCGACGACGTGGAGCGCGCATTCGCTCGGGCATGGTCGGTCGCGGGCGGAGCGAATGCTGACGAAGACCACCTCGCTGTTCGCGGCGCCCCGGCGGAGGGTGATGTCGCCGTCCGCGTCATCGCGAGTGAGCCATGGAGCGCGCGGATGATCCGCGTCGCACACCTCATGGCATCCGCCGCCCGCGAGCGCTGGTGGCTCACCGACGCCTATTTCGCCGGGACGCCCGAGTACGTGCAGGCGTTACGCGCCGCCGCACGCGACAATGTCGACGTGCGGCTGCTCGTGCCGGGAACGACGGACATTCCGGTACTGCAGGCCTTCACCCGGGCCGGCTACCGTCCGCTCCTCGAGGCTGGCGTTCGCGTCTTCGAATGGCGGGGCTCGATGCTGCACGCGAAGACAGCCGTGGGTGACGACCATTGGGCGCGGGTGGGATCGAGCAATCTCAACATTGCGAGCTGGATCGGGAACTGGGAGCTGGACGTCGCGGTGAACGACAAAGCGTTCGCCGACCAGATGGGCGCGATGTATCTGGCGGATCTCGAGAGCTCGACCGAGATCGTCCTGAGCGAGGCGCGGGTCATCGATCGGCGCCGGTTCCTGCGCTCACCGGTAGCCACGCGGCGCCGGGTGGGGAGCGCGGGGCGCATCGCGGCGGGTGCGCTTCGACTCGGCAACACCGCCAGCGCCATGCTCAGCGAGCACCGCGTCCTCGGCCGGGTCGAAGCCCGCGGAGCGGTGACACTCGGCGGCATCTGCGTCGCGATTGCCCTCATCATGCTTTTCTGGCCCCGACTCCTCGCCGTTCCGTTCGGGGTGATTCTCGCGTGGATCGGTGTGGCGATGTTGTTCAAGGCGTACAGGCTGCGCCGCGACCGGGAGCAGCGTGGGGAGCGGCGGACCCGCGTCGTCGAGGCAGGCTCGGAGGGCACCCGGACCTAACGCCCCGTACCGCGCCAGGCGCGGTAGGGGAATCCCTGACCCGGGTCGGGCTTTCTGCCGGACGTGATTTCCGCGCTTCTCCCGACCGAGAAAATGTCGGCTCCGAAGCAGTCTTATGGCGAGGGAAGCAACCGCCACTCAGGAGACCGACATGCAAGTCCCGAAGATCATGCTTTCGACCGTTGGCGCCGCTCTCGTTGGCGCGAGCTTTTTCGCACTTACCGACGTTGGCGGTACCTCGACCGAGGTCATCGACTTCGGCACCAGGGTGACGGCGACGACTCCAGTCTACGACGTGCGCCTCGCCCGCGTTTCCGAGGCGCGGATCAAGGAATTCATCATTCCGGTCACGCACGATACGATCGAGATCGCGAACGGGGTGAAGTACGAAGGCTGGACCTTCGGCGGCACCGTTCCCGGTCCGGTGATTCGCGTGCGCGAGGGGGATCTCGTCCGGATCAAGGTCGTGAACAAGTCGCCGATGCCGCACTCGATCGACTTTCACTCGGCGCGCATTCCGGCGAACATCGCGTATCGCACCTTCAATCCTGGCGACTCGATCAGCTTCGAGTTCGTCGCGCGTGATCCCGGCGCCTACATGGTGCACTGCGGAACGCCGCCGGTGACGATGCACATCATGCAGGGGATGTATTTCGCGATCATCGTCGATCCGAGAAATGGCTGGGGAACCAAGGCGGACAAGGAGTTCGTGCTGGTCCAGAGCGAGTTCTATACGATGAAGGACTCGACGACTGGCGCCGTCATCCCCGACTGGAACGGTGCGATGTCGAAGCAGGCGACGCAGGTCGTGTTCAACGGCCGCGCATTCCAGTACAAGGACAACCCGATCAACGTGGACGTGGGCGATCGCGTGCGGATCTTCGTCGTGAACGCGGGCCCGACGTTCCGGAGTGACTTTCACGTCGTCGGCGCGGTGTTCGATCGTGTGTACGCGGACGGCAATCCGGCGAATGTGATGGAGCGGGTGCAAACGCACAGCATCCCGGCGGGTGGCGGCGCGGTGTTCGAGACCGTGTTCGACGCCGATGCCAGCGGTGAAGGGCTCTATCCCTTCGTGACGCACAGCTTCGCGGACGCGGAGAAGGGAGCGGTCGGGATCATCAAGGTGGGGACGCCCACGACGTTTGCCCACATGGATCACTGAGATGATGCAGCCACCGATCGACGCCCGTCTCAGCGTCAACGACCTGATCCGCCTGTACCCCGTGACCGTGTCCGTTCTCAATGCCTTCGGAATCGACGCTTGCTGCGGCGGCGCTGCCTCACTCGGTGAGGCGGCTCGCCGCGACGGCGTAGACCTCGACGAGCTGCTCCGCGCGTTGGCGGCTGCGACGGCGGTCGAGGAGCTGGCGAGATGACCATCATCGATCCTCGTCAGGCGGCAGCCAACGCCGTCTCGCACGACCCTCGTCGCCCGGCGACGGCGATCGTCTACGACTCCCCGGACGCCCGCTCGATCGTGTTTCGCCTCGCCGAGGGCCAGCAAGTTCCGCCGCATCGAAGCCCTTCGACCGTCATGCTCACCGTCCTGTTCGGGCACGGCCTTGTGTCAGGTGCCGATGGCGAGAAGGAAGTCGAAGCGGGAGAGGTTATCGTGTACGAGCGGGGTGAGCTTCATGGCATGCGTGCGAGCGAGGGGTCCTTTGTCCTGCTCGCGACCATCACTCCAAGGCCTGGCGAGCGCGCCCCGTTGGGAGTGGTCTGATGGACTGGTTCGTGAAGGCATTCGTCAAGGCGAGTCTCGCGTGGCTGGTGCTTGCCGTCTCAATGGGTGTCGCCATGGCCGTGCGGCCCCAGTGGCTCATCTACCGCCCTGCCCACTTGCACATGGCGTTGCTAGGATTCGTGGCGATGATGATCTTCGGCGTGGCCTATCACGTGATTCCGCGCTTCACCGGCAACCCGTTGCACAGTCGGAAGCTCGCCGGAGTCCATTGGTGGCTCGCCAACCTGGGACTCACCGGTCTCGTGGGTGGCTTCGTGATGCGTGTGCATTCGGGCGAAAACGCGATCCCGGTGCTCGCCGGCGGAGGTGTGGTCGCGGCCGTTGGTGCCTACATCTTCGCATATAACCTCTGGCGCACGCTCGACGCTGCGCCGCGCCCAGCCCTGGCCGGAGTGCGCGTCTCCCGCGCCTGATGCACTCGCTCGTCAGGCGGTTTCTCAAGACCGCCATCACCTTCCTGGTGATTGGGCTGCTCCTCGGGCTCTGGATGATGATCGAGCGCGAGCTTGGCGGGCGCATGGCCGGGCCGTACGCGGTCAGCGCACACACGCACGCCATTCTCGTCGGCTTCGTCATGATGATGATTCTTGGCGTCGCCCTCTGGCTCTTCCCGAGACCGTCAAAGGAGGACACCCGCTATACGCCCCGCGCGGCCGAGGGGGCGTATTGGCTGGTGACGGTCGGGACGGCGGTGCGAGTGGTTGGCGAGCTCGCCCGGCCGAGCGTGCCCGCACGCTGGATGGGGATCGCGATCGTGATCGCCGGAGCGCTACAGGTGATCGGCATCGCGCTGTTCTTCTATACCATGTGGCAGCGCATCCGGCCGGCCGGAAGCCAGGCTCGCGAGTCGCAGGGAGAGCGGTTCTAGTCGCGATCGTGAGGCCGCGAGGCCAACTCGTCTACCGGCGTACGACGCGGGCCGCGAGCGTCATCGCCCACACGCCGCTCACTGCCTCGCCATTCCTCATCGCCGGACGAAAGGTAACGCTCTCGATCCAGCGCTCGATGGCGATACGGTCTTGCGTGCTGACAACGCCGCTGAGCTTGAGCGTCCGTACATCGGCACGTCCGAGGGCATCGACCAGGACCTGGATCCGTATCCGCACCGTGGCCCGCCCGCCGGCGTTGGACTCCGGGACGGCGATGTCCGGGGCGGACCCACGCGTCAACAATCGAGGCGGCTCCGTATGCGTTGACTCTGGTGAAGAGCTCGACTGCGTGGCTTTGGCACACGCAATCGCGGCGAACGCGCATAACGTACCGAGCGTCACCAGCCGTATCACTCTGAAGGTCGCCATGGCTTAGAGATCCTCCCCGACGAGGGTGCCGAGCGCGCTCCGGAACGACTGGAACGCCTCGGTCATCTCGAGCTCGTGCTCTCGTCCAAGCGCATCGGGATATGCGTTGGAGCCCGTCGACGTGAGGCGGAAGTCGCCAGCGGCGAGGTGGAGCGTCCAGCCATCTCCGTCGAGAACGCCTTCGGCGGCATACCGGGGGCGCCAGCGCCGGACGCCCGCCCGTTCGGCGGCGACCCAGAATTCTCGCCAGGCCGCCTCGGTCGGCACGCTTCGGATCGTGTCGATGGCGACGCCAGGCCGCCAATCCCAGGGCGTTCGCCACATGGCGACCGCGGTGCCGTCGAGCTCGACGGTCACGGCCTCCATCGTGAATCCGCCGTAGACGAAGCGGAGCTCGTCAGGCGCTCCCTCTCGGGGAAGGGGCGCGGTCGGCGACTCACAGCGGGTCAGCGATATAAACGCGACGGTTGCAGCGACGATACGGACGGTCAGGAGCGACATCATGGCCGTAAAATATCGTTAGGACCGGCCTTGGCCAGAGCGCGTCGAGAGGTCATGCGAGACTCGGCCACGGCCAGGAGAACACCGATGGCTATCCCGAGACCCCAGCTCTTCGGATCACGCCACAGCCAGAGCTTGAAGACGGTGGTCTCGAGCATCAAGAGCAGCGCGAGAACGCGGTAGCCGCGATGCCGCGTGACGATGCCGGAGTAGGCGAGGAAGAGCGTATGACCGGAGAAGGGGAGGCCGGGCACACCGATCCCACGCAGCGCCGCCATGAAGACCACGACGGCATCCAGCAACCATCGGCGAGAGAGCGACAGTCGGCGCTCGGCGAGGCGAAGATGCAACCAGATCGGCGTGACGATGAGCATCGGCGCCACGTACAACAGGAAGAAGCGGAGCCCGCGCACCTCCAGGCTCATTCCACCAGTCGCGACCCACGCGGCGAAACGACATCGAGATTCCGGCTCACTGCCCCCCGCGCTCACTTCCCGCCTTTGATCCCAGCCACGATTGGCGAAACGCGCGGATCTCGTCCGTCAGCGGAAGGCCCGCACTCTCGTACGTGGCAAGGCGAAGCCGCGGCTGCCCGCGCAGCGTCATCGACACGACCCTTCGCTGAGCGCGCTGCGTGACGTCGACGCGAACGACGTCACCCACCCGTCGTCGCCCGATGATGCTATCGAGCGCGTTCACGGACGGCGTCGCCTGGCCGTCGATCGAGTGGATTCGGTCGCCGTTTACGATCCCCGCGCCGTAAAGGGAGCCGTTCTCGATCGACCAGTTCACGAACACCGCCGTGGAATCGTCGGCGAGCGATCCCCCGAGGTAGGGTGACACGACGCTGTCGGCAGCGAGTCTGAAGCCCGCGCGGGCGAGCAGCCGCGCGTAGTCGGGAACGTCGCGGCCCTCGATGTACCGTCGGAAGAAATCGTTGGCGAATGCCGTGTCGCGGGCCACGCGCCCCAAGGTCGATCGCAAATCGCGAAGCGTGTACGTGCGCGACGGGGCCAACGCGGCCGTCTGGTGGCGTCCGTACTCACGCCACATCGCTCGCATGAAATCCTCGAGCGTTGCGTCATGGTCGGCGCGCAGTGCAAGATCGAGCGCGACACCGATGGCCGAGCCCCACGTATAGTACGAGAGGAAGGCGTTCTGCCGGTTGGTAGGATCGAGATAGCTTCCGCCGTCGAAGAAGGGCGCGAGCCGGCTCATCTCGACCGCCGAGCCATGAGTGCGCGCTGGTGATTCGATGGTGGCAATGATGTTCCCGGCCAGGCTCCTCGCATACTCATCGTCGGTGTAGTAGCCGGCGCGGCGGATGAAGAGATCATCGAAGTAGCTCGTGAACCCCTCGGCGAACCATAGCTCGCCGGACATGTTCTCGCGCTCGAAATCGAACGGCTCGAGAGAGCGCGCGCGCAGTCGCTCGCCGTTCCAGGCGTGAAAGAGCTCGTGCGAAAGTGAACCGAGCTGCGTCACCCGCCCCGTACGCTCCGCGATCGGAGTGCGACCGGTGAGGAAGGTCGAGTTGCGATGCTCCATCGCATCCCCGTTCACCCATGGCAGGTAGTCGGCAATGAAGGTGTAGACGCCGTAGTCCAACCCTGGCGGCTCTCCCCACGACGCGATCTGCTCGGCGACGATGCGCTGCGCCATCACCGCGAACGAATCCACCTGTGCTTCGGTGCCGAGGTGGTGGACGGCGAGTCGCCAGGTGGACGGGCGCCCCGCGTGCGTCGTCTGCCAGCTTCGAATGGTGACCGGTCCCACCTCCGTGGGGGAGTCCAGAAAGTAGGTGACGTTAGGTGCGGTGAAGATCGTGGAGTCGCGCGTGGGCACGAGCTGCGTGACGACACGCCAGCCGTCGCGGGGGCGGACGGTCAGTCGCACCGGCGCCGCGTCGAAGCCACGAGCCCATACGAACGTCGCCGGCATGTTGAGGTGCGCGTGCGAGGCGTCGATCTGGAGATAGGTGCCGTCCGCCCGGTCACCCCACACGGTGTACGTCATCCGGACCGTCCCATTATGTCTGGCCACGTCCCACCCATGCGGATCGGGCCGCGTGATCGCAAGCGCGCGCCCCCGGCCATCGGCGGCGGTCATGTCGTAGACGTTCTTCGCGAATTGGGTGATCGCGTACCGACCTGGGGACGCGCGGCTCATGCGGACGCGCAGCGGAGTCCCCGGCGGAACGCCGACGAAAGTGGCCGTCACGCGTGCCTCGTGCTGCGCGGCGTTGGGGAAGGAAATCTCATACTCGACACGACGGGTTTGCGCGTGAAGCGCAGTGGTCGTGGCGACGGTGGCGATCGACAGGAGGGCGAGGCGCATACTGGACGGGACTATGGGGACACCGAAGCTACGTGCGTGTGCATGCCGGGAGCAGGCCACTGTGGGCTCTTGACATATGTCTATATGGGCATATATTAAGCCCATGGCTAGAGCGGCGACGACCACGGACGCCTTCAACGCGGTGGCGGAACCTCGGCGGCGGCAGATCCTCGATGTCCTCGCCGGTGGTGAGCGGCCGGTGAACGACCTCGTCGAGCTCCTCCGCCTGGCGCAGCCGCAGGTCTCCAAGCACCTCCGCGTGCTTCGAGAGGTGGGTCTGGTGGAGGCTCGCGAACAGGGGCGTCAGCGCGTGTACCGGCTCAACGGGCATCCGCTCAAACCGATTCGCGACTGGGTGTCGACCTTCGAGCAAACGTGGAACGAGCGGTTCGACGCGATGGACGATGTACTGGGCGATCTCGACAACACGGAGGACGGAGATGGTGGCCATGGCAAGTAGCGGCGCAGCTCGCGTGACGCTCCCGGCGGATACCGAGATTCTCATCACCCGGGAGTTTGCGGCCCCGAAGCATCTCGTGTACAAGGCATGGACGACACCCGAGCTGGTGAAGCGGTGGTGGGCAGGGCAGCGCGGTACCGTGACCAGCGCGCAGATCGACCTGCGCGTCGGCGGCATGTGGCGGTACGTGATGGTGGCGCACGGCGGGTTCGAGGTCGCGTTCCACGGCACGTACCGCGAGATCGTACCTGAGGAGCGGATCGTGACGACCGAGGTCTACGAGATGCCTGGAGCGCCGGACGGGGAAGGGGTGCTGAACGTCGTCACCTTCACCGAGATCAATGGGCGTACGACGCTCAGCCTGCTCGCGCAGTGCTCGAGCAAGGAGGAGCGCGACGCGATCATGGGCTCGGGCATGGAGGGCGGGATGCAGGAGGGGATGGACTTGCTGGAGCAGGTGGCCATCTCGCTGGCGAAGTAAGCACTGTCGAGTGACGCGCCGAGCGGGCGACCTCTACCGATGGATGGCGCCCCTCGGCCGCTGCGTCGCTCGACCGGTTGGGCGCCACACCAGCGTCATCGACTCACCGACCCGAAGACGAGACCATTGGGCGCTCGCCTGCTCGAATCCACGGCAGACGCGCGCGATGTCCTTGGCGCTCACACCCTCGACGCCCGCAGTCGGAATCGTCGCGCCGGTGGTCCAGTGGCGCGACGCGATACCGACGATCTTCTCGGACCGCATCGCGTCGTCGCGGTTGGCGCTGGCGAGGCGGTTCCCGCGCTTGACGACGCGCGTCCGCGGCCGTTCACCTAACGGGCGAAACGTGTTCACGTGCCCGCCATCGGCGAGCTGGCCGAAGACTCCTCCACGAATCCCCAGCTCGCTCTCGACGACGAAGTGCGCCATGTCATGCGGCAGGCGAGCGTCGTAGCCGGGCGCCGGCTCCATGAACGACGGCACGAGACCCTCGCCCTCGACAGACACGCGATACCGTCGCTCGGCCGTTCGCGTGAACGTGACGTTCATCTCCCTTACTCCAGGCTCTCAACACCTGACAACATCTTCGCCAGGCACACGCTGGTTCCCGGTGACATCCTGTACTCCCCGTATGCGGGGATTCCGGTGAACCCCGCGTTCCGGTAGAGGGCGAGCGCTTCTGCCTGACGCGTTCCCGTTTCCAGAACGAGCCGAGTGAGGCCGAGTGCGCGCGCTTCCTCCTCGAGGCGGGTGAGAAGCGCCCGGCCGATTCCGTGGCCTCGGACGTCGGGCGCGACGTACATGCGCTTCAGCTCCCCGACGCCGGACCCGAGCTCACGCACCAGGGCCGGGTCGCGCACGCTGCGGACCGCGCCACACCCCACCGGCCGACCGGACAAGCGGGCGACAACGAATGCACCAGCGCCCGGAGCGACCTCGGCAGGATCCAAACGAAAGTGCGTTGCTCCCGGTTCCGGGTACCTCGTCGCGAGCTCGGCGTTCAGTGCGCCGATCAAGCTCGCCGCGACCTCGCTCGTTAGGGCTTCCGGCGCGATGGCGAGCGTCAGGGAAGCGCGCTGGCCGAGCACTGGATCCATGTACCTGGCCCTCGTTGCGGGTGTATGGGGGCGACGGAAGTCAACGCGTCGCAGTTTGTGCCGGGAGTCGCTGCCACGCAACCGGAGAGAGCAAAGGCGAGGAAAGTGCGCGGTCAAGCGAACGGTTCGCGAACACAGACCTGTGCAGGCTCGCGACGGTCACGGCCGGCGGAGCTTGGAGCATGACATGTCAGGAACAACCCGCGAGTGCGGCGCGGACCTGATCGAGATGGTGCTCGTTATGAGCCGCTACCTTGTCGAATTCTTCCTTCAATGTTCGAACGCCGGTGACGCTGTGCACGAACTCGAGGTGCCCTTTGTCTTCGTAGTACAGCCCGGCGTAGTACATGACGGCATTGCGAACCGACTCATAGACCCGGCGGGAAAGGTCGAGCGGAACGCGGGAGTAGTCCAGCCCTTCCGCCCACGCGTCCTGATCGAAGACCCACAAGACCTGTCGGGGCTCGCTCAGGACCCGCCGAATGCGATCGAAGAGAACCGTTTCAGCGTCGGCGAGGTGCAGCAGGATGAATCGGACCGGCCATTTCCCCGGTGCGTACGTCCGCGCCAGGTCGTGGTCGCCAAGCGCAAAGAGCGCGAGCGTCTCGTCGCGGGTGGCCTCGAGCCGTTGCAGGAGATCCGCGGTCGCCGGCGAGCGCCTAACGTCCGTCACACGGCACCTCCTCCGTGGAGGCGTTCCAACGCAGCGCGGAGCTCAACGCCGAGCTCCGCCGCGAGCTCTTCGCCAGGGACGTCGAAGCTCGGCATCCCGTCTTCGTCATGGAATCGAAGATGTGGAATCGCCGCGACCGCGCGGCGAAGAATGTCGCGTAACCGATCCTGCAGATCTACCCGCCTCTTCCATGGGAAGTCAGCCTGGGCGGTCATCTTGAGCAAATCACCCGGATACATATGCCCGGCGGCCCACGGATTCTCCTCGAGGCGGTCGAGCGCGAGTGGGAGCAGATACGGCAACCCGATGTTCTGGCCGATCATGATCCGGAGATCCTCGGTATCGAATTCACCGATGGGTTTCGTCCGCAGTCGATGGCAGGTCTGCACGAGGTAGCTGTCGTAGTTCGGCGGGCCCCACACGACGCCCTCGAGCTCATCGAGCGTTTTCTCGTGCATGGGACGAAGGTCGGGTTTGGCGGTCTTTTTCATCCCGAGGTCTCTCGGATACCCACTTCCATCCCCGACACACATACGGACACCCACGCGGCCGCCGCAATCAGTCCGGCGACGACATCACTCACAAAGTGAACGGCCAGATATAGCCGGGTGAACCCATGATGATGCACCACGCGAATGAGGCGGCCACCAGGACGGCGGCCATCGTCCAAGAGCACCTGAAGCATGACTCTGACGAACGCGCGTGCGCACTACCCGTGCGACGCCGGTCTCGGACGACTATCCCAGATCCCATCATCGGTTCGAGCGATCATCACGTATGCGAGGTCGACCGCGGCGGCGGCGAGGCCCGTCAATGGCAACGCAACCAGGGTAGCGCCGAAGCTCGCCAGCGTGCGTCGCTCCGGTGCGACCAGTAGCCGCACGGCTTGCTCGAGCAGCACGTCGCAATCGCGCGTCATCTGCTCCGTACGAGCCAGGAGCTCCGCCTTCCTCGGGTGCACCGCCGCTCGCGGCTAGTTGCTCGACTCTCGCGCGCGTGATCCAAGCGCGACTGCCTGGGGTGCGACGTGCTGTACTTGTTCGAGCACGTGGACCACGTCGTCGTACGAAACGTCGTCGGATGGAACTACGGTGACCCTCGCGCGGCGCCCGAGTCCCTCGGTGACCTCGGTGAGGGTCTGTCGCAGCCGAGTAAATGCGGCTTCGTTGGTGGCGTCAGGCCGGCTGATCAGCGTTTCTCGATCGCCGCGTCGCACTACGAATCGGTGGCGATCGACGCGCACCACGACGTCCGGGCTGGTGGCAGCTACAACCGTCCCTCCATCGGCTCTGACTGTCCCGGGCGGCGGGACGAGGTCAAAGCTGGCAAGCGCCGACCGAAGTGAGACGGCGCTCAGCAAGCTGAAGAACACGATGGCCGTCAGGATGTCGACGAGCGGCACGAGGTTGAGCGGGCCATGCGCCCGTGCGAATTCGCTGCGGCGGGCCTGGAAGCGCGAGCGGGCGAGCGGCATACGTAGTTCCTCGGGAAGGCTGATCGAAAGGACCTCAAGGGGCGTGCCATGCACTTCGACCTAACGGGCAGGTTACGGCCAAGGTGAGTGTTGCGTCGCGAAGGGCGGGAACTGTCACGCGCCCTGCACACGCAATGACACCGGGCGCCTCCTCACCAGCCCGATCCCAAAGACGATCATCCACAATGGCAGGAGGTAGTTGTTCACCGCGGCGATGGGATCCACCAGGGGCGTCACGTTGCGGAACATGCCGACGAGCCCACCCACGGCCGTGGCCACGCCTACGAAGCCGATCCAGCGCGGAACGCCGGTCTCGGGCTGCAACATGGCGAGCGCCGCAAGGAGGAAGAAGAGATTGACAGAAAGCTCGCCCAGGAATTCACCAACATAGTTCCCAAGGAAGGCGTTCAGGCCATCGAAGATGGCTCCCAGGGTGGAGCGCATGTCGGGCGTGCCTGTGATGTACGCCTGGGCCAATTCCCAATGGATGCTTGGCCAGCGCATGAGCCCAAGCGTCATGCTGATGGCGGCGACGGTGGCGAAGAGCATCGCGACGCGCATGCTTCCCTCGCGTACATCGCGCAAGGCCTGGAATGCTCCGACGCCAGCAGGGATCCAAATGAGCGGCAGGAGCGCATACGCAGCCCACACCACGCGTCCCGTAAGCCCCATGTCGAGGAGTCGCGGCAGGACCTGCGCCGCGGATCCGTCGAGAATATCAGGGTAATCGAAGCGCACCGCGAGGAACGTGAACACGGCCACAAAGGCGACGGCGCCGCCGATCAGGGCGAGCGCTCCCACGCGAATGGTGGTGGAGTTGCGCATAACGCGGACATGCTCCCCGGACAAGGTCCGCGGGTCGGATGTCAGTTCACGACGACCGAGCCCTGATACACGCCGCCCACCGCCAGCTGCGCGTCGACCGCCAGCCTCCCCTGTACGCCATTGGAGAAAACGAGACGACCGGTGATCCGCCCGCCAGGCTGAGATCGACCCATGTAAAGCACGTTGGCGCTGGCCGGTTCCCCGTCGACCGTGCCCTCGAACACGAGCTCCGAGCGGAAGACATCCTCGAACGTTCCGGGCGGATTTGCCGCCACGTCCGCGCACGGCGCGAAGACCAGCGCGCTCGTCTGTCCCACCGCGGGTCCTTCGATGGTTCCGCTGAACACGAGCTGCCCCCGAACGACGAGCAGGCAATTGCGTCCTCTCGGTGTCAGCGTGAGCGTCGCGAAGTCGACGATCGCGTCGAAGCTTCCCGACGTCTCGACTCGGCGCGCCGCCAACGCGGGACGATGGAACGGACGGCCGTCCACCGAGGATGTGGGAGAGGGACTGACGATCCTGCCGCCATCCGCGCAGCCGCCGACGATCAGCAATGCCGTGCCGGTCACAACGACTCGAAGGATGCTCATGGTACTCTCCCGTAAGGACTGTGCCGCCCGTACCCGTCGCCGCTCACTCATCGTCGAGGGAGGCGCATCGGTCACACAATGATGCGCGACGGGGAATTCCGCCAGACTTGGCTGGGACGCGCCGGGATATGGGGAGGCGCTGCCGCTACCGGCCTAACTACTCTGGGCACGCATGCTGGCGCACACAACGTAGGTCTCCTTGTTGTGGTTTCTCTGCGGCCATTGGACGAGGGGAGAGGCCATGCACGAGGGAACGATTCCGTCCGGTTGCGGTCTTCTGCGGTTACATGCCCCTGCACCCACCAACTCGGACGCAGGCCACTAGTCGCGAACAACGAAGCGGAAGACAACTCGCTTGATGCGCGTCGGCGAGCTCGCGCCGTCAGAGCCGGAGAGGATGTCGACCTCGGCCTGATCCGATCCGATGAAACCAGGCGCTGGCCGATACACGTACAGCGCGACCCAATTCGTTTCTGCGTTGCGACGGATCTCGCTAATGCTGTAATGGTTGGCCTGGATCGAGATCCTTGCGCCCTCTTCGTCTCCGCCCACCGTCGAGTATTGATAGGTCTCTGTATTCCTCAATGAGACGCTGACGGTCTCGACGGGGCTCGACGTCCTGCAACCCTGAACCTGGACGGCGACAGGCAGGAGAAAGGCGACAGCGACCCATCTGTAGAGGCGTAGGCTTGTCATGTGCGGTCTCCCGCTGGCGAACCTGGGGATGTAGAACCGAAAACTGGGTGGCCAATTCCTCATCGCGAGTACCCTGGGTGACGGAGGACGGTCACGTCGGCTCGACGATCGGGCATCGCGGCCGGTACACTGCTCTCCTGTGGGTCGCGAGGTTCATTCTATGATCTTCCAGAAAGAATCCTTGCGCGTGATCTTGCCTTCGACGAACTCGAGCAGGTCCACGCCGCGCACTTCGAGCCTCTTTCCCGAGACTGACGTCCCGGTGAGCGTCCATTCGGAGACACCGAAATCGCCGCAGGCCCAGTGCTGGTCCTCCCCGTAATGCACGTTCGGGATTCCGTCGAAGCGCTTTGCCAGGCCTGCTCGGACATCCTGCTTCCCGACGTACCGATCGCCGCGTGGTCCAGCACCGCGCGGCATGTAGAACACACAATCGTCTGCGAAGTACTCCATGATGGAGTCCAGATCGTGACGATTGAATGCATCCAGGAATTCCTTCAGGAGCTCTTCGGTCGCGTGCGTGGGCATGGGAGAGTCTCAGCGCATGACGTCTGGGTGAGATAAGAGAGCCTACCTAACGCCGCCATTCGACGGCGGTGGCGCGAGACGGATTTCCACCGTGATGGCCACCATCTCGAACCGTAAGGGCAAACGGGGATGGCAGCGAGGGGCCGCTCCACGACGCACCGCGAGCCAGATGGGACGCGCTGCCTGACTTAGCGATCGGTCAAGTGGTCGTGTGACACGCGTATCCCGCGCATCGTCACGACATGTCTTCCGTCTTGATGGACCGTCAGCGTGTATCGCACGGATCCATCCGAGCGTTGCACGAAGAAGCCGGGCGCGTAGGATCGCCGACCGCTGCGGAGGAGCTCCAGATGTATGTCATGGGCCGCCTCAATATCCTCGCGGAGCGCGCCGGGCGGAGCGAGTTGCGCGGCATGCGCGAGCAGATCGATGCTTCCTTGCCAGACCGTGCTATCCGGCGTAACCAACGCAGCGACCTCCACTACTGCGACATGCCCTTGCGACTCGCGCGCCGCATCGCCGAAGTCTGCAATCTCGCGCCCGAGATCATCGAGGGATAACGCTGTCTGAGTAGCCAGGTAGTAACCGACAGCGCGAGAGTCCAGCTCGCGGGCGCGCCATTCGCGGTCCGCCTCGGTCAGCGTCGTGAGTACGCTGGTTGGACGTAGCGCAGTTCTGGCGAAGAAGATGAGGCTATCTCCGGTGGGCAAGACAACAGCGAGTCTATACGTGCCGGCCACAGGACTCCGGAGTGCTCTCACCCGTTCCAGCTCGGCCTCCCAGAAAGCGCTGTGAAGAATCGTCGCGGCGGGGAATCGTGAGGCTTCGTCAGGATGATCGCGCATCCACTGTCGCAGCGGCGCCAGCGCGATCTCTCCCGAGCTCTTTACGGCTCCGGACGCGGGAAGAACGTTATACAGGCCAAGTAGCTGCTCCGGCGTGAGCCCCTCGTGAGGTCCGCCGCTGTCGTACATTCGACGTATCAGCCCGCCCTCGCGCTCGAACGCCCAGGGGTAAGGAGTCGCCCGCGGCGCGTGGACGTCGAGGGTCGGTATGCCGGCGACCCAATCCACTGAGTCGCGTAGCACCGCCGAGAATAATCCGCGGGTCGTTGGGGGCACCCATCGCGCACTCTTGGACCACGGTACGGGGTGACAGTCCGCCGCATAATCCCAGGGGACGAGAACAACCTGACGCACTTCGCCAACGAGAGCACGGAGAGCCTGCGGTCCGGCGCCCGTGCCTAACTGTTCGACGGCGACGACCTGACCATATATGGGCCGGTCAGCACCCCGGCCGAAGTGTCCGTGATCTATCCGATAGTCTACCTTCCCAGCCCCGGTGGCGAGTGTATCAGACTGCGCGACGCCCACAAAGTCCACCTCCCTCTCGCCGCGTGTTCCCCAGAACGCAGTCTTGCTGCAAGCCGGGACCGCCAGCGCGTCCCGTCCGAAGAAGACGACGAGACACGCAACGACACACGCCCCGACGCTGGCACGGAAAACCCACGCCGGCGACGTGCGCCAAGCGCGCGGTCTCAAGACGGCTGCCTCACTCAACGGGCGCGGCATGGTCCAGGCTGCGGGTGCTAACCCCAGCGGACGCATCAGGCGCCACCCGCAATGAGACGTTCGAAGCCGGGGTGACCGCGCAGCGGGCCCCACGAGGGGTCGGCGCGCAGGAGCGCCCGCGAGATGAAGAACCCGTTCGGCTCTTCGAGCACCTCCGCCAGCCGAGCGACGGCGACGTCGCGGCGCCCGGCCAGGACCTCGAGGTACGCCGTTTGGCAGAGCGCCGCCCCCCGGAGGAAGGCGTTAGGCATGCGTCGCACGTCGACGACATAGCGGTCGAGCACGCGCGCGGCCTCGGCGGTACGCCCGCGGTAGGCGAAGGCCTCGGCGAGCATCGCCGGGCGGCTGAACCGCCAAAGAAGCCGCGTCGAGAGATCCACACCGGGTCGGCGTGAAGGGTCCAGCAAGCCAATGATCGAATCGGCGTGGATGCGCGCCCGATCCAATCGCCCCGCGCGGGCGTAGTGTCGTAGCTTCATGAAGTGATACAACTCCCGTGTGGTATCCCCGCTTGCGGCGAACCCCTCGAACGTGAGAGTGTCCTTCGCCTGGAGAGCGGCCGGTGGCAGGACGAGACTCCATAACCCCTGCCCGACATTCGTGTCCGGTATGCGCGCCAGTACCGCCGTGCCGACTGAGGGTCCGGCCCGCTCCAGTACGCGCCGGGCGGCTGCGGTGTCGGCGCGCCAGAGCAGATACGACGTGGCCTGCACGGCGTAGGCGATGATGTTCTCGGGACTCAGCGCGATCTCGCGGTCGCGCGCCTGGATGGCCTGCTCGTACCGGTCAAGCGCGTCGTAGAGCCCGGCGAGATCCGCTGGCGGGTCGGGGGAGCGCGGGTCGAGGCGCTCGGCACGCTCGAGGGTAGCAACTGCGTCCTCGTATCGGCCGAGCGCCCGCTGCACATGGCTCAGCTGAACGAGGAGCACGGGGTCGGCGGGCGCCTCGCGCACCGCGGCGCTCGCGGCTGGGAGAGCGTCCTCCAGGCGGCCGACGGCGAGCAGGTACGAGGCGTGGGCACGCTGCGACTCTGCGAGTCCCGGCGCGAGCGCGACGGCTCGCTCGGCGCTCGAACGTGCCTTGGTCAGCTGCCCTGGGTCGCCGCTGAAGGTGAGAGTGGCGAGGTACGCGCGCGCCAGGGCAGCGTGTGCAGCGGCGAAGGTTGGGTCGAGGGCGACCGCGCGCTCGAGCTCTGTGACGGCCGCCCGCCGTCCTGGCGCGGAGTACCGCCCGGCGCGAGAGCTGGCGGCGAGCCCGCGCAGGTAGGCGTCGTACGCGGCGAGGTTCTCGGTGGGCCGTGCGGTCACGGCGCGCCGCTCGCGAGCGAGGAGCGTCACGTCGAGCGCGGCGGCGACGCGCTCGGCCACGCTCGACTGCATGCGGAAGACGTCCTCGAGCGGCCCCTCGTAGGGCTCCGTCCACACGGTCGACTGGTCGGAGGCTCGCACCAGCTCGGGGCTCACTCGCACGCGGCCAGCGCCGTTAGGCGTGCGTTCCCACCGGACGGTGCCGGTGAGCAGGTGCGTTGCACCCAGCTCGCGCGCGATCTCGCGCGGACCCTTCGTCGTCCCCTTGTACTGCCGCGCACTCGTCCGTCCGATCACGCGCAGCCCGGACACGCCGGCGAGGCGACCCGTCACCTCGTCGGTGAGCCCGTCGGCGAAGTACGCGTCGCTGGGCGAGCCCAGGTTCTCGAAGGGCAGAACGACCAGGACCGGTGGGGCGGAAGCGGACGTGCGACGGAGTGCGAACGTCGCAAGCGCGGCGACGATGGCGACCGTGAGCACCACGAGTGCCGCAAGCGCGCGCCGGCGGGGAGCGCTGCCTAACCAGGCAACGGCCGGCGGGGTCCTCGCACCAGGCGTCGCGGTGGTGTCGAGCACCCGGATGACCTCGGCGGCGGTCTGAGGCCGGTCGTTGGGGGCCTTCGCGAGGAGGCGCGCGACGAGGGCACCGAGCGCTGGCGGCACGTCAGGGCGGTGCTCAGCGAGCGGCACTGGAGTCTCAGTGAGATGCGCGACCAGCGTCGCCTGTGGGGGGCGCCCAGCGAACGGATGCGCTCCCGCAAGTAATTCGTACGCAATGAGGCCGAGCGCATACAGATCGGCGCGATGATCAGTCGCGGGATCGCCCGCCGCCTGCTCGGGCGCCATGTACAGCGGCGTCCCGAGGACGGTGTTGGTCGCAGTGATGGAGCCCGTTGCGGCGGCCGCCTCCGAAAGCGCTGTAGCGATCCCGAAATCGGCAACGGTCGCATGGCCACCGGAAAGCAGCACGTTCTCCGGTTTCAGGTCCCGATGCACCACGCCCTGCCCATGCGCATATTCCATGGCATCCGCGAGCTCGCGGATGAGGCGCAGCGCGTCCGACAATGGAAGCCGTCCCTCTCGCGCGAGCCGCTGACGCAGCGATTCGCCCTCGATGTACGGCATTGTGTAGTAGAGCAGCCGTCCCGTTTCACCAGCGGTGAATAGCGGCACCACGTGCGGGTGCTGCAGACGGGCGGCGAGCCGGACCTCGCGCTCGAATCGGGAGGCGGACACGGTTGCGGCCATGTCGGGGTGCAGCACCTTCACGACGACGCGCCGGCCGAGCCGCGCGTCCTGGGCCACGAAGACCCGGCTCATTCCGCCACCGCCGAGCTCGCGCTCGAGCGTGTAGTTGACGCCGAGCGTCGTCTGTAGCTGCTCGCGCAGGTCGGTGCTCACCAGTGGCCGCGCCTGAAGTCGACCGCGCGAACATAGAGCGTGAGCCTAGAAAAGGCTAACTTCGGCACTGCCCACGCCCATGACTCCCCACCGCCGCGAGTCGGCTACTGGCGGTGCTCCCTATCGCCTCGGACTTCGGCATGGTTCGTCGTCGGCATAACGCTGCGCCCACCTGCGCACCAGCGCGACAGGGGTAAATGTGATGGCTACCGCATAAACATCGTGCTCGTCAGGTGCAATCGTCAGGCGGCCCAAACGCTCGGCCTGCTCGGGCGGAAGGCGCGCGGGCTCGGAGCGCAAACTCGTGCCCTTATCCGCGTCTCGGAACTCGAAGCGAAATCCATGCGGCGTGAGCGCCGGGGCGAGGATCTCGACTCCTTGTTGCAGCGTGGCGGAAACGTCCATAAAAGAAAATGTCAGCGAAACTGCAGAACGCCTCGGCTCAAGTGCAGGCGGCTTCTCAGACGGCGTGCCAAGCCGCGCCGGCGCAGTCGCGCTTCAAGGAAGGTCAGACGTGATAAATACCTTGGGACATCGCGCCCGCCAGGGGCAACTAGTCATGCGGACGCAAGGGGATGCCGTGGGGCAAGGTTTCCTCGTGCGCCCCACCAGACCGCCCACAATGTGATAATGATCTGCGCGAAGATAATCGTGACAAGGACCAGTGGCCGACCAGCGAGCCATTCCTCGGGGCCGGGGATGGCGGCGAAGAAGAGCGACAGGTTCGCGAGATTGAAGCCCACAATAATGGCAAGCAAGGCGCGACTACCGCGGAAGACGCGCCAGCAGAAAATCCCGTAGCCCAATTCAAGCAGAAAGGCGAGCGCGGGCATACGCTCGTACAGGAAGGTTCCGTACTTCGGCGCCTCTGGAGAGGGCCAGAGTGGGATATCGCCGTTGTGCGTCGCGAGATCGAGCACGATATGCGAGATGATACCCAGTGCCACCAAGGCGCCGAGACGCGGTCGACCAGCGAGCGCGCCCACGGCCCAGGCGAGGAGGGCGGCGCCCAAGACCGTGAGCACCGAATGTGAGAAAGGCATGTACGCGAGGTGTATGTCACCAAGATCACGCACGATGGCGTCGGTGGTCGTGCGCTCGACTCTCAGGTAGTGCAGGACTACCCACGCGAGCTCGACGGCCTGGACGGAGAGCAGCAGCGGAACGAACGGGACTGAAGGATCCCGACGCTGGAGCAGAAGGGCCGTTGCGGCGTGATTGATCGCGAACATGGCGTTCAAGGCGAGAGGATCTCTCTGTCAGGCGCCCTTCCATATGGCAGACTCCGCGTCCGCATAACGCCGCGTTCACCTGCAGGCGGCTTTCGGAAGGTGGGTAAACGGCCGCCGTCGTCGTTGCACTTCAGGGGGATCCAAGGCGATGAATACCTTGGACATCGCGCCTGACGGGTCCACCAACTAGTTAGGCGACATGCTGCGCGATCTCGGCAATCGTCGAGCGTATCGCCGCAATGCGGACCCCATGCACGCTCGTTCGACTAATTGACCAGTGCAAGGGTAAATCCGTCGTGGCCCTTGGAGCCAACGGTCTGAAGTGTCGTCGCGTCCACGCGGCGGTCGAGTGCCAGCATTTGATGGAAACGCCGGACGCCACCCACGCTGGCATCCTCACTGTTTGAATCCAACACGGCACCTTCGCGCACCACGTTATCGACGATGATGAGGGTTCCCGGTCGCGAGAGGCCAAGTACGGCCTCGAAGTACTCCGGGATGCGTTTCTTGTCGGCATCGATAAACACCAGGTCGAATGGCTTTGGGCCTTCGCGCGTGAGACGCACGAGTGCGGCAAGCGCGTCCTCCTCGCGCACTTCGACGATTCCGGTCACATCGGCCAGCGCTACGTTGTGGCGAGCCACGGCAGCGTGTTTCGGATCTGATTCGACCGTGATCAGGCGACCGTCGCCGGGGAGCGCTCGAGCGAGCCAGATGGCGGAGTAGCCCGCCAGCGTTCCCAGCTCGAGTACACAACGCGCTTTCTGGAGTCTGGCTAACAGGTGGAGAAACATCCCCTGATTGGGCGCGACGCTGATGGGCGGTAGATCCGCCTCAGCCGCGTGCTGTAAAACGGCATCAAGCGTGGCGTCTGGTCGCAGTACGTGCGCAGCGATGTACTCGTCGATGGCGTTCCACAGTGCTTGGGTCATGGCGATGGTATGTCGGGCCAAGGCAGCATTCTACCTGCGCGTTCCTCCCTTGAGGCGAGGCGAAAGACGACGTTCGCGCTGACGCGCGATATGCGCTACCGGGAAACTTGTTGCCGCATTACGCCGCGTTCACCTGCAGCGATTTTCCCGAGGCGCCCTGAAAGCGCGCCGTGCAGTGCACTTCAAGGAGCTCAGACGTGATGGCTACCTTGGACATCACGCCTGACAGGTGGAGCAGCGAGTTCTGCGGCGGGTCGGGATCATCCAGAGTTAGCGAATCGGCGACTGGAAGCGCAGACCTGTGCGCAGGACGAGAGATCCCGCGGGCTGCGGACTGCTGCAAAAAGCAATCCGGCTACGAAGACGAAATGATCAATGAAGAAGCCGATTCCGTCATGTTGCCGATGGCAGGATGCGTCAACGCGCGACACCCCAATTCGCGCACGGTTGCAACGTGCGGGTTCCGCAGCAAGCGCGGAACGTCACAGCGCGTCTTGACCCGGGCGGCGGTCCCGATGGGTCGGTTGCCGCCCACCGTTCGTGATTGCTAGGCGGCTCAGGACTTGGGAACGCTCACGGTGATGTTCTTGAACTCCACGCGTTGCTCCTCGCCTTGGAGCATGATCGGGCCCGGGGCGCTCTCGTCGCCATCGATGGCACTTCCCGTCGTACCGGGGATGATCTGATCCGTAATCACGGGTCGGCCGTTCACGACAACCCAGATACGCCGTCCCACCAGCGTGATGTCGATCGACTGCCAGACGTCGGGCCGCAGTGCGGCGTTCTCGCTCGGCACCAGGAACTTATGCACCGCGCCGGTGGTGCTGTGGAATGGGATGGAATCGCCGCCTTCCTTCAGGATCACCCAGTAACGTCCGCGGGGGAAGATTCCACTCGAAGCACCCTTCGGCAGTCGGAACTCGGCGTGAAGCTTCAGGTCCTGGAACTTCTCGACCGTCATGAGATTCGCGCCTTCCACACCATCGTTGACGAGAGCGCCGTCGCGCACAACCCAAAAGTTTGGTAGCGACCGCTTGGTGGGCGCGGGAATCCAGCCCGTCAAGTCCTTGCCATTGAAGAGAGGCTTCGGAGCCGTCCATGCTCGCGGAATCGGGCGTCGCAGAATGGGGGCACGCTTGCCAACGAAGTTCCAGTGAAGCCCCGTGGGCCCTGAGGCAGACCCGACGAGCGAGTCTCCTTGCACCCGCATCTCGAAGAGGAGGTCGCCCGACGTATCCCATTCGCTGGGAATGGTGAACCGCGCGACTCCACCGGCCCACTCGACGCTCGAGATCGGCCGTGCACCGCCGATGAGGCCCACGAAGCGTCCAACCAGAGCTCGATACCCCGAGCGTTCAACCTCGAGCCACATTGTGAACACGTCGCGCGGGTTCATCACCCGCAGGTTCCAGCGTCCGACAATGGGGATGGGCTGCTCCTGCGCGGCGACGCCGCGCGGAATGCTGAGAACGGCGAGAGCGATGACGATGCGGCTCATCTGCATTGGCGACTCCGAAAGCGGACTCGCCAACTTCAACTGAGCGCTGGTCTTGTCCAGTGCTGCGCGACGAATGCGCCATCTTTTGCGACGAAATTACAGGGGGATGCGCTTGGCGAGGCGATCGCGATAGCGCGCGCCCGTGGTGACCTTCGTCCCGTCGCGCAGGATAACCACGAAGTTTCCGCGGAACCAACGCTGTACTTCCCTGATCGCGGACAGGTTCACGATGGCGGAGCGGCTGATGCGGACGAATTGGCCGGGCAGGCGCTGTTCGAGGGCGGAGATCGGCTCCCGGATGCGTTGCTGCTTCTGTGCGGTGTGGACGACGACGTAATCGCCATCGGCCTCGACCCACGCGATGTCACCGGGATCGACGAGCCAGACGCGATCGGCGGACTTGAGCGCGATCGGCCCCGCAGCGATGACCGGCGATGGATCTGGTGCCGCCGAAGGAATCGCGGCGGCAGGCCCCGGGAGCGCGATAATCGGCGGAGGTGGGGACGCTTGCCTCGTCGCGTAATACGTCGCGACAATGACCCAGACCACCAGCACACTCACCATCGCGCGATTCCGCAGTTGATCCATGATGTGCCAACCTGGATCGACCGGAATCGGATTCGGGAACGACCACCACCAGCCGAGCGCGAACGAGGAAGCGACGGTATGCAGTGCGATCACGAGCACCGCGAGCGCTGCGTATCGGACAATGCGTCGGCGTTTCGTCATTTCTGCGGACGCGACCTGATCCAGTACGAATACGAGGATCGGCGCGATGAGTGCCCAGGCATACCACGGAATCATCGCCGGCTGCAGGTATTCCGCGTCCCAGAACGGTGGCTTCTCCGGGTCGCGCCAGGCCACCCATCGCTGCCACGCCATGGTGAGACCGAGCAGGCCCGCGCCGCAAAAGCACACGAGCCATGTGCGTGCGGTGGGGGTTCGTGCAGTTCGCGTTCCGCGTGACATCACAGCTCAAAGCCTCGCCCCAAGGTGATCAAACGCGATGGCTTCCTTAGGCATCCCGCCTGACAGGTGCAACAGCTAGTCGCGGCGCGTGAAACCATTGTGAGAATATTTCAGTCTCGGCAAGAGCTCCCGCAGCATCCTCAGCGTCAGTGACGGTGAAAACAATGCGGCCCCAATGGAAGGGCTCGTTAAATGACCTTGGTGTGGCCGCGCTGATACGCGACGCGCGCGTCCGTCCTCTCGAATCGGCAAAGGCTAACGCGGGGGGGTAGCGATTGCCGGGATGATTTGACGTCCAACGAAAGCGTCTTCCCAGCGTGTCCAGATCCAGCCCTGCCGGAAATTGGCGCCGGTGAAGACCACGACGAGCTGGTGTTCGGGGGCCACCATCAGGATCTGACCACCATTGCCACCGGCGGAGTAGTGGCTGCGGCCGAGATGCCAGGCGTAACCGTCGGCGCCGCCACCACCGTAGCTGTTGCCAAAATCCTCGGCGCTGAGGCCGGTGGTCTTCTCGGAGATCTGAATCTGTGGCTGCGTGGATTCCTTTACCCAGGATGAATCCACGATGCGGCGCCCGTTCCAGACACCGCCATCGAGGTATGCTTGCCCGATTTTGAGAAAATCCCGGGAACGGAGTCTCGAGCCACCCGCGAGGTAGCCCTCGTCCGTCGGCATGAGGTTCCAGTGGTAGAGGCCGAACTGAAGCGGTCGTGCGACCGTGCGGTCGAAGAGCTCTGGAAGCCAAGTGCGCGTGCCATGCGTAAGTGCCGCCCCCATGAGGCTCATGGTCGCCGAGCAGTAGGCGTACCGCGTACCCGGTGGATGCGCCATCGGCAGGTCGAGCGTGTACTTCCACCAGTCACCCTTCACATTGTCGAGCTTGTCCTCGTTGCCGGGTGAGTTCTCGTCGTTATCATTGCAGGCCAGCCCCGAGCTGTGTGTCATCAGATGCGCGAGCGTAATCTCTGCCTTTCGCGGATCTGGATTGGCGAAGGGCCCGAGCCCGGCGAGCAACTCGTACGCCTTCGTTTGCGGAGACAGTGGCGCGCCGTTCCGCATCGCTCCGCCCAGCATGACCGACGCGAATGTCTTTCCGGCGGAGCGCAGATCGTGTGGCGTGTCGCGGTCGTAACCGTAGAAGTACTCCTCCAGAACCAGCTTGCCCTTGTGCGCGACGAGCAGGGAATGGATCAGGGGCGCGCCGCGTAAGGCAGGGTTGGTGTCGATGATCTGCTGGACCATGCGCGTAAGCGCAGCCTCATCGATGCCGACGTCGCGGGCGCGCGCCGTCGTCCAGCCGTCGGCGAGCATGGGAGGCTGGCGGTACACATACCGAGAACGTCCAGGCGGGCGGGGAAAGAAGTTCGCCGCCTCGGCCGGCGATTTGCGCTCCAAGGTGAGCACGGTCCCCACGTCATCCCAGAACAAGCGCAGCGCATCGGGCGAGCGGAGGCGCACGGCCGCATGCCGTATCTCCGGCTGATTCTCGTCGAACTTCAAGGTGAGGAACACGGAATCGGCGCGCTGCGAGACGTGATACAGCGAAGCGCCGCCGATTGAATTGAAATCGTGATTGCGGAATGCGCCAACGAGCTGTCCGGCCGTATCGCGATAGATCTTGAGGTACAGTGTGAAGCTCTCGGGGACCTGTCGCACTGTGCCGCGCCACCTGCCCGGTCCCACCGCAGGCAGCACCAGCTTCGTCGCGAATGGTTGACGGTAGCCTACTCGGCTGGGACGTTCGGGGGTCGCGCTGGATGGTTGGAGCCAGTAACCGGAGAGGTCGCCGTTCTTGCTCAGCACTCCGCGAAACCGGCCTGCGCCAAAGTCGATGTGGACGCTGTCGCCTCGAGCCACCGGGCGCGATCGTGCATCCGCCAGTGAAGCCTGCCACGAGTCTCCGCGGCGCTCGACAAGCAGCTCGCCCGGTGACGCCGGCCGGAATCGTGAGTGGCTGACCCAGATACCGGTCAGGCTGTCCCCAGCCGTCTGGCCATGGATCACAGGCGCGACAACAGCGAGCATGGCACAGCAGGCGCCCGCTACTCCGACGATCCTCGTATGAGGTGCGTGCGTCATGGTTTCCTCGCGAAACCGCGAGGCATTATACGCCACGTCCCGGTTGTCAATAGTAATCCCGTCATTGCGCTGGCTTCGCCGGTCTTGGGATGACCGAACGCGGCGAGCCTGATGGCTCCAGCGTGCGTTGCCAGCCAACCATCGAATGCCCACCCCACTCGGCGGAGCCACGCCGCCGCGTTTGGGGCGTCGGATCCCTGGATCCACGGTGAATGCCGCGGACGCCAGTGTGAGCGTTCCGGCCTTGGGTCATCTTCGGCGGTTCCGAGGGCTGTGGGTGGTGCCGTGCGGGAGGAACGAGCGCGGTCCTGTCAGGTGCAACGGCATGCTAGCCAGCGCCCCCAGCAAGCATTGAGCGCAGTCTTCGGATGCGCAGAAGGTGATGGTCGTCGTGCTCTGAATAGAACTGAGCGCAGTCGACGAGGCGCATCGGCACTTGAAGGCGTTCATGAAAAGCAGACGCCTGCTGAAGTTCTGGCGACGCCTTCGCGAGTGCATCAACAAGGAGAGAGCGACGATCCTTCAGTTCTCTGATGATCTCCTTGATCGGTGACGCCTGGTGCTTCTTCGCCAGTTCCTGAAAGCGCGCACCCACGGCCGGAGAGTAGGTCTTCTTGCCCTTCTTCAAGTCATCCAGCCGTTCCTGCCACAACTCCTCCACGTCCGAGAGGTGCCCGATGTTCTGAGCGATGGACCACTTTCCCTCAACCTGCCGATGGGCGTCAGCATCATTCACGTCCAGGACAAGCGCTTCCAGTCGAGGCACCGTGCCGCGAAGTCGCTCGATGAAGTCGGCGAGCATCCATGGCGGATGGACAAAGCTGAACTTTCGTTCCGCCCACGGAGGACGGTCGAACTCTGACGCAACCTCAACTGTGCGACGCATCGGTTCCATATCGATCGCCTGGCTAACGCGCCGGAGTTTAGCTGCGGGCGCAGCTCGACAGGCGCGACTGAGTGTAAGTAACGATGGACCGGCCAAGCGCTCAACCCAACGATTGGAACGCCCGTCAGCTACAACTCCTCGTCAGATGGCAGCCGCGACGCATCTCGCACGATCGGATTCATTCGCCGACTGGCGGCGTATCGAACAGCGTCTGGGATGCGACTTCGTCCTCGACCACCCGAACGCGCGATCGACCTTCTACTAACTGAATTAGGAGACGGATGATACTGCCTCATCTCGCAGAATCCGCTCCCTTCTGCGCGCCCTTCGCTGAGGCGACGCGTTGAACGACGACATGGGGGCGGAGTTCCGCCTTCACATGGATCTGCGCGCCCGGCCCTGCGAGCCGGCTTTTCCAGGTTGTGGGCGGTGCGGTCATCTTCGCCGTCTTCGCGATCCGCGTGCCTAACGCGATCGCCAGCGGACTCTCCGGCGGGTCGAGCGTTGGCATTGCCAACGCGCTTCGCCCGACGAGTTGACGCGTTGGTCGTCTCGAGACCTGCCCATGGGGCCGATAGCTGCCTTGGGAACGAACACTCCCCTTGACAGCTTAGGAGAGACCGAACATCATCTCTCTCCTAATCACAATAGGAGAAGGCTGTGGCTGACCAGGCAGGGCTCCTCCCCGGCACCCTCGACGTGCTCATCCTGAAAGCCGTCTCGCTCGGCAGATTGCACGGTTACGGGGTGCTGTTGCGCATCGAGCAGATCTCCGGCGGCGCGCTCCAGATCCAGCAGGGCGCGCTGTATCCCGCGCTCTACCGCCTGGAGCACCAGGGGCTGATCGCCGGCGAGTGGGGCACCTCGGACAACAACCGCAAGGCCAAGTACTACCGACTCACCACCGCCGGGCGGAAGCGGCTCGGCGAGGAGACGGCGAGTTGGAATCGTCTGGCTCAGGCCATCGCACGGGCGCTAGCAGCAACGCCCCAGGAAATCTGACGCCCGGGATGGGACAGGAATGCCCGCTGACACTTGTTTGCCCGCATCCGTTGTTCTCCTCCTTAGATGATTAGGAGAGAGGCGTAGCTGATGTTCTCAGAAATCATCGCGCGCGCGCGTTCGCTCTGGCGAGGTGTCCGCCGGACGGAGGCCGTCAACGCGGAGATGAACGAGGAGTTCCGGCTGCACATGGAGCTGCGCGCCGCGGATCTCGTGCGTTCCGGCATGTCGTCGGCCGAGGCCGCGCGTCAGGCGCGGCTCGAGTTCGGCAGCGCGGAACACTATAAGGATGTGGGACGGGAGGCTCGCGGTCTGCGGGCATTCGATAGTCTGCGGTTCTCGGTGCTCGACCTCAAGCTCGGCGGACGCATGCTCGTCAAGCATCCGGCTCTCACCGTGGTCGCAACGATTGCGGTAGCGTTCGCGATCGCGGTCGGCACCGTCGGGTTCGAGATCGCGCGGCAGGCACTCTGGCCGACGATTCCCCTTCCGGACGGCGACGCGATCGTTGCGTTGCGGAACTGGAATGTCGCCGACAATGCGTCGGTCCCCGCATCGCGCCGTGATTACGAGCTGTGGCGCAACGGTCTCAGCACGATCACCGATCTGAGCGCCGTCCAGGTGGAAGAACGCAGCATCGCCGTCGGCGCCGGCCCCGGTCAGCCGGACACCGTCGCCAACGTGACCGCGTCGACCTTTGCGCTGACGGGCGTTCCGGCGTTCATGGGACGCACGCTGCTGGAAGCCGATGAACGGGGCGGCGCAGAAGATGTCGTGGTGGTCGGATACGACTTCTGGAAAAACAAGCTGGACGGCGCGGCCGACGCCGTCGGCCGCGTCATTCGCATCAGCGGCACGCCTGTCACGATCGTCGGCGTGATGCCGCGCGGCTACGGGTTCCCACAGCGGAACGGCGTCTGGCGACCGTTGCATCTCGAGCGGCTTCCCGAGGCATCGCCGAGCCTGAAGTATGTCTTTGGACGGTTGGCGCCTGGCCGTACTCGCGAGGCAGCGACCGCCCAGGTGGCGACGATCGGCGCCCGCGCAGCGACGATGTTCCCGGAGACGCGCAAGAATGTGCGCCTGCAGGTCCTCTCGCTGCCCGACGCTGTCAGTGATTTGCCAGAAGCGGCGGCGTTGGGTCTGGCGTCGATCAACGTGTTCGTCGTGCTGTTGGGCGCGCTGTTGTGCGGCAACGTCGCAATGTTGTTGTTCGCCCGCGCCGTCAGTCGAGAGCGGGAGCTGCTGGTTCGCGCCGCACTCGGCGCCAGCCGCGGGCGCCTCATCATGCAACTCTTTGCCGAGGCGCTCGTGCTTTGCGTCGTTGGCGCGGTTGTTGGTCTGATGGTTGCGCGCTTCGTGCTCGCGCGGACCTGGACGATGATCGAAGGGCAAACGGGTCCGCTGCCGTTCTATATCGACACTTCGGTTTCGTTGACCGCGATTCTGTATGCCGCTCTGCTGACATTGTTCGCGGCGGCGATCGCCGGCTTTGTTCCCGCCTTAAAAGTGACGTCGGGTAGTGCTGGTGCCAGGCTCCGAGCTGCGTCGGGCGGCGGCGGCGGGTTGCAGTTCGGCGGCGTGTGGACCGTGGTCATCGTCGCGCAGATTGCGCTCACGACCCTGCTTCCGTGGCCGCTGCTCGGCTTGGGAGGGAGCTTGCGAAAAGACACGCCCGCGGGATTCCCGGCCGAGTCATTTCTCACGGCCACTCTCGAATTGGATCGCCTTGACGGCATCGCGGCGAGTGGAGACACGGTGCCGGCGGTGCGTGCGGCGCGGCTCGAGGCACGGTACCGCGCGCTCGCCGACCGGCTCCGACAGGACCCGGGCGTACTGGACGTCACGTACGCCGATCAGATGCCGCAGCTGACTGACGGGCGGCACTTCATCAAGCTCGACCCGGGACCGGCCGCTGAGCAGAGTGAACGCTGTACGGCGGGCTACCACTGCGTCGGGTTCGTGTCCGTCGATCCGCGATTCTTCGACGTGGTCGGTGCGCCCGTGGTCCACGGCCGGGAGTTGACGACGGCTGACGCGGAGCAACGGACGCGTGTCGTGGTCGTGAACGAGACTTTCGTCCAGGAGATACTGAGCGGCCGAAATCCCATTGGCCGCCGGTTTCACTTCGCATCAACTGGCGAACCCACTGCCGAATCGTGGTATGAAATCGTCGGTGTCGTGCCCGATCTCAGCGTAAGCGACAAGGGGACCTTCTACGGCCGTACTCGCATCTATCAGGCGACGCTGCCGGGTAAGGCCGCGCCGCTTCGAGTCGCCATTCGCGTTCGCGGCGATCCGCAGCGTTTCGCGGTGCGTCTTCGCGAGCTCGCGCAGGCGACCGATCCCGCGCTCCGCGTGATCGATCCGAAACCGCTGCCCCTTCTGGTGAGTCCCGATGCCGCGGGGATGTCGTACCTGTTCGAGCTCCTGCTCGGCCTGACGGGAGTGACGCTGATGTTGTCGCTCGCCGGTGTCTATGCGGTGACGGCCTTCGCCGTCGCCAGGCGGACGCGGGAGATTGGCGTGCGCGTCGCGCTCGGCGCGCGGCCGCTCGACGTGCTGACTGTCGTCTTCAAGCGCCCACTCGTTCAGATGGCCCTGGGCATTGGCGTAGGTGCAATCCTGGGGTTCGGTCTCGCTAACGACGACCTGTCGGAGGTGCATCTCGATGTTTTGGGCAACGCGGCGGTCTTCGTGCTGTCGACGATCCTGTGCTGTGCACTCGCATGCATCGTCCCGACACGACGGGCGCTTCGCATTCAGCCGACGGAGGCATTGAAGGACGAGGGTTGAGCTCACGACCTACGTCCCGCGGTGTGTCGCGAACAGGGGTCCCATCCTCATCATCGGACACTATCACGCGAGTTCCGACGCCCGCGCAGCTAGACCCCGCGTACCAAAGTATTCCCAAGCGAAACGCTGCGTGCAGTGATGGAATAACAGAAAACGCAGCCTTTCATCGCACGCCGCCCTTAACACGCCCAACCGGCCTCAACGCCCAACCCTACCGCTTCTGCGCCGCCGCTTCCCGCCGCGCCAATGCCTTGTAATACTCCTCCACCATCTTCCGATACTCCGCCGGCACGTCCGACGTCCCGCCGAGTAATGGCCGGTCCGTCAGGTCGCCCTCCATCGCACGCCGCAGCGCGAACTCGAATCCCTTGAACCCCTCGACGACCGCGCTCTGCAACCGCTGCAGCTCCTCCGCATCGCTGTACACACGCGCCGATTCCAACGCACGGAGCTGCGCGATCATCCGATCCAGCTGCGACACATCCACCCCTTCACGCGACAGCTCCCGCCGCAGCGCCTCAGCGTCCGCACGCCGCTCGCGATACTCGCGCGAGAACTGACGGATCTGCTCCGGCGTCAGGTTGCGTCCACCGCCCACGCGCGCACCCTGCCCACCGCCTGACGAGGCCGTCGGATTCCCCGCACGGCCGCCCTCACCCTGTTGGCCTTGTTGCCCTGTCTGCCCGCCTTGCCCCTGTTCCCCCTGCTGTCCCTCCTGCCCCCGAGGACCCTGAGGACCCTGAGGACCCTGAGGACCCTGAGGACCCTGAGGACCCTGAGAACCCTCCGCTTCCCGCGCCCTCTCCTCCAACGACTCCAGCCCACGCGCGATATCACGCGCCTGGTCCAGCGCTCGGCCCGCCCGCCGCTCACTCGGCTCGCGCACGGCGCCCGCCGCCTCCTCGATCCGCTTCTTCACATCCTCCACCGAGCTGCCGATCTGCTCCTCCATGCTGCGCGCGTACTCCGGCGAGCCACCCTGCACCACGCCCTTCGAGAAGAGAATCCGCTCGCGCAGACGCGTCTCGCGAATCGCGTTCGCCGCTTCCTGCAGCTTGCGCGACGCCTCACGCTGCTCGCGCCGAGCCTCCGCCGACATGCGATCCAGGCGCGACTCAATGTCCGCTACCTCGTTCGCCATCGCGTCCTTTCGCTGCATGAGACGCGTCGATGCTCCGAGCTCACGATTGTCACCCGCACGCAATTCCTCGACATCCTTCGCCACGTCGCGCTGCTCCTCGGCGAGACGCTCCGCGCGCTGCACGAGATCACGCGCGTCGCGCTCCAGCCGCGACGTTCTTCCTTCGTCCAGTCGACGACGCGCCTCCTCAAGACGACGCAGCGCCGCGGCCGCCTCGGCCGTCGATTGATCGCCCTGACCAGTTGCCGAACGCCGCATCGCGTTCGCGGCATCCCGAAGCCGGCGCGCTGCCTCGTCCATCTGCTGCGATGACTGCTCGCGTGCCAGACGCTCGAGCTGACGCGCCAGCTCCTCCGTCTCCTGTGCCAGCTGCCGCTGCGATCCACCACCGGTCCCCGAGCGGGACATCTGCTCCGCACGCGCCCGCATGCGCTCGGCTTCCTGCTGCTGACGGGCCGCGAGCTGCCGAAGACGCTCGAGCGCCTCGTCGACGCTGCGGTCCGCCTGCTCCCGCTCGCCACGCTCCACCTGCTCGTACTGATTCCGCAGCTTGTCGTTCTCCAGCTCGAAGAGATCGGCCAGATCCTCGGCGTTCGGCTGCTCGCCACCGCCGCCGCCGCCGGGCTGCCCGTCGAAGCTCACCTGCACTTCGCGATAGGCTGCCTCCGCGCGCTGCAGATGCTGCAGCGCCTTCTGCTCGTGAGGCAGCGCTTCGCTCGCCTCGCGCCGCGCCAGGCGCTCTTCCGCGTCCTTCATCGCCGCGATCGCCTGCGGCAGCTCGGCCGCGATCTTCTCCATCGTCGAGTCCGCACCCAGCACGCCGCGCTGCTGCAGCCGCTGCTCGAGGGTCGCCACCTGCTCGCGCAGCCGTCCCTGCGAGAGGAGAATCGTCGAGATGTTCTCGCGCGTCTCCTTGTCCGACGTCGCCGCCCGATCACGCACGGTCTTGAACGTCGCGGCGATGATCTCACGTTGCCGCTGCGAAAGGGCGCCCGCTGCCGCATCACCACGCGAGCTTCCCGCGCCGCCTGCCTGCTCCGACTGACGATACTCGCGGTTGAACGGACGAATCTCCAGGAAGTAGATGTCGGTCGTCGCGGTCTTCGCGCCGGCGCGATCGGCGTCGGTCGCACGCGCGAAGTACGAGATCACGTCGCCAGGCTCGAGCGTCATCTCCTCCAGGTACAGGGTGTGCCCCGCCGAGACGTCCTTCAGCCCGCGGCCGCCATGCAGCGATACCTTCTTCTGCTCGCCTCCATTCACCGAGTACACGAGCTCGAGTCGCTGCACGCCGAAGTCATCCTCGGCCCGCGCTTCGATGAACACTTCCTCGAGCGATGACACCTTCGCGTCCCGCCCGGGCTTCGTGATCGAGACCGACGGCGCACCATCGTCCAGCATGTCGATCGCGTAGTCGAGCGACGCCGGAACGTATCGGCCGGCGGCGTCGGCCAGCTCCACCTTGTAAAACCCACTGCGCGACACGGTGATCTCTCCAGCAAGCTTGCCGCTATCACCGGGCGCCAGCGGAATGGTGTCCTTGCCGTCGAGCACGATGCGACCTGCCGCCGTCGCGATCGTCGGCGTGATGTCGACGGTCACCTTCGTCGCGCGCACGGCGGCGATGTCACCGCCGTCCTCCACGCGATGCGGAGCCAGGCGCGTGTAATCGGGATATCGGTATTCCAGATCGATCTGCTTCACGGAGGGAAGATCCGCGACGGAGATGCGGAACGCCGGCGACCGCACCGGCCCGGCCTCGACGTAATACTCCGTCTGCTGATCGACGTCGAACAGCCGAATGGTGAATCGTGCCGAGTCGGCGCCGCGTGGCATCGCGATGCGCTCCGCGTCGCCGGTGCCGCGTGTCGCCACGAGCGTCACCTCCTCGGCGTCGAAGCCGCCGAGGTGCGCGTGAACCTCGAGGTCGCCGCCCCGCGGAATCGTCGTGTCACCGGGCGCGACCTGCACCGTGTACGGCATCGCCGCTTCCGCGGAACGCCACGGGGCGAACAGTGCGCGCGCGCCGTGACGCAGGAACGCCGGACCGGCGAGGATCAACACGGTGACCGCGAGCAGCACCGCGCCAAGCACCGCGGATCCACGTTGCAGCTCGCGTCGCTCGACACGACGACCGCGCTCGACGGCCCGAAGGCGCGCCAGCGCCGCCGCGGCGACACCCTTCGCCAGCGCCTCCGAGTGAGGCGCTCGCACCGGCCGCATCTCCCGCTGCTCCACGGCGCTCACGACCGCCGCGTCCAGGGTCGGCTCGTGCTCCTCGAGGTAGAGCGCGACACGCTGGTCGGGAACGCGCTTCACGAGCGGCCGGACGAGAAAGACCAGTGCGACGCCGAGGATGGCGACGTAGGCCATGACTCGCGCAACCAGAATCGATTGTGGAGTGAAGCCCAGTCGCTCCATGCCGAACGACGCGAGCAGGAGCATCACCGCCGTCACGCCAATGACCCACGTGAGGCCGCGAAGCGCCAGTCTCAGCCGCCAGCGGCGGCGAACGTCGCGAATGACCGACCCAAGCTCGTCATGCATGGTCCATTCTCCCTTCGGCGAGCGCGACATCGGGGCGCGCCGAGCGTGACAGGCGATTCGAGAGTAAAGACTCCGCCGCGAGGAGGAGTACTGCAACGACCAGCACGTACCACCACAATGTCTGACGACGCTCCCGCTCGGCGAGACTCAGTGTCGTCGTCGTCGCCGCCGTGGCGTTCAGGGTGCCAGCAGGCGATACCGCGCGAGAGAGCTCGTCGGGTGCAAAGGCGCCGAGCTCCGATTCCGATGGATCGGGATTTACCGCGACCACGCGACGCGCCGCGACGGCGTCCGCGTCGCGAATCTCGTAGAAGCCCTGCTCGCGAAGGGGAAGGGAACGCAGCGAGTCACCCTCCGTCCAGCGCGTGCGCTCTCCGGAGGGGGCGACGGCGACCAGCGCCTCGCTTCTCCGCGCGTCCGAGAGTGCGAGCACCTGGCCCACCGTCTCCCAGGGACGCTGCGGCGTCCACCCCGCCGCGTGCCTCACGAGTGACTGCACGAGCGGCAGGAACACCGGCTGCACCGGCAGATCGTTCCAGTACCCATCGAACGTCGAGCCGAAGACGAGCACTCTCCCCTCGCCGACCCGCCGCTCGGCGAGCGCGACGCTACCGTCGTCGAAGCGCGCAAGCACCGCGTCGGTCGCCGCCGGCGACAGCGAGCGGTAGCGCAGATACCGGGCGCTGGTGAAGTCGCCGCTGCGCGTGCCGCGGAAGCTCTCGAGCGCCGGATGATTCCGATCGAGCGAGCCCATGGAGCCACCGCGCTCCGCGGAGCGATCGATGATCTCGCCAACCGTGCCGGGGATGAGCTCGGAGGTACCGCTCCAGGTTCGTGTACCGCTGTTCTCGCCCAGCGCGACGATGAGCCCGCCGCCACCGCGCACCAGCGCGCGGATGCGATCGCCGACCACTCCGGCCGGCATGCCCACGCCGTGCAGGATGACGACGCGTGCGTCATCGACGTCCGCCGCCGTCACGCGGTCGGAGCGCCGCTGCACCACGCGAAACGTGGGGCGGTCGCCGATGCCGAGCGCGCGCGGCAGGAACATCGTTCGCGCCGCCGGAGCGTTGGGGCTTTCGATGATCACAACGCTCACGACTTGTGCCCGGGCGATGACGAAGTGAAAGACGTCATCGACCGCAAGCCGATCGTCGCTCGAGGTGACGCGTACGGAGCCCCTGGTCGTTGCTTCGGGGACAGCGACCGACGCGAACGTCACCGACGTCGCACCGCTCGCCGGGAGCGCGGCACGCTTCGCTTCGATCTCGCGACCGTTGAGCTCGAGCGTGACGCGCGCGTCGGGCACGGGGCGCTGTCCCTTTCGGGCGAGACGCGCCGCGACGATCGCACGATCGACGCCGTCGCGCGCGTCACGAGTGACGTCGACGCCCGTCACGAGCGTGTTGGCGGTGGTCGAGTCGCCGATGTCGACCGTCGTCAGCGATGCCGGCGCCGCCAGCCGCGGCAGCTCCTGACCATCCCAGCCCGCGCGCTGGAAGTCGCTGATCACGACCACCTCGCGACGTGGACGCTCGGCCCGGTCCACGAGCTGCTGCGCCACGGAAAGCGCGGGTGCATAACGGGTGGCGCCGGCGCCCGGACGCGCGTCCTCGAGCGCGGCGCGCACGAGGGCGGCGTCGCCGGTCGGTCCGGCGACAGCCGTCGCCTCGTGATCGAAGAGCACGAGCGTCGCCCGGTCCGCGGCGGTGAGTCCGGAGATCGCGCGCTCCGCCGCGTCGGTCGCGCGCGACCAGCGATCGCCATAGCCCATGCTGTACGAGCGGTCGAGCAGGACGACGACCTCACGCGGCCCGGTCCCGGCGGCGTTCGCGTTCTGCGATTGGCGGTCAAAGAACGGCCGCGCAAACGCCAGCGCCAGCAGGATCAACGCGAGGCACCGGAGCGCAAAAAGCGTCCAATGCCGAATGCGCTGCCGCCGCACCGAGCGGAACGGCACGCGTCGCAGAAACATGAGCGACGGGAACGCAACGGCATTCTGGCGCTCGCGGTTCACGAGATGCACGATGATCGGCACCGCCACCGCGAGAAGGCCGACCAGGAACAGCGGGGCGAGGAAGGTGAGACTCATCGCGTGCGGCTCAGGCGCTGGCGGTCAGCCAGATACGCGAACAGGGCATGATCGAGCGGCTGTGCGGTGTTGAAGAGCGCGTAGTCGATGCGCTCCTCGCGCATCAGGCGCGCGAGGGTCGCCGTATGCTCCTGGACCAGCGTGCGATACTGATCGCGCAGCAGGCTCGGCACGACGGGAATCGCTTCGCCCGTCTCCATGTCCTCGAAGTTGGCGGCATTATCGAACGGCAGCTCGAGCTCGGCCGGATCGAGCACCTGCAGCACGATGAGATCGTTCCCGCGGTTGCGCAAACGCGCGACGGCGCGCACGACGCGCTCCGGCTCATCGTACAGGTCCGAGATGATCACGACGATCTGCCGGCGACGGGCATGCTCGGCGACCGCGCGCAGCGCCGCATCGATGTTGCTCTGGCCCTCCGGCTTCGCGCGGGCGATCGTCTGCAGGACGATCGGCAAGTGCTTCGCGGCGGGCGGTACGTAGTCGACGATCGTGTTCGCGAACGTCGCCAGCCCGACGCGATCGCGCTGCCGGCTCGAGAAGTAGCCGAGGCACGACGCGAGGTACTTCGCGTACTGGAGCTTGGAAATGCCGTTGCTCGCGAAGCCCATCGATGCCGACACGTCGAGCAGCAGCAGGAGATTGGTGTTGGTGTCGGCCTCGAACTCCTTCACGAAGTAGCGATCGCTGCGGCCGAACAGCCGCCAGTCGATGCGCCGCAGGTCATCGCCGGGCATGTACGCGCGATGCTCGGCGAAGTCCATCGATGCGCCGAGGTTGGGCGAGCGATGCAGACCGTTGATGAAGCCTTCCACCACGGTCCTCGCCAGCAGCTCGAGGCTGTCGATCTTCGCCAGCGCCTTGGGATCGATGAAGCTCGTTCCCGCGGCGACGCCCGTCGTCCGGCCGATGTGCATCCTGCGCTACATCCCTGAGCGCGGGGTGGGGACGGCGCGAATCAGCTGCTCGATGAGCTGATCGGTCGTCACCCGCTCCGACTGCGCGTTGAAGTTCGTGATGATGCGGTGCCGCATCACCGGGCCGGCGAGAGCGCGAATGTCCTCGAACCCGACGTGATAGCGGCCATTCATGAGCGCCCGCGCCTTGCCGCCGAGGATGAGGTACTGTGCCGCGCGCACCGACGTGCCGTATGCCACCCACTTCTTGATGAAGTCGGGTGCGTCCTTCGACGTCGGCCGGCTCATGCGCGCGAGCGTGACCGCATAACGCGCCACAGCATCGGATACCGGCACTTTGCGGACGAGCTGCTGAAAGGCGATCAGGTCGGCGGCCGACACGGCGCGCCGCGGCCCTGCGCCAGCGATCGATGTCGTGGTCTGCACGACCTCGACCTCCTGATCCTCGTCGAGATAGTCGATCACGATCTCGAACATGAAGCGGTCGAGCTGCGCTTCGGGGAGCGGGTACGTCCCCTCGAGCTCGATCGGGTTCTGCGTCGCGAAGACGAAGAAGGGCTCCTCGAGCGTGTAGGTGCGCCCCTGGATGGTGACACGATGCTCCTGCATCGCCTCGAGCAGCGCCGACTGCGTCTTGGGTGGCGTGCGGTTGATCTCGTCGGCGAGGACGACATTGGCGAAGATCGGCCCAGGCATGAAGACCATCTGCCGTCGCCCCGTGGTCGGATCCTCCTGAATGAGGTCCGTGCCGGTGATGTCCGACGGCATGAGATCGGGCGTGAACTGGATGCGCGAGAACTTGAGATCCAGGGCCTGCGCGATCGTGTGGATGAGGAGCGTCTTCGCCAGCCCCGGAACGCCGACGATGAGGCAGTTGCCGCCCGCGAAGAGCGCGGTCAGCACCTGCTCGATCACGGCCTCCTGACCGATGATCCGGGTGCGGAGCTCGGTGATGATCTGGTCGCGGCCGCTCTTGAGGCGCGTCGCGAGGTCGATATCCGGTGTCGTAGCGAGTTCTGGTTGCTGAAGCGCTGTCATTTGAAGAGGTGTCAGGAGTCAGGGATCAGGGGTCAGGGGGTTTCAGGGGGTAGAGAACAGGAGAGCCGATTCAGGTCCCTGGCACCTAGACCCTGACACCCCCTGATCCCTGACTCCTGACTCCTGACTCCTACGGGTAACGTCATCGAGTCATTCCATAAATGATGTAATTGACCGCCAACTTGTACGCATCATTCGTGATGTTCACCGGCCACCATCCGTGGCCCGACCACTCCATGTAGTCACCAATGTCGTTGTTGTAGTTGATCACGATCATCAGCGGCTTCGACGGGTCGTTGTCTTCGTGGATTCCCAGGAACTCGGCGTTGAGGTTCGCGTTGTGGGGGTACTTCATGTCGAGCGACGGGATCCGGAAAAACACATCGAAGATCGGGTGCGACACGTCGAGGCGGTCGATGCGCGCCTCCGGCAGCACGCGGCGGATCTGTGCCTCGAAGTTCAGCCATTCGCTCCGCATGAAGTCGTCGACGATGAGAAAGCCGCCTTTCATTAAATAGCGCCGCAGCCCTTCGACCTCCGCCTCCGATGGATGCCAGTACCCCGGCTCGGAGAGATACGCCACTGGATAGCGCAGCAGCTCCGGATCGTCGAAGGTGTGGATGTTGCTCCCCTCGACGTGCGCGCGCAGCGTCGTGAGCTCGCGCATCATCGTGAGCAGGTTGCGCTCCATCTGCGGATAGTCGAACTCCCATCCACTCCTCCCGTATACCGTGTAACGAATCCGGGCAAAGGTGAACCGCCCGTCGTACGCGACGTTCGGCTCGAGGGCCATCCCGAACCCGCCGTTGCGCCACCGCCCGCGCTGTGCCTGCGCCGTGTCAGCACCCATCACGAGGGCCGCCAGCAGTACGCAGTACGCAGTACGCAGTTCGCAGCTCGCAGTTCGCAGTTCGCAGGTCCTCAATGAGTCAACGCGTACATCAAATAATTCACTCCGAGCTTGTATGCCTCGTTGGACAGCTCGATCGGCACGAACCCAGCGTCCGACCACTCCCAATAATCGCCAATGTCGTTGTTGTAGTTCACGATGACCATTAACCGCTTCGACGGATCGTTGTCCTCGAAGATCCCGTAGAACTCCGATGGGTGGCCGAAGTAGGGATGGCGATAGTCGAGCGTCGTGATGCGGAAGAACGAGTCGAAGATCGGGTGCGACGTGTCGAGTCGAACGATGCGCGCCTGCGGCAGCACCTTGAGCATCTGCGACTCGAAGTTGAACCAGTGCTCGCCGAAGAAGTCGTCGAAGATCAGAAACCCGCCCTTCTGCAGATACGTGCGCAGCCCCATCGCCTCCGCCTCTGACAGCGTCCAGAAGCCCGGCTCCGACAGGTACGCGATCGGGAAGCGGTGCAGCTCCGGATCGTCCGCCGAGAAGACGTTGCCGCCGTTCATGAACGGCTCGATCGAGCTCAGCTCCTTCACGATCTTCATCAGATTCCGCTCAGCCCGCGGGAAGTCGTGATCCCACTTGAGATCGCGACGCCATCCGCCCTCGCCGCCGAGTGGCTCGAACTTGATGCGGGCAAACGTGAAGCGGCCGCTGTAGGGGGTGTTGCCCGTGAACGGCGCCTCATCGCGATCCCGCCGCCCGCCACCGCGCATCTCCTGCGCGGCGAGCGTTGCGCCACAGAGCAGCGCGACGACGACGGCGGACCTCGTCATCCGCTTCATGGCGTTGTGTTCCCGGCGCGTTGGAGCTCGAGCAGCAGCGACTGCGCCTGCTCGAAGCTCGGCGCCTCCTCCAGCGCCATGAGCACCTCGCGACGTGCCGCCGCGCGATCCCCCGCGTCCGCCAGCGCGCGCGCCAACTGATATCGCGCCTCGGCGCGATCCACAGGATCGAGGGCCACGACGGCCCTACGCTCACGAACGGCCTTCTTGTGATTGCCGGTCGCCGCCAGATGCACGGCGAGCCGCGTGTGCACCGCGGGATCGTATGGCGAGATCCAGATCGCGCGCTCGAGCGCTGCCGCCGCGCCAGCGCGATCACCGAGCTGCTCCATCATCTCCGCGAGCGCGAGGTTGGACGCGTAGTCCGACTCGTTGAGCAGTGTGTGCGCCTGCAGCTCGGCGGCAGCGCGCTTGAGATCGCCGGTCGCCTTGTACGCTGCGGCCAGATGCCGATACGGACTCTCGTCCTCAGCGTACTCGGGGAAGAGTGCTTTGGCGCGCTCGAACACCGCGATCGCTTCGGCGTGCTGGCCGCGCTGCATGAGACTCCGCCCCTCCGCGATCAACGATACGAACTGCCCGCGTGGTGGCGCGTCGCTCGCGTCATCGGCCCCCGCGCCCAATGCCGCGATCTGGCGCGCGAACCGCTCCCGCACGTAGGCGTCGAGCTGCTTGTCGAGCTGTTGAGCGGAGGCCTTGAGCGTCCGCTGAATGACCAGGCCCGTGCCGTTGGTCCGATACGCCTTCAGGATGTCGATCATCGCGCGCGGCCCGTAAAGCTCCTCGATCATCTCGACCACCAGCGACGCCTGGTAGTAGGCGAGCGCCGTCTGCTCGGGGAAGGCCGGTCGCGTGAACGCGTCGTTCATGCGACTCACGGGGGGCATTCGACCGCGCGCGTACGCGACGAGAAATCCCAGCGGCGTATCGGCGCCCCAGCCCGGGCGCGCGCGCCGCTCCTCGAGCACCGAAATCCCTTCCGAGAGCCAGCGCGGAATCCGGTGGTCGGTCATGCCTAACGTGAAGGCATGCGCCAGCTCGTGCCAGACCGTCGATCCCCAGTTGTACTCGCCGATCTGTCTCGCCGACGGCGAATGCATGGCGAGCACACTGCCGAAGCTCACGCCAAGCGCCCCAAGGCCGGGCAGGCCGACCGTGCGCACCGAGAAGTCACCGTGACTGCGGTAGACTTCGAGGCGAATGGGCGTGGGCGGCTCGTAGCCATACCGCGCCGCGAGCTTTGCGTACGCCTCGTCGAGGAGCTCGAGCAGGTACGGCGAGAGCAGCGCGGCCTCGCGCCCATGGACGATCAAATGAAAGCGATTCGTCCGTGTCTCGCGGTACTCACCGAAGGTGTCGAGCAGGTCGAGCGTGTTCTTGATCCAGACGTGGTACGGATCGCGGGCGAAGGCGCGGTCGAGATGAACGCGCGCGGTGTCGAATTGCCCAAGGCGCAGCGCATTCATGCCGAGCGCGCCCTGTGCGAGCGCGGACGCCGTATCGAGCATCACGGCCTGGCGCGAGAACGCGATCGCGTCCTGGTATCGCCGGTTGCGGGTCGCGACTTCGGCCAGCGTCGTGTGGAGCACGACCGAGCGGGGATCCCGCTCGAGGGCCCGGCGGCTGGCCTCCTCGAAGCCCTTGCGGTCATCGCGCATGTACCGACTCGCCGCGATGAGCGCGTGGGCCACCGGACTTCCGGGATCGGTGTCGAGCGCACGCATGGCTTCACGCTCGGCCTCGTCATAGTCCTCGCTGTCCAACCGCGAGCGGGCGAGCATCAACCGCGCGTCGACCAACCGCTCGTTCACCGCCAACGCGCGCTTCACGAGTGAGTCGACACCCGGTGCGCCGTCGAACGCGAGCGCCCGCGCCATGCCGAGGAGGGCTCGTGGGTGAGACGGATTCTCGCGCAACACGCCGGCGAGCATCTGCCGCGCGTCGGGACCGTTGTACTTCTCGAGGAACATTTCCCCGAGCTCCACACGGGCATCGACGTTGCCGGAGTCGGTGGCGATCGCGGCATCGTATGCGCGCAGTGCGTCCTTGAAGAGCTGCGGATCGGTGGCGCCCAGGTGGCGAGTGGCCCGCGCGACCGCCAGCAGCTCAGGGGATGTGAGCCGTCCCTGCCGATTGTTGTAGACGTCGATGAAGCGGTCGAAGATGCGCGTCGCGCCCGCCCGGTCTCCACGGTCCAGACGCAGCTCGCCGAGGCGCAGGTGCGCCGTTAGGCTGTCCGGCGTGCGTGCCGAGACGGCGCGAGCGTACGCGCTCTCGGCCTCGGCGAGGCGACCACGTGTCCGGAGAACGTCGCCAAGGGGGACGAAAGCCGCGGCCCCGTAGCGTCGACCGGCCGCTTCGCCGTCGTCGTATCGACCACGCTCGGCCAGGGCTCGCACGTGGTGGTGGCGAGCGCTCCTGGCGACGGCACTGTCGCGCGACGAGGCGAGCTCCCCAAAGGTCGTCGCCGCGCTGTCATACGCGCCGCGCCGCAACTGGGCGCGTGCCTGGGCGAGACGCGACGCGTCATCCTGCGGCGCAGCCGCGGCGCATGCGACGAGCGCCACCAAGAGGAGACCGCTCCACTGCGCGCGGATCATGGCGACTTGCCCTCGCGAATGGCCTGACTCACTTGCGCGAGCTCCACCAGCAGCCGCTCGAGCTCACGCTCGTACGCGTCGGTGGCCATCGTCTCCTTGCGCCGCCGAAGCGAATCGACCTGGGCCTCGAGCCGAGTCTTCTTCGACACGAGCTCGCTCCCGCCTGGTGTACTGGCTGCCACCGATGCCGCCTTGGTCGCTCCTCCAATGATGAACCGTCGCGCCAGCGCGCCATCCCCCGCGCGCGGATCGGGCTCGGCCGACCCGCGACGATCACCATCGTCGTCGAGCATTGCATGCTCGGTCGGAAGCCGCGTGTCCGTCTCGTAAACGCGCGCAACCTCCCGCTTCGCATAGACGAATGCCTCGAGCAGCGAAACGCGCTCATCCTTGTCCGTGTCGGCGCCCGGCGTCGTGAACGCCGCCACGAAGTATCGGGGAAAGAGTGTCTCGTTCCGCTCGTACGACGACTTCGTCGCGGTGACGACGACGCGATTCTTCGCCGAGAGAGCGGCGACGAAGTCGCCACTGGCGCTGGCGGCGTTGACGACGGCGACCTGCATCGCCTCGAGCGGCTCCAGCATGACGCCCAATTCAGCGGCGGTGAGATCGGGCCCGGGAAGGTTGAATCGTGAATCGCTGCCAGCGTGGCTGCCATGCCCGATGAGCATGAGCAGTATGCGATCGCCCGCGCGCGCCCGCTGCGCGACGCGCGCGATGGCCCGCGTCACCTCCGCCTTGCTCGACTTCCCATCAATGCGCTTCGGATCCTTTGTGGGATCCTCGGCGAGGTACGTGACGTCGTCAGGCGTGAGCCCGTGCTTCGTGACCAACGCGTCCACCAGCGCCGAGCCCGTGGCGTGAAACGATGCCGCGTACTTGGGCTCGCCACTGGCCCCGGTAACGATGATGACCTGCGTCTGAGCCGCCAGTGAAGCGCCCATAAGCAATCCGCAACCAGCAATCAGCAATCTCACGCCAGCCCCCGTTTACGTCGGAGGAGCCATTCCGCAGCGATGAGCCCGAGCAGCGCGACGAACATCAAAGGCGTATCCCACAGATCCAGCTGCTCGGTCACGGTCGTTCCGCTGCTCGTGTACATCATGTCCCGCGCGAGCGCCTCGGCGGTCTCCGGGGTGTAATACTTGCCGCCCGTCTCGCGCGCGACGCGCTCGAGCAGCGCGGGCCGCTGCGCGGCCCCGAACATCTCCTGCTGAATGTCGTGCGCGATCACGTAATCGTCGCCGCCGGTAATCAGACTGTCTCCGACGCGGGCACTCATGCGCACGCGATACAGGCCGGGCTCGCTGGCGGTGAAGCTGCCGCGATACTCGCCGTCCTTGTCCACCATCCACTCGAACGGCACCTCGAGCGGCTCACCATTGGGGCCAAGCACGCTCGCGCTCACCGTCGCACCATTCACGGCCAGAAAGCTCTCGTTGTTCACCTGTGCGCGAACCGCGACGACCTCGCCCGGCGCGACATGATCGGGCGCGGTCATCGTCACACGCTCCGGCACGTCGCTGACGAGCCAGCGCAGCATCTGCCGCCAGAACGTCTCATGCGTCGCGTCATCGACCTCCATCGACGCGTGCATCTGCCACACCCATGAGTCCTGCACCGGGAAGGCGATCGCCTTTCCACGCCCATAGCGATGATGCGCCAGCACGATCTGCCGCTCTCCACCGCCGCCCGAGATCGTTTGCCCGAGGAGAAGTGCAGTGGCACCCGGCTTCGCGCGGCCAATGCGATTCACCGTGGACAACGCGGGCATGGTCTTCCACCGCTCGAGCGACGCCTGCTCGCTTGCCCCAAGCTGTGTGGCCGGATGCATCGCGCCGGCGGGAGTGGGTGAGATCTGAAGCTCGGCAAAGTATTCCTCGCCGCTTTCTTCCGTCCGCGTGACTTCCACCGGCATCACATCGGCGAGCGGCGTGTCGGCGTATCCACCCTCGGCGAAGGCACGCCGTCCGCCGAGCAGGAGCAGCCCACCGCCGCGCTCGCCAACGAAGTCAGCGAGCATCCGCATCTGCTCGAGTGTAAAGAACGCCGCTTCGACGCTGCCGAGGATGACTGCGCGATAGGTGAACAGCTCTTCGCGGGTCTTGGGGAATCCAGCGACCAGCTCGAGACTGTCTTCGACGCCCAGGCGCAAAAACTTGTGTTCGGCGGTCCGCTGCAGCGCGACGAGGCGGAGATTCTGGTCCTCCCGGACCGCGCGCCGCATGAACTTGAGCTCGAAACGAGGCTCACCCTCCACGTACAGCACCTTCTCGGCGCGATCGGTGACCGTGACCAACGCTTCGCGCGCATTGTTCTCGGCGATGAGCTCGCCCTCCTCCCGCGCGATGCGGAACCGCAGCTGTCGCGGCCCCGTCTCCTGCGTGACGACCCGCATGCGCACCGGCGACTCCTCACCATCGCCGCGCAACGTCACCTCCTGCGAGGCGACGATACGTCCGGCGTCTTCGGCGAGCAGCTTCACTTTTTGCCCCGCGAAGCCACGCTGGGCCACGACGACGTTCGCGACGAGCGCCGTGCCGCGCAGGGCGCTGTGCGGCACCTCGACTCGGGTGATCTCGATGTCGCGCTCGAAACGCGGAGACCCGACGCCGATCGTGTAGACCGGAAGTCCGCGCGCCTTCAGCGCGAGCAGTGGCTCGGCCAGCGCGCTCGCGGAGTTGTCCGCTCCGTCGGTGATCACGACGAGGCCGGCGAGCGGAACCGTCGACAGCTCCTGGCGCGCGCGGTCGAGCGCGGCGCCGAGGTGCGTACGCCCACCCGCAAACGTCATCCCCCGCGCATCCGGCATCGGCTCGGCGCCTGACGAGAAGCTGAAGTACCTCAGCTGGAAGCGGTCGCCCAGGGCGCGGGCCAGAGCACTGTCGCGGGTGCCGAAGAGCCGCTGGGCGACATCGGCGCGAGCACGACCATCCGCATCGGTGATGCGCATGCTGCGCGAGTCATCGATGAGGATGGCCACCGCATTCTTCTGCGGGACGGCCGTCGAGACGAGAAGCGTCGGGCGGAGCAGCGCGAAGCCGGCCAGCGCGACGATCGCGACGCGCACCGCGGTCAGTACGACGCGATCCTGCGGCGTGCTCTTCCCCCGTGCGCGGCGGTACGCCCACGCGAGGGCAAAGCCGATCGCGGCCACGGCGACAATGATGAGCATCGGCCACGGAGCAGCGAGCACGAAGTCCCCGCGCTCGAAGACGACGGGCCGGTACTTGAAGAGAGTCTCGACGAATGCGTCCATCAGCGGCGTGCGTCCTTACGGCGGAAACGCCGAGGCGTCGAGCCCCGGGATGATGCGGAGCGCGTTCTTGTAGTAGAGCTTCTTGAGCACCTCGTCAGGCAGCGCGAGGCCGTACATCTTCCAGAACGCGTGGCGCCGGCGGTAGTAATCGAAGTACTCGTCGGCGGTCTCGAGCACGCGGAAGTACGTGTGATACTCCGTGGGCTGATAGCTGTCTTTCCCGAAGAGCACGCGATCCTGGTATTTGGTCAGGAACTGTTTCGCGAAGCGCGGCTGACGGCCAAGCTCCGCCAGCACGGCGCCGATCTCGGTGTACATGTTCGGGAGCGAGTCCATCAGCGCGCCGAGGTGCGCGAGATCGCCGCCGAGCCATCCAAGGTGGGCGTTAATGAACGTGGTGCGCGGATGCTTGCGGAAGACGCGGTGCTGTTCGCCGATGATCGTGGCCCACGACGGATACTCGCTTGGGGGACGCGCGCGCTCGGGTCGCTCCTTGAGCTCGAGCCAGCGTTCGTTGGTCTTGTCGTGAGGCTCGAAGAATTGGCGCGGCTCCGCGGTATGGATCAGCACGGGGATGCGCAGCTCGCCCGCCTTGCGCCACACCGGGTCGAGGCGCGCGTCGTCGACGGGGACGCGCTTCCCGGAACGATCCTTCAGATCGAGCCCGAGGTTCTTGAAGATCTTGAGGCCGCGGGCGCCGGCTTTGACGTCGCGCTCGAGCTGAGCAGCGGCGTTCGCGCCCCACTGCGGGTCATCGATGCCGGAGAAATTCAGGTTGGCAAAGAAGACGAAGCGCCCCGCTGCGGCGCCCTGCGCGTTACGGACGGCCGTCGCCAGCGCATCCCCGGTGCGGCCGCTGAGGTTGACCATCGCGCGCATGTTCATCGCATCCATCTCGCGGCTCAGGCGCTGATAGTCCGCTGACAGCGACTGGTGGCTGTGGACGTCGATGAACGGATACTTCGCGCGCGTCACCCGGTGCTCGGGAACAACGAGCGAGGACGGCGGGTCGTACTCCTCGAACGACATGGTTTGTGCGTCCGAGCAGACGGTAAGCGCTACCGCCCCGCCGGCGACGAGCGTCAGCGTGCGCCCCACAGCGATCATCGTGCGGATCTCCCAGGAGAAGCTTTCGAAATCATACGCCGAGGACCGAGGTGCCGCACCCGGTATCCATGGACGTATTGTAAGAAACCGGTGGGACTTCGGCGCTCTCAGCGTCCCAGCCCCCTCGTGCGTAGAATAAGGTTCGGACAACGGAAGGGCGCTGCGAGCTGCGAGCTGCGACGTGCGAACCGTGGGGCACGGAGTGGCCGGGCGAATTCGTCCGCTCGCAGTTCGCAGTTCGCAGTTCGCATTTCGCAGTTCATGCTCTCACCCCACGCGTTGGAGGTACTTCATGCGTGCCTTGGCGATTCTCTTCGTGACACCCGTGCTTCTTTCGATGACGTCGGCGACCGACGCGGTCGCACAGCAGGCGGTCGAGATTCGCGAGTGGACCGTTCCCTGGGCCGATTCCCGGCCGCGCGACCCGTACGTCGACGCGAAGGGCCGCGTGTGGTTCGTCGGCCAGGCGAGCGACTACGTGGCGATGCTCGATCCGGAAACCGGCCAGTTCACCAAGTATGACCTCGACAAGGGCGCCGGCCCCCACAACCTGATCGTCGACAACAAGGGCATCGTCTGGTACGCCGGCAACCGCGCCTCGCACATCGGCCGGCTCGATCCGTCGACGAAGGCCATCCGAAAGATCGCCATGCCCGACGCGGGCGCCCGTGATCCCCATACCCTCGTGTTCGACCCCAAAGGTGACATCTGGTTCACCGTGCAGGGCGGAGGCTATGTGGGGAAGCTCAACATGGCCGACGAGTCCGTGAAGCTGGTCAAGATCCCCGGCTCGGGGACGCGGCCGTACGGCATCGTCGTCGACCCAGAGGGCCGTCCCTGGTTCAACGAGTTCGGGACGAACAAGATCGGCACCATCGATCCGGCGACGATGACGCTGAAGGAGTACGACCTTCCTGAGGCCGGCGCGCGCGGGCGGCGCATCGACCGCACCTCGGACGGTGCGCTCTGGTACGTGGACTACGCACGCGGCTTTCTCGGGCGACTCGATCCGGTCACCGGAAAGGGCGAGGAGTGGGCGAATCCAGGCGGCGCTGGCGCTCGCCCCTACGCGATGGTCGTCGACGACCGCGATCGCATCTGGTACGTCGAGACGGGCACCGCTCCGAACCAGCTGGTCGCGTTCGACACGAAAGCCAGGAAGGTGGTGAGCACGACGCCGATTCCCAGCAACGGCGCCGCGCGCAACACGGTGCGGCACATGATCTACCACGCGCCCACGAAATCGATCTGGTTCGGCACCGACGCGGGCACGATCGGGCGGGCACGACTCGGCTCGTGAGGCACCGAGTCGCGGTCGCAACGAGTCTGTTGCTGACCGCTCTTCTGGTGACGGCGGCGCGCGCGGCGTACGACGCGCGTCCGCCGCTCGCCCACACCGGCGGATTCGGCGAGCCGAGCTGCCGGGAATGTCACTTCGACGGCCCGACGAGGCCGCCGGAGGCACTCTCGTTAGGTGGCCTGCCGGAGCGCTACCAGCCGGGCGCGGTCTACCCACTCGAGGTGTCGATCCGCGATACGACGGCGCGCGTCGGCGGCTTTCAGCTCGCGGCACGCGTGGCGGCCGGTCCGCACGCCGGGACGCAAGCGGGAACCCTGTGCGCCGCCGATGCCCGGGTCGACGTCGTCGCCGACACGGCGACGGGTGTGCAGTACGCGTCGCACGCCGGGGCGAGGAGCGCCGATTCGCTCCAGTGGAAGCTGAGCTGGCAGGCGCCGGCCGAGGACGTCGGACCGGTGATCTTTCACGTCGCCGCGAATTCGGCCAATGATGATGATTCGATGTTGGGCGATGTGATCATCCTGAGATCATGGACGACGAGGAGTGAGGGGTCAGGGGTCAGGGATCGGGGGGGCTCAGGGAGAAGGGATCAGGGGCGGCCGCTCGCCGTTCTCTCCTGCAACCCACTCCCCGACCACCCCTGATCCCTGACCCTCGACTCCTGACTCCTGACTCCTGACTCCTAGACAACGCGTTCCCATAGAGGTGGATAACGAACGACGAGGCCGAGCTCGTCCACCTCGATGTCTGCAGTAAAGGCCCCTCCGGCACTCGCGTACCGATAGAGATTTTCTCCTGATCGTACGTACCGCTGCGGTAGCGCCTCGATGGCCAGGTCCGGGAAGTGAATCCACGCCGCCACGACATCGCTCTCTCCACCGCGCGCGAGCGATAGCCGCCGAATGGGAAGCGTGTTTGTGGACGGGCTGAGACTGATGTCGATGTCGATGCAGCCGGCGACCTCGGCGATCTCCTTGCCATCCCTCCACCACCGCTTCTGATCGTCCACGACCAGCGCCAGCTCGTTCGTCGTCGCGCCGTGCGTGACCGCGATGCGAGCCGATCGGGTCGCCCAGTCGCGATCGCACTGCACGGTGTACTCGACGCGGAGCGGCTGCGCCTCCTCGACGGTCAAAATCGTTCCCGACAAGCGAATTCCCGCCGGCGTCTCGTGGAGCTGGAAGAACTCCAGCGAGACTCGATCATGGCGGGTCCAGAGTACGGTTCGGGTGATCGGTGCGGAGCGAGATGTCATGTGATTAGGGGTCAGGAGTCAGGAGTCAGGGGTCAGGGGGTGTCAGGTTCTGGGTGGTAGGACAACGGCTCGCGCGCCCTGACACCTCGAACCTGACCCCCCCCTGAGCCCTGACTCCTGACTCCTGACCCCTAATGAAAGTCGTGTGAGCGATGAACCAGCTCTCCCGCCACCTCCAGCGTCGCAAACTTCTGGCCGACCACGTTCATCACCTGGCCATCACGCTCGAATCGACCCAGTACCAGAATGAACGTCGCGTTCTTGATCACCTCGACGTTCGCTTCGACGAGCTGATGTGGCACGATCACGTTGATGAAGCCGCGCTCGTCTTCCAGGAGCAGGAAGATCGTCCCGTTCGCCGTCTCCGGGCGCTGACGCACCGTGACCAGGCCGCCCACGATGATGCGCTCTCCGCTTCGGACCTTCTCGAGGCCCTTGCTGTCGATCGCCCCCCAGCGGCGCAGCTTGTCGCGCAGCGCCTGCATGGGGTGGCCGTGAATGCTCGAGCCGGTCGTCGTGTAGTCGAGGAAGATGAGCTGCAGCGGGTCCAGCGGTTGTGGATCGTGTGGTGTCATCCGCGCCGGGGCGAGCGGGAGCACATCGCCCACCGCGTGCAGCGCCTGCCAGGCGGCGCGCCGCCGGTCGGGCTCCCACGCGCCGAAGGCGCCCGCACGTGCCAGCGCCAGCGCATCGCTTCGGATGAGTCGGGTGCGCCTGACGACATCTGCGATCGAGGTCCAGGGAGAGTCACCGCGGCTCGCGCGCAGCGCATCGAGCAGCTTCGTCCCCACGCCGCGGATGTGCCGCCATCCAATGCGCATCGCCGGCCGGTCGGGCTGGTCGGTCTCTTCCACCGTGCATTCCCAGTCCCCATCGCGGAGACAGGCGGGCCGCACCTCGACGCCGTGCCGGCGCGCGTCGTGGATGAGCGTCGACACCGGATAGAATCCCATCGGCCACGAGTTCAACAATCCCGCGTAGAATTCCGCCGGATAGTGCGCCTTGAGCCAGGCGGTCGCGTACGCGATGAGCGCGAAGCTCCAGGCGTGCGACTCGGGAAAGCCGTAGTTCGCGAAGCTCTGAAGGTCTTCACAGATCTTCGACGCGATGCGCTCGTCGATCTTGTGCTCGACGAGACGATGCGCCAGCCGCTGCAGCGATCGGAGCAGCCGATCCTTCTTCCGCTGATTTCCCATCGTGCGCCGCAGCTCGTCCGCCTCGGAGCCCGTGTAGCCGCCGAGTGCCATGGCGATCGCCATCGCCTGCTCCTGGAAGATCGGAATGCCTTGCGTGCGCCGGAGAATCGGCTCGAGCGCCGGGTGCGCGTACACGACCTTTTCCAGACCCAGACGTCGCTGCGTGTAGGGATGAACGAACTTCGCCTGAATCGGTCCCGGTCGAATGAGCGCGACCTGAACCACGAGATCGTACAGGTATGCCGGACGCGTGTGCAGAATCGATGCGATCTGCGCGCGACTCTCGATCTGGAACATTCCGATCGTCTCGCCTCGCGCGATCAGCTCGTAGCTGTGTGCGTCGTCCTGCGGCAGTCGATACATCTGTGGCCGCGTCCCCGTCCGACGCTCGATGACGTCGAACGCTCGGCGCACCTGCGATAGCGCCCCCAGTCCGAGGAAGTCGAACTTCGGCGCGCCGACCGCGTCGAGGTCGTCCTTGTCGAACTGCACGATCGTTCGCCCCATCGTGGTCTGCTCGATCGGCAGATAGTCACCGAGTGGGGCCGCCGAGAGGACGAACCCACCGACGTGAGTCGCTCGAAGCCGCGGAAGGCCCTCGAAGCCGGCCATCGCCGCCAGCAGGGTCCGGCCACGCTGATCGGTGATGTCGAGTCCGGCGCGCGCCGCGGCGCTTTCGCGGATGTACTCGGCGCCGGCCGCCGGCTCGTGGTTGTGCACGCGCTTGGAGACGGCGAACATCATCTCCGGCGAGTAGCCTAACGCGCGCATCGCGTCCTGTGCGGCGTTAGGGGCGCGATACGTCTGCACGATGCAGGCGATGGCCGCGTGCGCGCGGTCGTACCGCGCGTAGACGTAGTCGAGCACCTCCTCGCGCCGGTCGTGCTCGATGTCCACGTCGATGTCGGGCGCCTCCGCCCCTCCTTCCGCGCGGATCTCGGAGAGAAAGCGCTCGAACAGCAGGCCGTGCCTGACGGGATCGACCGCCGTGATACCCAGACAATAGGCGACCGCCGAGTTGGCGGCGCTGCCGCGGCCCTGGGAGAGGATGCCGCGATCGCGGGCGAACTGCATCGCGTCCCACATCACGAGAAAGAATCCGGCGAAGCCGAGCTGCTTGATGATGGCGAGCTCGTGCTCGAGCTGGTGCGTCTGCGCCTCGGAGAGGTCGACACCCCACCGCTCGTGCGCCCCCGCATACGTCTGCTCACGGAGATACGAGTCGTCGTCGTGCCGCTCCGGCACGGGATAGTGCGGAAGCGGCGGTCGCATCCAGCGGAGGTCGAACTCACACTCCTCGGCGATCCGTTGGCTCTCGCGCAGTCCTTCCATTCGTCCTCGCCAGCGGCGCGCCATCTGAGCCGGCGCGATCAACCGCCACTCGCCGTTGGGACGCAGGACTCCGCGCTCGGCGGCCGTCGACAGATCCATCTCGTGCCGAAGAGCGGTGAGCATGTCATGCACGAGACGACCGAGGTCGTCGAGATAGCGCGGATCGTGCGCAACGACCCATGGAAGTCCGCGGCGCTCCGCTAACTCGATCAATGATCCGGCGAGCATCGCTTCGGATCCGCCGACGTGATGAAGCTGGGTCTCGATGGCGAGCCGCGAGCCAAAGACGTCGTGCCATCGGGTGAGCGCACGCCCGGCTCCACTCTCATCGCCTGCGAGAAGCAGCGACGCGATCTCTCCCGACGCCGGCCCGGTCAGCGCGTGCAGCCCTTCGCTGCGTGCGGCGAGCTGCTCCCATGTGATCTGTGGATGTCCGCGCCGTTTTCCCTGTGCCGCCTTGTCCCATTCCTCCCACATGCCGACGCGAGCGCAGGTGAGCAGCGCAGCCAGATTGCGGCAGCCGCGCTCATCGCGAACGAGGAAGGCGGCAGGGTACCCCTCGACGTTGAGCTCCGCCCCAACGATCACTCGCAGCGGCCGCTCGCAGATGGGGCAGGGCTCCTCGGTATGATTCGCGGCGCGACGACACTCGGGATCCTTGGCGATCGTCCGCGCCTCGGTGACGAACCGCGGTACGGCACCGAGGTCCGCGGTGTCGGTGAGCCCAAGGCTGGTGTAGCCGAGCTGCCGGGCGCGCATAACGAGGCGCTCGGGGGTGGTGGCGCCGTCGTTGAAGGAGAATCCCGTGTGGCTTCGAAGTTCCGTATAACAAGGAGCTCGTGGCCAGGGATCAGGGGTCAGGGGGGATTGGGTGATAGGTGAAAGGGATCGATCAAGCTGAATTGGCTTGGTGCCCTTACCCTGAACCCTTCCCCAGCTCCTGGTCACTCTTCCAGCTCCTTGTGATTCGTAGTTATCGAGATCTGCACGTCTGGCAGCTGGGCGTTAGGCTGGTCATCGAGTCCTACAAAATAGGACGTCGATTGCCAGCAGAGGAACGGTTCGGTCTCACCGCCCAGATACGCCGTGCGGCGGTCTCCATCCCGGCAAACATTGCCGAGGGTCACGGCCGAAATACCCGCGGTGACTACCGGCACCACGTGTGTACGGCCGCTGGCTCCCTGCGTGAGCTCGAAACGCTCCTCACTATCGTCGCTGAGTTGAAGTACGCAGATGAAAAGTCACTCGTAACCATTCAAGGCCTCTGTGACGAACTCGGCCGCATGCTTACCCGCCTGGCCAAGCGACTGGAATCGCCAGCTCCCCGCCGTTCCCCATCTTCTACAACCCCCCGACCCCTGATCCCTGACCACCAGCTCCCGGTCCCTCAGTCCCACATCCCATGAAGAAACCACGTCTCATCAATCGCGTCCCGGAACAACCACACCAGTACGCCATCTTCCCTAACTCCCCTGAAATACTCGCGCGCGTAGCCTCCCTCCCAGTGGCCACCCGAGGTGCGATCCGGTCCCGCGACGTCGGCGAGGTCATGCCAGACAACGTCGTCCCGATAGCGCAGAGGGATGTAGTGATCGCGGCGCTCGCTCGTGACGACCGTGATCGGCTGCGGTTGGGGGAGGAGCTGCAGCGTGAGGCTGGGCAGGGCAGGGGCGCGCGCGGCGCCGACCTCGCTCCCGCTACGCTCGACGAGCGTCGAGGGGCTCTCGGCGACCCACCGGGTCCGTCGGTCGAGCAGGCCGTGGCCGGAGCGCTGCGGCGTGAAGAGGATCTCTCCCTGATCATCGATGAGCTGGGCGAGTGTTTGCTCCGTCGCATTCGCGCTGGCGAAGCCGCGGTCGAACAGGTCCCCCTGCGGACTTCGCTTCGCCGCGAGCGCGTCGACGCGCAGCAGGACGCCGGTGATCGCATCGCCTAACGTGAGCCGCTCGAGCTGCGCGCGAAGCTGGCGCATCCAGATCTTGCGGTTCGCCGTGGGCCGCGTGAAGCGCACCCGGCTGATGCTGTGCTCGCGATTGGCGAGCGACAGAACGAGCGCCAGCTCCCGCGCGCTTTCGCCCTGCTCATCGAGCGACGTGATCACCCGCTCGGCCAGCGCATTGATGATGAAGACGAGCCGCTCGGGATCGGTGAGGGTGTAATCGGCCCACTCGACCGATGCGTGCGGCAGCTCGCGCGGGACTTCCGTGAAGACCGGCCGTCGGTCATCAGCGCGGGCGAGCTGCCAGAGCCGCACGCCCTCGATGCCGAAGCGCACCTCGACCGCCTCGAGATCCAACCTGGCGAGATCGCCACAGGTGGCGATGCCGGTCCCATCGAGCAGCGGAAGAAGCTTTGGTGAAGGCGAGAGCACATCGATGAGCAGCGGCGCGAGAAACTCGGCCTCCAGACCTCGCTCGACAATAACGCAGTTCGCAGTCCGCAGTCCGCAGTCCGCAGTCGCAGCCAGCTCCGCGATGATAGGCACAGACGCCACGCCCGCCCGCACGTCGACCACATCTCGCGCTCTCATGAGCTCGAGCAGCTCGCCGGCGACGGCGCGCGCATTCATCCCCCGCGCATCCGCCCAGAGCAGGCCGCGCGCATCGGTCGCGACGCGCGGCACCGCCGCCAGGAGGATCGGCGCGAGCTCAGCGGCGGACGCCGCGCCGGTCCGCCAGCTTGGCGTCCAGAGACAGACGAAGCTCATGATGGACGATGGGAATCGAGAGATCGGTGTGGGCGTTCCATCCCGGCGCCTGCGCGTGCACGCGAATGACCGCGGCCTGCGCCTCGGCGGGACCTCCGAAGGGATCGCGTCGCCAGCGATAGCCGTTGGGAAGGAGACGCGACGTCAGGCGCAGGCTCGCCATCGAGGATTCGCGCGCGAGTGTGACGAATGCGGCGCCTCCCTCGCGAACGGCACGCGTGAGGCGCACCGTCTCGGTGCGGGCGGGCTCGAGACCGCTCAGCACGACCAGACCGAACCCGCCCGACCGGAGCAGCTCCTCGGCGGTGCGGAGCGTCTGGGGAAAAGTCTTCGGCCGGAGGAGGATGGGTCCGTCGTCCCAGACGACGCCGCCGACCGCGCCGCGTCCATCGATCCAGGCGGCGCGCTCACCGGCCCGGACAGTCGTTAGGCATGCGGCCCGCAGGATGGCGGTCGCGCCACCCTGCGAGTGCCAGGCCGAGAGCCGCCCACGCGGGAGGCCCCCGCTGGGAAGGATGTGGTCGAGCGCGGCCAGCCCGGTCGCGACCGCCGTCGTCCGATGCGTGATGGGAAGCGCATCGGGAAAGCGCTGTTCGACGAGCGCGCGGAGGGCGGCGACGGAAGAGGACATGAAGTAGGGTACCGAACAAAGACCGAAGTATAGGAGCCGAATGCTACCAAATCGGCTACCGCCAGTCAAGCGACTGGCCGGACCCTACCTGAACGTGCCCGGACTTACGTCATACACGAGCTGATAGGCGCCCGCTTCCTCCTCCGGCTGCCAGAATCCCAACTGCTCACTCCAACGCACATCCTGGAACCGGCGTCCGCCTAACGTGATGAAGCCCGCCGCGCGCGAGGTGAGCACCCCGAGCTTCCGCAAATCGGTGAGGCCGCGGAGCGTCGTCGTCCCGCGCTCGGCCACGATGCGGCGCGCCGTTCCCGGCCCGATTCCCGGCACGCGGACGAGCTCGTCGTACGACGCGGTGCGGATCTCCACCGGGAACCGCTCGACATTGCGCAGCGCCCACGCCGCCTTGGGATCGATGCCGAGCGGCAGATTGCCGCCGTCGTCGTACACGACCTCGTCGCGCGCGAAGCCGTAGCGCCGGAGCAGCCAGTCGGCCTGATACAGCCGGTGCTCGCGCAGCGCCGGCGTGCCGCGCACGTTCTCCATCGGCGTCTCGCTGATGGGACGGAACGCGCTGAAGTGCGCGTGGTGGATGCCGCCGCCCGCATACAGCTCGGTGACCTTGGTGAGAATGCTGCGGTCGGAGTCGGGCGTCGCGCCGACGACGAACTGCATCGTCATCCCCGCCGTGCCGCCGGGATGAATCGGGTCGCGCGGCTTGCCCTCCTGTCGCGCCGCTCGCTCGAGCGTCACCAGCGAGCGTACCTGCTCGAGGCCGGCGACCGTGACATCGAAGTTCTTGTCGGGAGCGATCTGGGCGAGACTCGCCCCGCACGGCGCCTCGAGATTGAGCGACACCCGCGTCGCCAGCGATGTGAGCCGCTCGACCTGCGCCGCCTCGGCGCCCGGCACCATCTTCACGTGGATGTAGCCGGCAAAGCTGTGCCGCTCGCGCAGCAGCTCGAGCACCGTGATCAAATCATCCATCACCTTCACCGGCCGTCCGGGGATGCCGGTGGTGATGAACAGCCCCTCACACCATCCGCGACGGTGGGCGCCCAGGAAGATCCTAACGAGCTCTTCGGGCTTGAGCAGGGTGCGCGGCAGCTTGCGATCCCGGCGCATGGGGCAGTAGTGACAGTTGTAGCTGCACGCGTTGGTCATGAGGATGCGCAACAATGGCACGCGCATCCCGTTGCCCGGCCGCACGGTGCGGATGTTGAGCGGCCGCAGCGCGCCCACCTCTTTCGTGTGCCGCAGCCTCGGCGGCAGCGTCTCCGAGCCCGGAGGACCGTCCTGGTCGTCGGTCGCGAGCGTCATCAAGATGTCGAGCTTCTGCTCCAGCGTCAGCATACCCCACCTCCTCCGCCCCAAAGTCATCCTGCCCCAGGTCGTCCAGGTGATCCAGGTGGTCCAGGCTGTCGAGGAACAAGCCCTTCACCTCGACTTCCTCGACCACCTCGGCCTCACTCCTCCCACAATCCCAGCTGCGCCGGAAGTCCAGTGTCCCGCTCCGCTCCCCCCTCCTCCTCCGCATCGCTCCGCCCCATTCCACCCTCCACCCCGTACTTCCGGCACAGCTTGTCGAAGAATTTCCCTAACGACTCGCGATAGCGGTCGCTCAAATGCCAGGTCGTCGCATAGGCTTTGCGATAGTGCGCGGCCAGATGTGGAAACTCGCGCTCGATGAATGGGAAGTACCGCTGTTGCGCCGTCTTCCGCAGTCGGAGCGACGAGACGCTCACGAACGTCGCGCCAAGCTCGGCAGCTCGCTTCACGAGCGCTTCGAGGCCGCGCGGATCGTCGGTAATGCCCGGCAGCACCGGCATGCAGTTGATACCGGCATCAATGCCCGACTCCCGGAGCCGTGCCAATGCACGCAGCCGCGCCTCGGGCGTGGGTGCCCGCGGCTCGATGCGGCGCGCCAGCGCGCGGTCGAGCGTGATCAGCGACAGATGCACGGAGAGCGACGAGTGCCGAGCGATGCGACGCAGCACGTCGACGTCGCGCGTCACGAGCGGGCTCTTCGAGATGATGACGATGTCCATCCCCGGATGCTCGGCCAGCACCTCGAGGATGCCGCGCGTCACGCGATAGCGGCGCTCGGCCGGTTGATACGGATCCGTGGCGGTGCCGATGAGGATCGTCTCGCCCTGGATGAGGCGCAGGTGCTTGTCGCTGCCGTGTCGCAGCGTGCGCGCGAGAACCTCGGCCGCGTTCTGCTTGACGAAGATCCGCCGCTCGAAGGCGAGCCAGGGCGGCATGGCCGCCGCCGACTGCCTAACGTCATCCGTCAGCACATCGGCGGTGACGGAGCGCTCCATGACGTAGCGGTGCGTGTACCGGGCGTAGCAATACGTGCAGCCAAAGGCGCAGCCGATGTAGGGGTTGATCGACCAGAACCCCATCTTCGTGACCTGCGGATCGTTCAGGACGTTCTTCGCGCGCGTCCCCACGTACGCGATGTCGCGCTGCTCGCCCAGCACGGGGAGCTGGCGCGACGAGCGCTCGTAGGCGTCGGAGAAGAGAGGGCTCTGGACGAAGGTCATGGAGAAGGAAGCGGGGCAACTTATGTACCGAATATATCCCGAAGATGCAAGTCGCCCTTTGGAGTCAGCTCCCTGATCTCCCGCTTCGAGCGCGCGTAAGTGCTTGAAACGAAACGCCCTCGCCGAATGCGGCGAGGGCGCTCCCTCCTGCTGGTGGCTCGCCGCCGCTCACCCTGACGTCAGCGACGGCACCTCGGCGGGCTCCAACCGGACGTCATTGCTCGGATAGACGCACCAGTCGTTTTTCGTGCACTCTCCGCAGATATGCTTCGTCGGCGTTCCCGTGACGACGGGCTCCTTTCCGTCCTGGAGGGGGACGATGGCCATCTCGTATCCGGTCATCGTGCTCGTTCCGTCGTCCGGAACCAGCTGCACGCCATCCGGGCTGGAGCTGTCCGCCCAGATGTACGTCGTGCCCGCGATGAATCCGAACGAGGTGTCCGCGTAATTGCTGACGATACGACCGATGATGCACCCGCGCCGCACCCGGTCACGCCGACGTGCCGGACTGGTCAGCTCGACGCGAGCCATTCCGCCCGCGGGGTGCGCGAACCCGTGCAAGCGCCCCCACTGCGCGTCATGGAGGTAAACCAGGCCGCTTGCCCATCGTACGAACTGAGGACGATTCCTCGATGCCGACGCGGGAAGGCTGCAGGCGGCGTCTCCAGCCCGGTCATCGCGGGAAAAGGCGTCCCAGGTGCTGCGGTAGCAACCAACGATGCCGACCACGGCAACCACCACGAATCCAACCGTGCGCCAACGACCCATCGATACCGCGCGACATCGCGTCATGGGAGGACCTCCTAACGAGTAGTCAGGCGACGAGCGTCGAGCGCGAATCCCTCATCACGGGGGCGAGCGGAGGGCGAGAGCGCTTCCCACGGTTTCCGGAATCGCGCTTCCGATCACTGCCTCATCGATCAGCCGAATCTCATCGCGCGGGTAGACGCACCAGTCGGTGCGCCCGCATTCGGAGCAGACGTGCTTTGGGACGGCCGTCACGGTCGGCGGGGTCCCGCCCGTGTCGTCGACGTCCATGTTGTAGGTCACGCCGGCCGAGCCGTCGTCGGGCACGATGGTGGCCGTGAATGGATTCGTGCTATCGGCCCAGACGTAGGCCGTGTCGGCCTTGATGCCGAAGTCGGCATCGGCTGCCTGGCTGATGATGCGGGCGATCACGCACCCACGCGCGAGGTCGGCCCGTGGTACCGTGTCCATCCCATGGGCCGCATGGACCTGTACGTTCGCGCTGGAGTCGAAATCGCTGGCCCTGCCTCGCGAAGGGTCGGGGGCGTGGTAGCCGAGGCCGCGTGCCCACGCGATGAAGCGATCGCGCTCGATTCCGCTCACCGTCCGAGGGGGATTGCACGCCGCGATCGCGCTTGGCGACGACGTGACAGCCGACGCGGTGCTGCCCGTAGTGGCCGCATCCCTCGGCGCCCTTTCACAGGCACCGCCAACCAGGACCACCACCGTCAGCGCCACGAACGAACGAGCCTTGACCGGGATTCTCTGCGATCGCGTCACGGAAGTCTCCAGGAAAGAGATGTGCGGCACTGCCTAACGGCCGTTCCCGGCGAGGACACGCATTTCATCGATCACTGGCCGGAGCGCGGGATCCGCGCCCGCCCACAGCGCGAGCACGCCACGCGCCCATCGCCGGGCCAGGGCGTCGTTTCCAGCACGCGCCGCGAGGCGTGCGCGAAGGTGCATCGCCAGGGGAATCGCCGCGGCGCGGTGCACGTCGGCCACCAGGATCTGCGAGGCGTTTCCCAGCGTCTCGAGACCGTCGTCGAGGCGGCGCGTCGCCCCGATCGTGTCGTTGATCGCCAACAGCAGAAGCGCTTCGTGATAGAGATAGTCGATCGGCGGGCTCGATCCGGCCTGCGCCTCGCGCCGCAGGCGGGCCGAATCGGCAATCGACCGCACCGCGCGCACGTCACCGCGCGCGAACGCGCGCTGCATGCGGTGCAGCATCGTCGGCGACTCGATGCGGAGCGCCGCCGCCGGTCCCAGCTCCCAGAACCCGAATGTCGTGGGCAACGACAGGACCGCCCGTCGCACTTCCACGCGGCGGGCTGGTGTGACCGAGGTCTCCACGAGGCGCTCCGCTCGCTGAGCCAGCGCCACCACGCTGTCACGCATTCCGGGGAACGACGCGTACGTGAGGAGCGCGAGTCCAGCCCGGGCGACGAGCCGCGGCACCACCACCGGCTGCCCGCGGACAAAGAACGTCCGTGCGGAGTCATCACCGCGCATCTCCAGCAGCTCGCGAGCAAGCGTCACGCGTCCGACGAGGGCGGCCAAACCGCTGAGATACCACGCCTCGTCCACCGTCACGGTGCCGCCCACGCGCGCGAACGTCGATTCCGCCAGCTGTCTTGCACGCTGGAGCTCTCCCGCCTTTACCAGCAGGCGGACCTCGTCACTGGCCAACGACACCGCGGAGAGCCGATCCGCAGCGAAGCCTCGCGCGAGCGCCATCTCGCGGGATGCGCCGTGAACGTCGCCACTCGTCTCGAGAGCAATGCCTAACGCGGCGTGCGCGGATGCGCTGTTCGGGAATGCGCGAACCCACCCCTCCGCGACCCGTCGCAGCTGCTGGCGAGACCAGGCGATCGCCGCCGCGTTGCTTTCCGCGGATACTCCGGCGGGGCCATCCAGCACGTCCGCGACCGGGTAGGGCACCAGCGACAGCGTGTCCCCGGACAGCCCGGGTTGCGCGGCGAAGCGAACCGTATCAGGTGTGACCGCGTAGCCGCGGCGAAACTGGTTGTGCTCGACCGGGAAGAGATCGGTCGGAAGTGGCGAGGCATTGCGCTGCGCTCGATGAAACGAGGGCAGTAGCTCCATCGCGCGGGCGTATGACATGATCCCCGAGTGCCAGCTCCCGCGGAAGCTCCATCCGCTGGGCGATGCCGCATCGCGCTCGACCAGTGGGTCGGACGACAGGCATTCGCCCCGCCCGTACCACGCCGCAAAGTCGAGTGAGTCGCGCGCGATCATCGCGTCGTATTGCTCGCAGGCCTGCTTAAACCGCCCTTCAGCCATCGCGAGCAGCGCTTCCGCGCGCGCTCGCTCGTTGGCGTCGAGCTGATCGCGCCTCGCCACGGCACTCGCGGCTGGGGCTCGCCAGTCCTCTGGCGACCCGCCTTGCCACGCCACGACCTGGGCCAACATCAACGAGGCCTGCGCGAAATCGGGATCGAGGCTGGCAGCAGCGCGGAACGCCTCCTCCGCCCCAACGAGGTCCCACGCGGCGAGGGCACGGTGACCGGCCTCGTACTGCAGGAAGGCCTGACGCACGCGTGTCCCACGTGCGGCCCGCGCCGCGTCGGGCTCGCGAAGCTCTCCGAGCACGAGGGAGTCGCTCAGCGCCACGAATGCGGGTCCGATGTTGGTGACTTCGGCGCCCATCACGACCGTGGCCGCTCGCTCCTCGCGCTCGGTGCGAACGTCATACAGCGTGGCGTGAACCTCCACGCTGTCGCCGCGATTCCAGACGTCCCCCCAGATCAATCGACCCGCCCCAAGACTGCGCGCGATGGCAAGCGCATCGCGCAGCGTCCGAACCGCGCCGTGCTGGTCGATCGCACCGCGCGCGCGCATCAGCTCGACGAGACGCATGTCCCGCCAGAAGCCCATGGCTCGCCCGAGATGGCGCGCCGCCGCGGCGCCGTCGAAGGTTCCCGGTGTCGAGCCGCCCTCGACTCCGAATGGCAGCACGGCGTGCAGCCCGGGGTCGAGGGTATCGGCGTCGCCGCCCTTCGGCCACCAGATCACCAGCGCGAGCGCGATGGCAGCCACCGCCGGAATGCCTAACGTCGCGACCCTTGTTGTCGACGTTCGCGCCGGAGTCTGCGCGGCATCGAGCGCCTTCGCGAAGGTGTGGACGTCAGGAAATCGATCCGCCGGCACCGGTGACAGCGCGCGGCGAACCGCCCGGTCGAGCGCTTCCGGCACGTCTCGGTCGGCGCGAAGTGACGGCGGCGCCTCGGTAAACCGCCGCGCGATGGTCGCGCGTGGCGTCGTGCCCGAGAACGGCGGCGTCCCGGCGAGCATCTCGTACAGCACGCATGCCAGCGAGTACTGGTCGCTCCGCGCATCGAGGTCGTCGCCACTCGCCTGCTCCGGCGACATGTAGGCGGGTGTCCCGACGACCATTCCCGCGGTCGTCTGTGATTCGCCTACCGCGCGCGTGACGGCCCGAGCGACGCCGAAGTCCGCGACGATCGCGCGCCCCTCATCCAGCAAAACGTTCTCGGGCTTGATGTCCCGGTGGATCACGCCGCGCCGATGCGCATGATCCAGCGCATCGGCGACCTCGCGCGTAATCCGCACCGCCTCCTCGAGCCCGAGCTGCCCCTCGCGCTCGATCCGCCGCCGCAGTGATTCACCGTCGACGCATGGAACGACGTAGAAGACCGCCCCCTCGTGCTCGCCCGAGTCGAACAGCGGCAGGATGTTCGGGTGCTGCAATCCAGCGAGCACGCGAATCTCTCGCGCGAACCGCTCGCCGCCCTTTGAAGCGCCGAGCTCGGGATGGAGGACCTTGAGAGCGACCGTGCGGTCGTGGCGCAGGTCGCGGGCCCGGTACACGGTGGCCATGCCACCGCGGCCGAGCTCTCGCTCGATCGTGTATCGACCGGCGAATGGTGCGTGAGAGTGCGTGACCGCGTCGTCCACGCTTCCCGCCCCGGGAGCCACTGGGAAGCACATAATACGGACGCATGGCTCCGAGGCGCCAGAGCGCCCCTGTCGTCCTCGACGTCTCTCACATAACCTGCTCACATGGCCGATCCATCGATCCTCGCCGAGTGTGCCCGCCTTACTGCCGGCGGGGGTGAGGGCGCGCTCGCCACGGTCGCGCGGCGCCGGGGATCCCTGCCCATGAGTGCCACCGCGAAGATGCTCGTCACACCACGCGGCATCCGACTTGGCACCGTTGGAGGCGGATGTCTCGAGGCCGAGATCGCCGAGCGCGCGCTCGAGGTAGCGGCGACCCGACTTCCCACCATCAGCGAGCACACGCTCAACTCCGACCTGGCTGGCGACTACGGGCTCAGCTGCGGCGGGACGGCGGTGATGTTCATCGAGCCGCTGTACGGCCACGAGGGCCTCGCGCACGTATACAGCGCGTGCCTGGCCGCGCTCGAGAACGGCGACAGAGCTGTTCTGTTGACCGACGCGAAATGGGACACCGGCCCGTACAAGGCCCTGTTCGTGGGGGGCATCATGGTCGGAAACGCGTCGCCGGGCATGCGAGACGCCGCTCTTTCATTCGACCGGAGCTCGGAGCTTCCCGCGCTATCCGGCGAAGTGCTCGCCGAGCCAGTCGTGGGTAAGCCAAGACTGGTGGTCTTTGGTGGGGGACACGTCGGCGCCAAGGTGGCCGAGGCGGCGGCATTCGCCGGCTGGCGGGTGACGATCGTTGACGATCGGGCGGAGTTCGCCGACCCGGCGCGACACCCGAGGGCAGACTCGACGATTGCCTGCGACTACCACGACCTGCCCGCCGAGCTCGGCATCGGCGCGGACACCTATGTCGTCGTGGCGACCCGCGGGCATCAGCACGACGCGGTGGTCGTCGAGCAGTTGGCTCGCATCGACACGCGATACCTCGGGATGCTCGGAAGCCGGCGGAAGGTGGCGCTGACGTGGAAGCTGTTGGAGGAGCAGGGGATATCGCGCGCGCGGCTTGACCAGATCCATGCACCGGTGGGTCTCTCGATCGGGGCTGATACCCCCGAGGAGATCGCCATCAGCGTGGTGGCCGAGCTGGTTGCGACCCGGCGATCAGGGTCCCGTCGGCGTGGTGGGATGGACCTTCGGGAAATCTCTCCTACAAAATGAACGGGAATTGCGTATGATTGTGACGCACATCACGAAGAGAGGGACATGCATCGCAATGACATTGTGCGCGCGTTGGAGGAACGGCAGGTGGTTTTGATGACCTACGTATCCGGCGGACCACGCACGGTGCAGCCGCACGCGATCGTTCGAAAACCGGATGGGACGGAGATCCTCGAGGCGTATCAGGTTCGAGGGTATACCGAGACCGACTCGGAGCATGGCTGGAAGAGCTTCGAGATCTCTCGAATCGAGACGTTCGAGCTGCTTCCGGAGCGTTTCGAGCCGCGTCGTGACTTCCGCCCGGTGAGCAGCTCGTCAGGGCAGGTGGTGGCGGCGGTGCGGGTGGTCGAGGCGACGCCTATCTAGGAGCTGGTGGTCAGGGGTCAGGGGTCGGGGATGGAAAGGCGCCGCGGCTCCGCCGCAGGCGCCTCATCAGATGAGCAAACGGCCGCGCGGTGCGCGGCCGTTTGCCTTTCCATCCCTGACCCCTGACCCCTGACCACCAGCTCCTACGTCACACCCGCTTCCGAATCTCCACGTTCCCATTCACCGTCGAGAACGACAGACGCGTGCCGCCCTTGCCGATGGTGGCGCGCAGGTTGTGCGGGCTGAAACGGCCGGTGACCGTGAGCGGGAAGTCGCGCGACGACAACGTGCCGTTGACCGTGTTCATCCGCAGGTCGGCGTTCAGGTTCTCGGGCAGCTCCACCGTAATCGATCCATTCACGGTCGAGAACTCGAGCTCGCCGTCGCCCAGCTCGCGCATGCTTGCGCGAATGCTGCCGTTGACGGTCGAGGCGTGCACCGGACCGCCGTCGGAGATCGCCTCGACACCGCCATTGACCGACGACGCATGCACTTCGCCGGTGGCGCCACGAACGTCCACACTGCCGTTGACGGTCCCGACATCGACGTTCACGCCGCGCGGTACGCGCACGGTGAACTCGACCTCGGTGTTATCGTCGTCATCATTGTGGCGGTTCCGACGCTTTGGCGAGTGGTAGCCATCCTCGTCACAGGTCGCCTCACCCCAGATCGCGCAGACGAACACGTTCTCTTCGTTCGTCCCATAGCGCTTCACCTCGATGCGGACGTCGTCCGTGTCGCCACGCCGATTGCGCTTGATGGCGGTGATCTCCACCCGATTGCCCGAGGCGGGCATGACTTCGACATCACCATTGATGTTCTGCAGCTTGACCCACTTTCCGGACGCGACGGCGCCCTCCCAGCGAAAGTCGCGGCCCTGCTGCTCTTGCGCGGCGAGCGCCGGCACGGCGAGGGCGAAGACGAGCGAGGCGGAAACGAAACGGTTCATGATCACTCCGGGTTGCGGCTCGTGCCGCTGCGTTGAATGTAGATGCCGCCACTGAACGAGGTCGCGCCAATGCGCGCGCCACCATCACCGACCTGAAACTCGAACTCCTTGCCGTGCCGCTGCCCGGGCTGCAGCGTGATCGGGAAATCGCTGTCGATCGTGCCGCTGAAGGTCTCCACCGAGATCAACGCGCTCAACGCCGATGGCAGCATGAGACGTACGTCGCCCGAGTGCGAGGCGAAGTCGTAGCGACCGCCACCCTCGGTGCGCCCCTCGAACTCGATGGTGCCACTCACCGTCTCGGCGCGCACGGACTTCGACCGCACGTTGTGCAGCGTGAGATCTCCGCTGACGCTTTCGACGTCGACCTCACCCGTGACATCGGTGACGCCGATCTCGCCGCTCATCGCTTCGCCGCGCAGGTCGCCCTGCACGCGCGAGACCGTCACGTCGCCCGACACACTCTCGAAGCTCACCCGCGACGTCGCGTTGTCGATCTCGACGTCGCCGTTCATCGTCGTGACCTCGACTTCGCCCTTCACTCCGCGCACCGAGACGTCGGCGGAGCTGCCGGCGACCGTGAGGCGGGTGCCCTCGGGGACGGTAATCTCCACCGTCGCTTCACCGCGCCGGCTGTGCTCGGGACGCGTGCCGATGTCGATGCGCGATGCCGTTGCATCGATACTGATCACGCCGCGCTCGCTCGTCCCGCGCACTCTCACCTCGTTCCGCGTCCATCCGGTCACCATGATCTCGCCCGTGTGCAGGCGGATCTCGACGGTGCCATTCCGGCCGAGGGGAAGGATCGTGTCGACACGCGACGCGTAGTCCGAGTCGTCGTCGCGGTCGCGATCGCGGTCCCGGTCCCTGTCCCTGTCCTTCGCCTGCGCGCTGGCGGACAGCGCGGTGGCGGCGGTGAACACCACCGCCCAGAAATATCGTGCATGCATGCTCGTGACTCGCTATCAGGAGCGGGCCGGCAGCAGTGCCACCGTCCGCAGAATGGCGACCTTTTTGGTCATGGCGCGCGCGAGCTGGTCGGCGAGGAAGTCGCTGGCCGGATCGCGCTCGAGGGCCGCGCGGCTTTCAGCGATCGCGCGGTCGATGAGCTCCAGGTTCTTCTCCAGCACGGCGACCGTCGTCGAGTCGAGCTCGGTACGCCGTTCACTGACGATGGCGCGCAGCTGCGCGACATCACGGGCGTACTCGGATTGCTCGACTTCGTTCACGAGCGCTGGCGCGCTCGCGACCGGACGTTCGTCGGGTTGTGGCGTGACCCGCGGCGCTTCGGTGGAGGCAGGCGGCAGCGCCGGCTCGGTCACTTCAACAGGGCGCGCAGAATCGAGCGGGCGGACGACGGCCGGTGCGGCCGCGACGGTCGACTCCGGCTGGCCCAGCTTCGTCATATAGTGCGTGACGCCGGCGGTCACCGCGACCAAACCAGCTGCCGCGGCTCCAAGCCACCATGCGTGACGATTCCTGCCGCGGCCCGAGCCCGTCCGGCCGACGCGCGGCTGCTCCAGGGGAATCACCGGCGCCTGAATGCGCGCCTCGATCTCGGGCCACAGGTCACGCGACGGGACGAGCTCCGGAAGCGCCGCCGCCTCACGCCGAATGAGCGCGAGGTCCGCGACCAGCGACGTGCAACGGGCACAGACAGCCACGTGCTGCTCCAGCTGCGCACGCGTTGCCGGATCGAGATCGTTCTCGAGCCAATCGGGGAGCCGCTCATCGAGCTGCTCGCAGGTCATCAGTCTCTGGTCGCTCATCTGCCTAACGCCTCCCTGAGGAGCATCCGCGCGCGGTGGAGTTGCGCCTTGCTCCCGCCGGCCGTGACGCCGAGCATCTCGGCGATTTCCTCGTGTTTATATCCTTCAACGTCGTGTAGAACGAATACTCGTCGAGCACCCGGCGGCAGCGTCGCGATCGCTTTCTCCAGGTCCATCCGGTCGCCGTGGTGCGGTGACGACCCCCGTGCCTCCAGCATTTCCTCGCCATCCGGCTCGCGCCGCGACCGCTCGCGTCCCTCGGCCTTTCGCGCGTTCAGGATGACGTTCACCGCCAGGCGGTGTACCCACGTCGAGAACGCACTCTCGCCGCGAAACAGCGGCAGCTTCTCCCACACGCGGACGAACACGTCCTGCGTCAACTCTTCCGCCCGCATGCGGTCCCCTGACATGCGCACGCAGACCGCGAAGACTCGGTTGACGTTCGCGCGATAGACCCGCTCGAACGCCCGGCGATCCCCCGAGGCGGCGAGAGCCACGTCATCGGCGGGTACGCTATCGAGTTGTGTCACTGCTTCGGGTGCTGCAGCAACCATCCGCCGACCATGTCTCCGAGTCGCGAAATCAGATACCGGAATGGGCCGAAAGGTTTGAACACCCGCTAGAGGCGCTAGAGGCGCTAGAGGCGCTAGAGGCGCTAGAGGCGCTAGAGGCGCTAGAGGCGCTAGAGGCGCTAGAGGCGCT
>DATFFP010000035.1:0-5028 GCA_035249985.1 Gemmatimonadaceae bacterium
GGTTGCACCAGGTCTGACGGAGAGGCCACGAAGGACAGGAATCGTAGCGGCGTTTCTCCAGTTCTGTCCAGCGACGAGAGCGAGGCGACTCCCTCTGGCGGCTTCCTCCGGCTATCATCCGGCCCATGCAAGATTTCTACAATATCGACTCGCTGCTGAGCGAAGAGGAAATAGCGGTTCGCGACTCCGTTCGCCGGTTCGTCGACGACAACGTGCTCCCGATTATCGGGGAATGCTACGTCGAGGGCCGGTTCCCGAAGGAGGTCGTGCCCGGACTGGCCGAGCTCGGCGTGTTCGGAGCGAACCTGCCGGAGGAGTATGGGTGCGCCGGACTCAACAACGTCGCCTATGGGCTCATTATGCAGGAGCTTGAGCGCGGCGATTCCGGCGTCCGGTCGTTCGCGTCGGTGCAGGGCGCGCTCGTCATGTACCCGATTTATGCCTTCGGTAGCGAGGAGCAGAAGCAACACTACCTGCCGAAGATGGCGGCGGGCGAGATCATCGGTTGCTTCGGACTCACTGAGCCCGATTTCGGGTCCAATCCCGGCGGGATGATCACCATGGCGCGCGAGCAGAGTGACGGCTCCTGGATGATCAACGGCGCGAAGATGTGGATCACCAACGGCTCCACCGCGCAGGTGGCGATCGTCTGGGCCAAGACGAACGATGACAAGGATCAGCGCTCGATCCGCGGCTTCATCGTTCCCACGAACACGAAGGGCTTTCGCGCCAAGGATCAGAAGGGGAAGCTCTCGCTGCGCGCGTCCGACACGAGCGAGCTCGTGCTCGAGGACGTTCGCGTCCCGAAGGACGCGCTCCTTCCGAAGTCCGGAGGGCTCAAGAGCCCGCTGATGTGTCTCACGCAGGCGCGCTATGGGATCTCGTGGGGAGCTCTGGGCGCCGCGATCGCGTGCTTCGAGGAAGCGTCCTCCTACGCGAAAACGCGTATCATGTTCGACCGTCCCATCGGCGGCTTTCAGCTGCAGCAGCTGCGATTGGCCGAGATGCTCACCGAGATCGTGAAGGGGCAGCTGCTGTGCGTGCAGCTCGGCCGCCTCAAGGATCGCGGCGAGTTCACACCGCAGCAGGTCTCCCTCGCCAAGCGCAACAACGTCCACATCGCCACCGACATCGCTCGCGAGGCACGACGTCTGCTTGGAGCGAACGGGATTCTCGCCGAGTACTCGGCCATGCGCCACATGGCGAACCTCGAGAGCGTTTACACGTACGAGGGAACGCACGACGTGCACACCCTCGTGCTCGGCCAGGCGGTGACGGGTCTCAACGCCTTCGGAGCGTGATGTGAAGATCGCCGTATGCATCAAGCGCGTACCCGACATGGAATCGCGCTTTCGGATCAGTGGGGACGGTAAGGTCGTCGATGAGACCGGGCTGAAGTTCGACATGAGCGACTTCGACGGGTACGCCGTCGAGGTCGCGCTTCAGATCACCGAGAAGCTCGGGCAGGGCGAGGTCGTGGTTGTTTCCCTCGGCCCGGACGCGGTGCAGGAAGCGTTGCGCAAGGCGCTGAGCATGGGCGCGGCGCGCGCAATCCATCTCAAGGCTGACCAGGTGCCGCGCGACGGGTTCGCGGTCGCGCGCGCGCTCGCCGCCGAGCTCAAGTCGGGCGGCTTCGACCTCATCATGTTCGGGAAGCACGCGATGGACACGATGAGTGGCGTCGTCGGACCGATGACCGCCGAGCTGCTGGGGCTGCCTAACGTATCGGCGGTGTCGAAGCTCGACGTCGCGCAGGGGAAGGGCACGGCGCGGCGCGAGCTCGAGGGCGCCGCGGAGATCGTCGAGTTTCCGCTGCCGGCGGTCGTCAGCATCGATGAAGGGATTGCGCGGCCGCGATATCCGTCGCTCAAGGGGATCATGGCGGCGAAGAAGAAGCCGCTCGAGTCGAAGCCCGCGCAGCTCGACGCCTCTCGGCTCGAGGTGACGAGGACCGAGCTCCCGCCCGATCGCCAGGGCGGACGCATCATCGGCGAAGGCTCGGCGGCGGTGCCCGAGCTCGTGCGCCTGTTGCAAACCGAGGCAAAGGTCCTCTGATGGCCAACGTACTTGTGTTCGCCGAGACCCGCGGAGGAGACCTGCGCAAGGTTGCCCTCGAGGCGGTGACCGCCGCGCGCACCCTCGCCGACGGTGAGGGCGGCGAAGTCCACGCGTTGATGCTCGGAGCTCCGGGAACCGCGTCGAAGGCCGAGCAGCTGGGCCGACATGGCGCGGATGTCGTGCTGGTAGTCGAGCACCCAGGCCTGGCGAATCACAGCGCCGAGGTGGCCGCGGCGACGGCGGCCGCGCGCGCCAAGGAGGGAGGCTACGCAGCCATCGTCTTCAGCGCGTCGGCGCAGGGGAAAGACCTCGCGCCGCGGGTCGCCGCCAAGCTTGGAGTGCCGATGGCGGCGGACGTCCTGTCATTCGAGAAGACGGGCAACGGCATCAGCGCCAAGCACCCCGGTTACGCCAGCAAGGTCGTGCAGACGCTGACCCTGACCGCGACCCCGGCGATCCTGTCGATCCGTCCAGGGGCATACACGCCGGCGGGCAACCCCAAGGCGGGCCGCGTGGAGTCCCTTCCGCCGGCGCTGGACCCCGCCTCGGCTCGCGTGGTGGTCAAGGAAATGGTTCAGGGGCGCAGCGGCAGGCCCGACCTGGGGGAAGCACCCGTCGTGGTCAGCGGCGGCCGAGGCCTCCGGGCGGCCGAGAACTTCAAGCTGGTCGAGGAGCTTGCCGAGGCCTTTGGCAACGCGGCCGTGGGGTGCACCCGCGCGGTCGCGGACGACGGGTGGCGTCCCCAAAGCGACCAGATCGGGCAGACTGGCCGCACGGTCAGTCCGCAACTGTACGTGGCCGTGGGCATTTCGGGGGCGATCCAGCACCTGGCGGGGATGCGGACGGCGAAGACGATCGTGGCGATAAACCGCGATAAGGAGGCGCCCATTTTCAAGGTCGCCGACTACGGAATCGTCGGTGACGCGCTCGAGGTCGTGCCGGCGCTGACGGCCGCGGTTCGCGAGGCGAAGAAGGGCCACTAACTCACCATTTCTTAACAAGTTACATAAACGGCGCGGGCGGGGAATTTTCCCCGCCCGCTTTCGTGTTTTCCTCTGTTCGGGGCATGGACCGTGCGTTTGGAGGGGGTACCCGATGGCCGCGATTTCGTGCTGGCCGATCGGTCAACCACCAGCAGTGAGGTCGTATGAACAAGTTCTTCGTCAGCGCCGCGCTCGTCGCCGTCATGGCGGCTCCGCTCGCCGCGCAGTCGTCTGTGGTGACGGGACAGCCCAGCGTCTTCAGCCTGACTCCCTACGTCGGCTACGTCGCCTACGGCGACCACTTCGAAACCGCCAACGGCGCCGAGTTCACGAACGACAACGGCGCGATTTACGGTGTGCAGCTGGGCATCGACATGACCCCCAACCTCGCCCTCGTCGGTAACTTCGGTTACTCGCGCACCAACTGGGAGTTCGAGTTTGCGGGTCCCGGCGAGCAATTCGCGGGAGACGTTGGCGTGTGGCTGTACGACGGTAACCTTCAGCTCAAGTTCCCGATCGCGGCTGGAGCGGGCACCTTCTCGCCGTTCGCCCAGGCCGGCATTGGCGCGATCAAGTTCACCGCCGACCGCAATGACTTCCAGGCGGACGGTACCACCAACATGGCCTTCAACGCCGGACTCGGCGCGGACTTCAACGTGGGCGCCCTTGGCCTGCGTCTGATGGCGAAGGACTACATCTCGTCGTTCAAGTGGGATGAGTTCCGCAACGCGAACGATCCGGACGACCTGCGGGACGCGGGAACGTCGCACAACTTCGCGTTCACGCTGGGGCTGAAGCTGGGCTTCTAAGGCGCGCGTAGGTAGAACGAGGAAGGAGAAACGAGGAACGAGGAAGCGCCGCGAAGCACCTGGTCGCCAGCTTCCTCGTTCCTCGTTCCTTACTCGGAGTCCGGGTCGCCTTACGGCGGCCCGTTCTTGTTTGCTACCTTCCGCGCATGACGACCCAAAACGTCCTGTTTCTTCTGCTCGTCGCCGCCGCGGGGGCCTTTTTCGCCCTGAACGTCGAGCGGCTCGTGCGGTACCTACGCATCGGTCGCGCAGTCGATCGCACCGATCATCCGGTGCGCCGGCTCGGCAACGTCCTCGTCGTTGCGTTGGGGCAGTCGAAGCTCATGCGCGACCCCGGCCCCGGAATCATGCACGCGATGATCTTCTGGGGATTCATCGTGCTGACCGCGGGAACCGTCGAGCTCATCGCGCAGGGCGTCTACCCGCCGTTCTCCTACGGCTTCCTGCCGACGTGGGCGTACCGCGTGTACTCCGTGTCGCAGGACGTGTTCGGCGTACTCGTACTGCTTGCCGTCGCCTTCGCGCTCTTCCGCCGGCTCGTGCTGCGGCCGCGCCGGCTCCGCGGTGACGGACTCGAGCAGGCCGACGCGATCCTGATTCTGTCGGCGATCGCCGGGCTCATGGTGACGATGTTCCTCACCAACGCCTTTCTCCTCGTCAACGAGCCGACGTCCGTCGTCCGCGAGAAGTTTGTCTCGCACGCGCTAGCCACTGTGCTCGCCGGGATGAATACCTCCACGGCCGCCGCCGCGCACGACGTGAGCTGGTGGACGCACGCGATCCTCATCCTCGCCTTCCTCAACTACCTCCCGTACTCGAAGCACCTCCACATCGTCAGCTCCATTCCCAACGTGTACTTCTCGAACGCGCAGGGAATGCGGTCGAAGGGGGCGATTCCGTACCTCGATCTGGATGCGGAAGGGGCGGAGCAATTCGGCGCGTCGGACGTCGAGCACCTCACGTGGAAGCAGCTGCTCGACGGCTATTCGTGCACCGAGTGCGGGCGATGCACGGCCGCCTGCCCAGCGAACCTCACGGGAAAGATCCTCAGCCCCCGCAAGATCATCATCAACACCCGGCAGCGCCTGATGGAGAAGGCGCCCTTGCTGGTCGGCGACACGCGGGAAGTCGAGCACCCGCGCCTCGTGCATGGCGAGGGTGATGACGCCGGCGCTCAG
>DATFFP010000036.1:0-58840 GCA_035249985.1 Gemmatimonadaceae bacterium
TGCCGTGCCCCCGGTGAAGGACATCGTCCGCTACGCACAGTGGGCGGTGAAGTCGCCATGATCGCTCCGGTCACGCAAACGAGCGCGCTCGAGGAGCGCATCAAGGCGCAGGCGTTCGGGCTGGGTTTCGACCTGGCGGGCATCGCCCGACTCGGTCCGGCGGAGACGGCGAGCGCATTCGACGATTGGGTCGCGCGCGGCTACGCCGGTGACATGCATTACCTCCCGAAGTGGGGGGACAAGCGGCGCGATACTCGGCTTCCCTTCCCGGGCACGGTGAGCGCGATCGTCGTCGCCATGGACTATGGCGGAAAGACCCCGAGCGGCCCGATCGCTCGTTATGCTCGCGGCGATGACTATCACGCCGTCATGACCGCGAAGCTCACCGCGCTACACGAATGGATCGCCGCCGAGGTTGGCCACACCGTGCACGGCAAGGCGTACGTCGACACCGGGCCGCTGCTCGAGCGCGACCTCGCCCGTCGCGCGGGACTTGGCTGGTTCGGGAAGAACACGATGCTCGTTAATCCGGAGATCGGCTCGTTCTTCTTCCTCGGCGCCCTGCTCGTCGACCTCGAGCTCCTGCCTGACGAGCCGTTCGAGGCTGATCGTTGTGGCACGTGCACACGCTGCCTCGATGCATGCCCGACGAATGCGCTGGTCGAGCCGCGCCTGCTCGATGCGACCCGCTGTATTTCTTACCTGACCATCGAGCTCAGGGGAGAGATCCCGGAAGATCTACGCGAGCCGATGGGGTCGCTGCTGTACGGCTGCGACATCTGCCAGGATGTCTGTCCGTACAACGTCAAGTTCGCGCAGGAGCTGAAGGATCCGGCGTATGCGCCACGGGCGGCGATCGCGGGGCGTGATGCGCGTCAGCTGGCGCGGGAGCTGATCGCCATGACGCAGGAGGAGTTCAGTCGCGCGTTCACCAAGTCGCCGATGAAGCGCGCGAAGCTGCGCGGGCTCAAGCGCAACGCCGCCGTGGTGCTCGGCAACGTTGGCACCACGGACGACGTGGACGTGCTCGCGCGTGCTGGCGACGAGGAACCCGACGCGATGCTGCGCGAGCACACCGCGTGGGCGCTGGCGAGACTACACGGTCACGACGCTTCGACCCGGTAACGCGGTCAGCGAGATCTTTTTCCGCGTCAGGGCACAGCTCCAAGCGCCCGACCCACGTTGATCCTTCCCGTCCCGTAGCGCGCATCCGTCCCCGGCTCCCCGATATCATCCGCTGTCTGAAGGATCCGCGTGCGGATCTGCGCCGGCTTCCCCTTTCCGATCTGCGCAACGAGGAGTGCCGCGAGTCCTGAGGTTGTGCCGGCGCTCCAGCTCGTGCCGGAGCTCGACGTGACGAGAAGGCCGGCACCGCGGCGGCAGGGAAATTGGACGTTAGGCACCTGCACTTGCGTCGTAAGGGCGCACAACACCCACACGCCGCCGGCCGGTCCGAGGCGCTGCAAGGGAGCTCCGCCCGGAGCGGCGACCGCGATCGCGGAGTGACCGAAGTTGCTATACGGAGCGACCGCGTCGACATCCGTCCAGGGTCCGTCCAGGCTCGCTGCTGCCGTCGGCGCAGTCGCCGAAACGCAGATTACGTGCGGTGCGACACAAAACCCGAACCGGTCTTCATCGTGGTCCCAGTCACCCGGACCACCTACCACGTTCAGCGCCGCACCCGTGTTGCCGGCCGGCGCCACGAGCACCGCCCCGCTGCGGTTCGCGAGGTTGACGGCTCTGTTCACCGCGGCGACGAGCCCGGGATGCGCACTCTTGCTGAACTGGCCGACACCACTGAGGTGAATAACGTCCGCGCCCTGCTCGACGGCATACACGATGCCGGCGATGAATGTGCTCACCAATCCGCCATCGATTCCATCGTGAACCTTCACGCCGAACACGGTAGTTCGCTGACTGACGCCGGCCAGCAGATGCGCGTTGCTGACGATCAATCCGGCCATCGCTGTGCCGTGCGAGTTCAGGTCGGTGACCGGATGCCTGCCAGGAAACAGAGTCGCGACCTGGGCATCGAGCGCTGGGACGAGAGATATCGATCGAGAGAGATCCACGCGGCCCTCGAGCTCCGGATGCAGATAGTCGATTCCCGAATCGAGGATGCCGACGACCACCTCGGGCGAGCCGAGATGGCCCTGAGCCCACGCGGCATCAGCGCCGATCGCGCGCAGGTTCCATTGGCGTGAGAAGTACGCGGCCCCCATGGGTTCGCCATGGCTCTCGATTCCCACCTCCGCGTGTTCAGAGGCATCGGCTCCGAGTGTGAGCTCGACGGCCGGCTCGAGCACTACGTCGGGCTCGACCGACAGCACGTCGCTTTCCGCGCGAAGGGCACCGAGCGCATCCTCAGCCAGGCCGCTGACGACCGCCAGGCCTGCCGCGCCGACCACGCGTTCGACCACTCCCCCAAACGCGGCCACCTGCTCTTCAAAGGTGCCGGGCACCTGCGCCGACGCGAATACCACTACGTGGTGATCCGGAGAGTGCGTGCCGACTGCGAGCGCCACGACACCCTTCTGTGGCGAGCTCTCGGTCGGAATGGTTCCACGGTCGCACCCCTGGAACAGCAGGGTCGCGAGCGGGAGCAATATTGGGGCGATCACCCGCGCGTGCATGGCGGCTCCGATTTGGCAGGATTTCAAGTTGGGCCCAAGTGGCACCGTCGCCGCGACATTCGATTGACCGGCGACGATGGGAGCGGTAGCGTAGGACACCAAGGTGAATTTTCGGTGACCAGCCGGTGACCGGAGGGATTGAATGGACGCGCGTACCTCCCTCTCCACGGAGAGGATGGAGCTTCGCACGTTCGGAGCGGTCAGCCTCGGCGGGGTCACGCAGGGAGACACGAGTTCCCTGCTCGCGCAGCCGAAGCGCGTTGGGCTCCTCACCTGGCTGCTGCTGGCCCGGCCGCGTGGACTACACCCGCGGAGCATTCTTCTCGCCCTCTTCTGGCCAGAGCACGATCAACAGCACGCGCGATGGGCCGCGAACCAGGCCATTCGGGCGATCCGGGGCGCGATCGGACCAACGGTAGTGCTCACCCGAGGGCGCCACGAAGTCGGGATTGCGCCCGACGGGCTCTGGTGCGACGCACTGGAGTTCGAGGCCGCAATCGAGCATCACGAGTGGCAACGGGCGCTGACGCTATATCGGGGAGAGTTCCTCGATGGGTTCCACCTGTCGGGATGTATGGCATTCGAGCGATGGCAGGCCACCGAGCGGACACGATTTCAGGGAGCCGCGACTCGCGCGGCATGGAACCTGGCCGATGCTGACGAGGCGGACGGGCACCTCGAGTCAGCGGTGGAATGGGCACGGAAGGCCGTCGCCTTCTCTCCACACGAGGAAAAGGGTGTACGCCGGCTGATCCTGATGCTCGATCGAGCGGGAGAGCGCGCTGGCGCGGTGCACGCATACGAGGCATACGCCCAGTTGTTGCGCGAGGAGCTGGAGGTCGATCCAGACCCGGAGACGCAGGCCTTGGCTGCGCGCCTTCGCGCGCGCGATCAGCGAGCGTCACAGCCCGCTGGCCCCGTGCGTTCGACGTTTACTCCGGTCCTCGAACGGTCGATGCCTGGGATAAACGCAGTCGAGACAGCTCAGAGGCCTGCCCGCCGAGCGCACCGTCACACGTTCTTCGCGCTCGCGGGCGCGACGGCGGCCGTGATCGCCGCCGCTGCGACGCACGTCATGTGGCGCGAGTCGTTCGCCGCACCCGACAATCCGCGTCGGGCGGCTGTCGCTACCGAAGCTCATTCGGCGTGGCTGCGAGCTCGGCACCATCTCCAGAAGCGCAGGGCGCAAGACCTCGAGGCATGCATCCGACACGCGGACGACGCGATCAGCCACGATCCGCGCTTCGCGTCAGGGCATGCCGTGCGAGGGGCGTGCTTCATAAACACGCCCTTTCTGAGCAATGTCGCTCCCGCCATCGCCTTCACCGAAGTCCGCGCGTCGACCGGACGGGCGCTCGCCCTCGACCCGCAGCACGCCGGTGCGCACGTCAACCTCGCGTGGGTTCTGGCGGCCGGCGAATGGTCGTGGGCTGATGCCGAGCGCCAGTTTCTGCGAGCCCTTCGGCTGAGCCCTGGCTTCGACTACGCGCGCGCCGACTACGGCTATTTCCTCTCATGGCTGGAGCGACACGAGGAAGCGATCATCGAAGCGCGAGAAGCGCTGAGACTCAGTCCCACCGTGCCGGTCATGTCGCAGAATCTCGCCCATGTGCTCTACCTGGCGCGACGCTATGACGATGCGCTCGAGCAGGCGGAGTACGGCATCGCTCTAGACAGCGGATTCTATCTATCGTACCAGCGACTTGGCCAAGTCTATGCCGGTCTCAACGTCCTCGATCAAGCCGTTCTTGCGTTCGAGAAGGGTGTGGCCCTCGCTCCCGACTACACGCGTCTCAAAGGTTGGCTGGGGTACGCTTACGCTCGATCCGGCCGCGCCGATGACGCGCGACGCGTCCGCGACGAGCTGCTGGCGCTCGAGCGGACCAGGTACGTTGCGCCCACCGCGATTGCGATGATCCACCTGGGGATGGGAGACCTCGCGCAAGCAGTGACTTGGGTCGAACGCGGATTCGCCGAACGCGATGCGGAACTGGTGCTGCTCCAGGCACTGCCGGTGTGGGACCCGTTGCGCACGGATCCCGGATTCCTCGATATCATCGGACGCATGAAGTGGCCGCGTCAACGTTAGGCGCAACTGCTCGGCAAGTACCGTCAACGCTTCCCCTCAGAACGTGATCATCACTTTGATGGCTTCGCGCTCACTCATCGCCGTCGCGCGATTTTGAGCGCCGTGTCCATCGACCTGCCCCATGGCCGACGCACTTGAGCACGGCGTGCGCACCGAACCCACCGGGGAGCGCATGTACACGCTCGAATGCCGCGTCTCCGCGCTCTCTCACGACATTCGTGGCGCCGAAGTCGCGCGCGAGCGCGACACGATCCGCGTGCCCACCGAGCATGATGATCCGCTCGCGCCTAACCGTTTCGCCGCGATCACGCCGCAGAGGCCGACGGCACCGTCGCCCACCACCGCGACGGTCTTTCCTGGAGCACGGGGGCTGAGCGCGCCGCATGATGGCCCAATGAACTCGTGCCCCATCCGCTCGCCGACGTCGCTTTGCGGCATCTGCTGGTAGCGCAAGGTCGCTGCCGCAGATGCACGACGGGTGACACGGACGAGGGCGTCGGTCGATGCGACGATGCGCGCGTCGGGAGCGTTCTCGACGCGGACGTCGCCCGCGCCGTACATGACGTGGCTCGCACGAAACCGCTGCCTACGGGGTGAGCAGCCTGGTGAACGAGAGCGAGGCCAACCTCCAAGCACCGCCTTGCTGCACGTACACTTCCGTGACCACGAAGGGATTGGTGACCTCATTGCCCCCAACGACGGCGATCAGACGAATCCTGTTCAGCAGGATCGCCGTCGTGCCGATGAACCGCACCGACGCTTCCTGGATCTCCACGTTCTTGTACTGAATTCTTCCGGTGCTGATGACATCGAGCTCCTGGTTTCTGGACATCGTGGCGCCCATGTGAACAAAGACAGCCTCATCATGGAACAGAGCAGCCAGGGAATCTGCTTTGCGCTCCGACATCCAGCGCCACTTCTCCCGTGAGAGGCTGAGTATCTCCTGCTCCGAATTCATGCGACTCGTGGCAGGAGGGTCGAGTTGTCTTTGTGGCGCGCACGACGATAGGACACCGACGAGGATACCACACAGTCCCCGGATTGATGCTCTCATGACCGATTCTCCGTGTATTCTCGTGTTCAACGTCCCCGGTGCGCTCCGGTGCGCGGGCGTCACCGCTGAGGCAGTACTTCTTTAGCCACTCCGATCGCCGTCACAGCATTCGGCCAGCCAGCGTAGAACGCGAGATGGGTGATCGCTTCGATCAGTTCATCGCGCGTCACGCCGTTTTCCCGCGCCAGCGCGAGATGCGACCGGAGCTGATCTGGTCGGTTCATGGCGACCAGCGCGCTGACGGTCACCAGGCTGCGATCCCGACGGGACAGCCCCGGGCGCGCCCAGACGTCTCCGAAAAGCACACTATCTGTGAGCTGCACCAGCTTCGGGGCGATGTCGCCCATCAGCTGCTGTGCGCGAGAAGGTTGTACTCGAGAAGGCTGCGGGCCGGCGACGGCGGAGTCGCGCACGGCAGCTGATGTCCGGTATTGCTGGTCGCTCACTTTCTCGAGCCACTCGACTCCCTTGCCGTCGAGGTGCTCGACGATGGCGATGTGCGTCATCGCGCTGGTGGGCGTGGCTCCATGCCAGTGTTTCGCACCGGCCGGAATCCATACGACGTCTCCGGTGCGGATCTCGTCGACCGCGGCGCCCCATTGCTGAACGCGTCCGGTGCCCGCCGTTACAATGAGTACCTGGCCGCGTGGGTGCGTGTGCCACGCCGTGCGTGAGCCAGGCTCGAAGGAAACCGACGAGCTGTAGGCGCGCGTGGTCGCCGTCGTGTCGAACAGCGGCTGCACGCGTACCGTCCCCGTGAAGTTGGCGGCCGGCGTCGGACGCGAGGGCCGCGCAGCGGCGCCGCTGATGACGATGCCTGCCGCGGCCTGCGCCAAGGCAGGCGCCGAGCATGCCACGGAGAGCGCGGCGAGCGTGAAAACGATTTGCTTCATTGCAGGAGCCTGGTGAACGAAAGCGAGCCCAACTTCCAGGCGCCGTTTTGCTGAATGTACACTTCCGTCACAACGAACGGGTTGGTGACTTCTTCGCCGCGGACGACGGCATCGAGACGAATCCGGTTCAACACGATGGCAGTCGGGCCGATGATCCGTACCGACGACTCGAATATCTCCGCGTTCTTGTAGTGAATATTTCCGGTCTTGATCACCTCCAGCTCCTGGTCCCTGGACAGCGTTCTGCTCATATGGACGAAGACGGCTTCCTCGTGAAAGAGCGCTGCCAGCGTATCCACTTTGCGCTCCGACATCCAGCGCCATTTCGTCCGGGAGAGACTCAATAGCTCTTGTTCCAGGTTCGCATTGTTCGCGACCGCGTGACTGTTCTGCATTGCCGGCGCGGCGCAGGCGATGGCGAGCGCGGCGAGCGAGATGACGAGCTGTTTCATTCGTGGCCGTCCTGAGGATGTGCGTGGGTGTGCGCGTCGCTGCCTAACGTCTCTTCGCCACACCGGCGGCGCGCTCGGTCACGTCCAGCCGTGCCTTCCAGGGATCGGGTGCGGCGACCGCCGAGCCATCGGGCCGGAACTCGAGGATCTCGTTCTTGCCGGGATCGTGACGAGGCCACTTCGGCAAGCCCTGACCATTGGGGTCGCCCGTTTTGGCGAAGGTGATCCAGTAGGTGTTGACCAGCCGGGTGACCTCCTCATCCTGCGCCGTCGGCGCGGTCCCCTCGCGAGCGCCCAGCGTGCCGAACACAAAAGGGATTTCCGCGCCGTGCGGCGCTCCGTTCACCCACCGCTCACGCATCGAGGCCGGGACGTACGAGAAGCGATAGATGTATGCGGGCACACCGTTGGCGACGAAGGCGTTCGCTGTGAAGCGGGCAGGTTCGGTCTGAACGCGATCAGTGCCGGCCATCACGAGCAAAGCTCTGAGGTCGATGGCTCCATTGGGGTCATAGGCCGCGATCGCGTCGGCTTTCCCCGCTCCGAACTGGGAGAACAGCGTTTCCTTCGTGTCCGCGCTGATGAAGCCGACGAAGTCGGCGCTGTTGGCTCCGATGATCAGCGGAACTCGCATCTGACGTCCGGCCTCGTACGCGCTCTGGGCAGTCTCGACCATCAGGCGGCCGTCGAGAATCGGACCCGAGTAGGTGACCGGACCGCCGGGGCCGGCGCTTTCCTGACCTCCGTCGACGATCTCACCAACGCTGAGGGCGCGCAGCCTAGCGAGTGCGGCCGCATCCACCCCCCCGATCCCGTGCCGGCGCGCGAAACTCACGCCGATGGACTCCGCCGACACCGGATAGTTCGTATCGACACCGTTCTCACTCATCGGGCGTCCAGTGAGCACGCCGTCCCTGCCGCCGCCGGACTGGATGATCGCCTTCTGAAACAGGCCACGCGAAAGAGGCGATGTCAGGTGTACGTGCACCGAGACACCGCCCGCGGACTCGCCGAAGATGGTGACGTTCCCGGGATCGCCTCCGAATGCGGCGATGTTTCGCCGCACCCACTCGAGGGCGGCGATCTGGTCCATATAGGCGTAGTTGCTCTTGAGCTCATCAGGATGCTCGCGGCTCAGCGCGGGGAACGCGAAGAAGCCAAGGCGACCGAGTCGGTAATTGAAGGTGACAAGCATGACGCCCTGGCTGGCGAACCGGGCTCCTGAAAAATCGGGCTGGGCGCCACTCCCGAATACGAAGGCGCCGCCATGGATCCACACCATCACCGGCAAGTTTGCTCCCGGCGCAGCAGTGGCGGGTCTCCACACATTGATGAAGAGACAATCCTCCGACGACGTCGGCGAGCTCGGCACAGAGCCGCGTGGAAAGGCCGCTTGCGCGCAATCGGCGCCGAACCTGGTGGCGTCATGCTCGACGCGCCACGCGGCCACGCGCCTGGGCGGGCGCCAGCGATAGGCACCGACCGGTGGCGCTGAATACGGAATTCCCTTGAAGCTGGAGACGTCTCCTTCCGTCACCCCCCGTATCATTCCGGAAGCCGTACGAACGGTTTGCGCGGTCGCGAGCTCCGAGTAAACCAGCAAGACCACGACGAACGCGACGATGATCCGCTTCATGTGTGCGCGCATGTAGGTCATCGGTGCCTCAACGATCGATCATCTGCTGTGAGCTTTCAGAGTACCGGCGTCCACGGACCGTTATCGCCGAGACCGCCGCGTCGATCTCGCGCAGATCGTCCGGCGCGAGGTCCACCTTCATCGCGCCGATGTTCTCCCTTAGCCGGTGGAGCTTCGTGGTGCCGGGGATGGGCACGATCCACGGCTTCTGCGCCAGCACCCAGGCGAGTGCGAGCTGCGCCGGGGTCACACCCTTCCGGGCGGCGATGGCGCCCACGACCTCCACGACCGCCTGGTTCGCCTTCCGGTTCTCCGGCGCGAAGCGGGGGACGGTGTTGCGGAAGTCGTTCGGGTCGAAGGTCGTTTTCTCGTCGATCTTCCCGGTGAGGAATCCCTTGCCTAACGGTGAGAAGGCCACGAAGGCGATCCCGAGCTGTCCGAGCAACGGCAGGATCTCCTGCTCGGGCTCGCGCCACCAGAGCGAATACTCGCTTTGGAGTGCGGTGACAGGCTGCACCGCGTGGGCGCGTCGGACGGTGCCCACGCCCGCCTCGGACAGTCCGAAATGCTTTACTTTGCCATCCGCGATCAGATCCTTCACGGCCCCCGCAACGTCCTCGATGGGCACGACAGGGTCGATGCGGTGCTGGTAATAGAGGTCGATCGCATCGACGCCGAGGCGCGCCAGCGAGCCCTCGGTCGTGCGGCGAATGTACTCCGGACGGCTGCTCAGCCCGCGCGTCGTGCCGTCGTCGGCGATGTCGAAGCCGAACTTCGTCGCAATCGCGACCTTGCCGCGGAATGGCGCGAGCGCTTCACCCACCAGCTCCTCGTTCGTGAACGGCCCGTAGACTTGCGCCGTGTCGAAGAGCGTGACGCCGCACTCGACCGCCGCGCGGATGAGGGCGATCGCATCCTTCCTATCCACCGCTGGCCCAAGGCCGAAGCTCAGCCCCATGCAGCCGAGGCCGAGGGCAGACACCTCGAGGCCGCTATGGCCGAGTGCGCGCTTCTTCAACGCACCTCCTCGAGATGCGCAGGCTGACTGATGTGTTTCGCCCAGAAGCGAACGGCATCGGCGATCCATCCTTCGGCGCTCGTACCGACACCCAACCCGAAGCCATGACCCACGCCCGGATACCTGTGGTACTCCACGTCTGTCCCCGCTCTACGCAGCGCCGCGACGCGCCGTTCAATCGCCGCGAGAGGTGCTATTGCGTCGGTCTCGCCAACGGCCACGAAGGTCGGCGGTTCCGACGCGGCGAGATCCGAATGGCCGGTGTAGAGGAGCACGACGGCGGAGGGCTGCGGCAGGGTCGCACCACCGAATCGTGCCGTGCCGTGTGAGCCGATCGAGGCGGCCATCCTTGCGCCGGCCGAGCTGCCCCAGAGCGAGTAGTCGGCCGTCGTCACATCAAGCGCACTGGCATTCCGGAAGATGTACGTCAGTGCCGCCGCCAGATCCTCTGTCGCAATCCTGCCACCCTGCCCGACGCGGTACTTGAGCACGAATGCGTGGTAGCCGCGCTTGCTGATCTCGACCGCGTACGGGAAGCCCTCGTGCACGGAGGCCACGTAGGAGAAACCGCCGCCGGGCGCTATCACCGCGAACGGAGCGCCGGGTTTTCCGCGGAAGAAAAGCAGGCCGGTGTTCCGACGCGCTGGTTCGGCTTTTTCCTCGGCGGCAGTGTAGAAATCGTAGAAAACCGTTCGACCGGCAGCCGCGTCGTCGATCATTCGGTTGAGCGCCGACACGACGACGTCGGGATCGACGTGGGTGTGGTAAGGAAGGAGTGAGCCGATCCGCCTCAGCCCGATGGTCGTGTTGTAGGGCCGGTCATCCCACGGCAAAAGCAGACGACCGAAGCCAGCAAACGCGGGGTGATTTAGAACGTCGCCGACGGTGTCGTCTACGCGCAGATGCACAGCCGGCGTCTGACTCACCACCTCCACGTCCCCTGCTCCGACGCCGACACCACACGACATCACGGCCGCGCACCATACGAACGTGGACCGCAACATCTCAACTGATTCCTTTGCAGTAAACGGGCATGCTCACCTCTTCGGCGGCGCCTCGACTTCCGAGAAGACCAGCACCTGGTCCGGCAGACGCTGGCCCCGGATCTCGATCGCACGAACAGCCGCATTCAACTCGACGATCTCGCTCGAGGTGAATCGCACGTCGGCCGCGCCGGTGTTCTCGACCATGTGTGCCATCTGCGTCGTACCTGGGATGGGCACGACCCATGGACGTTGAGCGAGCAGCCAGGCGAGCGCGATCTGGCCGGGCGCGGCGTTCTTCCGCTCGGCCCACCGCTTGACCAGCGCGACGAGCTGCAGGTTGTGTGGCAGGTTCTCCGGCGAGAATCGGGGCTCGACACCGCGAATGTCACCCGGGGCGAAGCGCGTGTTCTCGTCGATCCAGCCGGTGAGGAACTGCACGCCGAGCGGACTCCATGGGACGAACCCGATGCCTAGCTCCTCACAGAGCGGAAGGACCTCCTTTTCAGGCCCACGCCACAGCATCGAGTACTCGTTCTGAACAGCGGTGACTGGCAGCGCAGCGTGAGCGCGGCGCAGCGTGCCGAGCCCCATCTCAGATAGTCCCCAGTGCAGGACCTTCCCCTGCTGCATCAGTTCCTGGATTGCGCCGGCGACGTCCTCGATCGGCACCTCCGGATCGACGCGGTGCTGGTAGAGCAGGTCGATGCGGTCGGTGCGAAGGCGCCTCAACATCCCGTCAACGACGCGCTTGATGTGGTCGGGCCTGCTGTTGAGCCCCGGGCGGCGCTCGCCAGTCTCGAGGTCGATATTCCAGCCGAACTTCGACGTGATCGCGACCTTGTCGCGGAAGGGCGCGATGGCTTCGCCGAGGATGCGCTCGCACTCGTGCGGCCCATACGCCTCCGCCGTATCGAAGAAGGTCACACCACCGTCGAAGGCCCGCCGGATGATGTTGACCATCTCCGGGCGGTAGGGCACCGTCGTCTCGTACTTGCGGCGCATGTTCTGGACGCCGAGCCCGATGCTCGACACTTCGAGCTTGCCGAGCCGGCGGCGCCCAGGCGCTGCCGCAGCTGTGGGGATCCCGTTTGCCGCGGCCGTTGACGCGCAGGCCTGCGTGGCGAGGCCGCCGAGGAGCGGCGCGGCGGCCAGGGCGCCCGCGGACTGCACGAAGGAACGGCGCCCGATTTTCTTGTCGCGGTCCTTTGACATGGGAACTCGTCGGGCTCCGGTGATCGACTCGTTAGGGGGTGCATCGTGCGGGAAACGCATCTCCGCAATCAACCCGTCATGGACCGGTCGATCTACTTGCCAACGCTGTCCACGCTGGTCACTTTTTCAACCAATGACCGATGAGCTCGACGGAATGGCGACCTTTGTGGCGGTCGCTGAGGCAAAGGGCTTTCGCGCCGCCGGGGAGCGCCTTGGCTTGAGCCACTCGGCGGTGAGCCAGACGCTCCGCCGGCTCGAAGAACGGCTGGGGGTGACCCTCGTGCAGCGCACCACGCGCAGCGTGCGGCTCACCGAAGCCGGCGAGCGACTCTACGCGGCAGTGCGCCCGGCGCTCGAGGAGGTACGAGGAGCCGTCGCGGGCGTGGGCGAGCTCGCGGACGTTTTGCGAGGGACGCTGCGCCTGCACACGTCGACGGTCGCCGAGACCACGTTCGTCGGATCGCTGCTCGCCGAGTTTCTGACGGCGCATCCTCACGTCCGGCTCGACCTCGTCGCCAGCGATGCGCCGGCCGACATCGTCGCGGAGGGCTACGACGCGGGCATCCAGCTCGGTGAGGTCATCGATAAGGATATGATTGCGGTGCCCGTCACCGGCGATTTGCGCTTGGCAGTCGTGGGCGCGCCGTCGTACTTTGCGCGCCGTGGCGTGCCGGCGCACCCGCGCGACCTGACGCAGCACGACTGCCTCAACTGGCACCCGACGCCTAACGCGCCGCCCTACCGCTGGGAATTCACCGAGAACGGGCGCGACTTCGTCGTGACCGTTCCGGCACGTGTGCTCTCGACCGACGCGTCGGTCAACCGGCGCCTCGCCATTGCGGGGTTAGGTGTGACGCTCTCCTTCGAGAGCCACGTCCGCGACGCGGTCGAGCGCGGCCAGCTCGTCTCGATCCTCGAGAAATTCTGCGCGCCGTTCCCCGGGTACTACCTGTACTATCCGCAGCGCCGGCAGGCTTCGCGGGCGTTGCGCGCGCTGATCGACCACCTGCAGCGGTGGCGGCGCGCTGGGCGTCGTCCCAAGCTTACGAGCCCGTCGTCACTTCCTCGTACGCCACGGTGAGCGGATCGCGCGCGCCCGGCTGGCCGAAGGCGCCCCACGCTTCGAAACCCGCGAGTGGCTCACGCATCGCTGTGATCTCTTCGCGCGAGCGGCCAGCCCCGGCCTGCCGCTCGACGAACGCCAGCACGGCACCGAGGTAATCGCGGAACTGGAGAAGGTCGGCCGAGCTGCCGGTGACGGGAAGACCCGTGTTCGCGTGGCCGAAGATGTAGATCGTGTCGCGCCCATGGGCGTTCACCACCTGGTCGAGCACGCGCATCCAGTTCCGCATCGACGCGCCGGCGGCCCGGTCCACGACCGGATGACGCCGCTGGAACATGAGGTCGCCCATGTGGACCACGTTCGCGCGCTCGAAGGTGATCACGGCGTCGCCACTCGTGTGAGCGCGCCCGTGGTGTCTCGCGACGATTCGCTCGTCGCCGACCTCAGCCGACCAGTCGTTCGTGAAGGTCGTGTCAGGGTAGAGTGGCTCTGGCGCGTTCTGCGGCTGCTGCTGCGGCTGTGAAGTCCCGGGTGAGCGCCGCATGTGCTGGTCCGCCATGCCGTGCGCTACCACGCGGCGCGCGATACCGCGGAACACCGGATTTCCAGAGGTATGATCGCCATGATGATGGGTGTTGAGCAGTAAATCGACGCCGCGGTTGCTCGAGCGCGACTGCAACCCAGCCAGCAGCGCCTGCGCCTCGGCCGGAAACTGGGTGTCGACGACGGCGACGCCCCTGGTGTTCACCAGCCAGCCCACGGTGCCTCCGCGCATCGTGAACGTCCCGACGTTGCGGCGTACGGGCGTGAACACGGCTTGTCCCTGCGCACCCTCCCTGGCGAACGCGTAGACCGGCCGTCCGAGGGCAACGCCTAACGCCGCAGCGGCCGAGCTGGCGATGAAGTCGCGGCGGGTATGGGACATCGGTGCCTCCAGTGTTGGTCGGTGGGTCTGTGAAGCCGGGACACGGCACGCCTTCGGCCGCAGCATACGCCATCGTCAGCCCACCTCGCAATGCAGGGAGGGCGAGGCATTGCATGATGCGTTTCCACCTCGTATCTGTAGGACCCGCACCGCCGGCGACGATGTCGACCAGGTTCTCCTCACCTGGCATTGTCGCGCGTAGCTCGAACCCATTCCTTCCGCTGGTTCGCGACCGGCCCTCCAGTTCCTCCACATGACGTCGATGAGCGCGAAGACCCCGTCAGCCCGGTCCGATTGGCTTATCCCGGCGATGCTGATCGTGTTGAGCATCGTGCCTGCCATATTTGGCACGGCGAGGCTCGTCGAGCTGGCTGGCGGCGCAGAAGTCACGCCGACCAACGCGCGGTTCTTCGCGAACCCGTTCCCGGTGGCGTTGCATATTCTCGTTGTCATCCCGTACGGCATCGTCGGCGCATTTCAGTTTGCCCCGGGTTTCCGTCGTCGCAACCGCGGCTGGCATCGCGCGGCGGGGCGGGTCCTCGCACTACTCGGCCTTGCGGCCGCGCTGACGGGACTGTGGATGACGCTCGCCTATCCCTGGCCGGAAGGTGATGGCGAGGTGTTATATGTCATCCGCCTCGTATTCGGTTCGGCGATGGCCGTGTCGATCGTCCTTGCGATTCGCGCCATTCGACGGCGCGACTTCGCGTCACACGGCGCGTGGATGATGCGCGGATACGCCATCGGACTGGGGGCGGGGACGCAGGTGCTCACTCACCTTCCGTGGTTCATCCTCTTCGGCAAGCCTGGGGAATCCAGCCGGGCAATCCTGATGGGAGCCGGGTGGGTCATCAATCTCCTCGTCGCGGAGTGGATCATCCGACGGAGACAGTCCCGTCGCGGCGTACGCGCATCGGTCGCGGGAGTTCGGGCGCCCGACGGGGTATTGTCACCTGCGCTGGAATGGGATCGTCGGCGGGAAGCCCAGCCGACCGAGCCGGCACCATAGGCATTCACTCGCCGTCGCCGAGCCTCGCGTCGGACGTGTCCGCTCCGGCGGCGAGCATTTCGCGCGCCTCGGCTTTTCTCGCGAGCGCCAGCGAGCCGGCCGCCGAGGCTGCGCTCATCAGCGTGAAGGAACCGATGACCACGGTAGCGAGCCGCGCAACATCAACGTCGGCTGCCGGTGTCCCCAGCATGAACGGCAACACGCCGATGACCAGACCAGCGGCCGCGCCCCAGGCACCAAATCGCCGGACCGACAAATCACTCAGGTTGCGGCGGCGCTCCGCAATCGCGAGAACGATGGAAAAGAGCACGCCACCGAGAAAGCCGGGGTACGCGCCAATCAGGAACCACATTTCATCCATGGACTCATCCGGATCCACGACCATGCCGATCAACACCGCCACCACGGCCCATGGCACGGCCCAGAGCAGGCCCATCGTCACCGCCGCACGGATGCGTCTCAGCCACTTCTTCATTTGGTCTCCTCTGCGCTGCGCTCCTGAATGTCGATCGGCTCGATGTTATCGCCCTCCTCCCAGTCGAGCAGGTTGTACGGATCGATACCGCCGCGAGCAGGCTCCTGTGCGACCGTCACGGTGATCGTCTGCGTGCCGGAAGCGATGCGATGCTTCTGCACGTACAGCGGCTTGCCCAGAACCTCGCCCGGCCCTGCAGCGGCGAAGATCCCGATCTCAACCCACTCATTCATCGGCACCTCCCGTTCGACACCAGCGCTGTCGCCCACGACCTTGTGCGCCTCCACCTCGAGCGTCAGCTGCCAGGCGCCTGCTTCGGTCTGCACCGCTGTGGCCCGTTTGGTGTCGAACGTCCACCAGGCGTTCACCTCGAAGAGGTCGTGCAGCAGCGGCTTCAGTGAATCAGGCGTGACCGCCTGAAGCTCACGATACATGTCGAGTGTCGTGGCAAAGGACGATGCCTTCTTTTCCACCAGACGGCGCAGCGCTCCGTTCACACGCTCCTCGCCCACGTACTCGCTCAGCGCGTTGAAAGCGTATGGGCCTTTGCGGTAGTTGGCCCACGGGTCCATCGCGCGGAGCAGCGGAAGCCCCGTGCGGATCGGCGGCCACGGATTGGGCTCGCGCATGAAGCTCATGAATCGCCGCAGCGCCTCCCGCCCCTTCACCTTCTTCACGAGCCGCATCGCGGAGTACCACGCGAGGCTCTCCGAGATGACGCCACCTCCCTCGGCAAACGCGGGCTTGAGCTGCATGCCCCACCATTGGTGCCCCATCTCGTGCGCCACGATCTCGAAAATGGCGTCGAATCCCTCCTGCTCGGGATTCAGAAGGAAGAAACCCTCCCCTCCGGTGACGACGCCGCTTCCGTCGACCCCCATGCCGAGGAAGTCGCCCGGCTGCTCGACGATCTGGAGGAAGCGATACGGGTAGGGACCGAACTGTTCCGAGTAGTAGTCCAGGCTCGCTCGTGCGCTTCGAAGCACGCGCTCCATCTGCTTCGCGTGGCCCGGGTGAACGAAGACCTGGAGGTCGACGTCCTTCCATCGTTCGCGATGCACCGTGTAATCGGCAGAGAAGAACACGTCCATGCCGCTGATGGGAACGTCGCTGACATAATGGAAGTAGCGGCGCCCTCCTTCGCTCCACGTGCGACGCAGCTCGCCCGGCGCAACGGCGACCTGATCCTCGTCCGTGCCGACGATCGCTTCGAACGTCGCCGGTGGGCTCGCCGCCACACCCGGATCGATGTCACCAGGCGGTGGGAGCGTGACTTGCCGCGGTAGGCCGTGCTTGCGACGGTCGTCCGCGCTCCAGAGCTCGCGAAGCGGCTGGTAACCGATGACCGGCAGTGCACCGCTCGTGAGGTAAGTGCCGTTCTCGAGGACCGCTATCCCCGCTCCGCTGCTTCGGGGACCACTGTTGGTGAAGCCGCGTCGCTCGAGCTGCACGTCGAAGCTGAGCGTCAGCGAATCGCCCGGCTGGAGTGGCTCCTCGAGGGCGTAGATGTCATGACCGATCACCTCATCCGCGACCACCCGACGGAAGGCACGATCGAAGGTCACGCGTGTGTGGACGTAGAACGCCGGCTCCAGATGCACGGAGTCGATCGCCACTGCGCTTCGATTCACGAGTCGGTAGCTGCCGTGGATCGTCGCTGCTCTCCGGTCGGGGTGGATCTCGATGCGCAGATTCGTACCGACGCGCACGGGTTGCGGAATTCCCTCATACTTCCCGTAGCGCCGCTCGTACTCGGCGCGGCGCTCGACCAATTCATCGTCCGTGATGTACTCGTTGAGCACATTGGTGTTGTAGAAGATGAAGCCGCCGAGCGTGACGATGAGCGCTACCGCGACCGCCGCGGCGCCCCCGGTCCTGCGAGTGAAGCGAAGCCGCGCCGCGCTCACGCGACTCTGAAAAGCGGGCTCCCGGCCACGCACCCACAACAGTGTCGCCGCCACGGCCAACAGCAGCGCCCACGCCGCCCAGTAGAGCTTGAACACCAGCCACGGACCAACGGACGAGCCGAAGCCGCGCATGTCGGTGAAGGACCACGCCGGGCTCGAGCCATACACGAGCAGCTTGTGCTCGATGCCGAGCATGGGGGAGAAGACGATGAGGAAGTACGCCACCAGAGCGACCAGCATTGCGACATGCTTCTGGTTCACCAGCGAGTGCACCAGCAACGCGAGGACGGCGAACAGCAGGTATTCGGGGAGCTGAAGTCCGAAAAGGATTTTCAAGTACAGGCCGAGCTGGAAGTCGTGGTAGCCCATCAGCGTTTGAGCGAGCATTCCCGCCGCGGTGAGGCTCACCATGAACACGCTGAGCACCAGACCGAGTCCCAGGTACTTGCCGAGGAAGAGGACCCATTCCGGAACCGGCGTTGCGTCGACGTTCTCGCTGATCCGCGCATCGCGTTCCCGCCAGACCAGCTCGCCCGCGAAGTAGACGATGAGGAGCGGGACGATGACCCGGTAGTCGGCGAAATACGTCAGGGCGGCGGTGACGTGCTTCGCCAGGATGTACCCTGTCCGGGGAAGCATCTGAATGCCCCACATCCCCGATTCCACATTCAGCACCAGGACGACGAACATCGGGAACACTGCCAGCAGGAAGAGCCCTGGTGGGCTCTTCGCGATCATCCAGAAGGACGACCGGGCGATCGAGATCGCTTGGCGCCCATTGGTGGTAAGGCCGAACGATCGACGCACCGCAGGGACGGAGATCGCGACCGGCGCGGGGGCGGTGGCCGGCGTCAGGACTTTCGGCGTGAACCGTCGCGCGAGCCGGCTCCACAGATCCGTGGCAGTGCGGTGCGCAAAGCGGAAGCGGAGATAGACCAACGCCAGCGTCAGGAGCGCGATGCCGACCCAGATCAGCCGATTCAAGAGCATCGGGCCCTCGAGCGTGAACATGCGCACGTTCTTCTCGACGATGGTCCAGTCGCTCATCATCTCATTCATGATGGCCATGACGCCAATGGGGTCCGCCAGGAGCGCGAGCTTCTGCAACGGCGAGAAATACAGGACGAACGTCACCGGGTAGGAGAAGAAGAACAGGCCGATGCTGCCGGCGTAGCTCGCCATCGGGCGGCCGCTCAGCAGGGCGATGGAGAACTGGATCGCCGTCGCGATCAGTGCGTTAGGCAACGCAATGAGGCCGTAGGCCGCCAGATATGCCGCCGGCCGGAACGGCCCGATGATCTCGGGATCCACCCCGGGGGCATGAGCGGCGAGAAGGCTGCCGACCTGCACGGCGAGCAGGATCAAACAGTTGAGCACGAACGCCGCGAGCACACGCCCACCCAGATACGCGGTCTTGCTGACGGGGCTCGAGTAGGTGAGCGGGTGCATCCCCGTGTGGACGTCTCGCGCGGCCGCCTCGCCGGCTATCGCAGGAGCGATCAGCAGCCAGATCTGACAGCTGAACACCGAGACCACCGCGATGATGAATGGCGAGTTGAGAATGAAGTCCTGAGGAAGCGTGACCGGGACGACAGCCACTCTCGTATTCACGAAAGCGAAGACGAGAAGAACCGCCATGAAGAGCCACGGCCAGGGACGTCGTAGCTGGTAGGCGAGCTCGAAGCGAAGGACTCCGAGGAGCTTCATCGTGCGACCACCGGCTCCGGCTGTTCGCGCCGCCGTCCGATTCGCCCGGCCATCGCGCTGAAGTAGACATCCTCCAGGTCCGGCTCCGCTGCCTCGAACCCCGGGCCGGGGGTCGCGTCGCTGTGAACGCGTGCGACGGTGCGTCCCGCGAGGAGCTTGGTCGAAATCACCGCGTGCTCGCGCTCGAGCGCGGGGAGCTCGGCCTTCGGCATCACGCGACGCCAGATCCGGCCACGGAGGTCGTTCATCGCGCGCAGCGGCTCGGCTTCGAGCAGAATCTCGCCGCGATCGATGATGGCCATCCGCGTGCAGAGCTCACTCACGTCCTCGACGATGTGCGTGGACAGGAGGACGACGCTGTTCTCCCCGATCTCGCTCAGCAGATTGAGAAATCGCACCCGCTCGGCGGGATCGAGCCCGGCCGTCGGTTCATCGACGATCAACAGCTTCGGATTGCCTAACAGCGCCACGGCCACACCGAAGCGCTGCCGCATACCGCCCGAGTAGCCGCCCAGCTTCTGTTTGCGGACCTCCCAGAGGTTGGTCTGCCGGAGGAGTGCGCCGACGACCTCCTTTCGCTCCCGGCGGTCGGCGACGCCCTTGAGCAAGGCGAAGTGATCGAGGAGCTCCTCGGCGCTCACCTTCGGATAGACTCCGAACTCCTGTGGCAGATAGCCGAGCGTCTTGCGGACCTCATCCTTCTGGCGGAGCACGTCCAGCTCGCCGAGGTGGATCGAGCCCTCGTCGGGATCCTGAAGCGTGGCGAGCATGCGCATGAGCGTCGACTTCCCCGCACCGTTCGGCCCCAGCAGCCCGAACATGCCGGGCGGGACGGCGAGGCTGACGTCGTTGAGAGCGCGTACGCCGTTGGGGTACGTCTTGGAGATGTTGCGGATGCTGAGGTGCAAAGGCCGAACCTCGATCGGGGTTTGGTATAGAGTACTCTACAATACAAAGTAGACTGAGACAAGTCCACCTAAGTCACGTGAGATCATCGCGGCCAGTGAACTAGTGGACTGCGTCTGAGTAACGGAGTGCACGCTCAACGAGCCGATGTAACCGCAGAAGGCCGCAACAGGACGGGGCCTCCTTGCCCACCAGGCCGCCGGCCCCTCGTCCGAATGGCCGCAAATGCTGCCCAAGGCAATGCGTCGTGATCCTTCTGCGGTCATTCGGATAGGAAAGCGCCTATCTCCTAAAGAACGACTCCGTCCTGCTGCGGCCTTCTGCGGTTACATGCCCCAGCACTCACCAAGCTCGGGCTCACTCGATCCGCACGAAGGCGAGCCCGTTGTTCGGATTCATCGGGATCACCAGCTGGTTCGCGCCGGCGTCGTAGCACATGGAGGCGGCACTGGGGATGTTCCGGGCGATCAGCTCTGCCGGCCGCCCCGGACGGATGCGAGAGACGCCTCCCTGCCGCACGCTGCTCACGTACTTCGTCCCGTCCGACATGATCACGAGACCATCGCTCCCCGGCTGCGCCGCCTGCTCGGTCCCGAGCAGCCGGCCCGCCGGCGAGAAGGTCAGCACGGCTGCGTCGCCGACGTTGACGACGACAATGTTCCCCCGCGGATCGAAGGCGACCCCGTTAGGCTGAAAGAGCGGCGCACCCTGCACGAAGACCGACGCGGTGCCGTCGGGGGTAATCTTCCACACCTGCCACGTCGCCGGATCCGGCGCATTGCCGAAAGAGCCCGACCGCGTGGCGTAGATCGTTCCGTCATCCGCGACCTCGATGTCGTTGATCCAATCGACCGCGTCGATACGGACCTCTCCCGCCGGCGCGCCCGTCCGCATGTCGAACCGGCGAATCACCGCGACGCTCGCTTCGTTGGTGGCCCTGCCGCCGTCACGATCGGCGACGTACAGCATGCCGTTCGCGATGTCGCTGCCGTAGGGCTCGTTCAGAACGAGCGGCGGCGTTAGGTTCGCTCGCTCGGCTGGGTTCTGGACGCCGATCCAGCGCGCGGTGTGCACCGACCCGTCGTGGTTGATGAGCGAGACCCACGCGTTGTTGGCCTGAACGTTCTGCGGAACGCCGCGGTTCGGCACCACGATCAGTCCGCGCCCCGCGTCGTACGAGCAGCTCTCGGCGGAGTAGATGGCGCCATAGACCTTTACGTTCGACGACATCGCCTCGAACGCTCGGTCGGCGGCCGGAGTGACGGGAAGCCCGAGCGGGCTTCCAACGAAGAAGGGCTGCGGTCCCTGGGGCTGCTGCGCGAGCGTCCCGGCGGGGACAATGGCGATGGCCAGCGCGGCAGCGCTGACCTGTAGAATGGACCGTATCATGTGCGCTCTCCGCAATCGGTGTTGCGGTAAGCTAGCCGTGTTCTGCAGTGGCGCACCTGGCCATCCGTCAAGGTTCCGCAAAACGAGGCGGGCGACAGCTCCACGGAGATCCTCGGTAGACGGAGCGTCTTCAGCGAGTGGCCAGCAATCGCCAGGCGTGCTCCGCGATACGCGTGAAATCAATGACCAAGTCATTGTCGCGGTCGCTCCAATGAGCTAGATTGCTCATCTGCGACGACTCCACCAGCGCAGGCGGGTGTGCAAGCCCCGCGTACCGTGGCGCTGCTGGCGACGCCTCCCTTCGTGAGGTCGTTGCGGCCATGCCCCCTATTCCGTTCGCTGACATCACGTTAGGCCTCTCCGCAGTGCTCACGCCACTGAATGGCTGAGTCACCGCGCCAGGGGGTCATCCTCATCGCCGAGCGGGACGAAAACGTTCGCAAGCTGCAGCGCTACTTCCTCGAGCGGGCTGGCTTCGCGGTGAGTTTCTGCGACGACGGCGCCGCGGCGCTGGATGCCGCGCGGTCGACGCGCCCAGTGCTCGTCGTCACCGAAATTCTCATTCCGAAAATTGACGGGCTCACGCTCTGCCGGCAGCTGCGCGCGGATGCCGGCACGAGCCACATCCCCGTCGTGGTCTTCAGCATTCTCGCTGCTGCAGCGCGTGCCGCTGACGCCGGCGCATCCGCCTATCTCCGGAAGCCGTTCGTCGAAGCCGCGTTTCTCGCAACGATACGCGGCGCGCTTGGCGCGCCGTCGTCCCCTGTACAAATGGAGCACCAATGGGCCTCGATGTAGTAAGGGACCGACGCCTCATCGTGCCGGAGTTCGAAGAGGCCTCCGAGCGCATGAGCTCCGGGAACCCGGAAGCCGATCACATCCTCGGCGGTGGATTCCCGAAGGACTCGATCAACATCATCATGGGCCATCCGGGCTCGGGGAAAACGATCTTCGCCGAGCAGCTCATCTTCGCCAACGCGAGCGACGACCGGCCGATCCTGTATTTCACCACCCTCTCGGAGCCGCTGCCCAAAGTCGTGCGGTACCTGCAGGGGTTCACGTTCTTCGATGAAAGCAAGATCGGGACGCAGGTGATCTACGAGGATGTCGGCCCGGCGCTGGCCAAGGACGGAAGCACGGCGCTGATCCCGCTGCTGCAAACCGCCATTCGGGAGCTGTCGCCGAAGATCATCGTCATCGACTCGTTCAAGGCGGTGCACGACCTCCTGCCGTCGATCGCCGAGCGTCGCCGCATGGTGTACGAGATGACGGCGCTCCTCACCGCGTATGGCACGACGGCGTTCCTGCTCGGCGAGTACAACGAGGAGGACATTCTCCGCTATCCGGAGTTCGCCGTCGCCGATGGCATCGTCGAGATGTCGCGACGCCGCCTCGGCAACCGGGATGAGCGTTACTTCCGGGTCTACAAGCTCCGCGGGAGCCGATACCTCGAGGGTGCACACGCGTTCCGCATCACCGATTCCGGCCTCGACATTTTTCCGCGACTGGTGAGCCCGCGGATGCCGGAGGGCTACGAGCCGGCGTCGGAGCGCGTGTCGATGGGTATTGCCAGCCTCGATGACATGCTCGAGGGCGGGGTGTGGCGTGGCACGACGACGCTGCTCGGTGGTCCGTCCGGCGCGGGCAAGACCACGATCGCGCTGCAGTTCGCGCTGGAAGGGGCGCGCCTCGGGGAATCGACGCTGTACATGAACTTCCAGGAGAACCCCTCGCAGCTCATGCGCACGATTCGGAATCTCGGCGGTGACCTGGAGGAGGCGCAGTCGCAGGGTCTCGACCTGGTCTACGCGTCTCCGGTGGAGCTGCAGATCGACAGCATCATCGTCGACATGTTCCGGCGCATTCAACAGCGACGAGTGCGGCGCCTGGTGATCGATGCGCTGGGAGACCTTGCCAGTGCCGCGACCGATCCACAGCGACTGCATGACTACCTCTACGCGCTCGTGCAGCACTTCGCCGTCAGCGGGATCACCAGCGTGCTGAACTTCGAGACCACCGGCAACTCCATCGTCGGCAACGGGGTGCAGAACGCTGTGAGCTATCTGTCGGACAACGTCCTGCTGCTCACCGTCGACGGGGAGGAGCGCACTCGTCGGTCACTGCGCATTCTCAAGACGCGCGGCAGCGCGCATGACGCGCGGGTGCGCGAAGTGGAGATCAGCGCGACAGGACTTCGCGTTCTGTGACGAGCACGGCGTCGCGAGTGTTCGGATCCTCGACCGAGACCCTTCAGTTGCGCCGCTTGACCGAGATCGGGCGCGCGCTGACCTATGCGACCTCGCTCGATCAAGTGGCACGCCTAACGGTCGAGCAGGGCGCGGCGCTGCTCGAGGCGCCGGCAGCGGTGCTCATGCTCGCGGATATGGGCGGTGAGATGCAGGTGCGCGCCTCGCATGGCATCGCGGAGGAGCGCGTCACGCGGTTCAAGGCGCCTCTCACCGATGAGGTGTTTGGGCGCTTGCAGGGCCTGTTCGAGGTTCAGGATGATCGGCTCCTCGCGGTGCCACTCGTGGTGGGTGGGGCCGTGACCGGATTGCTCGCCGTCGCGCTGGCTGAGCTCGCGACCGATTCCGACGAATGGCTGCTCTCCGCGCTTGCCGATCAGGCGGCAGTGGCGCTCGAGGGAGCGCGGCTCGGCGGCGAGGTTCGGCTGGAGATGGAAGGGCGCCTGTCGGCGAGCGAAGGGGCGACCAACGCCAAGGATCGCGCGCTCGCGACGCTGGCGCACGACATCCGCAGTCCGCTCGGCGCGATCGACGCGTATTGCTGGAACCTCGAGGACGGCATCTACGGAAGCGTCACCGAGCGGCAGCGCCACGCCTTGGGACGTGTGCGCATGAGTGGCCAGCACTTGCTGTCGTTACTGGATAGCGTCATGGACATGGCACGCCTCACGGCCGGTGTCATGCCGGTGCCGGTCGAGCCCATGCATTCCCTGCTCGTGGCTCGTGAAGCGGTGGACATCCTCGCGCCGGCGGCGCTCGCCAAGCGGCAAACGCTTCAACTCGATGCGAACACCGACGTCGTCGTGGTTGGTAACCATGCACGTGTACGACAGGTGCTCGTGAATCTCATCGGCAATGCCGTGAAGTTCACCCCCGAAGATGGCTCGATCACGGTCGCCATCGGCCGCCTCACTGTCGAGGAATCAGCGTGGGGTGAGATCGTCGTCACCGATACCGGGCCCGGGATCGCGGCCGCGGAGCAGGCGGCGATTTTCGAGCCGTACTACCGCAGCGAGGGAACTGCGTCACTCCCAGGGGTTGGACTCGGCCTGGCGATCTCGCACGCGCTCGTCGCCCAGATGGGGGGCGTGCTCAGTCTATGGAGCGAGGCCGGCATTGGATCGTCGTTCGCGGTGAGGCTGCCTCTTCACGCCAGCCCGGAATAGCTCAGGCGGATGCCGTTTGCTCCACGCGGCGCTGACTCTCTCTGGCGCGACGCGGCACCGAGAGCGTGAACGTGGATCCCTCGCCGAGCGTGCTCCGCACCGTCAGCTCTCCTCTCATGCCCCGCGCAAGATCACGGCTGATCGCGAGACCCAGGCCGACGCCCTCGTGCACGCGTGTCAGGCGGGTGTCTACCTGAACGAATGGCTCGAAGATCTCCTCGAGCTTCTCTGGTGCGATGCCTGCGCCGGTGTCGGTCACATGGATCAGCACCGTGTCGGAACGAACCTCGCAGCCAAGCATGATGTGTCCGCCCGGCGCGGTGAATTTGATCGCGTTGCCGAGCAGGTTCAGGAGCACCTGCTGCAGCTTGTCGCGGTCGCACGACACGGTGATCTCCGGGTCGCATCGATCGCGATCGAGGTGAAGGCCGCGCGCGTTCGCCTGCGGGGCGACGAGCGATTCCGCGGTGCCGAGGACCTCCTCCACGGGGATATCGGCGATGTCATAGTGAATGTTGCCGGTCTCGATTCGCGCGTAGTTCAGCACTTCGTTGATCAGCCCGAGCAGATGGCGCTGGCTGCGCTGGATGCGCTGCAGGTCGATGCGCTGCTCCTCGGTCAACGGGCCGCGAACGCCTAACTCGAGTAGCGCGACGTAGCCACCGATCGCATTGAGTGGCGTGCGGAGCTCATGGCTCATGATCGCCAGGAACTCCGACTTCGAGCGGTTGGCGTTCTCCGCCGCCTCGCGCGCCACCTCCAGCTCTCGCAGCGAGTCGCGCACTTCGTACTGCCGCTCGCGCGCCCGCAAAGCGGAGCGGAGCGCGGTGACGAGCGTCGCGACGCGGACCGGCCGCTCGAGGAGCGTCACGTTGCCGCGTGCGGCGATCGCCTCGATTCCCTCGGCGATGATCCGCGACAGCTCGCCTTCCGCCGTCAGAATGATCACCGGTACGTCCGACCAGGACGGCTGCCCATCGAGCTCGGCCAGCAGCCGCTCGCGGGATTGGGGTGCGAGGGCTTCCTCGGACAGAACCACGACGCCCACACCCCGGCGCACGGCGGTGCACAGTCCGTCGATGTCGCGATACGCGACAGCGTCGAGCCCCCACCTGCCGAGCACGCGCTCGGACAAGGAGCCGTCGCGCCCGGTGGGCGCCAGAACGGCGACTTCACCCGAGGTTACGCGTGCCTCATCGACGATCATGCGGCGTGGCTCAGACGTCGTTCGCCATGAGCGGTTCCGCCTGTCCCAGATATTCCGGATTGCCGGTGAGAACACCGCGGAAGTCGGTCAGCGGCTCGCCCACGCGGATGCCTCCGCGCTCGACGCGGAACTCGCGGATCGTCTGCTCGTGCGCGCCACTTCGCTTCTTCACGACGGAGATTGCACGCCTGACCGTTCCGGAATGCTCGAAGTAGCGGAGCAGGACAACGCTGTCGGCGAGGTAGCTGACTTCCGCGGCGTCGGAGACAGGTGCGCCAAAGATCCCCCGCTGAACGAGAGTCATGATCACGCTGACGCCGCGATTCGCGAGGTAGCTCAGGAGCTCATGCATTTGAACGGTCAGAAGCTGCTCGCTGGGCATGGCCTGCATAAAACCGTTGATCGAGTCGATGATGACGAGCGACACGTTCTCGTCCTCGACTGCGCGCGCGACCTGGTGCGCGAACTCCCCCGGAGACTTCTCCGTGGGCTCGATCTGGCAGAGGACGAGGCGTCCATCGTCCATCGGCCCTCGAATGTCGAGCCCCAGGCCTTGCGCTCGGATCATCGCCGTGGTCACGCGCTCGTCGAACATGAACACCCGCGCGTGCTCGCCTCGCGCCGCCGTCGCCAGCGCGAATTGCATGGCGAGGACCGATTTTCCCGTGCCGGCCGCACCCGTCAGCAATGTGCTCGTTCCGCGCTCGAGTCCTCCGCCGACGAGAGCATCGAGCTCACGCGATCCGCTTTCGAGTGGCGCAGTCGTCAGCCGCGCGATCGCCTCACCACGCTGAATTCGCGGATACACCTCGATCCCGCCCGTTCGAATGCGGAAGTCGTGGTAGCCGCCCGAGAACCGCGCACCGCGCAGCTTCTTCACCTGGATACGCCGGCGCTCGGCGCCGTAATCCATGCTCAGGTGCTCGAGGAGGATCACGCCGTGCGCCAGGCTATGAAGCTGGAGGTCCCCCTCAGGGTGCGCGCGGTCATCGAGCAACAGCACCGTGCAGTCGCGCCCCGCGAAGAATTGCTTGAGCGCGAGGATCTGGCGGCGGAAGCGCAGGGGGTCACGCGCCAGCATGCGCATTTCACTCAAGGAGTCGAACGCAATGCGCTGCGGCTGATGACGCTCGATCTCGGCCAGCACGACCTCCACCGTCTGCTGAAGCTCCACCTCGGCCGGGTGAAACAGCGTGTAGGCCTCGTCCGAGCCTTCCCCGGTCAAGGCGGAGAGCTCGACGATCTCGATTCCATCGAGGGACCAGCCGTGCGATTGGGCGGCGGCCTGAAGCTCCTCGCTCGTCTCCGACAGCGTGACGTAGAGGCCGCGCTCCCCCTGGGCCCGACCCTCCAGTAGGAACTGGAGCGCGAGCGTGGTCTTGCCGGTGCCGGGAACGCCATCGATCAGGAAGATGCGCTTTCGCGGCAGGCCGCCGCGAAGAATCTCATCGAGTCCGGGAATGCCCATCCGCGCCAGAGAGCGTCCATCGCTGGAGGCGCGCTGGGGAATCGTGTCGGTCATGTGCAAGACAGTCGCACCAAAACGGTAGTGACGGCCGCGGGGAAGGGCGGGACCTCCCGACGCGGTCCTTGGGACCAAGTCGCTAGCGTTGCCGACTAACGCAATCCTCAGACCGAAGGGGTCTCACTGGTAGAGGAGGAATGGCTTGCGGGCCTCGACGAACGCCGCCGCTTCCCGATCCCAGTCTTCCAGCAGGGCCGGGAGCGTACCACCCTCGATGGCCAGCCGCACCTTGTCGGAGCCCGTTAGGCGGTCGATCGACGGCCTCCAGGCGAAGTCGTTCGGATGCTGACGGCGGATCTCGTCGATCAGGAGAAGCGCCGTGCGAACCGGCCGGTACGTCTGCCGGTCGGTGATGGCGAATCGAATCCCGGGAATCGTCTGACCCTTGAACTTCGCCGCCGTTGGCTCTACCTGCAGCGTGACTGGCTCGAAGCGGATCCCGGGCAGGCCGCGCGCATTCATGACTCTGGCGACCTCGGCCGCGTTCAACCACGAGGCGCCGATCTGCTCGAAAGGACGATCCGTTCCCCTGCCCTCGGTAAGGTTGGTGCCTTCGAAGTAGACGGATCCCGGGTAGCTATTGAGCGCGGCAAGCGAGCGCAGATTCGGCGAGGGGTTCGTCCAGGGCAGCCCGGTGTCGTCCTGCCACTGCGACCGTCGCCAGTTCGCCGCGCGTATGACGATGAGATTGGCACCGATGCCGTGCTTCTGATTGAAGAGCGTCGCGAGCTCACCGACGGTCATCCCGTGCCGCGCAGGAATGGGGTACAGCCCGACGAACGACTTGAACTTCGGATCGAGCAACGCGCCTTCGACGATCTCACCACCAATCGGATTCGGGCGGTCGAGAACGACGAATGGAATTCCCTTCCTCTTCGCCGCCTCCATCGAGAGCGCCATCGTCGACACGTACGTCCACGTGCGCCCTCCCACCTCCTGAAGGTCGTACACGATGACGTCGACGTCCTTCAGCATCTCCTGCGACGGACCGCGATCCTCGGACATGTACAGCGAGTATACCGGTATACCCGTCTTCGGGTCCTTCTCGTCGACGATCCTTTCCCCGGCCGGGGCGTTACCGCGAATGCCATGCTCGGGGGCGAACAGTGCCACGAGCTCGAGATCCGGGTGCTGCGCGATGAGATCGATGTCGAGATTACGCGCCCGGTCGATCGCCGAGTGGTTTGTGATGAGACCGACGCGCTTCCCCTTCAGCGATGCAGGCACGTTGGCGAGGAAGACCTCGATGCCGGGTCGCACGACCGACGCCGCGGGCTCCGCCGCCGCCATGGCGGCGTCGATCGCTCTGTCGTTGGTGCCCGCGGGGACGATGGCCGGTCTCTGGACGCACGAAGCGAGAGCGAACACAGCGAGGAGAACTCTTGTCATCGTCGTTTGGGTGGCGAGGGAAATGTGTGGGCCAGCCGACCGGGGGCGACCGCCGAATCACGGCGCAGCCACGAGGCGCGCGGACAACTCTCGTGAGCCGCCGTCGCGGGCAACCGTTATCCTGATGGTATCTCCCGGACGCCGTTCGCGCAGGGTGCGCCGAAGGTCGCCGCCCTGCCGGATGGGCGTTTCATCCAGGCGCGTGATGATGTCCCCGCGCACCAGGCCAGCACGATCGGCCGGAGTACCCTGCGCCACCCCGGTGACGAGAACGCCTTCGTTCGCGGGGAGCCGAAACTGCCGCGCGAGCTCCGGCTCGATATCGGCGTACTGAATCCCGAGGAAGGCCCGCACGACGCGCCCGGTGGCGATGATCTGCTCGATCGCATCCTGCGCGAGATTGATCGGAATGGCGAAGCCGAGACCCTCCGCGCCGGGGGCCACGATGACGGCGGTATTGATCCCGATCAGCCGACCGCGCGAATCGAGGAGCGGACCACCCGAATTACCTGGACTGATCGCGGCGTCCGTCTGAATGAGCCCGTCGAGCCCGAATCCGCGCGGGCTTCGGTTCACCGCTGACACGACCCCGGTCGTGATGGTCCGTTCCAGCCCGAGCGGGTTTCCGATCGCGATCGCGGTCTGTCCCGCCTCGAGCGCATCGGAATCGCCGACGGGCGCCGCCGGAAGATCGCTCGCCTGGACACGCACGACGGCGATGTCGATCGACGGGTCGCGGCCGAGCACCTGCCCGGCAATGCGACGGCCATCGGCGAGGCGCACCTCCACCGCACGCACGTTGCCGACGACGTGCGCATTCGTGAGCACGATTCCATCCGACCGGACGACGACGCCCGACCCTGACCCGCCGGACCTCGAGATGCTCACAACGGCCGGCGACACCTGCCGGGCAACGCGAATGATATTCTGCTCGTCCTGACCCAGCTGCACCGCGGACGCGGTGGAGGCGGACTGCTGCGCGATGGCCGCGGGAAGCGCATCGCGCGATGCCGAGCCCATCGTCAGGCCAATGCCGCCAGCAACCGCGACGGCGGACACGATGACGAGCGCGTAAAGCCACTGCTTCATGGTCGGTCTCCTGTTCGTGCTCCCACCGCGCAAACCGGAGCAAAACGAGCGCCCCGGGGTCGTCAGCGCGCCTTTACTGCCTGGACGTCGATCGTGATCTTGATCTCGGTGCTCACGAGCACTCCGCCGGTCTCGAGCGCCTGGTTCCACGTCAGCCCGAAGTCGCGACGATCGATCGTCGTCGTGGCGCTGAACGCGAGACGCTCCCCGCCCCAGGGATCCTTGCCGCGTCCCTCATCGGTCCCTTCGAGCACGACCTCGCGCGTGACGTCGCGGATCGTCAGGTCGCCGGTGATGCGATAGCGGTTGTCCTTGATCCGCTCGACGCGCGTGCTGCGGAACGTGATGGTCGGGTACGCCTCGACCTCGAAGAAATCCGCCGACCGCAGATGCGTGTCGCGCTGCTCCTGGCGCGTGTCGATGCTGGCGGTCGCGATCTCCGCCTCGACCGAGGCCCTGGTAAGGTCACCCCCGTCCAGCCGGATCGTGCCGTTGACCTCGGCGAATCGACCGCGGACAGTCGAGATCATGAGGTGCTTGACGGCGAATCCGACGTCGGTGTGTGCCGGGTCGATGTTCCAGACCGTCTGCGTCGACGTCGCGGTATCGTGTTCGAGTGTGGTGCTCATCGGTACTCCCTGCGTGAGTGTGATAACACATATCAGACCGTCTGGTGACGCCGGTCCATGGGCTGCCGGATAATACGTGTTATCACACCATTTGTCAAGACACCGGTTAACGGGCTGCCAACGGGGCTAACTCGGCGGTGGGGTGCCGGGGCCGTCCGACCGGGCGTCGCGACCCATTTCACGCGCGGCGGGCACATCGTACGCCTCGGGTGCTGTCGGCATGGCCATCGCCCCGCCCACCTCCTGCCCGACGTCAGCGCTCGTCGCCGCCACCGTCTCACGGAGCGGAGGCTCCGGCAACAGCCAGCTGAGTGCGAACCCGATCAGGCCGACGACCGCCGCCGCGGCGAAGATGCTGTCGGTCGATGCCGTGAACGCCTGCGCGTACGCCGCTCGCACCGCCGGCGGAAGCTCCGCGAGCGCGTGCAGGCTGAGCCCGCCGAGGGTACCCTCATCGGGCCCGTTAGGCCGCGTCGCCAGCTCGGCCCCGAGCCGGGCCGCGAAGACGGCGCCGAGCGCCGCCGTTCCCACCGACCCACCGATGGAGCGGAAGAGCGTGTTCCCGGAGGTCGCGACGCCAAGGTCACGGTAGTCCACGGCGTTCTGAACGGCGATGACGAGCACCTGCATGACGAGCCCCATTCCGAGCCCGAGGAGGAGCGTCATGGCCAGGATCGTCGTTATGCGCGTATCGACCGTCATCCTCGAAAGGAGGAACAGGCCCACCGACATGGTGGCCGTGCCCACGATCGGGAACAGCTTGTATCGCCCCGTGCGACTGATGAGCTGACCGGAGACGATGGACGACGTGAGCATGCCACCCATCATCGGCACGAGCTGCAGGCCGGAGCCGGTTGGACTCGAGCCCTTCACCACCTGGAGAAAGAGCGGGAGGTAGGTGACCGATCCGAACATCGCGAAGCCGACGATCAAGCCAATGGCCGACGTGACGGCGAATGACCGGTTGCGAAAGAGGTGCAGCGGGACAACCGGCTCCTCGGCGCGACGCTCGACCAGAAGGCAGGCCACGAGCGCAACGAGCCCCACCGTCCCGAGGGTGAGTACCTCCGGTGAGTCCCAGGCGTAGATCGCGCCACCGATGTCGGTCACGAGAATGATCGCGCTCAATGCGGCCGCGAGGAGCGCTGCTCCCGCGTAATCGATACGGTGGGTGCGGCGCTCGCCGCGCCCCGGGAGTGTCGCCGCGATGAGAATCATTGCGACGATCCCGAGCGGGAGGTTGATGTAGAAGATCCAGCGCCACGACCAATGGGTCGTGAAGTACCCACCGATGAGTGGACCGGCGACGCTCGAGACGCCGAACACCGCGCCGAAGATCCCCTGGTAGCGCCCGCGCTCGCGCGGCGAGATGACGTCGCCCACCGCCGCCATCGTCGTCACCATGAGGCCGCCACCGCCCAACCCCTGAATCGCGCGAAAGATGATGAGCTGCGTCATCGTGCGACTCATCCCGCACAGCACCGATCCGACGAGGAAGATGATGACGGCGGTCTGAAGGACGCTCTTTCGTCCGTACAGGTCGCCCAGCTTGCCGTACAACGGCGTCACCACGGTCTGAGCCAGCAGGTACGACGTGACCACCCACGATAGTCGCTCGAATCGGCCGAGCTCGCCGACGATCGTGGGAAGCGCAGTCGCGACGATCGTCTGGTCCAATGCGGCGAGCAGCATCGCGAGCAGCAGCCCGCTGAAGACGACGAGAACTCGTCCGTGCGTCAGTGTGGTTCCCGGACTCGCGGCAGGAGATGTCATGCTGGGCGTGCGCCAGTGCGAGGTGTATGCCGCCGAGACGGCCGCGCCCTCGGTGCAGTGAGCGAAGCGATCGTCTCACTTGTTGATCCCCGCGAGGCTCGTCACCTTGCTCGTGAGCACGCGCGAGCACACTCACGGAAAGGACATCGGGCACATGGCGAGGCAGGCAACGGATTCACAACGGCGGAACAGCGCGCCAACGCCGCCAGTCCAACGACCGCGCGGTGACGTAACACCTCCGTCCCAGCGGAATGTCACGCCCCCGCCGATGCCGCCCCGCCGTACCTGGGTCACGTTCCTGATCATCCTGGCGGTGAACTTTCTCCTCGTGCGCTTCCTCTTCCCGGGTGGCGACACGCCGATCAAGGTCCCGTATACGCTCTTCAAACAGGAAGTTACGAACGGCAACGTCGCGCGCATCTACAGCCGCGGCGAGAGCCTAACGGGTCAGTTCCGCAGGGCGGTCACGTACCCGACCGCCGCCGACACCGCCGCCGACGCGAAGCCCCGCACCGGCACTACCTTCGCCACCACGCTTCCCGCGTTCGTCGATCCCGGGCTGGAAGCGCTGCTCATCGGCAACGGCGTCGAGATCAGTGCTGAGCCCATTCAGGGAAGCGGCAACCCGATCCTGACGTTCCTCTTCGGTTTCGGCCCGGCGTTGCTCCTCATCCTCTTCTACGTGTGGATCTATCGTCGTGCCGCGAAGCAGGGTGGTGGGATGGGCAGCATGCTCGGTGGGCTCGGAAAGAGCAGCGCGCGGCGGTTCGATCAGACCGAGACCGGCAAGGTCACCTTCGAGGACGTCGCCGGCATCGACGAGGCGGAGAACGAGCTCGTCGAGATCGTCGACTTCCTTCGCGATCCAGCCAAATACACACGGCTCGGAGGCACGGCGCCAAAGGGCGTGCTCCTCATTGGCGCTCCGGGAACGGGAAAGACCCTGCTCGCACGCGCGGTCGCTGGCGAAGCCGGTGTGCCCTTCTTTTCCATGAGCGCATCGGAGTTCGTCGAGATGATCGTGGGTGTCGGAGCCGCGCGTGTGCGTGATCTGTTCAAGCAGGCCCGCGAGCACGCGCCGGCCATCATCTTCATCGATGAGCTCGATTCGATTGGCCGCGCACGCGGTGCCACGGCGATCGGAGGGTCGAGCGAACAGGAGCAGACGCTGAATCAGATTCTCACGGAGATGGACGGGTTTTCGAGTCGCGAGGGGATCATCGTTCTCGCCGCAACGAACCAGCCCGATGTGCTGGACAAGGCACTCCTCCGTCCGGGACGGTTCGATCGACGCGTCGTGGTCAACCTGCCGGACAAGAAAGGGCGCGAGGCGATTCTCAAGGTGCACACGCGGCATGTGCCACTCGCGGCCGATGCATCGCTCGACGAGCTCGCCAGCGCGACGCCCGGCCTGTCCGGCGCCGATCTCCGCAACCTCGTCAACGAGGCGGCGCTTCTCGCCGCTCGACGCGAACAGGATACCGTGCGTCAGGTCGACTTCCTCGACGCGCTCGAGAAGATCGTCCTTGGTCCGGAGCGCCCGCTGCTCATGAGTCGTCAGGACCGCGAGCGGATCGCCTATCACGAAGGAGGCCATGCGATCCTCGGGCTCGTCGTTCCGGGCGCGGATCCGGTGCACCGCGTGACGATCGTCCCACGCGGTCAGGCGTTGGGCGTCACCTATCAGCGGCCCGACAGCGATCGGTACAACTACCCCGAGGCGTACCTGCGCGCGAGAATCGTCGGCATGCTCGGCGGGCGAGCCGCCGAGGAGATCGTCTACGGAACGAGAACCACCGGCGCCGAGAACGACATCGAGCAGGCGACGAACCTGGCGCGCGGGATGGTGACGCGATGGGGAATGAGCGACCGGCTCGGCATGGTGCAGCTCGCGCCGCCGGAGAATCCATATCTCAACACGCTCGGCGGATGGGGTGCCACCAAGTCGTTCAGCGAAGAAACCGCGCGAGCCATCGACGCCGAAGTGCTCAGAATCATTGCCGAAAGCCATGAGCAGGCGCGCCAGCTCCTGGCCGAGCATCGGCGCGAGCTCGACGCGCTCGCCGAGGCACTCCTCGCGCGCGAGACCCTCGACGAGCAGGCGATCCTCGAGGTGACGGGGCTGCCGCCGGCCCCTCCACTCGAGACGCGAAAGCTCACGGCATCAGTGGCGGAGAGAAAGCAGTAGCACAGAGACACACGAAGAACTGCGAAAGCTTTTCCAAAGCATTTGCAGGTGCAGTCCTCTGTGAGTCTCCGTGCGATCTCTATGTGTCTCTGTGGTACCGCTCGTAAGGACTCGTCGCGAGTCAGCGCGCCAGATACCCACCGTCGACCGGGTAGTACGCACCAGTGACGAAGCTCGCCTGGTCGCTGCTGAGCCACACGACGAGGTCCGCCACTTCCTCGGCGCGGCCAAGCCGGCCGATCGGATGAAGCTCGACGAGCGCGGCACGCGTTTTCGGAGGAATCGCCTCGAGGAGTGGCGTGTCGATGTATCCCGGCCCAACGGCGTTCACGCGAATACCCTGGGGGGCGTATTCGAGTGCGGCGGTCTGCGTGAGGCCGAGGACTCCGTGCTTCGCCGCGACATATGCCGCGGACCCTTTCGTCCCCACCTGCCCCAGGATCGACGCCATGTTGACGATCGCGCCGCCACCGGACTGAAGCATTCGCGGAATCTGCGCGCGCAGGGCGTAGAAGACGCCCGAGAGATTCACGTCGATGACCTTGCCCCATCCGGCGGGGGTCATCTCGGCCACGAGATTGATCTCGCCGCCGATGCCCGCGTTGTTGCAGGCGATGTGAAGCGCTCCAAAGCGATCGACCGCCGCTCGGGCGAGCATTTCATGGTCCTCCGGCTTCGACGCATCGGCTTTGATGAACACCGCATCTGCACCCGGGCTCTGCTGTTGCAGGAGGCGCACGGTCTCCTCGCCACTGGCCTCCGCAAGGTCGGAGATGACGACTCGCGCGCCTTCACGCGCGTAAGCGATCGCGACGGCGCGGCCGATGCCCGAGCCCGCGCCGGTGACGATCGCCGCCTTGTCGTTCAGTAGCGTGCCAGTCGCCATCTCACGATCCTTTGCATGCTCTTGGCGCGATGACCCGACCCTAGCGATATCCGGCCGCTTGGAGCTCGAACAGCTCGGCGTACCGCCCACGTTGCGTCAGAAGCTCTTCGTGCGTGCCCATCGCCTCGACCTCGCCCTCGGCGAGCACGAGAATCCGGTCGGCCATTCGCACACTGGAGAAGCGGTGCGAAATGAGCACGGCGGTCTTCGCGGCACTCAGCTCCTTGAACCGCTGAAAGACCTCGAACTCCGCGCGGGCATCGAGCGCAGCCGTCGGCTCATCGAGGATGAGGAGCTGGGCGTCACGCATGTAGGCGCGAGCGATGGCGATCTTCTGCCACTCGCCGCCCGACAGCTCGACGCCGGTTCTGAATCGCTTGCCGATGACCTGGTCGTATCCCCCCGGCAGTCGCCGAATCACTTCGTCCGCGAGGCTTCGCTCGGCCGCCTGCTCGATGCGCTCGCGATCGCCGCGCGCCTCGATCCGGCCGACGGCAATGTTCTCGGCAGCCGTCAGGTGATAGCGGACGAAATCCTGAAAGATCACACCGATGTTCGCGCGCAGATCTTCCAGATCGTATTCGCGAAGGTCGTGTCCGTCGAGAAGAATGCGTCCTTCGTCCGGGTCGTACAGGCGGGCGAGCAGCTTCACCAGCGTGGTCTTGCCGGCGCCGTTCTCACCGACGAGCGCGAGCACTTCTCCGGCCTTCAACGTGAAATCGAGGTGGCGCACCGCCCACCGCTCGGCGCCCGGATAAATGAAGCCGACATCCTCGAACCGGAACCCTTCGCGAATGGGGATGGGAAACCGGCGTGCGTTGGGCGGCGAGTGGATCTCCGGCTCGATCGTAAAAAAGGAGAAGAGATCGTCGAGGTACATCGCCTGGCCGGCCGTCTGCGAAAAGCCCACCAGCAGCCCTTCGAGCAACGTGCGCAGGCGACGGAATGAGCCGGCGAGAAAGGTGAGATCGCCGATCGTGAACTGGCCGGCGATCGTGCGCCATACGAGATAGGCGTAGGCGACGTAATAGCCCACCGTCCCAATGCCCGTGAGCGCGCTTCCCCATGTCGCGCGCCGGACCGCGAGACGGCGGTTCCCCTGGTAGAAGCGCTCCGCCAGCTCGCGATACCGATCGATGAGGAACGCGTTCAACGCGAAGATCTTCACTTCCTTGGCCGTCTCGACGCTCGCTCCCGTTTGACGCACGTAGTCCAGCTCGCGCTGCTCCGGCGTGCGGGAGTAGGTGAGCGCGTACGACTGCGCATTGAAGTGCGCTTCGCCGACGAACGCGGGAACGAGCGCGATCAGCAGCAGTGGGATCAGCCAGGGCGCGTAGGCGGCGAGTCCAGCCGCGAACGAAATGATCGTAATGACGTCCTGCGCCTGCCCGAACAGCTGGCTCGTTAGGGTCATACGGCCCGACGCCTGCCGACGCGCACGATCGAGACGGTCCTGCAGCTCGCTGTCCTCGAAATCCTCGAGGTCGAGCGTCGCGGCGTGCTCCATGAGCCGCACGCTGGTGATGTTCGAGAACTGCTCGGCGAGCAGGGAGTCGAGCAACGCCACCACGCGTCCAAGCACATCGAAGAGCACGGCGAGCGCGAGCTCGGCGCCGAGGAGCCAGGCAAGGCGATCGAGCAACCCGCTGGCGACCCACGCGCTCAGAGTGGCGGGGATCTCCGGTCCCGACGCCAGCGCGATCACCTCGTCGATGATGAGCTTGCCGACGTAGAGCGTGAGCACGGGCAGCACCGCGCGCACGAGCCGGAGCACCAGGGTTCCGGTCGCGAGTGTGGGACTCGTCTGCCAGACGAGCTTCAGAAAGGGCGGGAGGTTGCGTAGCGCGCCGAATCGCTCCCGGATCGAGCGCGGCGGCGGCAGCGGAACGCGGCCCCCGATATTGAGCTGTGGCGGCATCGGGGATGGCTATTGCAATCGGCGGGCTCGCGGCCCCGTCACTGGGACGCCCAGTACTCCAGAACAGCCGCAAGATTCTTTCGTGCGCCGGGCGGCAGAACGGTGCTGTGGGTGTGAAGCGCCGCATGGAATGCCTCCAACTGAGCGTCGGAGGGAGCGGCGAAACTCCGATTCTGCTGCTCGAGCCAGTCCGCGATGCGCTGGGTGGCCTCGGCTCGAAGCTCGTCTTCGGAGCTCGCGGCCGCTTCGAGCAGCAGAGGGATGCTCTCCCACTTCGGTAGGGCCGCAGCAAGTGCGACTCCCCCGAGTCGACCGTGGAGATGAACCGCATTCGCGATCAAATGGCGAACGGCCTTGGTATCCAAAACCGCCGTCCGCCGATGCAGCGCATCACGCGCAACGCGCGCAACACCTGGCGATGAATCATCCAGGACGGAGAGCAGTCGTGCCGCCTCGCCATCGAGATCCAGCGATCCCAGCGCGCGCGCCGCGGCTCGACGGACACTGGCGATTTCGTGCGCAAGAAGCGGGGTGAGCGTTGCGGCGTCTGCCCGGTTGCCCGTCTCGCCCAATCCAGCAGCCGCCGCGGCAAGACTCGCCGTGGTGCTCGCGGCGGCTAGCTCGCGACGATAATGGGCCGCGAAGTCAGTGAGCTCTCCCCGGCGCTCCAGGTGGTACCGCCCAACCTCACGAACAGACGCCGCGCGGTCCAGAAGACATTTCACGAGCCACCGATTCGCGGATGCGCTCAGCCTCTCGGCGACCGCGTTCAGAGCCGCTCGGCGCACTGGCGAATACCGATCAGCAAGCATACGCGGAACGTTGCTTTCGAGCTCCGCCTCAGAGAGGTGGCTCTGCGCGTACGCCACAGCCTGGATACGAAGCGTGGTATCCGGATCGCGCAGGGCCGTCGCAAAGACGAAGACGCGTTCGTCCGAAGGCGATTCAACTTCGCTCAGCAGACGAAGCGCAAGGCGCCGCGTCGGACGGCTTCCTGTCGCAACCTCCTCCAGTACCACTGCCCGCTGTTCCGGGGCGCGGAGGATGCCTAACACGCGCTCGGCCAAGTCACCTGGCTTCCGTCTCGTTCCGCGACCGAGTCGTAGCAGCAGGGGGAGCCATGTGAGCCACGGTCGCGCGTAGTCCGGGAGAATCCTTCGCTCAACCGCCTCTCTCGCCCGTTGCGCGACGGGAGCCACCCAGTCGTTGAGGCGCACGAGGAGAAATGCGAGCTCGCGTCCTTCCGAACGGGCATCGAGATATCGTACCGCTGATTCGCGCACGTACCCACTGGCGTGGAAGCTTGCCACGCCCAGCGCACCCAGTCCCACGCGCCCGAACTTCTCGAGTACCGAAAGGCGCATGGGTGAGAAGGCATCCCATTCGTTTCCCGAATTCGGATAGTCGGTACGCCGCCGGCAGATCTTGTCCAGCTCCAGTAGGTCAGCGGCCGTCGCGGTCGCGAGCGCTCGTTCCAGCACCGACTCGGCAGCACGGCGCACCGCGCCCGATCGTGCGAGGGCGAGTGGAGCGACGTGTGGTACTATCGCGGGGCACGCATGCTCGAGCAATCCGGTGAGCGCGCGAATCTTCTGATCGTCGTGACCTAGGCGCTCGCGCCACGAATGAGGCTCGGTCAGCTGCGCGAGTAGGTGGGCTGCAGGAGCGGGGAGGGGTTTCACTTTGATCGAGAATGGCACGGAGCACGTGCGACTCGATCATAACCTCGGCCCGACGCGGACCACGCGCCAGGACTACCGCTGACCGCGTCTGGTATCGTGATCCGCGTCCTGCCAGAGATGCAGCGTGGCGTAGCTCCGCCAGGGGCGCCATGCCTGCGAGAGCGCCTCGGCACGCGCCGCCGTGACACCGCCGAGATGCTTACGGAGCGCGAGGTCTTCCTTGGGAAAAGCGTCCGGCCAGCGCAGCGCGCGCATCGCGATATACTGAGCCGTCCACATCCCAATACCCGGGAGCGCGACGAGTCGCTCGATCGTCTCATCCGGATCAGCACCGGGCTCGAGCGTCAGGCGGCCCGAGGCCATTTCCTTGGCGAGCGCGATGATACTGCGCGCGCGCGACGTGATGATGCCGAGCGATGCAAGCTCGTCGATGTCGGCCTCCGCCACGCGCGTGACGGTGGGACTCAGGTGGGTCAGCCCCGCATGCGGCGTCTCGAGTGGCTCGCCTAACGCCGCCACGAATCGCCCCGCGAGCGTCGTCGCCCCTGTCACGGTGACCTGCTGCCCGAGGATCGCGCGTACCGCCAGCTCGAAACCATCGAACGCGCCCGGAACCCGCAGTCCAGGATTGCGGGTAACGACGTCGGCAAGCAGTTCCGATTCGCCGAGCTTCGCCGCGATCACGTCAGGATGCGCGCTGAGGTCGAAGGCGTGGCGCAGCCGGCCGAGGACGGCGGGCAGAACGGGCGTCAGGGAATTCGTGAGCTCGACGAGGAGTGCGCGCTTGTCTGGCGCGTGACGGATGCGCATCCAGCCGGTGTGCTGACCGAGCTTCGCCGTGCGATGGTACGCATCGGCATCGACCCACTCGACGCCCTTCAACGCCCGTGCGCCGATGAATCTCACCATCCCCGCCCAGTCGAAGGGAGGGCGATACGCCAGCTGGAGGGTGAGCACGCCGCGCGACGACACGCCATCCGACTCGGCGGTCGCGGTTTTCCGAAGGCGGGTCGGGGGCATGCCGTAGCGTGAGCTGAACGCGTCGTTGAAGCGACGAAGGCTCGCGAATCCGCTGGCGAAGGCGACGTCGGTGACGGGAAGCATCGTCTCGGTGAGCAGCTGCTTCGCGAGCAGCAGGCGGCGCGTCAGCACCAGCTCGATCGGCGAGACGCCAAGCTCCTTGTGAACCATCCGGCGGATCTGGCGCGAGCTCCACCCGAAGCGTGCGGCAATCTCTTCGAGATTCGATCCCTGGTCGAGCACCCCTTCCTCGATGCGACTCGCCAGCAGGCTGGCGATGCGCCGCGCGTCGTCGACCGGTGCATTGCCCGGAGCCAGCTCGGGCCGGCATCGCAAGCACGGACGAAAGGACGCCTTCTCCGCCGCCGCGGCGCTCGTGAAGAAGCGACAGTTCGCGCGCTTGGGAGTCCTCGCCGTGCAGACGGGCCGGCAATAGATACCGGTCGAGGTCACGCCCACGTAGAAGACGCCGTCGAATCGAGAATCGCGCGAGGCGAAGGCACTATAGAGTGCGGCTGGGTCGTGCGTCATGCGCTGAATCTACCTGGCATCATACCATCGGCTAGCCATTTTCGGACATGAATGCCGATGGATCCGATGTGGCTCTTCACGACGTACACCGGGATGCGTGGCGTTCACGGTCCCGCATGGCATAGGTTGAGGAACTCCAGGAGGGTGACCTGTGGGTGGCACTAGCGAGCGTCCCGATGGTCCGGACCTGACCATCGGCGTGCCTTCCGCTCTCGTTGCGGAAGGCGGCGTGGTCGTGGGACGAGTCGGTGACGAGCCTGTCCTCGTTGCCCGTGTCGGCGGCCGCTGCTACGCGGTGGGAGGAAAGTGTCCGCACTATGGCGCTCCGCTCGCCGACGGCCTCGTGGTTGGCGAGACGATTCGCTGCCCCTGGCACCACGCCGCGTTCAACCTCAGAACCGCCGACCGCGAGCGCCCGCCGGCCTTCGACGATCTTCCCTGCTGGACCGTCGCCGAGCGCGATGGACACGTCCGCGTGCTCGGGCCCGGCGCACCGGCGGAGAAGCAAAGGCACGGAAAGCCGGCGGGACCAGACTCGGTGGTCATCGTTGGCGCGGGTGCGGCGGGAACAATGGCGGCGGACACGCTGCGGCGGGAAGGATACGAGGGCCGCATAACGATTGTCGACGCCGATCGCGATGCGCCCGTCGACCGCCCTAACCTCTCGAAGGACTATCTCGCCGGGAGCGCGCCCGAGGAGTGGGTGTCGCTGCGTCCGCCCGATTTTTTTCGCGAGCGAGGTATTGACGTCCTCCTCGGCCGCCGCGCATCCGCGCTCGATGTCGCCAACCGCCGCGTGACGCTCGACGACGGCTCGGAGCTGACGTTCGGCGCACTCCTGCTCGCGACGGGGGCCTCTCCCGTCCAGCTATCCATCCCGACGTCCGATCGGCTTCCGCTCCGCACGCTGCGCACCCTCGCCGACAGCCGCGCGATCATCGCGGACGCGGAGCGTGCCAGTCCGGGCGGACGCGCCGTAGTCATCGGCGCGAGCTTCATCGGTTTGGAGGTCGCCGCTTCCCTTCGCGCGCGCCATCTCGAGGTGCACGTGGTCGCGCCGGAAGCGCGGCCGCTCGAGCGGATCCTCGGGACCGAGCTCTCGAGACTCGTGCAGACGGTGCACGAGGAGCACGGGGTCATCTTTCATCTCGGGAGCAAGCCTGTGGGGATCGACGGCGATCAGGTGATGCTCGACACCGGCGAGCGGCTCGCCGCGCGCCTTGCTGTCGCCGGCGTTGGAGTAAGGCCTAACGTCGAGCTGGCCGAGCGAGCGGGGCTTCCACTCGATCGCGGCGTGACCGTGGACGAGTATCTCGAGACGCGGGTGCGCGGCGTGTTTGCCGCCGGCGACGTTGCGCGATATCCGGATGCCCGCTCGGGGATGCCGGTGCGCATCGAGCATTGGGTCGTCGCCGAGCGACAGGGACAGACCGCAGCACGCAACATCCTCGGCGCCCGCGAGCCGTTCTCCGCCATTCCTTTCTTCTGGAGCGCGCATTACGACCTGACGCTCAACTACCTCGGGCATGCGGCCAGCTGGGACGCCATCCACATCGAAGGCGATCTCGGTGCCCGCGACGCGGCGGTGTCGTTTCGTGCGGGCGGTCGAACGCTAGCCATGGTGACGGTGGGACGGGACCGCGCGCTCCTCGAAGCCGAGGTCGCGATGGAGCGCGAGGATGCCCTTGCGACTAACGCGAGCTGATCGTCTCGGCGGCAGCTTTCTCTCGCGCAAGATCCGCGAGCATTTGGTCTCGGAGGCTGGCCACGACCTTCCCCCGGATGTTCAGCAACCCACCGCTGGGAAGATTGTCGAAGCGAAAGCGACGCAGCACGATGAGATACACTCCCGTCGAGCCGTCCGCCTTTGGCCGATCGACGATCGTCGTCAGGTCGAACGCGGCCTCGAAGTAGTGATTGGCGTAGATCTGCTTCGCGGCGGCGAGGGTCGTCCCGGGGAGCTCGGGCGGTGAATAGACCGCCAGGTGCGTCACGGTGAGCGTCCGTCGCATGCGCGGCGCGGCCGTTTCCGACCAAAAGAGCGCGTCGCTCACACCCTCGAGCCTTCCGCGCGGATAGTCGGAGAGATAGCGCGCCAGCGAGGGCGCGTATTTGTAGACGTACGGCGACTGCGCGAGGAGCTCGGCGAAGGCGTCGCTCGCCCGCACGTTTCCACGATCGTCATAGACGACCATGGCGGCGTCGCCGCGCAGGCGGTAGTCGTTTGCGTACTCCACCAACCGTTGCCGCGCGTAGGCCGTCACCTGTGCCTGCTGATCGCCATTCGACCAATCGATGCGGTTGCGAATGCGCTGCATCTCGGTCGCCGGGAGCTTGAAGTCGCACTTCCCCGCCTCGCATTTCTTCAGGTCCTGCGCATCGTCGCGATCGAGCGTGACTGCCTGCACGTCCGCCGCGCCCGCGGGATCGCTGAAGATGCCAAAGCGCGTGCGAGAGGGGCTGCGCAGTGATTGACGGAAGTCACGCAGCCGCCGGACATAGGCGTCACGCGAGGCGTTGGCGGTGACGATACCGAAGATGGCCACGTCGCGTTTGTTCGGCGTCTCGAGCACCTTGACCACTGCCTCGTCGCGCTCGACGAGGGCGAGCTGAGCAGCGTCGAGGCCGATGGACTGGCCCAGGAACTGGGCCAGCGCGGAGGGAGTCTGCTGCGCCTGACCGCTTGCGGCGGGGGCGCTCATGGCGCTCAATATCGCCAGGTGGACGACGAGCCTGAGCCGCGTCCGGAAGTCATCTCGAATTCGCATACAGCCATGACTGCGAAGAGCACGGCAAGGAAACACTGGACGGCGTGCCGCCGTCGTCACATCGCATTGGGCGCGCTGTGCGTCGTCCCCCTCGTTGGGTGCCGACCGCACGCGACGGGAGAGGTCGGGCTCACACCGGGAATCACCACGCAGGCGACCCCACTGCGCGTCATGAGCTTCAACCTCCGCCTCGATCTCGCCAGCGATGGGCCTAACGCCTGGCCACACCGGCGCGATTGGGTGGCGTCGCTGATTCGCTTCCACGCGCCCGATGCCGTCGGCGTGCAGGAGGCGCTCGCCCATATGCTCACCGATCTCGACGCGCGGCTTCCCGGCTTCGCCCGCGTCGGCGTCGGCCGAGCAGATGGACGCGAGGGCGGTGAATTCAGCGCGATTCTCTATCGCACCGATCGACTCCAGATGCTGAATAACGGGACGTTCTGGCTGTCACCAACGCCCGAGGTCGCGGGAAGCAAGGGCTGGGACGCGGCGATCGAACGCGTGGCCACGTGGGCGCGATTCCGGGACCGGACAACCGGATGCACGTATGTGCATCTCAATACGCACTTCGACCACATCGGCGAGCAGGCACGTCAGGAGAGTGCGCGCCTCATTCGCCACCGGCTCGATTCACTCGCGGCTGGCCTCCCGGTCATCGTGACGGGCGATCTCAACGCCGATCCACAGAGCGTAGCGTATCGCGTCTTCACGCGAGACACGATCGACGGGGACGCTCCCCTTCGCGATGCATTCACGGCAAGCCGTGGAGGGCACTACGGTCCGACATCGACCTGGACAGCGTTCAAGGCGATCGAGCCAGGCCGCCGCATCGATTACGTCCTCGTGTCAGCGCCAATCCCCGTTCTCACCCACGGGATACTCCCGGACAGCTGGGATGGCCGCTTTCCGTCGGACCACCTTCCGGTGCTGGCGGCGATTGGGACGATGTGCCCCGGGGACGACGCTAGTCGAGCGCGATGAACAGCGAACGCCGCGTCTTTCCGTCGACGGTGCGCGTGCGGTGCCCTCGCCCCCCGGTGTCCTCGACCAGGAGGACGTCGCCGCCGCTGAAGCGGCGCGTTTCTCCATCGCCGACGGTGATCTCGATGTGGCCATCCAGCAGCACGATGTACTGACGTCGTGGGGCCGGATGCCAATCGTAGTCGTAGTCGGCCGGGGTCTCGCGAAAGACGACGCCCGTCGCGGGGACGATGTCGGACAGGCGACCGATCGACCCCGCATCGGAGAGTGGAATCTCGAAGTCGCTGAAATGCGTCTCGCCGTCGGCGCCGGTCGCGATCCTCGTCACCCGCATCGAGCTCAGCTTCCCACCCTCCCCGCTCGGCTCGTTAGGTGGCGGGCGATCCAGCGCTGCGCGGCGTCGAGCTCGTCCTTGGTGACGGTGTGTCCCGCGTTCTGCCAGTGCACCGTCACGTCCGCGCCGGCGGCTCGCAGTATCGACGCCAATCGCTCCACCTGCTCCGTCGGCGCGATCGGGTCGTTCCGGCCCGCGCCAATGAACACGGCGGTTCCAGCGAGATCGGGAAGCGCGCCTGGCTCGTACGGCACCATCGGGCTCAGAAGCACCGCGCCGCGGAGCAGGCCCGGTTTTCTGAGCAGCAAGCTCCCAGCGATGTTCGCCCCATTGGAGAAGCCTACCGCCACGAGGCCATCGCGCTCGAGCGCATAGGTCACCGATGCGGCCTCGATGAACTGCGCCAGCTCCTCCGTACGGAGAGCGAGATCTTCCTGGTCGAACACGCCCTCGGCGAGCCGCCTGAAGAAGCGGGGGGCTCCGCGCTCCAGAACATTACCGCGCGGGCTGAGCATGGCGGCCCCTGGAAGCAGGCTGCGACCAAGCGGTAAGAGATCGTTCTCGTCTCCGCCGGTGCCGTGCAGCAAAAGGAGCGTGGTGCCACCCGCCACCTCGGAGCCGGCTTCGGGAGGCACGTATCGGTGCACGAAGCCGAGCGCGTCTCCGCTCACGTCCTCCGGTCCCTCGCTCTCCGCGAACGCAGATATGCCCGTGGCCGGCACCGGCAGGTGAATGCGCGGAAGAACCGCCTCGATCTCCGCGCGATGCGGCTCGAACTGGGCAGGAAGCATCAGAAGTTCGCCCAGCCGCTCGACGGGCTCATCGATAGCGAATCCGGGCGGGTTGGTCGCCAGCTCGTAGAGGACGCCGCCCGGCTCGCGGAAGTAGACGGAGTGGAAGTAATTGCGGTCGATCACAGGGGTCGGATGGAGTCCGGCATCGACGACGCGCTCGCGAACGGTGAGCTGAGTCTCGTCGTCGGCGACGCTCCACGCGACATGATGCACGGTTCCTGCTCCGCCGGCGCCCTGCACGAACCCGCCGATCGATCGGACATCGACGAACGTGCCCGGCCCACCGTCGCCCGATTCGAACCGATGCGTCCCGCGCTCTTCGTGGAGGGGCCGAAAGCCGAGCGTGTCGACGAGCACCGTCTCGGTGGGCCCGCCCTCATCAACCCATAGAGTGACGCCGTGAAACCCATGAATCGCGTTGTCGCGGGAGATCCCCGGTGCGTCGCCCCACGCCGAACGCGCTTCAGCGCCGGCATGGGCCACGATCTCGAGCATCAGGCCATCATGATCCTTGAAGGAGATGACCTGCTCCGACTCCGAGCCGGAGGAAGCTCGCCTCACGGGACCCTCGTACTTCACGCCGTGGCGCAGCAAGCGCTCGATCCAGAAACCCAGCGCCGACGGCAGCACGGCGAACGAGGTTACCGTCACCTGCCCGGTTCCCTGACGCCCTCGCCGCGCACCGGGCCAGGGGAAGAACGTCAGGATGCTGCCTGGGCTTCCGACGTCATCACCGTAGTAGAAGTGATACGTCTGCGGATCGTCGAAGTTGACCGTGCGCTTGACGAATCTCAGCCCCAACACCCCTGCGTAGAAGTCGAGATTACGCTGGGGATCGCTCGCGATCGCCGTGACGTGATGAATCCCGCGAATGTGTGTCATGGCAAGCTCGTTAACACATGGAGCCGAAGCGCTTGTTCGTAGCCCTACTCCAGCTCGTTCCGAACGGCGTTGAGCAGATCGATGAGCGTCTTGAGCTGCGTTTTGCTGAGGTGGTGGAACCGGCGCATGTGCTCCTGGCTCACGGCGTCATCGAGCTCGTCGAGCAGACGAAGCCCTTTCGGGGTGATTCTCGTCGAGACGAGTCGGCGATCCTCGGAATCGCGCGCCCTGGCCACCAGCTTCGCGTCCTCCATCCGGTCGAGCAGGCGCGTGACGTCGGGCATTCGCGTGAGCATGCGGTCACGCAGCTCGTTCCGGCAAAGCCCGTTCGGCTCCGCCCCGCGCAGTATTCGCAGAACATTGTATTGCGTCGCGGTGATCCCGTGCGGCTTCAGCATCTGCTCGAAGGAATCCACGAGCAGTGATGCTGTGCGAACGACGTTGAGCTGGGCTTCCTGCTCCAGACTCGTGAACGGCTTTCGCTGACGTAGATCCTCGCGAAGATCGGGGGTCATGACGGAGAATAGTACGTGTTATAACACTCTATGTCAACGCGACGCGTCATCCAGCCTTCCACCAAGGGCCCGCCAGGCGTACCTCGAGCAGGTCCGACGCCGTCGAATGATCGTCCGAGTCGATGACCGCGAACGCGCGATCCGCGCGCCGGGCCGTCATGGTCAGCCCTTCGACCTTACCCATGAATGGTGCCCCATTCTCCTCGCGCAAGCGCGCCCAACGGCCGACCCCCGCGCGCGCCTCGATCGCGCCGACCACGGAGCCGCGCACTTCCCCATCGCGCGTCGCATCCGGAGAAGCCTCAGCCGCCGCCGCGTAAAGAACGGCGCTCCCGCGGCCGAGCGCCACGTCGGTAAATCCGAGCGGAACGCCGTCGAGCGCGCCGAGGTCGTACTGCGAGATCGAAGCGGGCGCCGGGGGCGCGACTGACATCGGGTGCTCCAGATAACCTCGCAGCGCTGGCCACGACACGTCGCAGCTGGCGTTGACCGGGCGAAGCTCCCCGCGAACGGCCCCATTACCGCGGCCGAACAACCTGAGCGTTTCGTGCATGTAGAGGGCGCCCTCGACATTCATCTCGCTGCCGGCGAAGTCGCTCGAGCGGCGCATCAGGGCGTAAAACTCCGACGCAGGACGCACGTCGATGCTCGGGTTCCCATTCCCAGCGAACGAGACGAGTACCACGGTCTCGCGCGGCGCCAGCGATCCCGAGCCAAAGGCGGCGAGGAGCACTCCGTCGGATCCGGGAATGATGGTCAGCGCTTCCAGATCGAGCTTCCCCGCCTTGTTACCACGGGCGTCGTCGAACTGGCGTGCGCCACCCGGGCCTGCGGGAAGTGGAAACGCGTCCGCGAGCCCGGTCTCCGCGTCCACCAGGGCGATGAAGCTCGCGTCGTCCTGAATGACGGCGAGCCGGTTGCCGACCCATGCGAGCCCGGATGCCGCGCGCACGTGCTCCGGTCGGTCGTGCGCGGGGTCGGCGCCCGCGGCGTACCGCATCGGCCGACGCCTAACGATCCGTGCCTCGAGCGCGTCGTCCTCGAACGAGCGCACCAGGCGTGTCGGACCTTCGCGCGCCGTCACACGCGGGTCGGCGCCTCCGAGCGCGCCGTCTCCCGGCGAATCACCGGCGCCACGGCCGTTCCGAAGAGCTCGATCGAGCGCATGACCCGAGCGTGCGGCATCGGGCCGACCGTCATTTGCGCGAGGAACCGGTCGTGACCAAAGAGCTCGTATTCGCGCATGATCTTGTCGATCACCTCCTGCGGGCTCCCGACGAGCAGCGCGCCCGACGGAGACCGCATCGCGTCGAACTGCTGCCGCGTCGTCGGCGGCCAGCCGCGCTCGCGCCCGATTCTCGTCATGCGCTCGGCGTACGATGGGAAGAAGTCGTCCGCCGCCTGCTGCGAGCTCTCGGCGACATACAGATGGGAGTTGATGCCGACGGCGAGCTGCGCCGGATCGTGCCCGGCACGCCGGCCGGACTCACGATATAGCTCGACCACCGGAGCGAAGCGCTCGGGAGTTCCGCCGATGATGGCGAGCGCCATCGGGAGTCCGAGCGTGCCCGCGCGCACGACGGATTGCGGCGTGCCGCCAACCGCGATCCAGATCGGCAGAGGGTGTTGCAGCGGTCTTGGATACACGCCGAGCCCAGTCAGCGCGGGACGATGAGCGCCGTCCCAGCTCACCCGCTCGCTCGCGCGGAGCTCGAGAAGGAGGTCGAGCTTCTCGACGAACAGCTCGTCGTAATCGTCGAGGGCGTACCCGAATAGCGGGAAAGACTCAATGAACGAGCCACGGCCCGCCATGATCTCGGCGCGCCCGCCGGAGATGAGATCGAGCGTCGCGAATTCCTGGAAGACGCGCACCGGATCATCGGAGCTGAGCACCGTCACCGCGCTCGTGAGACGGATGCGCTTCGTGCGCGCCGCGGCGGCCGCCAGCACGACGGCGGGCGCCGAGACGGCGTAATCCCTCCGGTGGTGCTCGCCGACGCCGAACACGTCGAGCCCCAGTTGATCGGCGAGCTCGATCTCTTCGAGGAGATCCTGGAGGCGCTGCGCCGTGCTCGCGCCGTTCGAGTCGAGGCTGGTCTCGGCGAAGGAGTAGAGGCCGATTTGCATTGACGCAGGGGTGGTCGAGGTAGTCGAGGTGATCGAGGTGATCGAGGTGATCAATGCCTTGATCGTTTTGTCCGTGCCCTCGATTTCCTGAACCTTCGACGACGTGACAACCTCGACGACCTGGACAACCTCGAGTTCATGCCGCCTTCCAGCGTACGCTGAGGTTCGCGATTCCGCCGATGATCCCGACGCCAAGCGCGATCAGCGTGACGGTCGGCGCTGAAAAGCCCGTCAACCCGAGCAGCGAATCGAGGGAATACTGGCCATAGCCGGTGAACGCGAACGCAACGGCGCCCGTGGCATACAGCAGCGGCAGCTCGATACCGTTGTTCGTCGCGAACAACCCATGTCGCCAGTGGACGCTCATCCCGGCGACGATCATGACCGAGAGCATGATCGCGGGGCCGATCGCCCCGAGCAGGCCGAGCGCGATGAGCAACCCGCTCGCGAGCTCACCGAGCCCGGCGAGCGTGGCGAAGGCGCGACCGGGAAGAAATCCCAGCGACCCGAAGAATTTTCCAGTCCCCTCGAGGCCGTGCCCGCCGAACCATCCGAACAGCTTTTGTGAGCCATGTGCCGCCATCAGCAGTCCCACGACCAGCCGGCCGATCAGGAGCCCGAGGCTGACCGTGTCCGGATCGACAGCGTTCCCCACTTGCACGATCACCTCCTGTGGCGCTCGCCGGTCGTTAGGCGGATTTCCGTTCCCCACGGATCCGCGGTTACGACATCGTTCCCTTCGCTTCTGACCTGGAACCCGGCGGCGGCGATCGACTGCGCCGCCTCGGTAACGTCCTTGGTCGACGGGAGCACCACCATCCAATCGAGCAGCCGGGCGTCAGCATCGGTGGCCGGAAGCGCGCCCGCGGCCCACGTGTTGGTCCCGAGATGATGATGGTAGCCGCCGGCGGACATGAACAGCGCACCGGGGAATTCCACCACGACCTTGTCGAGCCCCAGCCCGGCGTGATAGAACGCCGCGGCCTGATCGAGGTCGCTGACATGGAGATGTACGTGGCCGATGCGCGTGCCTTGCGGCGCGCCAGTCCACGGGTGTCCACCAGCGGCCCGCGCAACGTTCTGTACGTCGAGCGGCAATGTCGCCATCGCGATCGACCGTCCCTGCATACGCCACTCGCTCCGAGGACGATCGGCGTACACCTCGATGCCCAGCCCATCAGGATCACTGAGGTAGATCGCTTCGCTCACGAGATGATCCGCCATGCCGGCCTGTTGGCCCGTGCTCGCGAGGTGGGTGACGAAACGACCAAGGGCCGCCCGATCGGGGAGCAGAATCGCGAAGTGAAAGAGCCCGAGGCGGCCGCGCCGCGGCACCGGCGTCGCACCGGTCCGTTCGTGGAGCTCGAGAAGCGGCGTGTCATCGTCGTGAGCTCCCAACGCGGCCGACGACCCGCTCATTGCGATCGTGCGGAACCCGACCACCCGCTCGTAGTAGGCGACCGACCGGGCCAAATCGGCGACCTGCAATCGGACACGTCCCAGGCTGATATCCGATGGGAGCCGATACCGGGGCGGCGCTACGGTAAACGGCGCGGCCCCTTCACGCGCAGTGGGCGCGGTCACGGAGTGCGGCCGTAGGCGTCCCCCACGGCCGGCGACCGACGTCTCGCGATGGCTTCGTCGGCGCTCAGTGCGCCCGCTCCAGCGAGCACGAGAGCGAGTGAGTTGACGAAGAGAACGATTTCGAACTCCGCGCCGTTGGGAGCGAAGAACCCGCCCTGGAGGCGCACGAGGAAAATCGCCCCGAGCATATTTATCGCGAGGCCGAGCGCGGCCAGGCGGGTGAGAAGGCCGATGATCAATGCGATGCCGCCAGCGAGCTCGACAACCGCCACGAGGGGCGCCGTGATGGATGGCGCGGGAATGCCCATTTGCCCGAAAGCGCCGACGGCTCCGTCCAGACCATACACGAAGAATTTCTGATAGCCGTGGGCGGCGAAGATGACGCCGGTGACGATGCGGACGAGCGCGATGCCGAGACTGAGCTGGCGGGGACTGGCGGGACCGAGGAGCGACATGGTTGATTCCCGGGTCAAGGGTGAGGATCAAACGCCTGCTTCACGATCCAAGGTCATGGTTCACAGCCATTGTCGGGCCAGCGGCAGAAGTTTCCACCAGCGCCTCCGCCGTCCGAGCGAGCCGATGACCTTATCACGTTGACACTAACGCACCTCGACTCGTGCTGACCACTTCGCTGAACGAGCTGATCGTCGGCATCCAGCAGCGTCTCGCCGAGCAGCTTCCGGCCGCCGACCAAAACGGCTGGATCGCCGGGCGGCAGGTTACCATCACCCCCCTCGATCAGCAGACGGTCGAGCTCGTCTTTCACGGCGTGCCGCAAGTGAGTGAGGCGGAGGTTCGCGCGGTGCGGAGGGTGCTCGAGATGTCTGCCTTCTGTTCCGTCCTGCCCGAAAGCGCTTCGACGCTACGCGTCACCTTCCTCTGCCACGTGCCCTGACGTAACGGCTGTATCCTGGCCTCGTAAGGCAGGGTTGTCGAGGCGGTCGAGGCCGTCGCGGCAAGGCCATTTCACCTTCCATCCTCGACCGCCTCGATTTCCCGGACCACCCGCGGCCCGCCGCGGCACGTTTGCGAACTTCGGGGTATGATTGGTTTCGATCCATCCGTGCCCTCAAGAGTCCCACGCTCGTCATTCACGGAGAGCGAGAGCCTTCTCCGTTACGACGGCGCTGGATCTCGTGACAAACCTACCGAGGGCCTAGCTCACGCTGATCCCTGGCGTTGGTCACCCGCCCTTTCTGGAGACACCGGACCACTTCTTCACGTTGGTCGAGACGTTCCTCGCCGGCCTCTGAGGGCCACTTTCCCGCCTTTGGTATCCCGCCATGAAGCGCTTCGAGCTAGTCCTCCTTTCGATAGTGATCGCGATGATCGGCTTCGTGGCCACCCAGGCGGTGAGCGCGTCCCGGATCACCGCGACCACGGAGAGCGCTGAGCTGGAGCTCACCACGGTCGAGCGACCCGCGAAAGTGGCGCGTCCCGTACGTCGAACCGGATTGGCCGCGGTCGTTGCCGGTGATGTGGCCCCGGCGCCCGCCCGAGACAACGAAGAGATCTGGCGCCGCATTCGCGAAAACGCCGCCGGTACCTATATCCATGAAATTCTGGTCGAGCGCGATTCCTCGCTCGCCCGCTGGCCGGAGCGCCGCGTCAACCCACTTCGAGTCTGGGTCGGCACCGGAATCGGCCTGAAGAACTGGGATTCCACGCACGTGCGTCGCGTTCGCGATGCCTTCTCGGAATGGTCCTCATCGGGGATTCCGGTGCGGTTCACCTTCGTCACCGACTCGGCGGACGCCGACATCCACGTGACGTGGACCGAGCAGTTCACCGATGCGATCAGCGGTAAGACGCTGTGGGCGCGCGACCGCCATTGGTGGATCGTCAACGGCACGATCACGATCGCCCTGCATCACAACGGTGGCGAGGTGCTCGACGGCAGTGCGATAAAGGCGATCGCACTCCATGAGGTCGGCCACCTCCTCGGTCTCGACCACACGATGGACACCACGAACATCATGACGCCGAAGGTTCGGGTGCGCTCGTTGTCGGAGGCCGACCGGGCGACGCTGCGACTGCTCTACTCGCTGCCGCCGGGATCGTTGAAGTAGCAGAAGCGCTGGAAAAAGCGCTGAGGGCGCTGGAGTAGCGCTGAGGGACAATCCCCAGCGCTTCTCCAGCGCCCTCAGCGCTTTTCCAGCGCCTGTTCTCGTTCGCTTTTTGCACTTCGCGCCGCGCATGTCCGATTCCTACGATGTCACCATCGTGGGCGGCGGCCCGGCCGGGCTCACCGCCGCCCTTTTTCTCGCGCGCTATCTCCACTCAGTCGTGCTGGTCGATTCGCGCGATCCACGCAACTGGGAAGCGCGCGGAATCAACGGCTACCTCGGCCTGCACGGCATCACGCCGCCGGAGTTGCGCGAGCGCGGCCGCGCCGAGGCCGCGCGTTACGGTGCCGAGCTGGTCGATGGGTGCGTGAGCACCATTCGGCAGGAAGGCGAGGATCGCTTCGTCACCCTGCTCGAGGGTGGCCAGACGTTCGCATCGAAGCGGCTCCTGCTCGCGATTGGCATCAAGGATGTGTGGCCGCAGATTCCCGGGCTCGACCGCTGCTACGGTCAGACGGTTCATCACTGCCCCGATTGCGATGGACGCGAGTCACGCGACAAGTGCACGGTGGTGATCGCGTCCGGTCGCAGTGCGGCCGGGATGGCGTTCTCGCTCACCACGTGGACGCGCGACATCACGATCTGCACGAATGGAAAGCCGGCCGGTATCGAGCCGGCGGTGCGTGCGAAGCTCGACGCGCTGGGGATTCGCGTCGTCGAGCAGCCGATCGTTCGCCTGGAGTCAGAGGGGGCCGAGGTGCGCGCGCTCACGCTGGAGGACGAGAGCGTGCTCCACTGCGAGCGCGTCTTCTTCGCGATCGGCCATTACCCGGCGGACGACCTGGGCGTGCAGCTCGGCTGCAAGCGAGATGACGAAGGACTTATCGTCGTCGACGACAAGTATCGCACCTCGGTGCGCAACGTCTTCGCGGCGGGTGACATCACGCCGGGCCCGCACCTGGCGATCGCTGCGGCAGGAGGTGGCGCGGTCGCGGCGCTGGCGATTCATGCTTCCCTGGTTCCCGACGAGCGAAAGCTGGATTGAGAAAGATCAGGGGTCAGGAGTCAGGGATGAGGGGGTGTCAGGGTGAAGGTTCGAGGAGAAGCAGCCGCGCAACTCCTGGAACCTCTTCCCAGACACCCCCTGACTCCTGACTCCTGACTCCTGACCCCTCGACAGCGCTTCTCGCTGTCGTCACCACCGCAACACCACCATCTTCCGCTCCCCGTCCCGGAGACGTTCCAGCCGCACCTCGTCCTTCTCGGAACGACCCATGGCGCGAATGAGAGCCGTCACCGAGCGCAGCTCGCGGCCATCGACGGTGAGCAGCACGTCGCCCCGATGAATGCCGGCGCGCGCGGCTGGCGTCCCTGGACCGACCCGGATGACCAGGAGACCGTAATCGACGCCGTAGGGCTTTCCCAGCACGTCATCGAGCGCAACCATGTCGGCGCCCGCGGTGGCGGTCACTGGGCCGAACGCGCCGAATGCACTGAACGGCGGGAGCGGAGTAGGGGTCGCTCCCGGCGTCGGCGCAACCGGCGCCGTGGCCGGCACCGTTCCCATCTCGGGCGTTTCGACCACGATCACGCCCGCCGGAAACTCGGGAGTGGAGGGACGCGGGGCTCGCTGCCGCACCGTAGACCGCGGCCGCGGCTCGACCCTGACGTCGACCGAGCGCGTACGATTCGCGCGGTTCAGACGAACGGTCACGGTATTCCCCGGCCGCAGCACGGTGTTCATCGGAATCTTCCCCGCACGCAGATCCTTGCCGTCGAAGGCGAGAATCATGTCACCGACCTGGATTCCCGCACGTTCGGCGGGCGATGCGCGCTCCACCGCTTCGACGTGGGGATAGTCCTGGAACGTCCAGAGCGCCTCGCCGTGCTTCGCACTCTCGACGTTGACGTTCGCGGACCAGAGCACGCCGATGTAGCCGTCCATGTCCTGCGTCAGCCACTGGTTCGCCGGCGGGACGGTCGCGACGACGGTGGACCGGACCCGCTCACCGAAGGACTGAAGCTGTGCGGCCTGGCGCGCGTGCGCGCGGGAGAGCTGCTCGATCGCGCGCTCCATGCGTTCGTTGAGGCGTCGCCTCGCGGCAGTGTCGACCGCCGCTCGAGTCGACGCCAGCTGCCGCTCGATCGTCGCGATTTCCCTGGCGGCGCGCTCGATCTCCTGCTGGTAGCGGCGAACCGCCCGGTCGCGATCCTCCGCCTCGCAGGGATTGCACTTCTCCTGCGCGGCGGCTCCGACGGGGACGAAGACCCCACCCGTCACCATTGCGATCGCGATCGCGGCCAGCGAGTTCCGTGTCATCACTTCGTTCCTCAGAAGCCTCCCAGCTGAACGCTTTCGGGCAGCTTCTCTCCGAGCTGTCGAAGTGTCGCGTCCCGTGCGCCAAGCGTGGTCAGATAGTAACGGTTCATCAAGGGATCCTGCGGCGCCTGCTGTACCGCATCGAGCGCGACACCAGCCATTTCATCCAGCGCGGCCAGTCTCGCGCGATAGATCTCGGGATCATCCGCCGTGCGTGCGACGGTGTCCTGCCCGGCCAGATACATCATCGCCAGGCGATAGTCACGCTCGGCCCGCGCCAGCACGGAGATCGCTTCCGCCGGCGAGCTGAAGGCAACCGACGTGTCCGTATCCGAGGCGAGGCGGCTGTTCGCTGTCTGCTGAGCCGCTGCCGACGTCTCGCCCGACGCGGCGACTGTCATCCGGCCGATGTGCATTCCGCCGGCGAGAATGACGACCGCCGCGGCGGCCTGAACCCACCAGGGAGACCGGACACCACCACCACCGGTTCCACCACCACGAGCGGCGGACGACGGCGTGGCGCGCAACAGTCCTTCAGCGCGCAGCGATTCAGCGAGCGTGTCCCAGCTCGCGAGCGGTGCGGAAAGCGCTTCACGCTCCTGCCAGGCGAGCATGAGCAGGCGGCGATGCGCCGCGATCTCGTGCGCGCACGACGAGCATGAAGAAAGGTGCGTCGCCTCGGCCGCGGTCGGCTCGCCATCGGCGAGTGCGGCCAGGCGTTCAGGATGCAGGTGCGACATGGGCTCGACTCGTTGCCGGCAGGTGATCGACCAAATGCGCGAGCAGCCGGCGAAGCTTCGCGCGTGCCTTGAACAGTTGGGACTTCGACGCGCCCGGTGTAATGCCGAGCTCACGTGCGATGTCCTCGTGGGTGTAGCCCTCGACATCGTGCAGCAGGAATACCGTACGCGCACCGTCCGGAAGCTTGCGCGCCGCCTCCTCGATCGAGGCGGCGACGAACGACCGGTCCGAATCCATCTCGACCGACACGCTGTCCTCCTCGATATCCATTTCCACTTTCGCCAGGCGCCGCACCTTGCGCAGCGCGTTCAATGTTCGGTTGACGGCGATGCGGTGGGCCCACGTGCCGAACTGAGCATCACCACGGTAGGTCTTCAGTGCCCGGAAGATCTGAATCCACACGTCCTGCGCGATGTCCGCCGCCAGATCCGGATCCCCGGCCAGCCGTTTGACGACCGCGTCGATGCGCGGCGCATACTGCGACCAGAGCTGTCGCAATGCCCGCTCGTCGCCATCGATGGCGCGCCGTATCAGCAGCTGATCCGATTCCATGCCGTCTTCTCTGCGGGATGAGTCACGAGGACTTGGTATGAGGGTTGCCTTTTCCAGGCGACGAACGGATTTGGCGGTGCTGGAGGGGAGGAACGGCCGTTCATTTTGTGGCATGTTGCAGGGTGACCGCAACATAGGTCACTCGTCTCTCAAATGAGCCGGCTGCAGCGGGTTGGAGCAAGTGCAGCGGCTTCCCTTCGGTCGTCCGGTTCGCCCACGGAGGGCCCGCCCGGAACATAGGGCGGGCTTCGCTTGTATCTCATGTGATATCAAGCGGATGGCAGTTTCCCGACAGGGCCGCCAAGAACCGCTCGAGTCCCGTAACCTACGGAGCCACGACGTGCTGGTTTCCCTGCTCGCGGCAATCGTGTTTGGCTTTGGCGACGGCCTGCCCGGAAAGCATCCGGCGGCCGTAGGCATGTCCGCCAAACGCCTCGCGGCGATCGATCGCGTGGTGGGTCGTGGCATTCGCGCCGGTGGCTTCCCGGGAGCATCCGTCATCGTCGGGCGCCGCGGAGCCGCGGTCTTCTCCAAGGGCTACGGCCGCCTCGGCTGGGCGAAGGACGCGTCGCGCGTGGACCCGGATGCGACGATCTACGATCTCGCGTCGCTGACGAAGGTCATTGGGACCACGACCGCGGTCATGATCCTGTACGACGAAGGCCGCGTCTCCCTCGACGCACGTGTCGTCGAATATCTGCCGGCGTTCACGGGTGGCTGGAAGGACTCGATCACCATTCGCCAGCTGCTGACGCACCGCTCGGGCCTTCCCGCGAGCCGCGATCTCTGGAAGCTCGCGACGAATCCGCAGGAGGCGCGGCTCGGTGTCGTCGACGCCACACTTCAGTGCCGTCCTGGTGTCTGCTTCGAGTATTCCGACCTCGGCATGGTGCTGCTTGGCATGGTCGTCGAGAACGTCAGTGGCTTCGGTCTCGACCGCTTCCTCGTCGACCGCGTGTTCCATCCGCTCGGAATGACGTCGACCTTCTTCCGGCCCGCCGATTCGCTGCGGGCGCGCATTGCGCCGACGGACGTGAACCCGCCCCGCGGGTATCCGCTGCGTGGTGAGGTGGCGGACGAGAACGCCTACGCACTCGGCGGAATTGCCGGACATGCCGGCCTGTTCTCGACCGCCAGCGACATCTCCGTTTTCGCGCAGATGATGCTCAATGGCGGCGAGTACAACGGCGTTCGCATCGTCGCCGACTCGACGATCGCGCTGTTCACGCGTCGTACCGCCGGCACGCGCGCGTTAGGCTGGGACACCGCGGAGGACAACGGCGGCGGCTCTGGCCAGTACCTCAGCGGCCGCTCGTACGGCCACACTGGCTATACGGGCACGTCGCTCTGGATCGACCCCGACCGGGAGATGTTCGTCGTGCTCCTCACGAACCGCGTGCATGCGGCGCGCGCGCGTCGTCCGGCGAAGGTGATCTCGGACGTTCGCGCCGACGTTTCGGATCTCGCGGCGCTCTCGGTGACCGACGACCCGCAGCACGTGCTCGCGATGCCGCGCTCGTTCCGCGCCGACAAGGCCTCGGGGTGGAATCGCCCGACGCGCGTGCAACGCTCGAAGTCGTCGAAGAACCGCCGCGGGGCCCGCCGCGTCACGACGAAGAAGGTCGTCAAGGCGCCGGCGAAGAAGCCGGCGGCGAAGTCAGGGTCGTAGGCGTCACGCTCCGCGCGCTACGCGCGGACAACGGATCCGCTCGCTCGCTCCCTGACGGGTTCGACGGCGGCTACGGGCGGTCCGGCGCAAGCTGGCCGCTCGGTTTTTTTCACCTGAGGTCGTCGAGGTGATAGGGAACCCCGTCGCCTCTCGATCACGTCGACATCGTCGACCACCTCGACAACCGCTGCACTACCGGCGATGTTGAAGAGCCATGACCGACATCGATCCAACCAACGCCACCGAGCCGCTGAACGAAGAGCAGGTGAAGATGGCGCTCCGACGCGTGAAAGATCCGGAGCTGAACCTGAACATCGTCGATCTCGGGCTGGTCTACGGCATTCGCGTCGATGGCTCCAAGGTCAGCATCGACATGAGCCTGACCTCGCCGGGATGTCCATCGGGTCCTGAGATCATGACGGGCGCCGAGGAGGCAGCTCGGTCCGTTCCGGGCGTCGAGGACGTGCAGGTGAATCTGGTGTGGACGCCGTTCTGGACGCCGGATCGGATCGAGCCTCGGATTCGAGCCTATCTCGGAATCTGAGATAGGAGTCAGGAGTCAGGGGTCAGGGATCAGGGAAGGAAAGGGCCGCCGCGCTGCGCGCGAGCGGCCCTCATCAGATGAGCGCCGCGGCTTCGCCGCGGCGCCTTTCCTTCCCTGACCCCTGACTCCTGACTCCTGACTCCTGACTCCTGATTCCCGCTTCACCGCTTCATCGCCTCGATGAACTCCCCACCCAGGACTCCGACCTGCCATCGCCGAAGGTCCTTTACGTCCGCCAGGTCCGCCACGGTCCGAGGTTTTCGGCGCACGATCGCCTCGAGGCGATCGCGCGAGCACAAGAAGCCGGGGTCGATCACGAGCCGCTTGGCGACGTCGTCGCGCACGCGCTTGAGCCGCGAT
>DATFFP010000037.1:0-33409 GCA_035249985.1 Gemmatimonadaceae bacterium
CGTCCGAGGCTTCGCGCCGCAAGCAGGTCGAGCGCTTCCATCGGCTGGCGCGATGCCCGAGCTGCGCTTCAGCAACTTCTATCTCGATGGGATCGAGCTGAAGAGCCTCTTCAACGGCAATCTCGTCGGCATTCCGCAGACAGGCGCGCCGATCCCTCAGGAGGCCATCCAGGAATTTCGCGTCTTCATCAACCCGTACGACGCCGAGTATTCACATGCGGGGGCGTACGTGATCAGCGCCGAGTCAAATCGCGGGACCAACGAGACCGAGGGCGCCATCTTCGGATTCTTTCAGGACAAGTCGATGGTGGCGCGCACGAACTTTCAAACGGTGACGCCCGACTTCAACCGCATGCAGGTCGGCGCGAATCTCCGTGGCGCGCTTCAGCGGGATCGTCTCTTCTATGCGCTGAGCTATGAGATGACCGACAGCGACAACTTCATCGACGTGGTGCCGGGTCGGCCGGCCAGCAGTCCCGGCGTTTGGGATGATCTGCGCGGTTCCTTCAAGGCACCGAACCTCAATCACACCGGGTTTCTCCGCGGCACCTACACGCCGAGTGAGCGAAACACGTTCGACCTGTCGTGGTCGACGCGATACATGACCGGCGAGTCGAACTTCGGCGGGACGGTCGCGCGGAACGGCGGCATCGATCAGTCGTACTTCATCAACGTCGCGCAGCTCCGTCACCGCTATCTCCCGTCGCCCAATGTGCTGAACGAGCTCAGCCTCCAGATCGTGAAGTGGCATCACGACGAAGGCATGCTCGTCGAGCGCGAGCAGCGGGTCTACCCCAGCGTGACGCAGGGCACGGCCACGTTCCCCCTGGAGCTGAACGAGACGCATCTCCGGCTGATCAACCGTCTCACGTACACAAAGGACAATTGGGGCGGCTCGCACGTCTTCAAGGTCGGCGCGGAGGTGAGCCGCATCGATGCCGATCAGTTCTCGCCGAACTTCCGGATGGGGAGCTTCCGCTTTACCACCGACACGAGCACGAACCCCAACCAGGCCACGATCGGCGTCGGCTATCAGGACCGTCAGGGCATCGCGGATGCGAGGGCCGAGCTCAGCGGGTGGATCACCGGCTTCTACGTGAACGACGAGTGGCGGCCGACGTCGACGCTCACGCTGAATCTCGGCCTTCGCTACGACGCCGAGCTCAACACGATCAACAACGATTTCACCGTGCCGTGGGCGAGTGATACCGCGATCACGAACAAGGCAGCCCTCGCCAGCTACATCAATCGCGGGGACCGCAAGAACGACCTGAACAACCTGTCGCCCCGTATCTCGTTCTCGTGGGACCCGATTGGCGAGAACCGCACCTTCATTCGCGGCGGCTTCGGCATCATCTACGATCGCGTCGCGAGCTTCATTGGGTTCCAGGAGCGTTTGGCAGCGACGTGGCGGAGCTACACGATCGCCAACCCGGCGACGATGGACGTCGCGGTCCTTCGCCAGCAGGTCATCGATGGGACGGTGACGAACACGCCGAACATCATTCTCGTGAAGAACAAGATGGAGGCGCCCGAGAACCGGCAGATGTCCGTCGGGATCGGTCACCAGTTCACGCCCGATCTCGCGCTCAACGTCGACTACGTCCACCAGGATGTTCGGCATCTCTACAACCGGCTCAATGCGAACTACCTGAACACGCAGCCGAATCCCGATGTGCGCGTCCTGACGCCGAACTATGGCGACATCATTCTGTGGGATGATTTCGCCAAGGCCAAGTACGACGCAGTGATGATGTCGGTGAACTATCGGCGCGGACGCCTGCTGTCGAACCTGGCGTACACGTTAGGCTGGGCCAAGGCCGACTACGACGCGGTGACCGCCCCCGCATTCGCCTTCCGCAGCGCGTACAACATGCAGGAAACCATCGGCGACGAGCGGCACCGGGTGGTCCTGTCGGAGGTGGCGGACTTCGACTGGCTGGGCGGTCTCCAGATCGCGGGTATCGTGACGCTGGCGAGCCCGCGGCCCTTTGGCGCGTCGATCGGGCAGGATCTCAACTTCGACAACGACTTCGCCGACGATTTCTTCCCCGATGGCAGCCCGTCCGGCAAACGCACCATTCGTCCCGACAACGACTTCAAGAACTGGTATCGCAACGTCGACCTCCGCGTTGGGAAGTCGCTGTTCACTACGCAGGGGGCGACCGTTCGTCTGACGGCGGAAGTCTTCAACGTCTTCAACACCGATAACATCTCGGCGTACGGCGGCCGGCAGAAGACGGCGGCCGGCGTGGACATCACGAACTTTGGGCAAGCGACGGGCGCCTTCGGCGCGCGGCGAGCGCAGGTGGGGGCGAGATTCGAGTTCTGAACGAGGAACGAAACTGAGGAACGAGGAACGAGGAACGAGGAAGCGGCGCGCCGGTCATTGTTGCGCCCTTCCTCGTTCCTCGTTCCTTATTCACCATGCTGACGCTGCTCAAGCTCCTCCAATCGCTCATCAAGACGCTGCACTCCGAGGGAACGCCCGGCCAGGTCGCCGCGGGAATCGCCCTGGGATCGGTGCTCGGCCTCACGCCGCTCATGAACGTCCACAATCTCCTGATTGTGGCGCTCATCCTCGTGCTGAACGTTTCGGTTGGGGGTGCCTTCCTCGGGTGGGCGCTCTTCCTGCCGCTGGGGTTTGCGCTCGACCCGGTCTTCGATCGCCTCGGGCGTCAGTTGCTCCTCGAGACCCCAGCGCTCGAGCCGATGTGGACGGCATGGTTCAACACCCCGGTGCTTCCATATACCAACTTCAACAACACGATCGTGCTCGGCAGCTTCGTGGCCTGGCTGCTGTTGGTCCTGCCGATCTTCTTCGCCGCGCGCCATGGCGTCGCGCGCTACCGGGCCACGCTGGGCGAGCGGGTTCGTCGCTCGCGCTTCTACAATGCCGTCACCGCCTCCAAAGCGTACAATGTCTACACCTGGTTCCGCCCGGACTGATGCGGGCCAGGAGGCCCACTACACACCCGAGGCCGGCGGCACGCCAGCCGGCGAACCGAGATCGCCGCAACGAAAGCGGCTGGTTCGGTGGCAGGGGCTCATTCCGCTGGGCCTGCTGCTCCTCGCCCTCGTGGCGTTCTGGTTTCTCTTTGGCGACCGCGTAGTTAGGCAGACGGCCGCCGAGGCGGCGACGAAGGCGCTTGGTACGCAGGTGGACATCGCGTCGCTCGAGGTGCGCGAGACCGAGAGCTCGATCGAGCTCCGTGGCCTGGCGATCGCCGACCCCTTCGACCCGCGACGCAACGTCATCTCCGCGGACCGCATCCGGGTCGAGCTCGAGCCGGCGCCGCTGCTCGAGAAGAAGCTGATCATCCGCCGCCTCGCCGTGGGCGGGGTGCGGCTGGGAACGATGCGGAGCGAGCCTGCACGCAACATCGATGACAACGGCTTCGCGGCAACCACGCTCCGTGGTATCCGTGAGTGGGCCGCGAAGTACCGGCATCCCGTGCTCGCCCTCACGCCGATCGACACGATCAGGCAGCTCGTGCTGGATCCGGCCCAGCTTGGCACGGTGCGAGCCGCGACCACGCTGGCAGCCAGCGCCGACTCCGTGCGCGGCGTGCTCGAGACCCAGTGGCGCGGGCTCGATCTGCGCACCGCGTTCGACTCGTCGGAGGCGCTCGTCAGGCGTCTCGCGGGTGCGACCCCACGCACGCTTGGCCTCGACGGGACGCGCCGTGCCGTGACCGATGTGCGTCGCGTGGTGCGGCAAATCGACGAGACGAAGAACCGCCTCGAGGCGCTGCATCGGAGCGCGCGGGCCGGTGTTGCCGTCCTCGATACCGGCATCGCATCGCTCGATGCTGCCCGGCGTGCGGACTATGCCTTCGCGCGAGGTCTGCTCCAGATCCCGTCCCTCGACGGGCCGGACATCGGGGGCGCGCTCTTCGGACCCGTGACGCTCGATCGCTACCAACAAGTGGTCTATTGGGCGGAGCTTGCACAGCGGTACATGCCGCCCGGGCTGCGACCGCGCCCGCGCGAGGGGCCCGAGCGGCTGCGCGCGGCCGGCGCAACGATCGCATTTCCGCGGGCCAGGCAGCTCCCCGACTTCCACCTCCGGAATGGGGAGCTCGAGTTCGCCCTCGATGGTGGCGCGGCGAGGGGCAGCTACGTCGCTCGACTGAGCGACCTAACGACCACACCCGCGCTCGTGGGAAAGCCGATGCGCTTCTCCGCTCGACGTGATGCGGCAGGCACGGCGATGGGCGCGCTGCAGGTGGCGGGACTCATCGACCACACGGCTGGCCGCGTACGCGATTCGCTGCGTGCCGTGGGAAGCGACATCGCGCTGCCGGGCTTCGCGCTGCCGGGGCTACCCTTGCGAGTGGAGCCCGGCAAGGGCACCAGTCAGCTCGACTTCGTTCGTAACGGCAACCGCATCGCGGCACGCTGGATCATCCGCTCCAGCGACGTGCAGTGGCTGTCCGATTCATCACGTGCCCGCGCGCTGAACCCGCTGGAGCGGCTCGTCGGTCGCGTGGTGTCCGGGCTGCGAGAGCTCGAGGTCACCGCGAACCTCACCGGGGACATTCGTTCGCCCACGATCGCGATCAGCTCCAACCTGGATCGTGCGGTGGCCGCTCGCGTTCGCGAAGTGGCCGGCGAGGAGATCGCGAAGGCGGAGGCGCGTGCCCGCGCGGCGGTCGATCGGATCGTCGAAGAGCGCACGGCCCCGGTTCGTGCCCGGATCGCGGAGCTGCGTACGGAGTCCGAGCGCCGCGTCGCCGATGCACGCGCGCGACTCGACGAGGAGCGCCAGCGGTTGCAGACGCGGCTCGATTCGCTCGCCGGGGGACTGGGCGGGATTCCGCTGCCTCGCGGCTAGGATGAGCGCCGCCGCGTGGATCCTCCACGCGGCGGCGCCATCGCGTTGCCCCACGACCCTTAGAACTTGATCGTCAGCCCAGCGGCGACGGCGACGTCGTTGCGCGTCTTGGCGTCGCCACTGCCTGTCAGCGGCTCGAAGCGCGAGACGTAGTCGCGCCCTTCGATGCGCAGCCCGAACTGCCCGAAGCCGAACTCGCCGCCTAACGCGCCGTACCCGGCGACGTTGGTCTTCGCGTCGACGTCGAGATCGCGGTAGTCATACGTCCGTCCGCCCACGCCAAGGCCGACGAAAGGAGTGAAATCCCACGACGCGCGCTGCACCCACGCGGGGGCGCGAAGCTCGGCGCCGACGTCGTACTGCAGCAGGTCCAGGGTTTGGCCCGCGCCGACTCGATCCTCGGTCGGGGACCAGCCGAGCGTGCCGGTGATCGCGAGCTGGGGAATCACGCGGTAGGACGCCTGCGCGCCGACGAGAATCGCGTCCTTCAGAATGTCGCGCTGATCACCCGTGGGGAGATAGGCGCCGACGTAGGGACGAATCTCGAAATTCCGTGAGCTCTGGGATTGGGCCTCGAGGGGATTCGCGACGGCCAGGGCGACCACGGCGACTCCACCCAGGAGGCGTGAAACGGAACGACTGCCTGACATGGTACCACCTCCGTACAAGGGAACGTTCACACTGCGTTGTACGGATCAGTAACGTTCATATATGAAGCATAGTTCCAGGCCGGGGAGGATGGGTTACCCGGGCTCCGGAGTGGGAAGCTCAGGTGTCGAATGCCGCTTGACGCCCGCCAACATGCGCGTGAGGGTGACGCGGTCCCGGGGCGGGATGGACGCAGCAAAATCGTCTTCGACCCGCTTCATCGCACGCGCGCCCGCTGCGGCGCGCTCTTCTCCCAGACGGGTGATCGCTGCGCGGACGCTGCGCCGATCGCCGGGATCGTCCACCCGCCGCACGAGTCCATCGGTCTCGAGCCGGTCGATCAGCTGAGTCATGTTGGAGCGCACGCAGCTCTGGCGCGTCGCGAGCTCACTGAGGGCGAGCGGCTGGCCGGCTCGTGCGAGCTGGGAGACGACACCGTACTTCGCCATCGACAGCCCGACCTCCGCCAACGCGGTCTCGAGCCGCTGCTCGAGCGCGTGCGCCGCCTCGAGCAGCGAGAACATGACGGGATCGGCTTTGCCGGCGGGACGGTTCATAGGTGAACAAAGTACCGGACGGCGCCCGCTGTCAAGCAACGGAGCAGGAGTTAGGAGTCAGGAGTCAGGAGTCAGGAGTCAGGGTTGGAAAAGGGGCCGCCGCGCTTCGCGCGAGCGGCCCCTCATCCGATGAGCGCGGCAGCATGGCTGCCGCGCCTTTCCATCCCTGATCCCTGACTCCTGACTCCTGACTCCTAACTCCTGCTCCTACCTACTTCACCTCGAACTCTTTCTTCTGTGCTTCCGCCCCGTTGAGCAGCACGCTCAGCGTGTAGTTCCCAGCGGGCAGGCCACTCGGCTGCGAGATGAAGAACACCGTGTTCGCATCGCCGGTCGGCGAAATCGTCTCGGTGCGCTCATCCACGACCTGGCCATCCTGGAACGTCCATCGTGCCGTGATCGTCGCGCTGGTCGCCGTTCCGGTGGTGCGAACGGAGGCATAGACCGTGTCGCGCCGCGCGAAGTCGTCGGTCTCATCGCGGATGGTCTTGTCGGTCTGAACGCCCTTCCCCAGATCGACTTCGGCGATTTCAATGGCTGACGCTTCGGCCACGGCGCCGCCGGAGGTCGTAGTGCTCGCGTCTTCCGTGCGGTCCTTGCACGCGAACGTCGTGAGCGCGAGGGCGAAGCATGCGCCCTTGAGCAGCGTGCCGGAAAAAGTGCTCGTCATGAGTTGGTTCCTCACTGCTCAGCGGGAATGGTGAGTACCTGACCCGGATGGATCAGGTCTGGATCCTTGATCTGGTCGCGATTCGCTTCGTAGATCTGCCGCCACTTCTGTGCGTCGCCATACTCTCGCTTGGCGATTTTCGACAGGCTGTCTCCAGACACTACCGTGTAGCTCCTCACCTCTACTTCGCCCCGCGAGCGCGGCGCCGTCGACGAACTGCCGCCTTGAACGTTCGAGAAGTCCGCTCTGGGCTTGTCGGCGTCTTTCTTCTCGGGGTCCTTGTCGAAGAGTCCCATGTCTCACTCCGTGGTTTGTTGCCCGGATCCTCCGTGAGCACACCGTCACCCACAGACCGAGCTTTTGTGGCAGGATGCGTACCCGAGAGAGCGCCCGCCGCGGCACGTGATCCTCGTCACATGGCTCCCTGCCCGAGGCTACCGAGCGGCCAGGAGGAAGCGGTCGAGGTCCTCCGGCCAGGCGTCGACCCCGGAGAACACGCGGAGAATCTGAATCCGGCGGCGGAGCTCACCTGGCGCGGCGTGCGCGGTCGTGGCGCTCGAGGTCGTGTCCCGTACGCGAATGACGCGGCAGCGAGCCCGATCCTGGTTCCGGCGATCCGCGCCATGGACCCGTTAGGCCGGTGACGGACCGCACGACTCGGCCGCGACGCCCGACGTGCGCGTCGCGTCGTGCCGCCGGTGTTATTTTACGAGATCCCCGCCCACGCAGGTCAATGTCTCGCCACACCGGAATCGCCTCACTTCCCCTTCACACGGGCAAGGCCCCACCATGGCTCTTCTCGCGCATGGTGTTGTTGGCGCGCGAGATCGTCATCTACATGGTCCGGGAGTTCGGCGCGCCCGAGGTGCTTCGCCGGCTTTCCGATCCGTACTGGTTTCAGGCGTTCGGATGCGTTCTCGGGTTCGACTGGCATTCGAGCGGGGTGACGACGACGGTGTGTGGTGCGGTGAAGGAAGGCATCAAGGACATCGACGCCGAGATCGGTCTGTTTGCCGCCGGCGGGAAGGGCGCTGCATCGCGGAAGACGCCGGCGCAGGTTGTGGCCGCGTGCGAGCGCATCGGGCGCGACCCGGATCCGCTGGTGTACGCGAGTCGCATGTCGGCCAAGGTGGACAACACCGCGGTGCAGGACGGCTACCAGCTCTACCACCACGCGTTCTTCTTCACGAGCGCAGGTGAGTGGTGCGTCGTCCAGCAGGGCATGAGCGGTGCGACGCGGCTTGCGCGCCGATATCACTGGCTCTCGCCACACGTGCAGAGCTTCGTCGACGAGCCGCATCACGCGGTGTGTTGCGACATTCGGCAGGAGACGCTGAACCTCGTCGCGCACGAGAACGCTGGAGTGCGAAACGCATCCGCCGAGCTCTCCAGTCAGCCGCCGAGCGTGACGCTCGAGGCGCTGGCGAAAGTGCCCGAGCTCAAGATGCCGGTGAGGCACACGCTGTTTCCGGAGCTCGACGTGCCGCGGACGCATTTGCACAAGATTCTGCTCACGACGTATGAGCGGGCGCCACGCGACTTCGAGTCACTGCTCGGTATCCCCGGAGTGGGACCCCGAACCATCCGCGCGCTGGCGCTCGCGTCTGAGCTCGTGCATGGAACGTCGGCCAGTCTCCGCGATCCGGCGCGGTTCGCATTCGCTCACGGCGGCAAGGATGGCACGCCCTTTCCAGTGGACCGGTCCACCTACGATCGCACGATCGAGATTCTTGGAAAGGCGCTCAATACAGCGACCGTCGATCGGTCCGAGAAGGTGAAGGCGTTTCAGCGGCTGGCGCGATTGGAGCGAGGAACCTGAGACGCCCTCGGCGGCATCCCAACTTCCCCAAGGAGGGGCAGTGCCTCATGAACCGACAGGCCATGACTCGGACCAGCTGGGGCGGGTTCGTCTTCAAGGCCAGGGTGTAGACCGGCTGTTCCCCTATAACACTGTCGTAGGTGTCGTCGACGACGCTTCGGGCTTGGAGTCAGCGGTGAGCGACCTCGTCGACCAAGGGTTTGCTGAGTCGCAGGTTCATGTACTCTGCGGCGAGGGCGGCATCCAGCAGATCGACGCGAAGGGCAAGCGCAAAGGGCTCCTCGCGCGTGTCTTTCGCATGGTCGATGGCCTGGGCGAGGAGCGTGAGCACACCGCCCATCACGTGAAGGATTTGGAGTCAGGCCGCTTCGTGGTGGTGGTCGATGCGTCCGATGACGCGGCCAAAGCGCGGGCACGGGATGCGCTTGCCCGTCATGGGGGGCACTTCATCAATTACTACTCGCGCTTCTCGACGGAGAACCTCGCTCCCTAGGGCGACATTCGTGGCGCGCGTGCGGTTCGTGATCGTCGGTGTGCAGCCCGGAACCGGGCACCCTGCCGAGCGCGCTGTGCCGGCTAGACTGGTGCCGGAGCATCGGGAAATACGACCAACCGCGCAGGGAGATCGACACCTATGAGCGCACGTCACTTCACCGTCGTCGCCGGAGCGGCACTGGGTATTCTCGCCGGCTGCACGGCTTCGGATGAGCCCCGGTCGGCGACGGCCGACACGACCACCTCGACGAGCAACGGCGCGCTCGCGCCTCTCACGGTCGCCGGCACGCGCTATGTCGTCGCCCCGACCGGAAACGAGGTTCGTTATCGCGTGCGCGAGCAGCTCGTGGGATTCGATCTCCCCAACGATGCGATCGGGAAAAGCACGGCCGTCACGGGCGTTGTATCAATCGATGACGCGGGCAAGATAATCCGGGATGCATCGCGGTTCGTGATCGATGCGGCCACATTCGCGAGTGACCGCGACAGGCGAGATAACTACGTTCGGGGACGGCTGCTCGAAGCGACGCAATTTCCATCCGTGGTCTTCGTTCCTACGGAGGCTCGCGGAATAGCGCTGCCTCCGGCAGGAACGGCCTCGCAAGCTTTCGACTTGCTCGGTGATCTCACGGTCCGCGGCGTGACACGACCCACGACGTGGCGCGTCACGGCGAAAGTGGCGAACGGCGAAGTATCCGGCAGCGCAACCACGAAGTTCGCGTTCGCTGATTTCCAGATGCAGAAGCCGCAGGTCCGATCGGTCCTGAGCGTCGCCGACACGATCGCGCTCGAGTACGACTTCAGGCTCGTGCGAGAGGAAAGCACGCCGTAAGCGAACGAGGAACGACCCGCCCGAGCTCCGGTATGTGGAGCGTCGACGGCGCTTCCTCGTTCCTCACCCTTCCGCGGCCGGCAGGACCAGCACCGCCCAGCGAGGGCTCGCCCTCGAAATTCCATGCGCTCGCCCGCGCTTTCGGCCCCTTCGCCGCGCTCGGCCCGAGATATGCCCAGTGGACCAATCCGCACTCGGAGCACGGCTGCAGCACGTTGTAAAAAACGGTCAGGACACATCATTATGGGTCACCTACTCGATCACGCACCTGCACTTGCCGTCGACGTCATCGACGTCGCCACGGCCGCGCTTTCCGCCGCGTGGCCCCGGAGCCTCGCCGCTCGCGAGGTGGAGCGGCTCGCCGGGGATGGCTACGCGATTGGTGAAGCCTGCGACGTCGACTTCGCGCTCGCGCTCGACACGCCGGAGCTCGCCGACATGGCGCTCTCGGCCATCGCGCTCGCCGGATTCACGGCGCTCGACCGGCATCCCGATGCCCATGGATTCGTGACCGTGCGTGCGCCCGTGCGCCTGCGCGCGTATGATCTCGTGCGGGCGACCTCGCGTCTCAACCGGGCGGTGTGGCGGTATGGCGGCTTCGCCGAGGTGATCGGGCCCGCCTTGCCGGCCGTGACGGTGGACATGCCGGGGCGAGCCGCCTAACGGGCGGCTCCGCCCTGCGCGCCTCGATAGACGACGCGCCAGATTCGTCCGGCCTTGTCATCACTGATGTACAACGCCCCGTCGGGTCCCACCGCGAGGCCTGACGGGCGATGCGCGGCGCGGTCCGGCGATTTCTCAGGACCGGCGAATCCATCAGCGAACGTCTCGAAGGGCCCCGACGGGCTGGCGCCCGAGAATGGAACGAACACCACGTTGTATCCGCCCTGAGGGCCGGGTGCACGATTCCAGGACCCATGGAAGGCGATGAAGGCGCCGTCACGATAGCGAGCCGGGAACCGACTCCCCGAGTAGAACACGAGCCCGTTAGGCGCCCAATGGGCGGGGAAGGTCGCGGCGGGCGCGCGCATGGAGGCGCATCGCCCGACCTCGCTGCCATTGCCGCCATACTCGGGGGCCAGGACGCGCTGGCGCTTCGTGTCATCGTAGTAACAGTACGGCCACCCGTAGTCGCCGCCTTCTTCGACCTGCAGCAGCTCCTCCGCGGGAAGATTCTGTCCCTGCTCCGCCGTGTAGAGTGCCGGCCAGCTTTCCGTGAGCTGATCGCGGCCATGTTGCGTGGCGTAGAGCGCTCCGCTCGGGCCGATGGTGATGCCGATGGCGTTTCGGATGCCGGTCGCGAAGCGCTCGGCAGGGGAGAAGGTCTGCCCGGTGCGAGTGGCGTCGTATCGCCAGATGCCGGCGCGTGTCGTCAGCTCCGTACATGGGTCGCGGCCGCGTGACCCAGGGGTGCGATCGCGAACACCGCACGCATTCGTCGCCGAGCCGGAGTTGACGTAGAGTGCTCCGCCCGATCCGATCGCGAAGGGGTGTGCAGGGTGACCGCCAGTCAGCGGAAGCCCGCTGACGACGGTCGTAGGCGCTGCGTTCGGCGTGATCGCGTCAGCGGGAAGGTCGTATCGAACGATCTTGTCATTGGCCTCGACGAAGAGATCGCCGTCGTACAAGGCGATCCCCGTACCGCCGATGCCACCGCTCCGCACGCTGTCGCCAAACCGCGCTCGCACGTCGGCCACACCGTCTCCGGTGGTATCGCGAAGCGCGACGAGGAACCCGCCGCGCGGCGCCGGCGCATTGCCGTAATAGCGACCGCTCCAGGTATTGACGTACACGACGCCGTTAGGCAGTACGACCATGTGTCGTGCGTGCCCGACGGTGTCGGCGAATACGGTGGCACAAAATCCAGGCGGGAGAGTGATGCCGCCGTTGTCGGCCGGGCAGGCCGCGCTCGTGTCGCCCTCGCCGCGAGCCGCGGCAGCGGTGTCGCCACCGTCGGCGGCGCGATCGCCTGGCTGACAGGCGCTGCCGGCGACGGCCGCGACCATCATTGCTCGCGTCAACAGCCGTTTGGCACCACCGCGGGTCATCATCTCGCCGATCTCCTTGAATGCTGTGACACGACCATGCCCACTTCGTTGAAGGCGTTCCTTGCAACTTTCACACGCCCCGCTCCAGTCATGTCGTTGCATGAGGTGCGCCCGCGCGCCACACTTCAGCAGACCCGCTCAATCAAAGGAGCTCGAGATGCGATCCACCGGTATGCCCCGCCGAACGATGACATTGGCGTTCCTGCTCGTCGCAGCGCCCCTGGTGACGCAGTGCAAGGCGCAACCGCCGCGGACCGGGCCCGCACAGGCCTCGCCGCAGCCGCGGTCGATCGACGGGAACATCACGGTGGAGACCGTCGCGAGCGGTCTCGAGCATCCGTGGGGACTCGCATTCCTCCCCGATGGGCGCATTCTCGTCACGGAACGCCCAGGTCGGCTCCGCATCGTGGACACGAGCGGCCGGCTGTCCGAGCCGCTGGCGGGCGTCCCCCAGGTGCACGCGGTGAGTCAGGGTGGATTGCTCGACGTCGCCATCGATCCCGACTTCGCCCAGAACCAGCTGGTCTACCTCTCCTTCTCCGAGCCAGGCGAAGGCGGCGTGTCGGGGACCTCGGTCGCGCGAGGCCGGCTCGGGAACGGAAGGCTCGACAATGTCGAGGTGATCTATCGTCAGCAGCCAAAGGTCCGCAGCGGCGGTCACTATGGCTCGCGACTGGTCTTCTCGCGCGACGGCAAGCTGTTCGTCACGCAGGGGGACCGGCAGTCCGCATCGTTCCGCCAGCAGGCGCAGCAGCTGTCCTCGGGCATCGGGAAGATCGTTCGCATCAATCCCGATGGGAGCATCCCCTCCGACAATCCCTTCGTCGGACGCGACGATGCGCGACCGGAGATCTGGTCGCTCGGTCATCGCAACGCTCAAGCGGCGGCGCTGCATCCGGAAACCGGCCAGCTCTGGACCGTCGAGCACGGCGCCATGGGTGGTGACGAGCTCAATCGTCCCGAGAAGGGAAAGAACTATGGGTGGCCGACCATTACGTATGGTCGCGACTACTCTGGCTCGGCCATCGGCGAAGGGGCGCAGCAAGAGGGGATGGAACAGCCAGTCTACTACTGGGATCCGGTCATCGCGCCGTCGGGCATGACCTTCTACACCGGCGACCGCTATCCAGGGTGGAAGGGAAGCGCGTTTGTGGGATCAATGGGACCCCGTGCGCTGGTCAGGCTCACCATCGAGAACGATCGCGTCACGCGCGAAGAGCGCTACCTCGGCGATCTCGGAGCGCGCATCCGCGATGTCCAGCAGGGACCGGACGGCCTGCTCTACCTCGTCACGGATGACGACAATGGGAAGGTGCTCCGGGTGGTGCCGAAGCCGGGGCGGTGAGCTGGAGGGCGGCGGCGCTCTTGTTAGGCGCGGTCCTGGCGTGCTCGGAGCCCGACGCGCCAGCCCAGGCGCGTGCCTACCGGATCGGATTCGCGGCGACGCCGCCCCGGCTGGACATTCAGTCGGTGCTGGCGACGATCGAGATGTGGATGCCGCGCGCCGACGGCGCGCTGCTCTCGCTGACAGTCCCGTGGAGGAGTCTCCTTGCCGACACGAGTGCACGCGTCCTCGTGCGGCGTGATCAGCTCGAGCTGGTGCAGCTCTACCGCGGCCGCGGTCTCGAGGTCGTCGCGATGATCGACGCGACTGACGGCCTCGCCCGCGATCGCGAAGCGCCGGAGCTCGTCGAGCTCGGGCGATCCATTCGCGAGGCCGAGGTGCAGCAGGCGTACCGCGAGTACGTGATGGCCGTCGACAGCATTCTCCGGCCATCGGACCTCGCGCTGGCGATGGAGACGAATCTCGTTCGCCTCGCCGCGCCGGGCGAGATCTACGACGCGCTGCGCGCCATGGTGAACGCAACCGCGCAGGCGCTCGGTGGCTCGGCCGCACGAGCGAGACTATCGGTCACGGTACAGGTCGACGTCGCGTGGGGGCGCTTGCAGGGCAAGACCCAGTTCGTCGGCATCGCGGATGATCTCGCGGACTTCCCCTTCGCGCGTGGCCTCGGCCTGTCGTCGTACCCATTCCTGGCCGGCTTCACCGAGCCGGAACAGGTACCGCTGAACTACTACTCGCGACTGGGCGAAGACCACGACCTCCCGATGATGATCCTGGAGGGCGGCTGGACGTCGTCGTCGGTCGCGAACATCACGTCTTCGCCGGAAAAGCAGGCACGGTGGATCGCGCGACAGTGGCAGCTGGCGGACGTGGCTGGCCTGGCAGGCGTCTATCAGATCACGTTCACCGATCTCGATCTCACCTCCTTTCCCGTTCCTCCCGGCTCCATCCTCCCGCTGTTCGCGCACCTCGGTCTCGTCGACACGGAGTTGAGTCCCAAGCCGGCGCTCGCCGCGTGGGATCGTGCCTTTCAGCGGTCATTGATCCGCTGAGCCAGGCTCCGCGGGAGGGATGCGGACGACCACCGACGCCCATCCACGGCCAGCCACGTCCGCGTAGCGCATGTCGCTAATGCGAACCAACAGGCCATCGCTCGATGGCTCGGCGGCGAATCGCGGGAAGCGGGACCACGAGAGGAACGCCGCGCCGTCAGCTGTTCGTGCAGCGGCCGTGGCCAGATCGGTGTGGCGTCCCGTCGGTGTCGCGCCCGTTGGGCGATACGCGGTCTTTCCGCCTAACGTGAGCTGTCCCGTCTCATAGCGGTCGCCCAGATCCCGGACGACCATGCGGCGAAAGGGTGTGAGCGGAACCGGTGAGACCATCACGCGGTCGGCGCGTGGGGCGTTGGCGTGACGCTCGACGATCCCGCGGCCTGCACGCGACGAGATGGCCATGCCGACGACGTACACGCCGACGAGCGCAATCGCCACCCGCGCGGGGCGTGCGGGATTGGCGGACAGCCGCAGACTCCGTCGCCGCGAGAGCAGGATCCCACCGAGGAGCGCCAGCCAGAGCCAGACATCGATGATGAAGAGCGTGTCGCCGTAGAACCATCGATTCGAGAACGGCATGAAAAGCCGTACGCCGTACGTGTTGAGCAGGTCGAGCAGTGGATGCGACCACACGCCCAGCGCCGCCAGGATGATCAGCCATCGCCAACTCGCCGCGGGAGTGTCCGTTCGCGAGCGCCACAATCGACTCGCAGCGCGCATCGCCGCCGCGAGCAGGAGCGGGAGCACGATCATCGCGAGGATGCCGTGCGTCCATCCTCGCCGGAACGCGAGCGCGTCAACTCCATCACCCACGAAGTAGATGAACGCGTCGATGTCGGGGAGGTTGGCGGCGATGGCGAGTGTCGTCGCGCCGAGGGCCGTCTTGCGGCGAAGGCCCGCCTCGGCGATCGCGAGCCCGGTGAGAGTATGAGCGAGGTTGTCCATTCTTCTGCTTTTTGGGCGGACGGCAAAGATGACAGAGTTCAGAATACAGATTTCAGAATTCAGACACGACCAACAGGAACCACGACCTGGCTCCCCGTAGCTTTATTGAATTCTGAAATCCGTATTCTGAACTCTGTCCTCTTTGCCGTTCTCGTGCGGCGAATGTCACCCGAAAGCGTTGGCGGCACTATACAGGTCGTCTGCCACACCGGGCTCTACGTTTGCCGTAACCCGCTTTTCGCCCGGTCCGGCGAGCGCAACCCTTCCCGATCCCCTCGACCAGGAAGGTTCTATGCGACATTGGCACGCGATGATGGCTGTCGTTGCGGTTGCCGCGTGCGCCGATCAGCCCTCGACCGGACCGGAGCGCTTCGCCGCTTCGTTCTCCGCCGTCGGGAGCGAAGGAGCGCCGCCCATAGTGTTCAACACGCAGATGCGCTCGGAGCTCGAGGTCCCCACCTCGACTTCGGAGTCCAAGGGACACGCGCAGATCATGGTCCTGGCGGACGGCACCATCGAGTCGACTGTCATCATCAATAACAAGGGCGATGAAAGCGTCCGGTTCGGCCACATTCACCACCTGAATCCGGGGCAGCCAACCGGGCCCGTGATCTGGTGGCTGTCCAACCCTGTCGGGACGGATCTCAATCTCACCGATCAACACCTCGAGTTCCGCCAGCAGGGAATCTTCGTGACGAACGCGCACTTTACCAGCCACGAGGCCGCGCTGGCCGAGCTGCTGCGCGACCCCGCGAGCTTCTACGTGAACTTCCACTCGGACAACTTCCCGGGAGGATTCGCGCGGGGATTCCTGCCCTAGCGGGCGGGTCAGGGGCCAAGGGCCAAGGGCCACGGGGAGGGTAAGGGCGCGCGGAAGCTGCGCGTCCCTTCACCCTCCCCGTGGCCCTTGGCGCTTGGCCCCTGACCGCTGACCCCACTTGATCGATCAAGGAATCTTGATATAATGCACCCATGGCCACTGTCATCGGTACCGACTACACACGCGCTGCACGACTCTTCCACGCCCTGTCCGATGAGATCCGCCTCGAGGTGATCGATCTGCTTCGAGATGGCGAACGATGCGTGTGTGAGCTGACCGAGGCGCTGGACATCGCCCAGCCCCGGCTGTCGTGGCATCTGCGCGCGCTCAAGGAAGCCGGCATCCTCACCGATCGAAAGGAGGGTCGCTGGGTCTACTATGCGCTCGCACGTGACACGTTCGAGGAAGCAGAGTCAGTGCTCTCTGCGCTGAAGCCGGCCGCCCGCCGCCTGCCGACCCGCGCCTCGTCATGCTGATCTTCGTGCCGGGTGCTCGCGGCAAGCCTAACGAATGATCGTCATGAAGTTCGGCGGGACCTCGGTCGCCGGCGCCGGTCCGATTCGCCAGGTCGGCCAGATCGTGAAGCGCTACTACGGCCAGCACCCGGTCTTGGTGGTCTCCGCTCTGGCAGGCGTCACCGACGAGCTGATCGCCGCCGCCAACGCGGCGGCGGCGGGGAAGCGAACGGATGTGCGCCGGCGCCTCCAGCGCCTAACGGCCCGGCACGACACCGTCGTGCGGCGCCTCGGGCTCGACGCCGGCGCCCAGGCCGCCTTGCGGCGTGACATCGAGGGCGAATTCGCGGAGCTCGACGAGGTCCTGCACGGCGTCTACCTGCTCCGCGAGCCGAGCCGGCGCAGCCTCGATCTCGTAGCGTCCTTCGGCGAGCGGCTGGCGTCGCGCCTGGTGGCGGTCCACCTGCGGCAGGCCGGGCTCGAAGGTCTTGCCGTGGACGCCCGCGACCTGATCGTCACCGATGACGCGCACGGCGCCGCGGTCGTCGACGTCGCGGCGACCGGACGCCGGACGCGCGCGCGTCTCCGGCCCATCCTGCGCCGGAAGGGAGTGCCGGTGGTCACCGGCTTCATCGGTCGCACCCGCCAGGGGGCCACGACCACCCTCGGACGCAGCGGCTCGGACTACACCGCTGCCCTCATCGGCGAGGCCCTTCTCGCCCGGGAGGTCTGGATCTGGAAAGAGGTGGACGGGGTGCTCACCGCCGATCCGGCGGTAGTAGCGAACGCGCGCCTGGTGTCCCGCATTTCGTACCAGGAGGCGGCGGAGATGGCGCACTTCGGCGCCGAGGTGATCCATCCCAAGACGATGCAGCCGGTGCGCCGCGCTGGCATCCCGATCCGGATCAAGAACACCTTCCGCCCCGACGCCCCCGGCACGTTGATCACCGCGCGCCCCGCAGGAGGACGCGGGCCGCTCATGGTGAGCAGCATGAGCGGCATGGCGCTCCTGACCATCGAGGGGGAGGGGATCTTCGGCCAGCCAGGGATGGTGATGCGGCTCCTGGGGCCGGTGGCCCAGGCGGGCACCAACATCTACATGATCTCGATGTCGTCGTCGGAGTACAACGTCTCGTTCGCCATCCGGCAGGGTGACGTCGAGCGCACCATGAAGGCGCTCGCGAGCGACTTCCGCCAGCGCGGACTCCTGGGAGAGCAGGTGGCGCGTATCGAGGTGGAGCGCGGGATGGCGGCGGTCGCGGTGGTGGGTGCCGGCATGAAGGGCCAGCGCGGCATCGCCGGCCGGATCTTCAGCGCGCTCGGCGATCGGGGTGTGAACGTGGTGGCGATCGCCCAGGGCTCCTCGGAGTACAACATCACCGTCATCGTCAAGCAGCGTCGCGTCGTCGCCGCGGTGCGCGCAATCCACGAGCGCCTGAACGGCCCGACCTCGGCGCGGCGCTGGGCGCGTCCGAGCGGCCTCGCTCGGCTGCGCGCCGTCTGATGCCAGGACGCGATGCCCGTGTTACGGTGGCGGTGCTGGGGGCGACGGGCGCCGTCGGCCAGCGCTTCGTGTCGCTCCTCGATGGCCATCCGTGGTTCCGGGTCACCGCCCTCTGCGCGTCCGACCGATCGGTGGGGAAAACCTACGGCGAAGCGGCGCGCTGGTTCCTCGATCGTCCGATGCCGGATTGGGCGCGCGACATGACCGTGATGCCCTGCCGGCCGGGCCTCGAGGCCCGCCTCGCTTTCTCGGGACTCGATGCTTCGGTCGCCGGCGACATCGAGATCGCGTTCGCGACGGCGGGGCACGCGGTGGTGAGCAACTCGCGCAATCACCGGATGGATCCCGACGTGCCCCTCCTCGTCCCGGAGGTGAACCACGCCCATCTCGATCTCCTCGTCGAGCAGAAGAAACGCTTCCCCGGCGGTGGCTGCCTCGTCACCAACCCGAACTGCTCGACCGTCGGCCTGGTGATGGCGCTGGCGCCGATCCAGGCCGCCTTCGGCATCGATCGCGTGATGGTGGCGACGCTGCAGTCGGTGTCTGGCGCCGGCTACCCCGGCGTGCCCGCGATGGACATCCTCGACAACGTCATCCCGCACATCGGCGGCGAAGAGGAGAAGATCGAGTCGGAGAGCCGCAAGATCCTGGGCGCGCCCGGGAAGGCTGCCGCCTTCGCGATCAGCGCGCACTGCCACCGCGTGCACGTCTCCGACGGCCACACCCTCGCGGCGTCGATCAAGACCTCGCGTCCCGCCTCCCCGGAGGAGGCGGTCGCGGCCTTGCAGGCATTTCGTTCCCCTCTCGCCTCGCTTGGGCTGCCGAGCCTCCCGGAACGGCCGGTCCTTGTGCGCGAGGAGCCGGACCGACCGCAACCGCGCTTCGATCGAATGGCGGGGGGCGGCATGACGGTCAGCGTCGGTCGCGTGCGGCGCTGTCCGGTGCTGGACCTGCGCCTTGTCGCCCTGGTGCACAACACCATTCGGGGCGCCGCGGGCGTGGCGCTGCTCAACGCCGAGCTGATGCGCGCCAGGGGGCTTCTCGAATGACCTGGGTGACGGTGTTCGCGCCGGCGTCCATCGCCAACGTTGGCCCCGGCTTCGATTGTCTCGGCGTGGCGATCGCTGGCCCGGGTGACACGGTGGCCGTGCGACGAGCGGATGGAGGCCGGCCGGGCGTCGTGATCACGGAGATGACCGGGCACGCGTGCGGCATCCCGCTCGAAGCCGGGGCGAACTGCGCCGGCCGCGCCGCCGCCGGCGTCTTGCGGCAACTCCCCGCGGGCGTCGGACAGGATACGGCCATCGAGATGCGCATCGACAAGGGGCTGGCGCGCGGCAGCGGCCTCGGGTCGAGCGCCGCGAGCGCGGTGGCCGGCGCGGTCGCGGTCCACCTGCTTCTCGAGTCGCCGCTCGACAGCAACGCACTGCTCCTGGCTGCGCTCGATGGGGAGGAGGTGGCGAGCGGCGGCCGCCACGCCGACAACCTGGCGGCGTCTCTCCTGGGCGGGTTCACCATCGTGAAGAGCCATGCGCCGCTCGAGGTGGCGCGCCTCGAGGTGCCACCCCAGGCGCGGTTCGTCGTGGTGCTGCCCGAGATGGAGATCGAAACGCGCTACGCCCGCTCGATCCTTCCCGCCTCCATACTGTTGCAGGATGCCATCGCCAACTGGGCAAACGTCGGGGCGATGGTCGCGGCGGTGGCGCGCGGCAGCGTCGCGGATTTCGGGCGCGCCGTCGTCGACCAGGTCGCCGAGCCGGCGCGGCGGCACCTCATCCCCGGGTTCGACGACGTAAAGCGATCGGCCCTCGAAGCTGGAGCGTTTGGCTGTTCGATCAGCGGCGCCGGGCCGGCGATGTTCGCCGTCGCCATGGCCGAGACCGGCGACGCCGTCGCTCTCGCCATGCACGCCGCTTTCGCGCGCCACGGATTGCCGTCACGGTATTTCGTGTGCGCCCCCGACAACCGCGGCGCTCGCCGGGTCGACGCGTGAGCGCCGTCACGACGCTGTCTTTCCTGCGCTGTATCGCCTGCGGCCGTGTCGAGTCGATGGCGGAGATCCGGTACGCCTGCGACGCCTGCGGCGATCGGCTCGAGGTGGCCCACGATCTCGACCGCCTGCGCAGCGAGCGCTCTCCTGCCGCCTGGCGCGCGCTTTTCGACGGCCGGCTCGGGGCGCGCGACGGCGTGCATCGGAGCGGAGTCTGGCGCTATCACGAGCTGATTCTTCCCGACCTCCCCGAGCCCGCCATCGTCAGCATGCCGGAGGGGAACACGAACCTCTATCGATCTCCGGCACTACAGGCGGCGAGCGGCACGCATGACGTGCGCGTGAAGCACGAAGGGGAGAACCCGACGCTGTCGTTCAAGGATCGCGGCATGACCAGCGGAGTGTCCTTCGCCCGGCATCTCGGGGTGCGCGCCGTCGCCTGCGCCTCGACCGGCGACACCTCGGCGGCAATGGCCGTCTATGCGGCGCAGGTGCCGGGGCTCATGGGCCTGGTCGTCCTGCCGCGCGGCAAGGTGAGCCTCGAGCAGCTGTCACAGCCGATCGCCGCCGGCTGCCGCACTCTGGCGCTCGACACCGATTTCGACGGCTGCATGCGCATTCTGCGCGAGGTGGCTGCCCGGCAACCGATCTATCTGCTGAACTCCATCAACCCGCTGCGCATCGAAGGCCAGAAGGCGATCGCCTTTGAAATCGTGCAGCAGCTCGGATGGGAGCCGCCCGACTGGATCGTGGTCCCGGTCGGGAACGCCGGGAACATCTCGGCCATTGGCAAAGGGCTGTTCGAGATGCAGGCCCTCGGCCTGATCGGGCGCGTGCCGCGACTGCTCGGGGTGCAGGCGGCCGCCGCGGCGCCTTTGGCGAAGGCGGCGCGGGACGGCTACCGGGAGCGCCTCCGCGTCGTCGCCGGTGACACCGTAGCGTCGGCGATCCGGATCGGCGATCCGGTGTCATACGACAAGGCCGTGCGCGTGGTGCGGCAGTCGGGCGGCGGCTTCGAGTCGGCGTCGGAGCAGGAGATTCTCGATGCCAAAGCGCTCGTCGACGCCTCGGGGGTATATATCTGTCCCAATTCGGCGACGGCCGTGGCCGGATTCCTGAAGGCGCGCGCCGCCTCGCTGATCGGCGCCGAGGAGCGCGTAGTGATCGTCGCGACGGCGCACGGTTGTAAGTTCAGCCAGACGACGATCGATTACCACACCGGCCGGTTGCCGGGGATCACCCCGCACCGCGCCAACCGGGTGATCGAGCTCGACGCCGACGCCGGTGCAGTCGAGAGGGCACTTCTGGCGGAGGACGTGATGAAGAAGACGGCATACGACTGATCTTTTATTTCCCTAACATATCAAGAAAACTTGATCATCGGAGGATGACATGAAGACGCAGACCGAGTCGAGCACGACGGAGATCTCCCAGCTACAGACGGCAGTGCGAGAGAAGTACGGACAGGCTGCGCTCCGCGCGCGCGAAGGCGAGGCGAGCGCGAGCTGCTGTGGATCCAGTGGGTGCTGCGGATCGACCACCGAAGCGTGGGACCCGATCACCGCCGACTTGTACGACGAGGGCCAAACCGCCGGCATCCCCGCGAAAGCCCTGCTGGCTTCGTTAGGCTGCGGCAACCCGACCGCGCTCGCCGAGCTGCACCAAGGCGAGACCGTCCTCGACCTGGGCTCGGGTGGCGGGATCGACGTCCTGCTCTCCGCCCGGCGCGTCGGGCCCACCGGCAAGGTGTACGGACTCGATATGACGGACGAGATGCTGGCCCTCGCCGAGGAGAATAGAAGGAAGGCGGGTGCCTCGAACGTCAGCTTTCTCAAGGGCGAGATCGAGCGCATTCCACTACCGGACGCGTCGGTGGACGTCATCATCTCGAACTGCGTGATCAATCTCTCCGGCGATAAGCGCCAGGTGCTGCGCGAGGCGTTCCGCGTTCTCAAGCCGGGTGGTCGTTTCGCGGTCAGCGACGTCGTCGTACGTGGTGAAGCGCCGGAGGACGTCCGCCGGAGCATGGAGCTGTGGGTCGGATGCGTCGCCGGCGCCCTCGAGGAGCAGGAATACCGCGCGCTTCTTGGCGAGGCGGGCTTCGAGCAGATCGGCGTGGAAGTGACGCGTGTGTACGAAGCGGCGGATGCCGCGGCTTTTCTGGAAGGATCGGGGCTCGACGCGGGACAGTTCGCACGCGAGATCGACGGCAAGTTCGTCAGTGCCTTCGTCCGCGCCACCAAGCCCGCGATCGTCGAGAAGGTTGGGTGCTGCACGGGATCCGACGGTCTCCCCTGCTGCGTGTAATGCCGCATCATCAGCTCGGAAGGAGTGAGAGAATGGCACAGACGATCGAAGCACACGACGCCTCGCTTCGCGCGGCGCGCGGCAATGACCTTCCCGCGATCGAGCGACTGCTCCTGTCGAGCGGATTACCGACCGCCGGAGTCGCCGACTCGCTCGGAGGCTTCGTAGTCGCTGAAAGTGAGCCCGACAAGCGCATCGTCGGCGTCGTGGGGCTGGAGCACTGCGGCGATGCATACGCGCTGCTCCGCTCCGCGGCGGTCGAGCCCGAGTGGCGGGGAACCGGGCTCGGACGGCGACTGGTGACGCACGCCATCGCCGAGGCGGAGTCGCGCGGAATCAAGGCGCTGTATCTGTTGACGACGACCGCGGAGCGCTACTTCCCGAGCTTCGGCTTCGCGACGACGACCCGCGACGCGGTGCCTGACGAGGTCAAGCAATCGGTCGAGTTCCGTGAAGCGTGTCCGGCGTCGGCCACGGTCATGGCACTCGAGCTGACTTGACGATGCGCTACGCCCTCATCTCCGACATCCACGCGAATCTGCCAGCGCTCGAGGCAGTGCTGCGCGACATCGCGGGACGCGAGGGCGTGGACGCCACGTATCATCTCGGCGACCTGGTCGGATACGCCCCTTGGCCGAACGAGGTCGTCGAGATGCTCGTGGCCCGGGGAATTCCTGGCGTAGCGGGCAACTACGACTCAACCGTGGCCACTGACTACAAGCATTGCGGCTGCCACTACGAGGATCCGCGCCAGGAAGAGTTGTCGCACCTCTCGTACGTGTGGACTCTCGAGCACGTCACGGCGCGCTCGAAGGCGATTCTCGGGGCGCTGCCCTTTCGGATCGATCTTCGGCCTAACGGCGGCCACGTCGCCGGGCCCACGGTGACGCTCGTGCACGGCAATCACACGCTCAACACCGTGTACATCCATCGGGATCGCTCCGACGCGTTCCTCGAAAAGATGGGCACCGCACTGCGCGCCGGCGCCGGCGACGTCGTGTGCTTCGGTCATACGCACGTACCCTGGCATCGCGTCGTGGAAGGCGTGAACTACGTCAACGCGGGATCCGTGGGTCGGCCGAAGGATGGCGACTGGCGCGCGAGCTATGTCGTGCTCGATGTGGGGGCGCTCAGCGTCAACGCCGAGATCGTGAGAGTTGATTATGACCTCGAGGCGGCGGCGCAGGCTATCATCGCCAGCGAGCTTCCCGACGACTTCGCCGAATATCTCCGCCGCGGTGGCGCGGCAGCTACGGCGCGACCATCACGTCCGGCGGGGCGACCCCGATAGACCGCGATCTGACGGTCTGCGCGTTCCGTGTCATGCCGCGAGCGATGCGAGAACCCAGTTGATCGATGCTCGAACGCCAGCGCCGATCGCCACCGCCTCCGTCGTCTTGGTGAGTAGCCTCGGGGAGATCGTCAAGTTTTGTGTAAGAACGCAACATGCCAGGTGCGAGCGGTGTCGTAAGAGATGAGGCAGGAGCTTCCCGTTCCCGGGCACCCCATGCGATTGGCTTCTCTGGCACTGCGCGCGGTAGGCACGATCGCGGCGTTCATCGGCTGTACGATGACGCCTTCAGCAGGCTCGCCGGATCGCCCGCCGCGCGCGAGCCCTTCGTCCGTCATCAGCTCGGTTCTGCGCGACCAGGGCTACGTCGGCGTTCCGACGAGGCGTTTGAAATCGGGTCACTACCAGGCGGTGGCGCAGGTGGGCGGACAGCGCCTGTCGCTCATCATCGACTCCGGCGCCTCCACCAGTTTTCTCGACGATGCCACCGCACTGCGGCTTGGCTTGTCGTTGCAGCAGAGTCGCACGCGGGTGTCCGGCCTCGGCGCGCCCGCGCAACGCACGCGGAGCGCGCGGCTCGACGACGTGCGCCTCGGCGGGCTGCGGCTGGATTCTCTTCCGGTGGTCGTGCTCGATCTGTCGCACGTGAATCAGAGCCTGCGCGACGAGGGCATCGAGCTCGCTGATGGAGTGATAGGCGCGGACCTACTCGCCGAGCGGGAGGCGGTGTTCGATTTTGCGAGCGGAGTACTGTACTTGAGGTGAGATCATTGTGAGGTGAGTGGGGTCAGGAGTCAGGAGTCAGGGATCAGGGATGGTAAGGGGCCGCGGCGCTTCGCGCCTGCGGCCCTCATCAGATGAGCGCGGCAGCTACGCTGCCGCGCCTTTCCATCCCTGATCCCTGACTCCTGACTCCTGACCCCTGTCTTTCACGACCCCCGCCTGACATACGTCCTGAACAAAGCGTCCAGCTCACGCTCCGGATCGATGCACACTCCCTCGTGCACGGGCGAGCTCTGGATCACATCCGAGCGTGGGGCGGTGAGCCAGTGGAATCGCTCGGAAGGAGGGGTGAGTGCCACCGGGCCGGCGGACTCGTCGCCATCGCAGATGGCGTGCACCGATCGGAGATAGCGCGCCAACAGCTCGGCGTCCACGTCCGGCACGTGCGTGCGAAGCTCGTCCAGGTCGGTGAGCGAGCGCATGCCGAGGTAGTCGGCCGTGCGTGCATGAAGCACGACGCCCACGGGAACGAATGCGCCGATGTGCGGGTGCGGCACTGCCCGCAACACGGCGAAGTCGTAAGAAACCGAGCGGGAGCGAGGGGTCATCGGCGCGCGGACAAGCGCAGCGGAGGCGTATTGCGGGCCTGGGTTCGGGCACGCACCGCTTCGGACACGAATGCGCGCGGGCCGTCGCGTCGCCGCGTCAGGTAGTCGAAGTAGCGCGCGCGTGCATCATCCGCAAATGCGAACTCCTCGCCGCGCGTGGGGTCGAGGAGCAGCGCGTCGGGCACGCTCGACAGCACCTGGGTGATGCACTCATCGCTGAGCGCCGTCACAAGATCTGCGTCGATCGCGTCGAGGTGCGCGCTTCGCTCGAGCAGTACGTGCTCGCGAATCCTCGGAAAGGGTGTCTGCGTGCGCGCCTCGTCCACCGTTGGCCAGTCATGGTGCGCGTAGAGCGCCGCGCCATGATCGATGAGCCACGGGCGTCGCTCCCAGATCAGCACGTTGGGATTGCGATGCGTGCGATCGGGATTCGTCGTGTACGCATCGAGCCACACCACGCGGGTCGCGAACTCGCTGGTGATGAGCTCGCCGGCGGCGGAGTTGTCATAGTTGAATGCGCCATCCAGATAACGGAGGCCGACGTTGATGCCATGACTCGATCGCAACACGTCCTGAATCTCGGAGTCGGGCTCGCTCCGGCCGAACGACGCCGGAATGTCGATGAGAGCCATGGTCGGTATGGGTAGCCCCAGGGCCCGGGCGAGCATTCCGACGATCAGCTCGGCCACGAGCGCCTTTGCGCCCTGGCCCGCTCCACGAAACTTCACGACGAACAGACCGCCGCTATCGGTATCGACGACGGCTGGCAGCGACCCCCCTTCGCGGAGCGGCTGCAGGTAGCGGGTAGCGGTGTGTATCGGGAGCTCGGACACGTCCCGAATCTCGCGCTGCGCAAGCTCGGCGGGAAGCGCGTTCGTGCGACCTATGTCACACGCGAGCGGCGCCCGCCCGGTTTGGCGCCGTGAGGGTCACCTTTCGAATCGTGAGATCATCCACGCGGTCCGTGTCCACGTCAACGCCAAGGCCGGGCCGGTCGAGTGGCACGCGAACCATTCCGTCGGCGTTCATGGTCCATTCCGGTGTGACGATGTCGCGCTCCCAATAGCGCGCACTCGGGCTCACGTCGCCCGGCTTGGTGAAGTTGCGGAGCGACGCGAGGGCCACGTTGCAGGCGCGTCCGATGCCGCTCTCGAGCATACCGCCGCACCAGACGGGAATCCCCCTCGTCTCGCAGAAGTCGTGGATGGCGAGTGACGCTGTGAATCCTCCGACGCGTCCCGGCTTGATGTTGACGATGCGTCCGCTGCCGAGCGCCGCCATGTCGCGCGCGCGGTCGACCGAGGTGATGGACTCGTCGAGGCAGATCGGCGTCGTCAGTCGGCGCTGGAGCTCGGCGTGCTGAACGAGATCGTCGAACGCGAACGGCTGCTCGATCATCATCAGCTCGAGCGGGTCGAGGCGGGCGAGGTGCTCGGCGTCGGCGATCGTGTACGCGTTGTTCGCATCGGCCATCAGCGGCGCGGTCGGCCCGAGTGCCGCGCGGACGGCGCCGACATAGGCGATATCGGCCCCCGGCTGGATCTTGATCTTCACCTTGCGATAGCCTAACGCCAAGGCCTGGCGCGCCTTCTCGACGAGCGTCTCCGGCGACCGCTGGATACCGAGCGAGATGCCGGTGGCGATCTCGGATCGCGTGCCGCCCAGCAGGTTGGCCAGCGAGGCCCCCACCCGCTCAGCCGCCACGACCCACGCTCCCATCTCGACCGCTGCCTTCGCCATCAGGTGTCCGCGGAAGTCGCGCTCGAGCGCCGGAAATACTTCACGCACATCGCTGAACGACCGCCCGAGCACGCGCGGGGCAACCCACTCCGTGATCGCATGCCACGCGGTATCGATCGTTTCGGAGCTGTAGTTCGGCTGCTCGCCGGCAACGCACTCGCTCCACGCCGTCACGTCGTCTGCGTCGACGAGCTCGAGGAGCGCAATGCGGCGCTCGTCGACCACGCCGCTCGAGATGCGAAAGGGTTCCCGGAGCGGCAATCGGATTTCGCGCAACGTGATCTGGTCAATGCGCAGCATGTACGACCCCAGTCGGAGCATCTGCGCCGGGCAACGACCCGCCTGGCGACAACTCATAGGATGGCAGCTCGTCTCCCCCTCCGCGGCGGAAGCCGACGATCTCGTACCCGCGACCGAGGTACGATTCGAAGGCCGCGCGGGTCACCTGACGCCAGACAGTACGCCGCTCGCTCGATTCCGTCTCCAGGTCCCGAGGGATGGCGATGCGAACGACCGACGCGTCGAGCAGGCCGTTGAGACACGGCAGGCCATCCGGCGCGGGGGGGTTCACCAGCAGACCGGGGCGCGACGTGCGCTCGACGGGATCAGGCGGACTGGTGAGATCCCACGCGACAATCACGCGGTCGGTAGGGAGGGCGCCGTGAATCGGGCTGCCGGTATTGGTTCCGTACATGTCGGGGACGTACTCGATGGCGCGTGCGCCGAGGCGCGTGAGATTGAGGTGCGCGTTTCGGGCAACGAGTGGGTCGAAGGTCCAGTGCATGGTCTCGACGCCAACGGCGCGCACGAGATCGCGCTGATACAGCTTGAGTCGCTGCCCGATGTGGCTGCCTCGAGCGTCGGCGCGGACGGCCAGCATGTCCGACCAGTGGACGAGCCGGCCCTCGCGGGGCCCGGTCATCCCGAACACGAAGCCGAGCATGCGGCCGTCGGGGGCGAACGCGGCCGCGCACACGCCGCCGAGCTTCTGAGCGACCATGAGAATTACAGGCGGGACGAGCTCCCGAAATCCGTGGCCCCAGGTCTCCTCCTGAATGGCCAGGCACTCCTGATACTCGTGGAGCCCCGCCACGCGGCGCAGCGTGATGCCATCCGGTCCGCGGAGGGTGTCGTCGTGCGTCTCGGGGTCCGCGGGAGTGCGGGCTCGCTGCATGGGAAAACGAGCGGGGTGGCGGGTAGGCATCCAGAAAACTGTCTTGCGCTTCATCGCGCGAGGGGCGTAATATAGCGTGTACGCCGCACTGTATACAGTATTGGTCGCAGCGATGGAGCCAGCCGGGCCACCCGCCGCGCGCTGGCCGACCTCCTACCCGTCCCACGCCCATGCGCATCCTCTCGTCGATCCGCGCTGCCGGCCACTCGGCCAACTCACGGTGGCGCGCCATGTTGGGCATCGCCGCCCTCGTTGCTCTCACGCCGGTCATCGCCGCCGCACAACAGGGGACCATCGCCGGCGTGGTCGTCAGAGCCGGGGCTTTGACGCCAGTCGAAGGCGCGAGTGTCCGCGTCCAGGGAACTACCCTCGGCGCCGCGACCGACGCGGCCGGCCGCTTCCGGATCACTGGAGTCTCCGGCGACCAGGTCACGCTCGAGGTGCGCCGGCTGAGCTTTCGACCGGAGACACACGTCGCCCGAGTCGGTGACCTGGAGGTCCGCATCGTCCTCACCGATGCGGCCATCGAGCTCGATCAAGTGGTGGTCACGGGCACGGGGATCGGCGAGCGCCGCCGATCCCTTGGGAACACCGTGGCAACGATCGATGCCGCGCAGGAGCTCGAGCGGTCAGCGGCGCCGAATCTGGGCACGCTGCTACAGTCGCGCGCTCCGGGCGTCATCATCGCGCCCAACTCGGGGCGTGTCGGCTCCGGGCCAACGGTGTGGATACGCGGGCGATCGAGTCTATCGCTCTCCAACGAGCCGATCGTGTACATCGACGGCATTCGCGTAAACAACGCGGTGAATCAAGGCCCGTCGAGCGCCGGCGCGCTGGGCGCGCAAAACTCGCAGGTCGCGTCCCGGCTGAACGACATCGCGCCGGAGGACATTCAGGACATCGAGATCATCAAGGGTCCGGCGGCGGCGACCATTTACGGGACAGAAGCGGCGAACGGAGTGATCCAGATCATCACCAAGAAGGGCGCCGCGGGGCCGGCGCGGTGGGCGGTTCGCACCGAGCAAGGCGCGCAATGGTTCCGCGATCCGGAGGGGCGCATCACCACGAACTACGCCCGCAACACGGCAGGCGAGATCGTCCCCTGGAATCCGATCCAGCAGGAGGAGGATCGCGGGACGCCAATATTCTCGACCGGCCGCACGCAGTCATACCATCTCGCGCTCTCGGGGGGCCGCGAGCAGCTGAGGTATTACCTGTCCGGCACGTACAACGACGATGAGGGGATCGAGCCTAACAACTTCGGAAAGACGTTCAGCGCCCACGCGAACGTCAACGCCGCGGCGAGCGACAAGCTCGACCTCGGTGTGAGCCTCCATTTCCTCCGCAGCAACCTTCACCTCGGCACGGACGGGGGTGTTTCCCCGTTGCTGGGAATGTCGATCGGCCATCCGCTCGTGTTTCCCGGGAATCGCGGGTTTGGCTTCGCGCCGCCGGAAGTCCCGCAGCAGCTGTACGACAATGCGCAGGACATTAATCGCTTTACGGGCGGTACGACGGTGAACCACCGTCCGACCGGTTGGTTCGCGCACCGCCTCACGCTCGGTCTCGACTACACGTCGGACGACAGCCGGGCGCTCGAGCGATATGCCCCGCCCGAGCTCAGGCCGTTCGTGGCGGCGCTCGTTGGAGCGGCCGCCGCCGACGGGCGCATCTCGCAGACGCTGCGCAACCACAGCTACATCACTGGCGACTACTCAGGCACCGCGACGTTCGCGATCACTCCGGCGATCTCGTCGGCCACATCGGTTGGCGGACAGTGGGTGCGAAAGCAACTCAAGAACAGCGGGCTGTCCGGTCAGCGGTTCCCCGCGCCTGGCGTCGAAACCGTGTCGGGGACGACCGTGGCGGGCACGCCGACGCAAGATCTCACCGTCAACACGACCATGGGCGTCTACGGGCAGCAGCAGTTTGGGTGGAACGACCGTCTTTTCCTTACCGCCGGTGTGCGAGTCGACAATAACTCGGCGTTCGGCGAAGACCTCGACTGGGTCACCTATCCGAAGATCAGCGCCGCGTGGGTGATCAGCGAGGAGTCGTTCTGGGGCGGGTTCGGCAATGTCGTCAACGCCTTGAAGCTCCGCACCGCATACGGACAATCCGGCCAGCAGCCGAACTCGTTCGTTGCGCTGCGCACAGTGGTGAATGCCCCTCGCGCCAACGGCTCGCCGGGCGTGACTCCGGGCTCGCTTGGCAATCCCGATCTCAAGCCGGAGCGCGGCACCGAGTGGGAGGCGGGCTTCGAGGCAGGGCTCTTCGATCGCCTGAGCCTGGATTTCACGTACTTCACGAAGCGCACGAAGGACGCGATCCTCACGCGGCAGCTCGCGCCCTCAGGTGGGTTCGCCGGGGATCAGACGGTCAACATCGGCGAGACGAGCAACAGTGGGATCGAGCTTCAGGCGCAGTTCAGAGCGCTCACGCTCGACCGCTTCGCGTGGGAGATCGGCGGGAACATTAGCACCAACAAGGACCGGATCGAGGACATGGGCGGCGTCCCGTCCGGTGCGGGGTTGCTGCGAAACGTCGAGGGCTATCCGATCCAGGCGTTCTGGACGAAGCGCATTGCCAGCGCGACGCGCGACCCGGTGACACACGCGATCACCAACATTTTGTGCGTGGCCGGACCGTCGGGTGGTGCGCCGGTTTCCTGTGCGCAAGCGCTGCCGATCTTCGTCGGCACGCAGACCCCCAAGGTCCTGGGCAACATCACGAACACGTTCTCGATCGGGCAGCGCCTAACGCTTTACGGCATGGTGGACTTCAAGCGAGGTCACAAGGTACTGAACGCGAACGTCGCCAACGCCTGCGCGTTCGGCGTGTGCGAAGCGCGCCACTTTCCGGAACGGTATTCGACGGAGTACCTCGCGGGCATCGCACCCTCATCGACGACTGCGGGCGTCCAGGACCAGTTCATTCAGGACGCCTCGTTCGTGAAGCTGCGGGAGATCTCGGCGACGTACCGGCTGCCCGAGCAATGGGTGAGTCGAGCCGGGATCGGGACCGCCACGCTGACGGTGGCGGGGCGCAATCTCGCGACCTGGACGGACTTCATTGGACCGGACCCCGAGGTTCGCTACACCGGCGTTCCACCGGCGGCCGGCTCCGTACCGCAGGACCAGGCGCTCCTGCCCGCGCTCACGCAGTTCGTCGTGTCCCTCAACCTCGGATTCTGATCATGCGCATCCTTTTTCGGGGGACGGCGGCCTCGATGACTGGTGCATGGACTCGTCGTTCGATGCGGTACGTGCTCGCGGCGTTGCCGCTGGCCGTCGGCATGTTCGCCTGTGATGATCTCACCAATCTCGAGCAGGAAAATCCATCGCAAATCCTCGCGAACGATGCCTACGTTCCACGCAACGCCACGCTGCTCGTCAATGGCGCGATCGGAGATTTCGAGTGCGCGCTGTTCCGGTATACGACTGCGGCGGGGCTCCTCGGCGATGAGCTCGTCAATGCCTTCGCGAACGCGCAGCAGGACAATTACGACCGGCGCAGCCATCCGCTCACCGGGCCTTACGCGGGTGACTGTGGTGGCGCGCAATTGCCGGGAGTGTACACGTCGCTCTCGGTCGCGCGCGCCTCAGCCGACACAATCCTCGCACGACTCCAGGAGTGGACGGACGCGGAGATGGCGCCCGGTGTGAATCGCTCGCAGCTCATCGGACAGGCCGCCGCGTACGCCGGCTACAGCCTGGTTCTGTTAGGCGAAGGGATGTGCAGCGCGGCGATCAACGTCGGACCAGAGCTGACGCCGGAGCAGCTCTTTGATGAAGCGCAGACGCGATTCGACTTGGCCATCACGGCCGCCACGACCGCCAACGACTCCATCACACTCAGGCTCGCGCGACTGGGCCTGGCGCGCACGCTCATGAACCTGGCGTTCATCGGGACGCCGACCAACCCGAACGATCCGGATCTCGCGCTCGTCGCCGAGGCAGGCGCTCTCGCGGCGCAGATACCGGCGGGTTTTGCCGTGAACGCCGTCGCGCTCACGACGGGAACGAATCGCCAGCAGAACGTCGTCTTTGCGCACAGCGGAGGCACGGGCTCGACCAATTTCTCCTCTGTCGACCCGACATTCGATAGCCTGAGATTCGCCGGTGTGCTGGATCCGCGCGTGCCCGTCTTTAACACGGGCATTGTCGGTGCCGATAACGTCACGATCGTCCGCCAGCAGCGGAAGTACGCTAACCTCGGGACACCGATTCCGTTCGCGCGGACGACGGAGGCGCGCCTCATCGAGGCGGAGGCGAAGGCGCTCGCCAACGATCTCACCGGCGCGGTCGCCATCATCAACGCGCTGCACACCGCGGCGGGCATCCCGGCGTACGATGGCACCGGACAGACGCAGGCCCAGGTGCTCGCGCAGGTGCGTGAGGAACGGCGACGCGAATTGTTCCTCGAAAGCCAGCGCCTCGGCGACATGCGGCGCCTCAACCTGCCACTGATCCCTGCCGTGGGTGCGACGTTCCCCCGCGGTGGAATCTATGGCGACCAGCGCTGCTTCCCGTTGCCGGCCGTCGAGCGCAACAACAACCCCAACATTCCCGATGTGTAGGAACCGTGCAGACCACGCGCGACGCGTAGCTCGTAAGGCCCTCTGCGCACTGGCCGCCACGGCGTCGGCCGCCGGCGCGCAGACCAGCGGCCAAACGGCCTTCGTGTTCCGCGTGGGCACGGACACGATCGGCATCGAGCGATTCACGTCGTCACCCGGTGGAGTTTCGGGTGAGGTCCTCCTGCAAGGCCAGCCGCGCGTGACCTACCTCGCGACTCGTGAGGCGGCAGGGCGCATCGGCGAGCTGCTTATCGTCGCGTATCCTCCAGGGAGTGGGCCGGACGCATCCGCACTTCAGACGGTCAGGCTCCGGCTCGTCGCTGACACCGGCATCGCCGAGATCACAGCTGGCGGCACGACGCAGACGCAGCGCATTCCGTCCAAGACAGAGGCATTCCCTCTTCTCAACAGCTCCTTTGCGATGATCGAGGTCGCCCTCGAGCGCATGACCGGGGCGAACAGCGATAGCGTCACGTTCCCCGTCTTACTTGCGTCCGGCGGTCAGACGCTGTCATCGACCGCGCGTCGCGTGTCACCCGACTCGGTGATCGTGACGATGGGTCCTTCGCAATCGCATCTCGCCGTGCGGGGCACGCGCATCCTTCGCGCCCACGTCCCGGCACAACGGCTCGTCGTGGACCGCGTGGAGGGGGAAGCGGTTCGCCGGCTCGCGATCGGCAAACCGGACTACTCAGCGCCGCCAGGCGCGCCATATCGCGCCGAGCACGTGCGCATTCCGGCGCCGGGGGGACACGTGCTGGCCGGGACATTGACGATTCCGCAGGGCGCGGCTGGCCGGCTCCCCGTCGTGATCACGATTTCCGGCAGTGGGCCGCAGGACCGCGACGAAAGCATCCCGATCGTTCCCGGCTTCCGTCCGTTCCGTCAGATCGCCGACACGTTAGGCAGGCGCGGCATCGCCGTGCTCCGTCTCGATGATCGTGGAACGGGCGAGTCCACCGGGGATTTC
>DATFFP010000038.1:0-53442 GCA_035249985.1 Gemmatimonadaceae bacterium
GGTCCTCAGCGGGACCAGCGGGTCGCGAGTGAGTCGCGGCCCGTCGGTTTTTTTGGACACTGAGGACACTGAGGACCCTGAGGACCCTGAGGACCCTGAGGACCCCCTGAGGACCCTGAGCCTACCAGCCGCCCCTGCGCAAAAGCATGACCGGCACCGTCTTCAGCATGATCCGCACATCCTCGGCGAGACTGCGACGGTCCAGATACTCCAGGTCGTAGCGCACCTTCTGGCGCACGTCGTCGACGCAGGCGTCGTACGAGCGGTTGATCTGCGCCCAGCCGGTGATACCGGGTCTGGCGAGCTGACGTAGCGGGTATTCCTCGATCTCCGTGCGCAGGCGCGCGAAGATGCCGGGACGCTCGGGACGCGGGCCCACGATGTTCATGTCCCCGCGAACGACGTTGAACAGCTGCGGAAGCTCATCGAGACGGGACGCGCGGAGAAAGCGGCCGATCGGCGTGACACGAGGGTCACTCCGCGTCGCCCACACCGCGCCCGTTCTGCGCTCTGCGTCCGCGCGCATCGTGCGGAACTTGTAGATCGTGAACACTGACCCGCCCAGGTCCTGCGCACGGCGGTCGTAGGGGCGATTCCCACGCGCCAGGCGACGGTCGATGCCGACGCGCGTCTGCGTGTAGAGGATCGGTCCCGGCGACGACAGCTTGATCGCGAGCGCGATGAGTATGAGCAGAGGCGACAACAGCACGAGCGCGATCACCGCCAGAGTCACATTCACCACCCGCTCGATGCGCTCGGCGCGCTGCTGCTCCGAGACGCGAGAACGGAAATGCAGGTCGTCGCGAACGATCTCGAGTGGCCGCACGGCCGTCGTCGCGCGTGTAGCCGATGTCGCGTGCGCCCCGTCCACTCGCAGAGTGGGAATCGGGTCGGGAGTGGCGAAAGTGGACAAGGACGTCTCCACGGTTGACATCAGGAGCCCCCGATCGCGACGAGGCCGATAGCGACGGCGCTGATCGCCGAGAGCACCGACAGCATGCTGCTCACCGAGCGGCGCTTGCGCTCACCGACCACGATCTCATCGCCTGCGCGCAGGCCGAGATCCGTCACGGTGCGTCCGGAGGCGACCGCGGTGCGAACGGCTTCGTCGCCGATCAGCTCACCGGCGTTACGCCTCACTGAGATACGGGCGAGATCCCCTTCGCTCGACGGCCCGCCCGCGAGCATCACCAGGTCGGTCATCAGCGCGTCGCCGGCGACGTGGTAGTAGCCCGGCCTCGCGACGGCACCAATGACGGCGACGCGGACCAGCGTGAGCGCTTGCACCTGTGGCTCACGGATGTAGCGACCGAGCGCGGTCGTCAGGTGCTGCATGAGATCCTGGCGGAGAACGCCGCGGAGTGAAACGTCGCCGTACTGTCCAAGTGGAAGCACCAGCCCGGCGCGAACCGGCAACGTGTCGGGAAGCGTCGAGTCTCCCGCGATCCGCAGAACGATCCGGTCGCCGACCTGGAAGTCACCCTCCGCCAGACGGAGCCGCAGCGCCTGGGCTTCCGACATGAGGCGCGCACGGTTCGCGGCGTCGCTCGTGGCAATCGCCGCCGATTCCGCGTGCTCGGCCATCGTCTCGAGGTTTCGACGTGCGGCGGAGGGCTCGCCCACAGGGCGGTCCTGTGCGTTGGCTGATGTCCAGGAAGTCAGGAGTGCCAACGAGAGAGCTGCAGCGAGTCTCACCAGACGATACCGAGGAGAGTGAATGGGACCAGGATCCGACGCCCGGGGCGAATGCAGTCTCCGTGCTCACTCACCACCCTCGGTCGGCTTAATGTATAACGAATGACGACAACGACTTAGCCGCGAGCGTCAGCGAGGCGAATTCTGAAGTGTCGTCGCTTTGTTGCAGAGGGGCTACAGCGACGAACCACACACTCGGCGGGCACGGGCACCGCGACGGCGTGTCGACTCGATCACCATGCGAGCTCCGCCGGGCGTGACACGGCGGTAACGCAGTTGTGGCGGTGGTGCGTCATGCGGGGACGCGCGGGCGCGGACGGGCAAACTGCTATCGCGAGATCGAGCAAGAAGTTACGGGGAACGCATTTTCCCCGCATGCAACATGCGTCGTTTCTACAAGCTCGCAGTATCTTTCAGCCCGACGCCGGGCTTCTTGTGGCCTCCACCGCGACAAATGCGCTCTTCAGCGGGTTCTCAGCGTCCCCCTCTCGTTCTCATTGCCAGCGACCAGGAATGGTCCGCCCGCTCCCTCGAGAGCATCATCGGTCCCCGCGGGTACGCGGTGCTGCGGGCGTATACCGGTCGTCAGGCAATCGAGATGGCGAGCCAGTCCCAGCCCGACCTCCTGATCATCGACGTGCGGCTTCCCGACCTCGATGGCATCGATGTCTGCCGTCAGGTTCTGGAGGAGGGGCTTGGAGCGTCGACGCCCATTGTCGTCACTGCTGCCACGCAGCTGACGCGGAGTCAGCGCCTCGCCGCATACCGCGCCGGTGCGTGGGGGATCTGCAGCCAGCCGCTGGACGCCGAGGTGCTCGTGGCGATGCTCGACACGTTCATGCGGAGCAAGCAGGACGTGGAGCGCATGCGCGGGGAGAGCCTGCTGGATGAAGAAACCGGCCTCTATAACCTTCGCGGGCTGGTTCGACGCGCGCGCGAGCTCGGGGCTATCGCTTTTCGTCAGCACGAATCGCTCGCCTGCGTGGCGCTCTCGCCGCGACGCCCGACACAGCCTGGCGACTCGCCAGAAGATGTAACTGACGATCTCGCGTTGCGCGTCGGAGACGTCGTGCGCCGCGCGGGACGCGCGTCGGATGCGATCGGTCGGCTCGGTCCGGCTGACTTCGTCATCATCGCGCCCGCGACTCGGGCCGAGGGAGCGCGGCGCATCGTCGAGCGGCTCTCCGATGTCGTGTCGCGTGAGCCGCTGGACGAGGGCGAGCCGGTGAAGCTGGCCGGTGGTTACTACGCGGTCGACGATTTCGCCGAAGCCGCGGTGGATGCGGAGGAGATGGTGCTTCGCGCCGCCGCAGCCCTGCGCCATGGCCGAAACACAGAGGCCGAGCCTTCGATCGTCGCCTTCGAGGAGATCAGTCTCCAGGACGCCCCGTAACTCCCGCGATCAGCGGAGTCTCTCCGGCGTCTTCATCGGACTCGAGCGCGTACTCGTCGAGATATCCGTAGTACCGATAGGCGCCCTCGGCACGATAGTCGTTGAGCACCGCTCCGACGATCTCCACCGGCATCCGATCCATTAGCGCAAGCTTCGCCTGCGTCGTGCGCCGGTCGGTCACGCCCGTCTTCATCACGAGAATGACGCGTCCGGCAACGGCGGAGAGTGCGTATGGATCGATTCCGGCGCTCAGGGGCGCGCTGTCGATGATGATCGCGTCGAAGCGCGGCTTGAGCTGATCGATCAACCGCACCATCGCCTGCGACGCGAGAAGCTCCGGCGCCTGGCTGCGACGTGCGCCGCACGGCATCACCGTGAGGTTGCTGTGCGCAACGGAACGAAGAACGTCCTCCACCGGGCTCGCGCCGCCAAGAAATTCCACCAGCCCCGGCCTGCGGTCGATGCCGAAGCAGGCGTGCACCTGACCGCGGCGAACGTCACCGTCGATGAGCAGGGTGCGATAGCCGGCGTCAGCGAATGAGAGCGCCAGGTTCGACGACACCAGTGACTTGCCATCGCCCGGGCTGGGACTCGTGACGGTGACGACGATCGGCGGCGGCGCCTGAAGGGCGTGCGTCAGCGTGAGGCGAACCGTTCGGAACGCTTCGACCACCTGCGTGGCGGTCGCGAAGCGCACCGCTTCCTTCTCGGTCTGCTTGATGGTCGGAATGGCACCGAGCACTTCGAGGCCGAGCTCGTTCGTCACCTGATCGGGATAGCGAACGCGCGGATCGACGCGATCGAGCAGGATCGCGAGCGCGATCGATGCACCGATGCTGCCGACGATCGCCATGAGAATGATGCGAATCGCGGCGTCATTCGTTGGCCGCTGCGGAGCGACGGCGGAGTCGAGCAGCTGCACGTCGGGGACGGCGCTCGCCTCGGCGAGTCGTGCCTCCTCGAAGCGAGACTGGAGGGATGTATACAGGTTCTCGGCGACTGCCACGTTCCGGCGCAGGCGCATTTCCTCGATCGTGCGAGCGGGAATCGCGCGCAGCTCGCTCGATGCGCTCTTGAGGCGCCGGTCGAGATCGGCCTCGCGGAGCTGAAGCTGTGTGAGAAGTGCCGAGCCAAGCTCCGGAATCGTGTTGGTGCGGAGCGACCGCACCGCCTGGTCGAGATCCTTCACCATCTTGTGCTCGTCCGTATAAAGCTGACGCGCACCCCGAAGCTGCGCTTCCTTGGCGTTGAGCTCGGAGAGCGCATCGCGCAGGCCTTCGGAGCTCGCGAGCACGGTCGGAACCGAGAGGAACGCCTCGGCCGACACGCGGCCTCCGCGCGCTTCGGCGACGATGCGCTCGAGGGCTTCGCGATCGCGCCTCAGCTCGTCGAACTGGACGCGCTGATTGAAGAAGTTGTTGAATACGGGGTCGCGCGTCTCCTCGAGCCCGCCTGCGACAGGCACGCCCTCGGAGGGCTGCGTGATGGTGTTGACGCGGAAGCTTTCGAGCGAGATCTCGGCGGCGTCGAGCTGTCGCTTGGCGTAGTCGAGCTGCTCGCGAAGGATGCGCGCGAACTCGATGAGATTGCGCTTCTTGAGACGTGCGGCCGCGTCCAGAAACTCGCCGACCCAGCCATTGAGGATGGCCGCGGTCTTCGCCGACTCGTGTCCGGTGAGCCACACGCGCATGAAGTTGCTCGCGCGACCGTCGGGTGAGCGCGGGATCGTTGCGCCAACACGTTCCGTCAGGCCAAAGGTGGCCTCGCGCGGAGTAATCACCTCGAAGGCGATCACGCGGTCGGCACCGAGGTGCTCAGCCGAGGGGGCCCAGCGAAACCCCAGTGTGCGTCCGACGGAGTCTCCGACTACCCCATCCTCGAGCCAACGTCCTTCCGACGTCATCAACGCGTACTTGCCGTCCGAGCCGATGTTCAGCTGGTACTGGCCCGGCTGGAACCGCTCGGCGAGCTCGAAGCTCGAGAACGCCGCGGAGTCCTGGGCGGGAGCGTTGAGGTAGAGGCGCATCGACCGCACCACAGGGTCGAGGATGGCGCCGCTTCGGAAGAGCTCGAGCCAGCCGGATGAATAGAGCAGCTCATCGGCGCGGATCGGACCGCGGCTTTGCTGCTCGGGGGATTCGTTGGAGATCCAGATCGTCGCCTGGACGCGGTACTCGGGTCGCTGCATGCGGGCGACGCCGAACCCGGCGGCCGAGCCAATGGCGATCACGATCGCGATGAGCAGCTTGCTCCGCTTGATCGCCGAGATGTAGCGATACCACGCCACGCCCTCCCGCTGAGGCGCTACGGCCCCGCCCAGTTGAGCGGGCGGCACGGAAACAGCCGGCGTGTACGCGCGATCTGGGTGGGCTGGGAGATTGCTGACCGACGGCGGGGGCGGCAACGCTGGCATGAAGACCTGCGGTTGAAAGTCTGAACCAGGTGTAGTGTGCTGTGGTTTCCACCCGGCAGCCCCCGCGGGAACGCAATATTAGGCCCATGCCCCGGCACCTTTTCTCGGGCCGAAATGGGTGAAATCGGCGAGTCTATGGTGCAGTGCAACAACGACTTTGTTGCATTTGCGAAACACCTGGCTGTTGTTTCCGCTCAACGATGTGGCTTGACAAGCGCCACAGGGGCCCAATATTGTTGCCTGCCCCCCACCACACGGGCCGAAGCTTTGCGTTCGGTCCGGCTCACACCTCCGTCGCACCGCGCCTCGTTCCTCGCCTAGAGGGAGCGTCATGTCGAGTCAATTAGTCGAGCAAAGCGAATACACAGCTGTCGCTGACACGCAGCGGGATCCTCTTTCCATCCCGCCTGAAGTCAAAGCCTCCATCTCCATCCTGGTCGTCGACGATGACCGCACCCTCCGCGAAGGGTGCGCGAGCGTCCTCCAGATCGATGGGTTCAACGTCGCCTTCACCGGCCGGGGGGATGAGGCGGTCGAGATGGTGAAGCGCCGCAAGTACGACATCATTCTCGTCGACCTCTACATGACGCCGGTCTCGGGAATGGACGTCCTCAAGGCGGCGCTGGCAGCCCACAAGGACACCATCGTCGTCGTCATGACCGGTAACCCGAGCGTGACCACGAGCATCGAGGCGCTTCGCGCCGGGGCCTGGGACTACCTGCCCAAGCCGTTCTCGGCGACGCATCTCCAGGTGCTGGTCGGCCGGGCCTCGCATGCGGTCATGGTCGCGCGCGAAACGCGCGATCTTCGTTTCCAGCTGCTCAAGCAGAATGGAAACAGCGACAAGATCGCTCTGCTCGGCGTCTCGCCGGCCTTCCGCAAGGCGGTGGATCTCGCCAGGAAGGTAGCCCCGACGGACGCGTCGGTGATGATCACCGGCGAAAGCGGTACCGGAAAGGAGCTCATCGCCCAGTTCATTCACCGGCATAGTCGCCGGGCCAGCCGGAAGCTCGTTCCGGTGAACTGCGCCGCGCTCCCCGAGCCGTTGCTCGAGTCGGAGATGTTCGGCCACAAGAAGGGTGCTTTCACGGGCGCCGATCGCGACAAGCCCGGCTTGCTCGAGGTCGCCAACGGCGGAACGTTCTTCCTCGATGAGCTCACCGAGATGTCGCAGCCGCTTCAGGCGAAGCTGCTTCGCGTCATTCAGGACGGCGTGGTTCGCCGGGTGGGCAGCGAGAACCAGGATGCCGTCGTCGACGTCCGGTTCATCTCCGCGACCAACCGCGACCCACAGGACGCGGTGAAGCAGTCGATTCTGCGCGAGGATCTGTTCTATCGCCTCCGGGTGGTTCCCATTCAGCTGCCGCCGCTGCGGAAGCGTCTCGAGGACATCCCGCTCCTCGCCAACCACTTCCTCGCTTACTATTGGGAGCGTCATCGTTCGACGGGCGAGCTGGCGCCGAAGCTCACGGAGGGTGCGGTCGACTTCCTCCGCTCGAAGCCCTGGCGCGGAAACGTGCGCGAGCTGCAGAACGTCATCGAGCACGTCGCGGTGCTTGCCGAGCCCAACCAGCCCATCGAGCCGAGCGACATTCCGATTTATGATGAGCCTACTGGCGAAATCGCGTCAGACGGGTCCATGCCCACGGGGATTCTGAATGACGCCTACCACCCCGCGAAGGACCGGCTCATTGCGCACTTCGAGAAAGAGTATCTCTCGCGTCTCGTTTCGAGGGCCGGCGGCAACATGTCAAAGGCGGCGCGCCTTGCGAGCATCGATCGGACGACGTTATACCGTCTTATGGAGAAGCATAACTTCCAGCGGAACGAGCTCACCGGATTCGGGGAGTGACCGTTCGCTCGTCCGGCGTTGGAACGACCCACCTCCGCCCTACGACCAGGGTGGCAGCGCGTCCTAGCGGCGACTTCGTTGGAGGCGAGTTTGCGCCTCCACGCATCTCCGGCGAGCTCGCCAAGCTCGCCGAGTTCGGGATCGGTGCGTGCATCGCCGACGTGCTGGAGCGCGCGGCGCACGAGGTACGCGATGGGTGGGACTCCAACGAGGACGGGTCTACCACCGACGAGGTGCGTGAACGCATCGCGTGGCTTTGCAAGGCGGTCACCGAGGCAGCCACCGGCGGTGAGCCCGGGTTGCTTGAAATCGCCGCTCCGCTCCCCGGTCGAAAGATGCTCGAGCGCCTGCGCGGCGCCTTTCTCAACGAGCTGACCAACCTCGACGGCTCAGCAAGCGCCGAAGCGGTTCATGTGCTGCGGGCGATCGAGCGGGTGCAGGCTGCGCTCGATCGCGACAGCGCGCAGCGCTTTGCGAACAAGCTCTCAGGTCCCGATGGTCTCGAGATGGTGGTGGAGGTTGCGCACGACCTTCGCTCGCCGCTCGCGTCGGTTCTGTTCCTCGCGGAAACGCTCCGAAAGGGACAAAGCGGCGCGATCAATCCCATTCAGGAGCGGCAGCTCGGCCTCGTCTATAGCGCCGCCTTCGGGTTGAGCGCGCTGGCGAGCGACGTGATCGAGCTCGTGCGGGGTGGTGAGCGCCTCATGGACCTGCACCCCGTTCCGTTCTCCGTCGCCGAGACCCTGCAGTCGGTTCGTGACATCGTTCTCCCGATTGCCGAAGAAAAGGGACTGACGGTGAAAGTCATCCGCCCCGACTCCGACTCGAGAGTAGGTCACCCGGCGGCACTGAGCCGTGTCCTCCTCAACCTCACGACGAACGCGCTCAAGTTCACGTCGGAGGGGCACGTCGAGGTCACCTGCAAAGCGGTGACGAGATCGCGTATCGAGTTCTCGGTGAGGGACACCGGGCGCGGGATTCCCGCCGAGGTGCTGCCAACGTTGTTCGATGCGTTCCGGCGCCGCGTCAAGCCGGGCCAGTTCACGTTCTCGAGCGCGGGACTTGGCCTGTCGATCTGCCGCAAGCTCGTGAGCCGGATGGGCGGGGAGCTTCGCGTCGACACCGCGCCCGGCCAGGGCACTCGGTTCCACTTCGAGCTCGAGCTGCCGCTCTCGTCGCGCTCGTAAGCCCTCCGGCAATGCGCCGGCGTGGCGGACTTCCTGGAAACAGTAGACGTGTCAGTGGCGTAGAGGAGCGCATGAGGTCCGCGCTCCATCCGTGTTCATCCGCCCAAATTCGCGGCTGGCTCCTCCTCGGCCTGCTGGCGACGCTCACCGCCTGCGACCGCGCCAGATCGTTAGGCGATCGCGGGTTCCGCTCGCCGCGCGACGAGTACGTCCAGGCGCTCGAGGAGGCCGACCTTCATCGCACCGCGGTCGGGCGCGACTGGATCGCGGCGGGGGATGCCGCATTGAGCGTCGCTACGCACGTCAGTGCTCCGCATCGCGAAGCCGTACACCTGCCGGCGAGCGAGCCGCGAGCGGTGGCCTGGAGGGTCCCGCTTCGCCGCGGCGATCGACTCATCGCGTCGGCCGAAGTGGCGATGGACCCGCTCGGCCGCCTCTTCATCGATCTCTTCTCGGCGCCGCGCGACACGACCGAGACGTACGAGCGGGTGGCGAGCGCGCCGGACGGGGGCACCGCGATCGACGTCGAGATCCGGCGCGACGGCGAGTACGTGCTGCGCGCGCAGCCCGAGCTCCTGCGGGGCGGTCGCGTCGTCGTGACGATCACCACCGGGCCGACACTCGCGTTTCCCGTCGCCGGGCGCGATGCCCGAATCGCGCGGAGTCTGTTCGGCGCACCTCGCGATGCCGGACGCCGGTCGCACCATGGCGTCGATCTCTTCGCGCCGCGAGGCACTCCTGTGGTCGCCGCCGCGCCAGGGATCGTCAGGCGGGTGGGAGAAACGGATCTCGGTGGCAACGTCGTATGGCTGCTCGACACGCGCCGCGAGCAGTCGCTGTACTACGCGCACCTGGACCGGCAGCTGGTGGACGCCGGCGACATCGTCCAGGTGGGCGACACGCTTGGTCTCGTCGGCAATACGGGGAACGCGCGGAGTACACCGCCGCACTTGCACTTCGGGATTTACCGGAGAGGGCAGGGGCCCGTGGATCCGCTTCCGTTTATCGATACCCGTCGCGGCACGCCGCCCGAGATCACCGCCGACACGTCGCTGTTTGGCGCCCGCATGCGGATCGCGCGCGCGCAGGTCGTAATGCGACCGTCACCGCGGGCGAATGGCGATTCGACGCGCGCCGTGCCACGAAGCGCGGTGCTCACGGTGCTCGGCGCTGCGGGAGGCTGGTTGCGCGTCAGGCTGCCGGGCGGCGAAGCAGGCTTCGTGACGGCGACCGCGGTGCAGCGCCTGGGAGCGCCGATCACGGTGGTCTCTCGTGAGGCGGGAGTAGTGTTGCGAGAGCGTCCAAGCCCGGCGGCGGTCATCGTGGACAGCCTCCCCAGTCGTGCGCGTCTGTCAGTGCTCGGCCGATATGGGCGGTGGCTGCTGGTTGCAACGGAAGAGAAGCGGGAAGGGTGGATAGCCGAGTAGCCGAGGTTGTCGAGGGAACGTCATGGCGCTCTTCGACCAGGTCGATTCCTCGGCCCTCGTCGCCCGTTGCGCTGCTCGAACACCACCTCGCCTTCCACGATCATGTAGCGAATGAATCGGCGGCTCACGTCCTTGAACTCGGGCATCCGGTCGCGGAAGCGATCGTTGCTGACCACGCGCGCGCCGAGCTCGCGGGCGAACGACAGGATGAAATAGTCGGCATCGGTACCGGCCGGGGCCTGCTTCAGCTCGCCGTCGTTCACCAGCTTCTCGTACCCTTCCGTATCGTCTATTTGATGACGCAGGGCGGCATCGACGACGAGCACGGGCTCGAGACCCTTCTCGACCAGCTTGGCTCGCATGAGAAGGATATTCTCCAGCCGCGCCGACCCACCCTCGGTCGAGTGCGCGACGTTCGATCCATCGACGATCGTGATGCGGGACTTCTTGGTCATGGGGTCCCGGTAATGCAGGGATAGTACCGGGAAGGGTCCTCGGGGTCCTCAGGGTCCTCGGGGTCCTCGGGGTCCTCGGGGTCGAAACCCTGAGCACTCGCACGTCGAGGACCCTGAGGACCCTGAGGACCTTGAGCACCCTGAGCAGCTTGAGCACCTTTGCGTCCGTGCCCTCTCGCCGAGCCTTCCTTGCCACGATGGCGGCAACCGCCGTCGCGCCCAGCTTTCGGCGTGACGCCCTGCTGAGAGCGAGCGAGCTCGCCGCGCCCGTGGGCGGCGCGGCGGACGACGAGGATTACTGGCGCGAAGTGCAGCGCGCCTTCGACCTCGATCGCACGATCATCAATCTGAACAATGGCGGCGTCTCACCATCGCCGACGCACGTGCTCGATGCGATGGTCCGCGATCTCCGGTTCTCGAACGTCGCGCCCGTTCACCACATGTGGGACGTGCTCGAGCCACGCATCGAGGGGGTGCGACGCGAGCTCGCCCGCGAGTTCGGTTGCGATCCTGAAGAGCTGGCGATCACGAGGAACGCGTCTGAATCCATGGAGACGCTGATCCTCGGACTCGACCTGACGCGCGGCGATGAGGTGATCGTCACCACCCAGAACTATCCGCGCATGCTCACCACCTGGGAGCAGCGCAGCCGTCGCGAGGGAATCGTCGTCAGGCCGATCACCTTCGAGGTTCCGCCGCGCTCGATGACGTACGTCGTCGATCGATTCCGGCAGGCGATCACACCGCGGACGCGGGTGATCGAGGTCCCGCACATCACCAACCTCACCGGCCAGATCATGCCCGTGCGGGAGCTGGTGCAGCTGGGGCGTGCGCAGAACATCGAGGTGCTGGTGGATGGCGCGCACTCGTTCGCGCACTTCCCGTTCACCCGCGATGCGCTCGCGTGCGACTGGTTCGGCACGAGTCTGCACAAGTGGCTCCTCGCCCCGATCGGAACGGGATTCCTCTACGTGCGCCGCGAGAAGATCCCATCGCTCTGGCCACTCATGGCGGCACCGAAGCCGATGGACGCGAACGTCCGCAAGTACGAGGAGATAGGAACGCACCCGGCGGCGAACCACAACGCGATCGCGGTCGCGCTCGCCTTCCATCGGGCGATTGGCTCCGAGCGCAAAGCGTCTCGTCTCCGCTTTCTGCGCGATCGCTGGGCGAAGCGCCTGACGACGGCGAGCGATCGCTGTCGCATCCTGACCCCGCTCGGTGACCCCAGGCAGTCGTGCGGCATCGGCCTCCTTCACATCGACGGCGTGGAAGTCCCGAAGATGGTCGCGCACCTCTGGGACAAGCACCGGATCATCACGACGCCGATCGTCCATCAAGAGTTCACGGGGCTCCGGATAACGCCTAACGTGTACACCTCTCCCGAAGAGGTCGACGTATTTGGGGATGCGGTGCTGGCGGCGCTGAAAGCCGGGGTGTCCTGAGGGGCGTAGGAACGGCAAAGATGACAGAATTCAGAATACAGAATTCAGAATTCAGATAATACCAACGGGGAGCCAAGAGCTGGCTCCCCGTGGTCGTTTCTGACTTCTGAATTCTGTATTCTGAATTCTGTCATCTTTGCCGTTGACCCCTCGCTATGCCGCCACCGCGCGCTGTACCCCATGCCGAGATGCAAGCTCGTACACCTCTTCCGACGAGATCACATCTCTCTCGAGCAGCGCCTCAGCGATCGCCTCCACCGCGTCGCGGTGCTCCTTCACGATCGCGACCGCGCGGTCGGCCTGGGCCGAGATCAACGTCCGAACGGCGGCGTCGATCTGGGCCTGGAGCTGTGCGCTCGGCGCGCCGCCCTGCGCGGCGGGGTCGGCGCTGATGAGACCGATCTCATCGCTCATGCCGAACTCCCCGACCATGCGCCGGGCCACGTGCGTCGCGTGCACCAGATCGCTTCCTGCACCCGACGTCACCGCGTCGGGACCGAGGAAGACCGACTCGGCCGCCCGGCCACCCAGCGCCTTCGCGATCACGCCCTCGAGGTAGCGCCGCGAGTGCAGGTGACGATCGGCTTCGGGGGCGAAGTGTGCAGCGCCCAAGGAGCGGCCGCGCGGCTCGATCGTGACCTTGTGCAGCTTGTCGTCGGGGCAGGCGACCATACCCACCACGGCATGCCCCGCCTCGTGCAATGCGATGAGCCGCCGCTCGCCAGTCGTGACGATCACGCCCGCGCGAACGCGCCCGAGCAGAATGCGATCGCGTGCCTGCTCGATGTGCGCCGCCGAGATGAGCATGGACTCGGATTGCACGGCGATGATCGCCGCTTCGTTGAGCAGGTTCGCCAGGTCCGCGCCTGAATGACCGACCGTGAGCTGCGCGAGGCGCTCGAGATCGACATCGTCGGCGAGGGGGGCCTTGGCGGCGTGAATCTTCAGGATCTCGAGGCGATCGCGAACCGTCGGAAGCTGGACTTCCACGATGCGATCGAAGCGGCCGGGGCGACGCACGGCTGGATCGAGCATGTCTTCGCGATTCGTTGCCGCCATCCACACGACCCCGTCGCTGCCCTGCATTCCATCCATCTCGACGAGCAGCTGGTTGAGCGTGACTTCTTCCTCGCCGGAGCGGTTGGGTCGCCCACGCCGTCCGCCCAGAGAGTCGAACTCGTCGATGAAGACGATGCAGGGCGCCTGCTCGCGCGCCTGCTTGGCGAGCTGGCGGATGCGTCGTGATCCCACGCCAACGTAGACCTCGTTGAAGTCAGAGCCCGCGGCCATGATGACGGGGCAGCCCGCTTCGCCGGCGACGGCGCGGGCGAGCAGCGTCTTGCCGGTACCAGGCGCGCCGACGAGCAGCACGCCCTTCGGACATTTTGCCCCCATCGCGCGAAACCGTTCCGGGTCGCGCAGGTAGGCGATCACATCGCGCAGGTCAGCCTGCGCTTCGGCGACGCCGCCGACGTCCGCCATCGTGAGCTGACGGGACGGGGGCGTCGCGATGAATCGGCGCGATGCACCCCCGCGCTGACGCAGCGCCACGAACGCGACGAGCGAGAGCAACGCGAGAAGGCTGATGACCTGAATCACCGTTTCGGCCGACGGTGCCCGCGACTTGTCGCCCATGCGAACCTTGGCGCCGCTGGCCGCCCACCGCTCGAGATCGGCGACGGACAGTGCGCTCGCCGGGACCGACGTCACCACGATGCGCGAGCGGCTCTCGGCCGCGCGATAGGGCGCCTTGAGCTTGGCAATGATGCGGTTGCCCCCGTCCTCGAGCGTCAGCTCTTCGACGCCGCCCGCGGCGAGCGCGGCCGCAACCTCGGAGTAGGGAACAACGGGAAGGACCGCCTGACCGGGACGGACCATCGCCCAGCTGGTGATTCCGACCGCGCTCGCCACGACGAGAACGAGAAGGAGCAGACGCTGGCGACCTGGACCGCGCCGGCGCAGGACGGCGAAAGCGTCGCGTTCCCGGGCAGTACGCCGCGACTTCGGAAGAGTCGGCGGCTCGCTCTTGAGAGGCTGATTGGGCGAGGACACGTTGGGACGTCGGATCGATTGTCGAGAACGACGTGCTCGGCGAGCACGAGACTGATGCGGGGGGCGAGCAACCGGGCGCGATCGGTCACGCGGTGCTCGTAAGCGAAAGACGGAAGAAGCGGGGGTTGGTAACCGCCTCTTCCGTACTACCGCGAAATCAAGCGGTGGGTTCCAGAAGGCGGCGGGCTCGCAATGGTGCCGTCAGTGTTTGTGTGGCGCAACACATTGCACAACAAGGGTAGCGACGATGCGTCGCGAGATCAAATGAAGTCCAGCAAGGTGAGGTATTTACGTGTTGGCACACCTAGGCACATCGGTTGCTAACGGTCGTCGCGTCCGCAGTCCCCCGCGATCCCTCACCAAAGAAAGGCCCAATGAACTATCGACCCACGAAGTACCTCATGGCGTTCGCGCTCGCGACGGTCGCCGTCGTCAGCGCGTGCAGCGACACCGGCCCCACTGAGCCAACGCGCGTCAACGCTCCGCGATTCAACCTCAACACAGGAACCCCTGGCCAGAAGCTCGTTCTGTGCAAGCAGGGCGCGGCAGGAACGTTCGAGGTCTCGCTGGCGCAGAATGCCCTCGGCTCGCTCGCCGTCACCAATCCGTTCACCGTCAACGCGGGTGAGTGCGTCGATGTGTGGATTGGCCGCTTGAACGGAGATGGCTCGTGCTGCGAGCCGATGGATGGCGTGACGATCACCGAGACGAGCGCGATTCCGGTGTCGATCTCGGTCGCGGCGCCCGAAGGACAGAACTGCTTCATCACCGGAAGCGGCCCGAGCTTCATCTCGCTCGAGCTCAACACGTACAACGGCTGCACGGTGACGTTCGTGAACGACCAGCCACCTCCGCCGCCTCCAGGTGGCGAGGGCTGCACGCCAGGATTCTGGAAGAACAGCGTCGGTAGCTGGCCCGCTGGCTACCTCCCGGGCGCGGACTTCGATGCAACGTTCGGCGTCGACGGCTTCAACCCGAACATCTCGCTGCTGGCAGCGGCGGGCTTGGAGGGTGGTGGGAAGAATGCGCTTGCGCGTCACGCCGTCGCCGCGCTCCTGAACTCGGCATCGGCCGGCGTCGACTATGGTATGTCGACCGCCGAGGTGATCGCCGCGGTACAGGCGGCATTCGCGAGTGGGAACTTCGAGAGCACCAAGAACCAGCTCGAAGCGCTCAACCAGAGTGGATGCCCGCTGGCGAACGACGACAGCTTCTAAGGTCGTCGGGGTTCTCGGGGTTCTCGGGGTCCTCAGGGATTAGTATGCTCAGGAATTCGCACCCTGAGGATCCTGAGGACCCTGAGGACCCTGAGGACCCTGCGGACCCTGAGGACCCTGCGGACCCTTAAGAGACCTTTCGCGTCTTCCGCCGCAGAAAGTCCATCAGTATGAACTGGCCGAGCGTCATGGTGTTCGTGAAGTAGGCCTTGCCTCGGCTGATCTCGGAGACTCGCTTCACGAACTCCACCAGCGCGCGGTCGCGGGCCAGCATGAAGGTGTTGATCATCACCCCCGCCCGGCGGCAGAGCGCGACTTCGCGCAGTGTTTGCGCGATGACCATCGCGTCCAGCCCCATCGAGTTCTTGTAGATCTGCCCGTTCGGCATCGTCAGCGCGCTCGGCTTGCCGTCGGTGATCATCACGATCTGACGCATGTCCTTCTTCTGCGACAGCAGAATGCGCCGCGCCAGCTTGAATCCCTCGGCCGTGTTGGTGTGATACGGTCCCACCTGCGAGCGCGCGAGCTCCGCGAGCGGGATCTCTTCGGCTGAATCGTGGAAGAGCACGACGCGGAGCGTGTCGCCGGGGAACTGCGTCCGGATGAGATGCGTGAGCGCGAGCGCGACCTTCTTCGCCGGCGTGAAGCGATCCTCGCCATACAGGATCATCGAGTGCGACGTGTCGAGCATCAGCACCGTCGCACACGACGACCGGTATTCGGCCTGACGGACCATCAAATCCGAGTAATCGAGGTCGATCGGCACGCCGATGTCGCCCGTCCGCGCCAGCGCGTTGGTCAGCGTGGCGTTGACGTCGAGGTTGAGCACATCGCCGAACTCGTACGGCTTGCTCGACGCATCGGCCTCGACGCCCGTCGCGAGGTACGGTGTATCGTGGCTGCCGAAGCTCGACTTGCCGAGGGAGCCGAGAAGGTTGCGGAGTGTCTTGAAGCCGAGGAAATCGATGCCCTTCTCGGTGAGCTGGAACTGCACGTCGCGTGAGGCCGCGCGGGCGAGGCCGGCGGGACCGGTGACCGACTCGTGATTCGCCGGCATCTGCGGCGGTGCGTCGGCCGTGAGATACCCCTCTTCCATCAGGCGATTGATCAGCTCGTCGAGGAGCTTGGCGAGATTCGCCTGGGCTTCCGGCGAGCCGTCGCCGCGGAGGGCCTCGAGCATCTCGGGAGTGAATTGCCCACTCTCCATGAGCGCGTTGAGAATCGCCTCGCGCAGCGCTTCCATGGAGCGATCCTCATCGCCGCCGAACTCACCCCAGTAGGGGTGGAACTGCCGTCCGCCGGCGAAGCCCGACTGAAGGAGGAAGTCGGCGAGCTTGTCGAGCAGCGCCTGAAGGTCGACGGCGTCGGCGAGCTCGGGGGAGAACTTCGAGTAGGTGTGCTTCCGCATGAGATGACCTTGCCGGGCGGACGTGGTAAAATCAAGCCATGGGAGAGGAGGGGGAGGACCCACCACGACGATCGTTGAACCCGTTCGGCGCGCTCCAGCGGCACCGGAATTATCGGCGCTTCTGGATCGGCTACACCGTCTCGCTGATCGGGACCTGGATGCGCAACGTCGCGCAGGGGTGGCTCGCGCTCGAGCTCACGAACGACGCGTTCATGGTGGGACTCGTGGGCGCGATGGGCAATCTTCCCGTGCTGCTGTTCTCGCTCTTCGGCGGCGTGATGGCCGACCGATACTCCAAGCTCCGGATCGTTCGCGTGACGCAGACGCTGCTGCTGGTGGAGGCAGCGCTGATGTGGTGGCTCACCTGGACCGGATCGATCACGGTGCCGCGCCTGCTGGTGCTGGCGACGTTCGCGGGGATGGTGAGCGCGTTCGACGTCCCCGCGCGCCAGTCGCTCCAGATCGAGCTCGTCGGCAAGGAGGATCTGCTCGACGCCATCGCGCTCAACTCGAGTGGCTTCAACCTCGCGCGCATCATCGGCCCGTCGATCGCGGCCGTCATCATCGCGAAGGCAGGACTCGCCTGGTGCTTCGGCATCAATGCGCTCAGCTATTTCGCGGTGCTGATCGGGTTGCTGGCGATCCGGCTCCCCGAAGTGCGTGCACGCCTAACGGGCAGCTCGCCGCTGCGCGACGTCTGGCGCGCCCTGGTCTACATGTCACGCAAGCGCGAGGTCTCCGCGCTCATGCGACTGGTCGCGGTCTTCTCGGTCTTCGGCGTTCCGTATCTGGTGCTGATGCCGGTGCTCGCGCGCGATGTCCTGCGAACCGACGCGAGCGGCTACGGCGTGCTGCTCACCTGCGTCGGTATCGGCGCCATCGCCGCCGCGCTGGCGCTGGCGACGTTCGGTCGCGGCGCGCGACGCGGCCGAATGCTCGAGCGCGCGGCGTATGCCTTTCCGCTGCTTCTGATCGCGCTCGCCATATCGACGTCGATATGGCTCTCGGCGATTCTGCTCGTCGCGGTTGGATTCGCGATGATCCTCAACAACGCGGTCTCGAACACGCTGCTCCAGACGATCGTGCCGGACAGCTTTCGAGGCCGCGTGATGGCCGCCTATGCGCTCGTGTTCATCGGGTTCTCACCGATCGGGCAGCTGTTCGGCGGGATGGTGGCGAGCCGGTTCGGCGTGCAGTGGGCGATCGGGGGCGGCGGGGTGGTGATGCTCGCGTACGCGGCATGGGCGTTCGCGCACTATCGGGAGATTCGGGAGCTTTGAAAGGGTCCTCAAGGTCCTCAGGGTCCTCAGGGTCCTCGGGGTGCGACCCCCTGAGCACCTCGCACCCCGAGGACCCGGAGGACCCGGAGGACCCGGAGGACCCTGAGGACCCTGAGGACCCTTCACCGTCCACGCGTCAGGCGGGCGAGCCCCGTACCGTCCACGTTCACCACGAAGACATCGGCTATACCGTTCAGCGTGGCGGAAAAGAGCAGGCGCCGGCCGTCGGGTGACCAGCTCGGTTGGGCCTGGACGTGCAGGCTGGTCGTCAGGCGCCGCGCGTTGGCCCCAGTTGCGTCCATCACGTAGAGATCGAGAGGCCCGTCGCGTGTCGAGGTGAGCGCGATGTGCCGTCCATCGGGCGACACCGCCGGGGAATGACTGTCGCCGGCGCTCTCGGGAAGGGGGGTGACCGCGCCGGTCGCCACATCGAGACTGAAGAGCTGGTCGCGGCCTGACGGGTTGGCGAAGAAGACCAGTCGGCGTCCGTCGCGCGTCCAGCTCGGGACCTGACTACTCCAGCGCTGCGACGTTAGGCGGCGCTCACGGCCGCCGGCGCTGTCCACGACGTACAGATCCCAGCGAAAGGAGCCGTCGGCGGAAAGCGGGCTGCGCTGAAAGGCAATCCACTCGCCATTTGGCGACGGCACCGGGACGCCATCGAATCCGGGCGCGACGACCAGCCGTCGCTGCGCGCCGCCGTCGGGATTCATAATGTAGAGATCCACCTCGCTCGGATTCGCGTAGTCGCGAGGCGACTGAAAGACGATGTGCTTCCCATCCGGCGTGAACGAGGGATGGGCGTCCCGGCCGGGGCTGCTCGTGAGGCGCCGCGGGTTCGTGCCGTCCGCATCCATGACGTACACCTCCCAGTCGCCGTCGCGAGTCGAGCCGAAGACGATGCGCTGGCCGTCGGGAGACCACATCGGCCAGGCGTTGCTGTAGGCGGAGCTCGTCAGCTGGCGCAGCGCGCCGCTGGTCGCGTCGATCAGGTAGAGCTCGAAACGGCCCGTGCGATCGGAGTAGAACGCGATCTGTCGGCCATCGGGCGACCAGTCGAGCTCATAGACCGTATCGGAGTGGTCGGTGAGATTCCGAAGTCCCGTTCCGTCGGCATTCATCACATAGAGATCGCCATTCCCGCCGCGCTCCGAGTAGAACGCGATGCGCTTTCCATCGGGTGCGTAGCGCGCTCCGCCTTCCGCCGCGGCATGCGACGACACGGCCCGCGTCTGACGCGTCGCCACATCGAGCTGCCAAACGTCCTGGTTCCCACTCCGCACGGAGGTAAAGAGAAGCGCGCGACCGTCGCGCGACCATGTCGCGTGGCCGTCGCGGCCGGGGCTGGTCGTCAGGCGAACGACGTTGCCGCCGTCCGCGTCCATCACGTAGACCTCTTCGTCCCCATCGCGATCGGAATCGAATGCGATCCGGCGGCCATCGGGCGACCAGGAGGGATGCCGCGCGAACGTGGTGGCTCGGCGCTCCCCACGGTGTGTGAGTCGGCGTTCGCCGGTCCCGTCCGGCCGGACGACATACAGGTTCCAGGCGCCGTCGCGATCCGAGTCGAACACGATCTGCTCGCCATCGGGCGACCACGAGGGATGCGTGTCCTCGCCTCGGCTCCACGTTAGGCGGCGTTCGCGGGTACCATCGACGCCAATGACATACAGCTCCGCGTCTCCATGGCGTCGACTCTCGAAGACGAGCCAGCGCCCGTCGGGCGACCACGACGGGTTGATGTTGAGAAATGGCGCGTTCTGAGCACGCGCCACGTTGGCGCTGGCGAGCAGCGCAAGGCCGCCGAGGAAGGTCGAGCCGCGCATCGGGCAAACTCCAGGAACAGGCCTGGAGACGATGTAGCGTGTACCGACGCCGCGGGGGGCACCTACTGCAAGAATCTCGTCAGCGTCTCGCGTACCGGACGGTTCACCGACAGGAGCGAGGAATCAAGTCTGGCGATGGAAACTTCCGGCTCCGTGCGGGCGTAAAGGCTAACCGTCCCGTCGTCGTATCCGCTCGAGGCTTACCATGTATCGCTTCGCAGTCATCGTTATCTCGGCCGCCGGGTTCGCCACCACGGCGTGTGCTCAGTCCGCACCGGTCTGCCCAGTGAGGACTGTCGTTCCCGCACCCTTCTCGCTGTTCGCCTACGACCGCAGCACCAAGCTCGATGTGCGCGATTCACTCGCCTTCACCGATCGCGGCGTCGACGTCCATCGTGTCAGCTTCGTGAGCCCGAAGGCCGGGCGTGCGACGGGCCTCCTCTACGTCCCACAGGATTCGCTACGCGCTTCCAAACGCAGGGTGCCAGCGATCGTGATGCTCCACGGAGCGCCAGGCGATGCCGCGGGGATGGGCGGCATCGCGCTGCCGGTCGCGCGCCAGGGTGCGATCGTGCTCTCGCTCGACGCTCCCTTTGCGCGACGCGACAAAAGCAACCCACTCTCGTTCACGTCGCGCGACAGCATCGATCAGGTCCAGCTCATGGTCGACCTGCAACGGGCAGTCGATGTTCTCGTCGCGCGCAACGATGTGGATGCCTCGCGGCTTGGGTTCGTCGGTCTGAGCTACGGCGCCGCCATGGGCGCGATGTTCGCCGGCATCGAGCGCCGCATCGGCGCGTACGCACTGCTCGTGGGCGATGCGGGGCTGGCGGCGCACTTCAAGGACGCGGATCTCACGCAATTCCCGGGGCTTCCGCGACTCTCCACGGCCGAGTGGTGCCGGTGGTTCGCGGCGATGGAGCCCCTGGCATCGACGCATTTCATCGGGCGTGCCGCGCCGGCCCGCGTCCTTTTCATGTGGGGCCGCCAGGATCGCCTCGTACCGCCCGCGCTGGCCGATGAGCTGTACCGCGCAGCAGGCACAACGAAGGAAGCGCGGTGGTACGACAGCGGCCACGGGCTTCCGCCCACGGCCTTTCTCGACATGATCGACTGGCTGGCGGGCCGCATCGGCATCGCGCCCGTCGCCGCCGAGGAGCGAGCGAAGTTCGCGGGAGGCGCACGCTAGCGGGTACGCGACGCCTAACGGCGGTCACCCGGCGACCGAGACCGTCGCGTTGGTGCGACCGCTTCGCGCTCCTATCCGGCTGGCAATCGGGATCGCCGGGAGCGCGATCGCCACGAACCACATGGGGTGCGGGATGGTCATGACGTTGTAGAGCGTCGAGAGAAAGACGATCACGCCCACCACCAGCCCCGGCCACAGCCTCGTTGTCCGCGCGATTCGCACGGCCGCCCAGGAGCCGAGCCCCGTACCGACGACCCATCCGCCGAGCACGAGCAGCATCGCCCACATCGGCATGCTCGCAACGCGTGCCCGGACCTGTTCTGGGTCACGCATGTTGAAGTCGGCGGGCGCCGGTACGATCAGCCCGATGACCCACTCGATCGCGAACACGAGCGCGACGGCAATCACGATGCCGAGCACGATGCCACCGACGATTCGGCCCAATTGGCTCTCCGGTAGTTGGCGGAGCTAGGTTGTAGCGGGATGGATCGCGGCGCAACCTGTTCCGTCACGCTTCGCAAGTCTGCGCGAGTCCGGCAGACACTGCAAACTGCAATTTTACCGCAGAGGACGCAGAGGACCGAGAGGACCTTCCACTGCAGGAGCTTTTTAAAGGTCTTTGCAGTTGCCGTCCTTTGCGTCCTCTGCGACCTCTGCGGTAAAATGCAGTTCGCAGTTGCATGCAGTTACCGCGGCCGGCTGCGGTTCCTTCAGCCCGCGAGACGAGCATCATGAAGGCGATTGTCGTTCGGCAAACCGGGGACGCGAGCGTGCTCCAGCTCGAGGATGCCGAAGCGCCAAAGCCTGCTCAGGGCGAGGCGCTGGTTCGCATCGAGGCGGCCGGCGTCAACTTCATCGACGTCTACCAGCGCACGGGCCTTTATGCGCGGCCGCTCCCGTTCACTCCAGGCTCGGAAGGTGCCGGCGAAGTCGTCGCCGTTGGCCCCGGCGCAGCGCAGGTCGCGATCGGCGATCGCGTCGTCTCAGAGAGCTTCCGCGGAACCTATGCGGAGCTGGCGATCGCACCCGCTGAACGTCTCGTTCGTATCCCAGCCGGCGTGACGACCGAGGTGGCCGCGGCGGTGATGCTCCAGGGCCTAACGGCCCACTATCTGACGACGTCCACCTACGCGCTCGACGCTGGCGATTGGTGCGTCGTCCATGCCGCGGCGGGCGGCGTTGGGCTGTTGCTGTGCCAGCTCGGTGCGAAACGAGGGGCGCACGTCATCGGCACCGCATCCTCGAGCGAAAAGCAGGCGCGGGCACGCGCGGCGGGCGCGGAGTCCGTCGTCTCCTACTCCGATTTCGTCGGTGAGGTGAAGCAGCGGACAGGCGGCCGGGGAGTGCACGTCGTGTACGACTCGGTGGGGCGGTCGACGTTCAACGACAGCCTCGACGCGCTTGCGCCGAGGGGCATGCTCGTGTCCTTTGGGCAGTCGAGCGGCGCTGTAGGTCCCATCGACCCGTTGGTTCTCAGCAGGAAGGGCTCGCTTTTCCTCACTCGGCCAACGCTGGCGCATTACGTGCCCACCCGTGAGGAGCTGTTGGCGCGCAGTGAGGAGCTCTTTGGGTGGGTGGAGGAGGGAACGATCAGCGTTCGGATCGACCGAACGCTTCCGCTCGCCGAGGCTGCAGAGGCCCACCGCGCGCTCGAACGTCGGGACACCAGTGGCAAGGTACTCCTGAAGCCATCGCTACGCGCACGTTAGGCAGGACACCGGAATACCCACGCGAGGAGGGACCCGTGGAAAGCCGCGCCAAGCTGTTCGGCCACCCGATCCACCAGCAGCTGATCGTGTTCCCGCTCGGTCTTCTGGTCACGTCGGTGGTGTTCGACGTGATCCATCTCGTCACCGACAATTCGCTGTGGGCCGTCGTCGCCTTCTGGATGATCGTCGCCGGTGTGGCGGGCGGGCTCGCCGCGGCGCCCTTCGGCATCTGGGACTGGATCGGCATTCCCAACAACACGCGCGCCAAGCGCATCGGGCTGCTCCACGGCGTCGGGAACGTCATCGTGATCCTGCTCTTCGCGGCGAGCCTCATGCTGCGAAAGGACAACACCGCGCAGCCGGAGGGATTCGCGCTTCTCCTCTCGGCGGTCGGCGTCATGATCGGCGCCGTCACCGGATGGCTCGGCGGTGAGCTCGTGACTCGGCTCGGCATCGGTGTGGACTCGGGAGCGAATCCCGAGGCGCCGAGCTCGCTCAGCGAGCGGCCGGCTCGACAGAACGCCCGGTGATCGAGGTCGTCGGGATGTCGAGGTGGATCGAGGAGAGGCAACGACGTTCCCGCGATCACCTGGGCGACCTCGACGACCTCGACGACGTCGACTATCTCTGAACAATGCGCTACCAGTACTACATCTGCGACGTGTTCACCGACACGCGCTTCGGCGGCAATCAGCTCGCCGTCCTTCCGACGGCGGACGGGCTGACGACGGAGCAGATGCAGCAGATCACGCGCGAGTTCAACTTCGCCGAGAGCTCCTTCGTGTTGCCGCCCTCAGCGGGCCACACCCGTCGCGTGCGGATTTTCACCCCCGCGACTGAGATGCCCTTTGCCGGTCACCCGAACGTAGGCACTGCGTTCACACTCGCGACGACGGGAGCCTTTGGGGAGATCCACGACTCGACGACCGTGACGTTCGAGGAAAAGGCCGGCATCGTGCCAATCCGCATCGAACGTCGTGGGGAACGGCTTTTCTGCGAGCTCACCGCACCCGAAAAGCTGTCGATCGGGAAGAAGGTGTCGCCGCAGTTGGTGGCTGCAGCGGTATCGCTCACCCCCGATGACTTCGTGACGGACACGCACCCGCCGCAGGTCGCGTCCGTTGGCCTGCCTTTCATTATGGTACAGCTCGAGGACCGCGCTGCGCTCAAACGTGCGCGCGTCAATACAGGGGCGTTCGATGCGCTCGCCGCCGAGGGTGTGACGTCCGACGTCCACATGTACGTTCGCATGGCGCGGAAGGACGCCGACGGCTTCGACATCCACGCGCGCATGTTCGCGCCGCTCGATGGGGTTCCGGAAGATCCGGCGACGGGCAGCGCCAACTGCGCACTGGCCGCGATGTTGACGCACTACGATCCCGAGCGCTCAGGGACGTTTCGCTATCGCATCTCGCAGGGCGTCGAGATGCGCAGGCCCGCCGTGCTCGAGGCGAGGGTGGAGAAGCGCGAAGGCACTCTCCTCTCGGCGCACATCGGCGGTGGCAGCGTTCTCGTCAGCGAGGGCTGGATCGAGGTTGGCGAGTGAACCGCGTCCGCGACTGCACCTGCCCTCGGCGGCGCCGTCGCAACAAACTACGTGAACACTCGTGAGGCGACTGCCCTTATCGCCGCGGCGGTCGAGGGCCGCGGTGGCACATGGGCGGACGTCGGGGCAGGGGATGGCACGTTCACGCGAGCGCTCGCCGAGCTGCTCGGGCCGGGCAGTCGAATCTACGCCGTCGACAACGATGCCAGGGCGATGCGCCGCCTCGAGCAGTGGGCGGCGCGCGCGAAGGCGAGCGTGATGTCGGTCGTCGCCGATTTCACGGGCCCGTTCGAGCTACCCAGCTTCGGTGAGCGTCTCCTCGATGGGATGCTGGCGGCGAACGCGCTGCACTTCGTGCGGGATCCCGCCGGCGTCCTCGCACGACTCGTCGAGCGTGTGCGGCCGGGAGGTCGTGTCGTCGTCATCGAGTACGACCGTCGGCGGGCGAGCCGCTGGGTGCCCTATCCGATCGACAGCGACCGCCTGCCGGAGATCGCCGCGCACGCCGGCCTCACCGCTCCGACGTTTACGGCGACTCGGCCCTCGCTATATGGCGGCGCGATCTACGTCGGGGCGATGGATCGGCTCGGGTCGCGCGACGCTCCCGTCAGCCGTATGCCGCTTGCTCAGAAGCCAACCGATAAACGCCCCGAACAGGAAGTTGGATGAGGCCGTTTCTGTCAGGTGCGCCATGCGCACCACTTCGGGCATGTACGGATTGGGCAGAAGAAGCTGCGCGTTCATGACGACGCTGAACAGCAATCCAACCGCCAGCGCTGTTTCGAGCCTGCCCCCTTTCATCATCCGTATGACCGGCAGCGCGAGGGCGGTCCAGAGCAACGCTCGCACGATCTGAAAGGGGATGAGCCAGGGCGTGTCTCGGACGACCATCGCCATGTGCGCGAAGAAGCCGCCGGCGTCGACGCCATTGTAGTACGCGCGCACCTCGGGATGCCGCCAGGCGACGAAGTAGCCGAAGGTGAAGTAGAGGATCACATAGACGAGCGAGATGATGGCGAGCTTCCACGCCCATTCGCTCGCTGGCATACGAAGGCGCGCATTCGGGCCAGCGTCCGGCGTCGAAGCCCTTCGGTTCCCCATGATGAGAACGGCGAGCGCAGAAAAGGGGGCGGCGACCAGTGCGCCCATGACGAACAGTCTGGGTAAAGCACCCGGCGGGAGTCCCGTGATGAACACGGCCGACTCGATCTGACTCATGAACGTCGTCACGCCGTAGAACACCAGAAAGATGGTGGCGACGAGCCGCCAGCCAGCCCAGCGAGAGCGGAGGATGACGTACGCGATGACCGCCGCATTCAGAAAGCAAACGGCCAGCAAGCTGCCTGCCGAGGAGGCAGCCTCTGTGGTCGGCTGTGTGGGCGGGGGCAGCCTCACGAGTGTGCCCGCGAGCGCGTAGCAGATGAAAAGGAGGATCGTGAGGGCGATCACACGGCCGATGAGTACGATCGCGGTCATGTCGGGAGAGGTAGTCGAGGTCGTCGAGGATGTCGAGGTGATCGAGGCGACTTCACCTGAATCACTTCGACGTCCTGGACACCCTCGAGCACCTGCCGTCTCGGGGGCTTGCGTCCGCGAGCCGTGGAGAGTATACTGAACCATATGGTTCAGTATACACTCCACATGGACAGGGCGTTCGCGGCGATCTCGGACCCGACGCGCCGTGGCATCCTCCACCGACTCGGCCGCGGAGACGCGTCGATCAGCGATCTCGCGTCGCAGTTCGACATGACTCTCACGGGCATGAAGAAGCACATCGCGGTGCTCGAGGGGGCGGGGCTGGTGGCCACGGCGAAGGTCGGCCGGGTGCGCACGTGCCGCCTGGGTCCGCAACGGCTGGACGCCGAGGCGGCCTGGATGCGGATGTACCAGCAGATGGTGGACGCCCGTCTCGACCGTCTCGGGAAGTTTCTCGAGCGCACCAAAGGAGGAGCATCATGAGTGCAGCAACGAAATCCGCCAGCAAGTCGACGGTCTCGAAGCCGAGCGACCGTGAGATCCGCATCGAGCGCACCTTCGATGCGCCGCGCGAGCGCGTGTGGCGCGCCTTCACCGATCCGAAGCTCCTCGCGCAGTGGTGGGGCCGGGGCAACAAGCTCGTCATCGAGAAGTTCGAGCTGGAGCGCGGCGGACACTGGCGCTTCGTCGAGCACGGCCCCGAGGGCAAGCACGGCTTCGAGGGGCGATTCCGCGAGGTGACCCCGCAGGACCGCATCGTTCAGACCTTCGAGTGGGACGGCATGCCGGCCTACGTGATCATCGAGACCCTGGAGCTCACCGACCTCGGCGACGGCCGCACGAAGGTCGTGACACTCTCACTCTTCCACACGACCGAGGAGCGCGACGGGATGCTCGAGTCGGGGATGGAGGAGGGGCTCAACCAGAGCTACGAGGCGCTCGACAGGCTGCTCGCGACCATGGGCTGACCCGGCGCCGTTGTCATTGGCGATAGATTTGAGGAGGCGGACTCTTGGGTCCGCCTTTTCCTGCGAGTATGCCACGCGCAACGAGCCCGGACTTTTTTTTACCGCAGAGGACGCAGAGGACGCAGAGGAACCTCAACTACAAGATCTTTTTCAAAGCCGTTGGTGTTGAAGTTCCTCCGCGTCCTCTGCGTCCTCTGCGGTAAAAAAAGGCCTTACAGAGATTCGGCACCGGCATGAGCGTTCTTCGCGCCATTGGAAACACGTCGATCGTAAGGCTCCGCAAGGTCGTTCCACCCGAATGCGCACGCATCCTGGTGAAGCTCGAGTGGGAGAACCCGACGGGGAGCCTCAAGGATCGCATGGCGTACGCGGTGATCTCACGCGCGGAGGCGGACGGGCGGCTCAAGCCCGGTGACACCGTGCTCGAGTACACTGGCGGGAGCACGGGAACCTCGCTGGCGTTGGTCTGTGCCGCCAAGGGCTACCCTATCCACATCGTCAGCTCCGATGCGTTCAGCCAGGAGAAGCTCGATCACATGGTGGCGCTGGGTGCGGAGCTGACGCTGGTGCCGAGCGAGGGCGGGCTCACCACGAAGAAGCTGATCCTGGAGATGATCGAAGCGGCTCGTCGTCTGAGCGAACAGCCTAACACCTACTGGACCGACCAGCTCAACAATCATGACAGCATCACCGGTTATCACTCGCTCGGGGAAGAGATCTGGCGCCAAACGGAGGGGAACGTCGACGCCTTCGTTCACTCGGTGGGGACGGCGGCGTCCACTCGTGGAGTCGCGACCGTGCTGAAGCGATACAAGCCGAGCGTGAAGATCGTCGCGGTCGAGCCGGGCGAATCGGCCGTCCTGCTGGGAGGTCAGCCCGGCCCGCACAAGATCGAAGGAGTTGGGATCGGCTACACTCCACCGCTGTGGGATCCTTCGCTCGTGGATGAGATCATCCCTGTGAAGACCGAGGACGCCAAGGAGATGGCGAGACGTCTCGCGCGCGAGGAGGCGCTCTTCGCCGGTACGTCGTCGGGAGCGAATGTCATCGCGGCGATCCAGATCGGAGAGCGGCTCGGTCCCAACGCCACGGTGGTCACCCTGATGGCCGACTCTGGTCTCAAGTACCTGAGCACCGACGTGTACAAAGGAAAGCGGCAGGCAGCCGTATGAAGGTCGCCACCTGGAACGTCAACGGGATTCGCGCGCGCGCCTCGCAGATTCAGGAATGGCTCGATCGCGAGCGCCCTGACGTCGTCTGCTTGCAGGAGCTCAAGGCCGAGGCGAGCCAGATCCCCGAGCAGTGCAAGTCGGCGGACTACCACGCGTACTGGCATTGTCTCAAGGCCTATTCCGGCGTGTCGCTCATGCTTCGCAAGGAGCTGGTTGGCGCGGAGCCGGTCTACACTCATCCCGCGTTCGACTACGAGTCGCGCATCGTCCAGGTGGAGCGCGACGATCTGGTTCTCGCGTCGGTGTACGTGCCGAACGGCGGGAAGGACTATCCCGCCAAGCTGAACTTCCTGACGCTGATGATCGACTGGGTGCGACGGCTGCACGCGGAGGGCCGCTCGCTGGTGCTCTGCGGAGACATCAACATCGCGCGCACGGAGCTCGACGTGCATCCCCGGGAGCGGAAGCCTAACGTGGTCGGCCAGCGTCCGGAGGAGCGCGCGCTCTTTCAGACGTTACTGGACGCCGGTCTCACCGATGTGGGACGGAAGCTCGATCCCGACAACGACGGTCTGTTCACCTGGTGGGCGCCGTGGCGAAACATGCGCCAGCGCAACATCGGGTGGCGGCTCGACTACGTGCTCGCCTCGCGTCGCATCGCGGAAGCCGCGGTGGGCTGCGTCGTGCAGGCGGACGTCGGCACGAGCGATCACGCGCCGGTGGTGATGACGACGAGCTGACGTCGGCCGCGGAGGTCAGCGCTGCCGAAAGCGCTCCGGGAGCGTCGGATCCGTCGCCAGATCGAGCTCGAGCCGCGTACGCCCATCGTCCGTCACGGCGCCGATCGTGAAGGCTCCGTAACTGATGAGATCGACCCTCGCCGTGCCGCTCGGGTCGACGGCCTCGGTAACGACGGCCGGCTGAAAGGTGGGGTGGAGGTAGAACGTGACGCTGCCCGCGAGGGGCCGCCCCGGGTCCGTCGCTGCGGCCGACAGCGTGACGGTGAACCAGTCGGGATCGCCTGCGATCTCCCGTACTTCCGCCGTTAGGCGCCGGCCGTTGTGCTCCGCGTTGCCGCCGAACTGACCTTTGTGCGGATCCTCGGGGCAGGGGAGGGGTGCCGATTCCACCGCGAACGACCCCGTATCATCCAGCGCGGGGCCACCGGGGATTTCGAGTGTCACGCCGGCTGCTGCGCCTCCCGTGGGGGAGGACGCCATCTGCTCGATGGGGACGTCGCGGCCGGCCCGCCGCAGCAGCTCATTCATGAGAAGGCGAAGCTGCTCGTGCTTGTTCGCCTTGTCGTAGAAGATGGCCTCGATGCCGAACTTCGTCCGGAGACGACGCCGATCGATCTCGCGCTCCTCGCCAGCGTGCATGCCGATGAACGCGAAGTGACGAGGCGACTGAAAGCCCAGCGCGCCTGTCACCTGGCGGAGGATCGCCATCAGGTCGGGATCGGACAGTGAGAACCCGAAGATCACGATGCGCTGCATGGCGAAGATCGCGAACAGCTTTCGAACCGCCGCGTCGGACCGCAAGTAGCGATGGGTGTAGTCCCGATCGGTGAGAATGATCGTGGACGGATTGCTGATGCACCCATGGAGGTAGATGAGATAGCGCTCCGGCCCTTCGTGATCGAGGAAGCTGAACATCAGCCCGAGAACGTCCTCGTCGTCGGCCCAGTTCACGCACTTCGGCTTCGCGATTCCCAGACGCTGATGGGTGACCTCGAGTGCCTTGTCGTAGTTCGTCGTCAGGATGTGACGGAAGGGAAGCCTCACGAGTGCATCGAGGCAAGGATCGGTTCCCGGATCCCGCTCGAAGGCCTCGGTAAGCATCGCAAAGTACTCGGCTTCCCCCAATCGCTCCCGGTATTCCTCACCGCGCCAGAGGATGTCGTCGAACCGCTTGAGGTTCGGGGGCAGCTGTTGTGTCGTGCCCCGATGGGCGGAGTCGACCTTCTCTCGAACGCGTGACAGGCGCTGCTCCATGCCTTCGAGCAGCGTGTCCCAACCCGGATAGCCGACGCGCGCGCTGAACCCGGCGCCCACGAGCGCGACAGCCTTTCCACCCCTGATGCAATTGGCCAGACGTCCGAAGGATTCGACGTCGCGCTCGTTGACCAGCAGCTCCGCAATCGCCATTAGCGCACCAGATCGCAGACGCGGTCCATTGCCCCCATGAGACTCCGCGTCAGGCTCGGTGCACGGCTCGGCCCCCGGACGGGCGCCACGTTGGGCGGGAGGCCAAACTCGTCCGAGCGCACCGCGTCGAAGACGAGACCGACGTGGACATACCGCGTGTCGTCGAGAAAGCCGAGGTTGTAATAGTCCATTCCTTGGTAATACCGCGCGAACACTCCCCACCCGCCCAGGCGGTGAAGGGTCTGCGACAGCTCGGCGCTGAAGGTCCACGGCGACAGATGCGGTGCGACGGTCCGGAGGTACTCGACCTGTGCCGCACCCGACATCCGGCCATTGAACCAGCTCTGTCGAAACGCCTTCCAGGAAAGCTCGACGGCGGAGAACACGCGCGACGTGGGATACAGCGCCTTTTGCTCGTTAGGAATCGTTCCGGGGCCGAACGGCTGGGGGTTCCCTTCGACCCCGAGGGTAAAGGTGCAGATCTGATTCGACCGGAGCTGCTGATCGGAGTCGAGGTCGTCGAGGCGCATGTGTCGATACGACGCCCAGACGCGGAAGTAGTTGGTCGAGAACGTCCCATTGAGCTTGTTCGTGGCGCGCCGCGTACCCGGAGGAAGCACCCCGTCGGAGCAGTTCCCGTTCGCATCCATCGTCTGGTCGGCGTACAGGCAGCCCTCCTGGCCATTGGAGTGGTGCCCCCACGGAATGGCGTTGAGAGCGACGATGCGAATCGGGCTGTCGAGTCGCAGCGCGGGGTCGACGAGACTCGCCCAGAAGAACTGGAGGTTGAACTTCGGCATGAACGACGGCGTGCGCACGGGGTTCGAGCGCGTGCTGAACATGCGGAGGCGCACCATGGGCGTGAACGAGAACGACCACGAGCGCGCGGCAAAATCGGGTGCCTCGTAGATCCTGCCGCCGCTCTGATACAACCCCTGGTGGAAAAAGAGATGCGGCGCGAGATGGGCCTCGAAGAGGAGATCGTCGGGGGCGAAGCGATGGAAGATGTACGATCGCTCGAGGAAGACCGGCGAGCTCCGGTTGTCCACATCCTGAGCAGAACCGATCGCCGACCAGAAGACGGCGAGAATCACCGAGACACCGAGGCGACGCATCATCCCCCTCCCGGCGTTCCCGCGACGACGTTCGGGCCCACGCCTGTCGGCCGGAAGGTCCCGTAGATCGGGTCGCTCTCCGAGTGCAGCGAGAAGACGTAGAACATCCGGCCGGCATACTGTGCCGCGAGCGTCTGCAGCCGGTCGTTGATGTCCACGAACTGCTTTTGCGTGATCTTGTTGGCTCGCGCCGTCTGGTTCGTCAGCGTCTCGAGCTTCTGCGCGGGAAAGCAGTCGGCGATCGCAATGAGAATGCTGGGCAGCGCGGGGTCGTTGGCCGCGACGTCCCAGGAGAGGAGTGCCCGCATGATCGTCAGTCCGCGAGCGGATCGCCGAGGTCGACTCGCAGCGACCGGGCGTTGTCGGCGCGATACACCGTGCGAACCTTCCGGCCGGCCTGCTGCTCGCCCTTCAGGAAGTTGTCCACCTTGGTGAGCTTGTTGGTCATGTACACGGTGTAGGGTTGATCGTCGTCGGCGCGCGCCTCGCAGAGCATCTTGAGCGTTGGCACGTCCGGGTTCCCGTGCTCGCCGTTGGCGGAAATCACGTAGTGGTCGGCGGTGATCACGCGAAAGAACTCCGTGGAGACGTTTCGATCGCTGCCATGGTGCGGCACCTTCAGAATGTCGACGTGGAGCCGCTCGCCCTTGAGCACTTTGGTTCGCCGCACGGCCTTGAGGATGTCGTCGCCGCGCGCGTCGCCCGTCAGCAGCATGGTGCGGCCGCCTGCCTCGGCCAGAACGACGATGCTGGACAGGTTGTAGACCGACTCGTCGAGGAAGGCCGCCGCGAGCTGCTGCAGCTCGGCGCCCTTGGCGTTCTTTTTCTTCTTCAGCTTGGCCTTCCAGTCTTCCTCGAGGTTGTCGAGGCGCTCGCCGTTAGGCCCGAGGATCGTGAAGGTCAGGCCGTCGCCGATCTTGACCGTCTTCTTCCCTTTCGCCGGCGAGGAGACGAGATCCTTGAACGGCCGGTTGACGTTCAGGTCGAGCTTGTTGCTGTTGTCGCGAAGGCGCCGGCCCTGGGGAACACTGGCCGCGAGCGCGGCAGTCGGCTCGTCGAGCCCCAGGCTCGGCACGGCGCCCTCAGCGCTTGCGGCCGCAGTGGCGACCCCCTCGAAGGCGGCGCTCTTCGCTTTCGCCTTCTTGAGGATGTCGTCGAAGCTGTTGTGCCAGAGCGTATCGATCTCGAACGGCATCTCCTCCCCGTCGTCCTCGAGCTCGAGCAGGTAGTCGGTGAGTCCGAGGATGCCGTTGATGTGATCGTCATCGATGTGGCTCACCATGACCATGCGCAGCTCGAGCGGATCGCTGGGTGAGCGGCGCGCCTTGAGCTGCTCGAGCCGTGGCCGCAGGCTGCTGGCCCACACTTTCGCCGGGCCGCCATCGATGACGATGAGTCGCGGATCGCCGGAATCGCCGTAGTGCAGCAGCAGCGCGTCTCCGTGTCGCGCTTCGAGTGCCTCGAGTGTGAACAGCATGATGTCGGACTCGTGGAAAAAGCGTGGAGCGTCGGGGCGGTTCGTCGTCGGACCGCTACACCGATTGGAGCGCGCGCAGAATGTCGACCATGCCGTGGCCCTGGAAGTCGCGCTCGCGGCCGAGGTCTGTCGCGGAATTGCAGAGAATTTCCTTGATGCGTCGTGGATTGCCGAGAAGCTCCCGGTGCCGCGCGAGCAAGAGGGCGACGGCACCGCTCACGTGCGGTGCTGCCATGCTGGTGCCATCCTTGGTCTTCGACGCATTGCCCGGAATCGGCCCGAGGATCTTCTCCCCGGGCGCGACGAGATCCGGCTTTCGACGGCCGTCACCGGTGGGGCCACGGCTGGAGAAGTAGCTCACGCCGTACGTGTGGGGCTGGTATCGATGCGTCGCCCCGACCGTGATCACGTTTTCGGCGTTGCCAGGATCCTGAATGCTGATCGCGGAATACGCTTCCGCGGCAGCGCCCGTCGGAGTCGCGTAGTAGATGTATCCCTTGTTGCCCGCGGCGGCGACGACCACGACGCCGGTTCCAATGACGCGCTCGCTCTCGTCGCACACCGGCGTCCGGCCGCACGCGTAGTTCGCTTTGTCGTGCGGGATCGCGAGACTCATGTTCACGCCGTGGATGAGCGGTTGCTCGCGGTGTGCGTTGAGGTGCCGCACGAACTGGAGCGCCGCCATGATCGTGAACTCGTTGCCAAGCCCTTCGTCGTCGAGCACACGAAGGTCGTAGAGGTTGATGTCGGGGCACACGCCGATGAGGTCGTGCTCTCCCGGATGAGGATCATCGCCTACCTCCCAATCGAAGGTGCGCCAGTCGGCGGCCAGGATCCCGGCCACGTGCGTGCCGTGCTCATGCCGAGGTTCTTCGTAGTCCGCGTTCGTGTGCGGAACCTCGATGAACGGTTTGATGGCATCCCAGTCGATTGCACGGCCGGTCTTCAGGCTTCGACGAAGCTCCTGAGCGCGTTTCCGGACGTCCTCGTCTTTCGCCAGAAACTTCTTCCAGAAGGCGAGATCGCTCTCCCACCGGCGGGTCCGCGCGTCGTCAGGCTTCGCCTTGAGATTTGCCTTGATGCGTCGTACCGCGTCCCCCACCTCGTTGTCATCGGTGTTGAGGAGCTGACGGATTCGGGTGAAGTCGTACGTTGCCTTCACGCGCGTGTGCCGGGGCCACTCCTCCTTCGCCTCGTCAGCGGTCAGCTTGCGCCGTTCCGCTCCGTTGCTCTTGCGTCGCGGTTGCTCCCGGGTCTCGCGCGACCAGAAGGCGGGATGGCGCGCGTCGATGCCGCTGTCGAGGATTGCCCACGCGAGGTTGCTACAGTCGAGCTGGAAGACGCGCTGGGCGGCATCCGACTTCACGGCGAGCGTCGACCGCCAGACCGCTGTCGTGGCGGTGCGATCGTGACTCACCAGCCACACGCGCGCCTTGGCGTCGGGGAGCGGCTCTCGCATCAACGTGCCGAACTCGGCGACGAGCGCTGCTTCGTCCTCATTGAGGTCATCGAAGGCCGCCTTCGCCGCGCGCTCCGTCCCGGGCTCCTCGATGCTCCGCGCCAGCAGAATCGTCCCGACGACGTGGATCATCCAGAGCAAGTCGGCCGACGGGGGCGGTGTCCGCCGCCTCACGACCTGTCCCTTCTCCGCCGCCTCGAGGGACTTCGCCAGATCCTTCTGCACCTCTGGCCGGACGAACTCCCTTGGTAGATCCGCCGAGGCCTCGTAACGAACGTGGTCCTGCCACCATTTGCTCATCGGAAGCACGACCCGAACGAGCTCGTCGAAGTGCAGGCGTGCCGCGACCGCGGCCTGGTTGTAGGCGATGTCCGCCGGCTCGGCCCCATCGGGATGACGGCGCCGCCATGACTCGGTTGCACGCTCGGCGTTGAGCCGCTCGCGGAGCGCGACTCCCAGCTCGGCTGGTGTGGTTCCCCGGTGCGGCGTCATCAGGAGCTCGCGAGGCTCATGCGGCCCACGATCGGGGTCGGTGTATTGCATGCCGAACTCGATCCACACGTCGGGCAGCACTGGAGAGTCCTGCGTGAACCGCCGTGCGGCATCCTTCCCGAAGATCAGCTCCTCGAGCCACGGCCGGCGCAGTCTCATAGCCGGATCTTCCGCTTGTTGCTGTCCTTCAGCGCCGCTTTGACCTTCGCTTCGTCGAGCCAGTCGGGATGCGGGGGCCGCAGCTCGGGGAGCGGCTGGGGGACGAGCGGCTTCACGTGACGACGCACCGCGACGTCGGCGAGGAAGTAGCCATGGTTCTCGAGCACGGCCCGCTCTCCCTCCGAGAACGTGTCGAGGTCGGTGCGAATGTTGGCGATGAGGTCCCGCGCCACCGCCTTCGTGTACCCCGTCGAGTCGTTAGGTACGTACCGGGAGCGGGCGCTGCTCACGGCCCAGTACGTTCCATCCATGACCGGTCGATTCGTCTCCGGATCGGTGGTCATGAAGCTGGAGATGAGCCACCGGCGCCGCAGCGCACGCGCCTGATTCTGGACGATGTCGGCGTATCGAAAGATCCGCCATTTCAGACCGCGGTCGGGGGTGAACTCGAACGGCCCGCCGCCGTCCGAGACGAGCACGGTCTCGTGACTCTTCCAGACCGGCTCGAGTCCCATGTTGTCGTAGTTGCCCCCGTCGGTGAGCCGAAGCCCTGAGAGGCAGCTCTTCCGCGTCTCGGCGTGCGTGCACTTGCCGTTCTTGAAGTCGCGCTCGTTGAACTTCGTGCGCAGCGGATTGAACAGCGGTGGAAAGCACGCGGACGCCGCGGCGGCGCGCCCCGCCGGATAGTCGTCAGGCGGCGGCGCATGGTAGCCGACCTGATAGTCGCCCATCCGCTGCCGCTCGAAGACCCAGTTGACCCCAAAGGCCATGTCCGTGGCGCAGAACACGAAGTTGGGGGCACTGGGCAGCTCACGGAGGGTGAGCTTCGCGGTGTCCTTCGCGAGCAACGTCGCCATGTGGTCGACGATCTCGAGCCCTCGGAGGAAGTTGATCGGATTGAGGCGCCGCCGCAGCAGTCGTCCGCGGAAGTTGCTGCTCGTTAGGTCGGCCGTCGGTTGGGCGACCTGCGCGTCGAAGTCGGCGAAGGGCCCGGTGAGTGCCCCGCCGACCTTGCGGATGGCGTCCGCGAGCACGAGGGCCATCAGGCTGCCGCCCGAAACGGAGCTGATCGTCCTGACGCGATGCAGGACGCCGAGCTCGTTGAGCCGACGGAGAGCGCCGAGGTGGAAGAGAGTGGCGCGGAATCCGCCGCCGGAAAGACAAAGGCCAATGCCGTGCCGACGACGTTCCGGAAGGTACGTGTCGGACTCGGCGGCCTCCGCGGCAGCAGCGGGTGTCTGCGTTGTCGACATTGCGCGCTTCGATGCGGGAGCGCGACGGGGGCGGCGTCGTCGCCGCGAAACTCGACCCGTTGGAGCCTACATACGGGTACGCGGTGCCACGGTCAATAGTGGCGGCGATGCAACATCCGCCATTCGGCGAACGGTCGCGTTGACTCCCCTGGTGGTCCGATCGCATCGTGGTCATCACATCGGAACCAGATCCCCCACCCAAGCCGTTCTCCTCCCGTGAACGAGATCGTCCGGCGCACGCTCGTGATGCTCTCAGCATCCTTTGCGCTCGGGTTCGCGGCGGGCTCCATGACGGCCGGCCCTGGATCCGCGGCGCTGGTCGCGCTCAGCGGTAACGCGAGCTTCGCCGGGCTCTACGTCGCGCTCCTCAACCTCGGCGCCGCCGCTGGGGCCGCGGTCGGCGGACGCGCCATGGACCGGTGGGGCCGACGCCCCGTACTCATGTCCGGCTACGTGCTCGGCGGCGTGGGGTACGCGATCGCCGGGTCGGGCGTTGCACTCGACGTGCTCGCTCTCTTCGTCGCCGGCATCCTCGTGTTCGCGGCCGCGATGGGGATCGGAGGACTCACGCGCATTGCCGCTGCCGAGATCTTTCCGCCCGCCGAGCGTGGACGGGGAATCGCATGGGTGCAGACGAGCGCCATCGCGGGGGGAGTCGTCGGTCCGCTGCTGCTCATGCTCACCGAGCCCCTGGGTCACGCGATCGGGCGTGATGCGCTGGGGATCGTCTGGTGGCTCGCACCCCCGCTTCTCATCGCGGGCGCACTGACGCTGCGACGTGCGGCCGAGCCGATGGAGCTCGCGAAGGAGATCGAGCGCGAGCATCCGCACGCGTCCGGCACGGCATTGGGGACGGGCGCCGTTAGGTCACGGCGACTTCTCGTGGCCGGCGTCATCGCGCTGGCGGGGAGCCACGCCGCGATGGCGGCGGTGATGGGAGTCGCCGGCGTCGCGGTCGTTCACGCGGGCCACGGTGCGAGCGTGCTCGGGACGATCATGATGCTCCACTTCATCGGAATGTACGGGTTGTCTCGCATCGTCGGTCACGTCACCGATCGCTGGGGACGACGTCCGACGATCCTTTCGGGGCTCGTGCTGCTTGGCCTGGGGGGCGCCGTCGTCGCACTCATCCCCAACATGGCCGGCTTTGGCGCCGGCATCCTGATCGTCGGGCTCGGCTGGAGCTTCGCGTACATCGGCGCGTCGGTGCTGCTCACCGACATCACGGTGCCGAGTCGTCGAGCTCGCATTCTGGGACGTGCCGACCTGATCACGCAGCTCACCGCCGCCGTGGTGGCGACGAGCGGCGGCGTCTGGTTCGCCGCGAACGGCCTCGCGGGACTCGGCCTGGTCGCGATCGCGGTCGTCACGCTGCCCTTCGTCGCGTTTCTCTTCGTCGTGGAGCCGCTGCCGGGCCAGTACCGTACCGCGCAGGAAGGCGCGGCCACGTAGTTACCGCATGGTCACGGCGAGGCGGGCGAAATCAGAGTCGTGAAAGAGCAGGTCGATGACGCCGAGGATGACCTTCATCCCTCGGGCGCTGTTGGTGAACAGGACCGCGCCGGCTTTTCGCTCCGGGAAATAGAACGCCATCGTATTCTCACCCCAGTCGCCGCCAGTGTGGAGGCGGACGATCTGGTCGCGAAACTCGAGGATCTCCCACCCGAGCCCCATGCCGATGCGTCGCGGGCAATACGAGACGGCGGTCGAGTCACACGATGGCAGGGCGCTGGTGTTGACCACGTGCAGCGAGTCCCGGGCGTTTGCGGCGTCGGCACTGAGTCCCGTCCGGTTCATCACACCAACCACGAACGCCGCGTAATCGCCGACCGTGGTGTACAGGTCATCCGAGGCGCTGGCGACCGTCTGAAAGGAGGGGCTTCCATACGTGCCCTCCGGCCCGTTAGGCATGGCGATGCGGTTCTCGAACCACGCCTGCCGCGTGAACGACGTGCTCGCCATGCGAAAGGGGTCGAGGAGATACCGTTGCGCGAGCGAGTCGAATCGCATGCCCAGCTTCTTTTCGATGAATCTCTTCGCGTACTCGTAGCCCTCGCCGGAGTAGCCGAGTGCAGTGCCGGGGTCGGCCTTGAATCGCAGGCGGCCGCCGTCCTGGGACCTCCAGTTCGGAAACCCCGTGCGGTGGCTGAGCGCGAGGCGCAGCGTCAGCTTGAGATGGCGCGGATCCGCGGCGACATCAGGGTCTACCCAGTATGTCGCGAGCGGCTCGTCGAGCGACAGTCGCCCCTCGGCGACGAGACGCATGACAACTTCGGCGAAGACGGGCTTCGCGAGCGACGCGACGTTGTACAGCGTGCTCGACGTCGCCGGTGCTCCCGCGGATTGCTCACCGTACACCCGCGTCCACTGCACGACGCCGTCTTCGATGTACGCGACGGCCATGCTCGGCACGCCATGCTCCGCGAGCCAGGTTGGCGCTGAGACATCCACGCTCTTCATGGCGAGGATGCTCCGCGTGACGCCGGTCGTTGTCCGCTCCCCGACCGTAGCCTTGGGATGGCATGCGCCGACGAGAAGACATGTCAAAAGGCCGAGATTGCGAGTGTGCACGGGAGGAGTGAATGTTGTGCGTGGTGGATGGGGCCCGACGTGCATCACGATTGGCACAACGGGAGCATTCCAGCCGGTGTTTCGCTTCCCGTACGCTTGACCTTCATCCCATCGACATGGCGACGCTTTCGACCACTGACGCGTCATTGCTCGCGTGCGAGGCGGCACTTCGCCTCGCGCAACTCTCGGGCGATGTCGCCGCGCTCGACCGACTGTTAGACGACGAGCTCGTCTTCACTGGTCCCGATGGCGGTTTGTACTCGAAGGCCGACGACCTCGACGCCCATCGCACGGGAATGGTGCGAATCAACCGGCTCGAGGCGAGTGACGAGCGAATCCAGCGCTTCGGCGACATCGCCGTCGTCAGCGTGCGCATGGACATGAGCGGCACCTTCCGCGGCGAGGCGTTCTCGGGACCCTTCCGGTATACCCGAATCTGGTGCGCGCGGCCGGGCGGTTGGCGCATCGTGGCGGGACATGTCAGTGCGATTGCCGAGTCGACGTCTTGAGGCGTTTTCGGCGCATGAAACATGGAGCTGCCGAATCCCCCAACAGCTAAAGGGCAACGGCAAAATGCCGTTGCTTTTGTCCCTGTTACCGTTTGACGTCGTAGCATTTGCGGCCATCGCCACTACTTCGCTTCGCGCTGCCGAACGTAGTCCAGGCCGACGACTCCGGTTGGATACGGCGTAGCGGACTTCAGCTGAAAAGTCGCATGCACTCCATCGGGAAGCACGCGCTTGCCGGTGCCCAGCGTGATCGGATAGACGAGCAGGTGCAGCTGGTCGATCAGGTCCGCCGCAAGCAAGGCGTGCACGAGCTGGCTGCTGCCGTCAGTCAGGATGTTCCCGCCGGGCTGCGCCTTCAGCGCGCGCACGGACTCGACCACGTTGTCGCGGATGATCTCCGTGTTGCGCCAGATCGGCTTCTTCAGCGTCTTCGATACCACGTAATGCTTCGGCGTATTCATCAGATCGCCGAACGGGTCGCCCGGAGGCAAGGGCTCGAACGCCTCGGCGTGCGTTACGTAGGTGCGTCGGCCGAGGAGGAAGGCATCGACGCCCTGCATTAATGCGCCGAAGGCATGGCCAATGTCATCGTGCCAGAACGGGATGGTCCAGCCGCCGTACGGGAAGCCGCCATCCAGATCTTCGTCCTTGCCACCGGGGGCCTGCATCACGCCGTCGAGCGTCACGAACTCGGAAACGATCAGCTTTCTCATCAGGAATCTCCGTTGGAAGTATCCGAGGCGGTGTGAACGCCGAGCCTCGTTTACATGAACGTCGAACGAGGGGGGACAGAATCGACACCGCCTCTAGCGCCTCCAGCGCCTCTGAATCTTCTCGTCTCGTTTTGCGTAGTGCATGGTACGCCATCCTACGCATGACTCGGAGAAGTCCTCATGAAAGTACTCTGGACGCTTCTGAAGGTCGTGATCGCACTTCTGGTCGTGGTTCCCGTCTCGATAATTGTCCTCGGGACCGCGCTCGGAATCCTCGGAGCATTGGTCGGCCTCGCCGTGCTGGGACTCAAGCTCGCCGTATTCGGATTGATCGGCTATGCTGCGTTCCGGCTCATCGCGCACCTCTTTTGCGGGCCGTCTCGCGCTCGGAGAAAGAGCCGGATGGCCGAGCTACCTCTGTCCCCGGTCGACCCGCACTACGAAGCAGCCATGCGGGAGCTGGATCGCGAGCTCGGTCACCCAGCGCGCTGAACGTCGCGGCGCTCCCGAAACCCACAAGTGCCAAAGCGGCCACCTGACGCGGTGGCCGCTTTCTTCATGGCGCGAACTTCTGGTAGAGTGAGGGTCGCCCAGGCGACATCTCGGATAAAGACAGGGCGCGGCCGCTACGGCGGGGTGCTGACCCTGCGGTACTCTGTACCCGCTCCATCCTCCAACACGAGGACGCTGTCGCGCAACGTCAGCGTGGCAGTGAAGACGGTCGAGCCATCCTGCTTGCACGTCCCCCGAATCGTGTCCGGCTCCATGAACGAGCGGGCCATGAAGGTGCCGTTAGGATCAAATGGGACCAGGCGTACCGGAGCACCACCGCGTGACCGGCGACGAGGAGGACGCCTGGCACCAGCAACAGCCACCAGCGACGCGCGTGGCGTTCGGTCATCCTCGGGTGGTCGCCACGGTGAAGTGAAGGTCTCTGACTCCCACCGGCCCGCTCTCCACGACCTTCATCCCTGAGGCGCTCAGCAGCTCGATCACGCTATCGAGCGAGAGATGTCCACGCCGGTGGAGGTGACTGATGATTCCCTTGCGGTGTCGGCCCGGCATTCCGAAGTCCACCGCGAGCACACGTCCACCGGGCTTGAGAACGCGGCGAATCTCGCGCGCGCTCTGCTCGCGTGTCGCTCGAGGGAGATGATGCAGCATGAGGGTGCTGAGCACGACGTCGAAGTGGCGATCAGGGAACGGAAGCGTCTCGACGACCGCGGTGCGGAAGGTGACGTCGATGCCCTGCTTCTTCGCCTTGCGATTGGCCCGGGCGATCATCTCCGGTGAGGCGTCGATGCCGTGGACGATCCCGCTAGGCCCTACGCGTCGTTTCGCGGCGATGGCGAGAGTTCCCGTCCCGCAGCCGACGTCGACCACAGACTCCCCCGGTTGCAGGCGCGCGAGCTCGACCAGTCGTTCGCGAAAGGAGCGCTCCCGGCCGAAGGTGAGCAGCCACACCATGAGGTCGTAGAAGCGCGCCGACGAGCGCATCACCTGGCCTTTGGTGGCGGGCGCTGCGCTGTCGCTGACCGTCGTCGTCATTCGTCGCCTCGCGAGATCATCGAATTTGTGTGTAGCCGCGCTTGATGTGCTCGATGGCGAATCGGATCGGATCCTGCTCGTCCTTCGGGATCAGCACCTGCGGCACGACCCCAGTCTTGTCGAGCGGACGCGCCGGAAGCCGACGCGAGCGCGTGGTCGCGGTGCCCAGACGACGGAGGCCGGACGGAAGCGTCGTGAAGGTGATGTTGCCGTAGTCGAGCATGCCGGCGGTGTGCTCCGTTCCAAACACCGTCACCTTCTTGCTGTACATGGCGTCGATCACGAATTGCTCGCAGCTGCTTGCGCATCCACGGCCTGTGAGAACCGCCACGGCGCGCGGCATCGCATAGACGGTGTCATAGCGTATGTGCCTCGCCTCGGCCTCGTGAAAGAAGGGTTTGCCCGTCGTCTCGTATCGCTGAATCGCGCTGCGCATCTCGGCCCTCAATGTGGAGTCGATGTCGGGGGCGTCGAGGTACGGTCGCATGGCTGCGATGGTACGCGGTGTTATCCAGGTGTCGAATCCCTCCCGGGGGATCGGGTCCGTGTAAATGAGGTCCATGATGCTTCGGTACGCCGCCGTGGCTCCCCCGGAATTTCGGCGAAAATCGACAACGAGATAGGGAGTCGCGAGGAGCCGGGTTCGGTTGGTGTCGACGAGACTATCGATCGCCGGCGTGTAGCGCCGGTTGAGGTCGCGAACAGTGATGACCGCGGTGCTATCGTCGATGAACTGAATGGTCGGCCGCCGTGGATCGGCCGCGGGTGCACCGGTGGAGGTCGCTGGTGCCGTTGTCGCTTGACGCGGCTGCCAGAACTGGAAGTGGTGGTCGTGCTCCCGAAAGAGCGCCGTCCAGCGAGTGATCGTCGCGGTGCAGGCGGAATCGGTGGCGACGGTGCGGATCGCGCCGCGAACGCTGTCGGCGACCATCACGATGCGGGACCTGTTCTCGCGCATACGGTCCTGGTAGCCCGAGTAATCGCGTGTGACGATCGAGTAGAGTGTGTCGAAGTCGGTGACGCACGCAGTCGCTGCGGGTGAGAGGGAGGTTGCGACAGGGACCTGACTGCGCGGCTGCGCGGCGCACGCACATACGAGCAGCGCTGCCAGCGGGGTGAGAGCACGCGTCGGCATGATCGAAGCCTCGGAATCGTGGTCGACGGATCTGGCGCGCCGAGGAGCGGCATACTGCGGGCCAACTCGAGGGGGTCCGTCCTGGCGCCGCGGCGCGCGGCCGTGTAATTCGGTGCCCCATGAAGCTCGCCGCCCTCGTTCACACCTCCAACCTCGTCGCGGCCGCTTCGGGGCGGCTCGAGAAGACCTCGAAGCTCGCCGCGTTCCTCAAGGAGCTGACGGCCGACGAAGTTCCGATCGCGGTTGGGTTCTTCATCGGCTGGCCGCGGCAAGGGAAGATAGGCGTCGGGTGGGCGACGGTTGCCGACGCGAGCGCTGGCGAGCCCGCTCTGACGCCGGCGCTCGAGCTCATCGACGTCGATCGGACCTTCGACGCGTTGCAGGTCGTGAAAGGAAAGGGCTCGGCCGCCGAGCGGGCGCGTCTCGTCCGGGAGCTGTTCGCGCGCGCGACGCCTGACGAGCAACGATTTCTGTCGGCGCTCGTGATCGGCGAGGTGCGGCAGGGAGCGCTCGAGGGCGTGATGCTGGACGCGGTCGCCAAGGCGGCGGACGTCCCCGCGGCTCGTCTCCGGCGCGCGGTAATGCTCGCTGGCGATCTGGGTGTGGTTGCTGGAGCGGTCTGCAGCGGAGGCGAAGCGGCGTTGACGGCGCTCGCCGACTACAAGATCGAGCTCTTCCGCCCGGTTCAGCCAATGCTCGCCGACTCGGCGGATGATGTTTCCGAGGCGTTAGGTATGGCTGGCGAGGCGACGGTGGAATGGAAGCTCGATGGGGCGCGCATCCAGGTGCATCGCGCCGGCGATCGTGTGGCGGTGTACACGCGCAATCTGAACGACGTCACGAGCCGAGTGCCGGAGGTGGTGGAGGCGGTGCTCGCGTTTGGCGCGACGGAGCTGATTCTGGACGGCGAGGTCATCGCGCTCGCGGCGGGTGGGAGACCGCGGTCGTTTCAGGACACGATGCAGCGGTTTGGCCGGAAGCTCAACGTCGAGGCGTTGCGCGCCCAGTTGCCGCTGACGCCGTTCTTCTTCGACGTATTGCTGCACGATGGCGAGGAGGTGCTCGACCGGCCGCTGTCCTCCCGCCTCGAGCTACTCGAGGCGATCGTCCCGCCTGCCTATCGAGTCCCTCGGCTCATTGGGACGTCTGACGAGGATGCGAAACGGTTCCAGGCGGACACGGTGGAGCGCGGGCACGAAGGTGTGATGGTGAAGTCGCTGGCGGCGCCGTACGCGGCCGGGCGGCGCGGCTCGGCCTGGATCAAGGTGAAGACGGCGAAGACGCTCGATCTCGTCGTGCTCGCGGTCGAGTGGGGCTCGGGGCGGCGCGAGGGGTGGCTGAGCAATCTGCACCTCGGCGCGCGCGATCCGGCGACGGGCGGCTTCGTCATGCTCGGCAAGACGTTCAAGGGGATGACGGACGAGCTGCTCCAGTGGCAGACGACAGAGCTGCTCGCGCGTGAGACGCATCGCGATGGTCATGTGGTGTACGTGCGCCCGGAGCTCATCGTCGAGATCGCGTTCAACGAGGTCCAGAAGAGCCCGCACTATCCAGGCGGAGTCGCGCTGCGGTTTGCGCGCGTGAAGGGGTATCGACCAGACAAGCACGCGAGCGAGGCCGACACGATCGACGCCGTTCGTTCGTTCCTTGTCTGAATCACCATGACGGCCTGTAGTTGATGCCAGGCTGGTTGGTGATGTTCCGCGGATCCGAACCGTCGGCATTCATCACGTAGATGTCGAAGTTCTGCTCGACATCGTGAGCGAATGCGATGCGACGGCCGTCGGGCGACCACGCTGGAACGAAGTCGATCCCCGCCGTCCATTGCGTAAGGCGGGCCTGATTGCTTCCGTCGCCGTCCATCACCCAGATGCTCTGGTGCGCCGTCTCCCCGTCGAGGACATAGCGCCGGAACGCGATCTTCGAGCCGTCGGGCGACCACGCGGGATCCGCGTCCACGGCGTTCTCCGGTCTATTGACATAGTCCAGCCGTGAGCCGTCGGCGCTCGTGATTCCTATGGTGCGGAGCCCCGCGAACGCGATCCGTCCGCCATCGGGGGACCACGCCGGGATGGTAGCGACGATCCCGGTTGGCGTCACCTGTCGCAGCCGCCGGGTCGCGATGTCGATCACCCAGATCTCGGCGCCACCCGCCATGTTGCCCTGAAACGCGATGCTTCGACCATCCGGCGACCAGCTCGGAAATTCGGCATGCATCGACTCGCTTTGCAGTGCCCGGACGTTCGAGCCATCGCCGTTCATGATGTAGAGTCCCGCCGGTGGCCGGAACGAGAAGAAGGCGATCTGGCTACCGTCCGGCGACCACGTGGGGTGCTGATCGCTGTAGGGCGAATGGGTCAGTCGGACGAGACCAGAACCGTCAGCGTGCATCCGGTAGATCTCGCGGTCGCCGCTGCGATCGCTTTCGAACACGATGTCGCCGTTCCGCGATGCATACAGAGGACCGGTGTAGTCGCCACACCCAGCGAGAAACAGAACACAACCAGCTACGACGCGAACGGTCAGCGAAGTGGAATGCAACGGCCGCACAACTCCTCCAATGGGAAAGGGCGCGGAACCTAACGTGGGGGCTGCCCTGGGGACCTCCTTAGGGACGAGATGACCGACGGCCAGGCAACGGGAATACGCACTCCAGTCGTGACGACTCCTCTCGCCGTGTAGTCAATGAGAGGCGCGTGTGGGGGTTATCGTCATCTCCGGGGAGCGTTATGCGGCATGCAGTTTCCGGTCTCGTATTTTCCGCGGCTCTGGCGGCCATGCTTTGCGGAGCGATCGACGCGACGGCGCAGACACTCGTGCGCGATACCGTCTCCGGAGACTACGTCCTGAGGTTCCCGTGGGCTGACAGCGTAGTCGAGGTGGGAGTGGAGGCCGGCGACCAGGTGGAGCCCAGCTTCGACGCGACCGTCGATTCCAGCGGCCGCGCGTGGGCCTACCGGTACGTATTGCGCAACGCGCCAAGCGCGAAGCGGGCAATCGGATATCTCCAGTTCCCCTGCCCACCGCAGGATTCACTGCGGCGTTTTGAAGCGCCGCGTCACCGTGTCGCTCGCTCCCAGGCGTCCGGCGGTTCCGTCATGTGTGAGTTCATCATCGCTCTCTCAGACGAGGATCGCGTTTGGCCGGGCGACAGCCTCGCGGGCTTCGTCGCTTTCTCCGCGTATCTCCCCGGGATCGTCGAGGCCAGTGTCAACGCGGCGACCAGGTCGGTGGCGTTAGACGAAGAGATGTGGGAGATCCCCGGGATCAGTGGGTTGATCGAACGGGCCAACGGCGAGGATTATGAGACCGGTGGTGGGAAGCGTATCTCTGTCGTTGCACCCCTACGCAGCGCCGCCGCGCTCGAGGATCCCGCGGCGTTGGCGCTGCTCGAGGCCGACCGAGCTGCGAGCTGCGAGCGGCTGCAATGGATCCGCGCTGACGTCGTGTGTTCGACGCTGGCGACACAGCTCGCCGTGGCGCGGCGCGCGGTTCAGAACGGCAACCGCACGGCGGCGGCTGCCGCACTCGACAGGTTTATCGCCGTGTTGACCGCCCATCGAGGAAAAGCAGTCAACACAAACGCCTACAGCCTGCTCGCGACCAACGCTCGTTTCGCTCGATCACACATCGCAGCGCAGCAACGCTCAACGCCGGAGTAGCCTCAGCCGTCACCCGTCGGCGTGACGGTGCCACCCTCCACCATGAGCATGGCCGTGCGAACGGGGGCCCGCGTCCGGTGCACAACCCCCTTGGGAATGGTGAACCCCTGCTTCGGCAGGAGCTCCACGCTGCGGTCCTCGAGATCGATGATGAGCCGGCCATCGACGACGAAGAAGAACTCATCTTCATTGTCGTGCTTGTGCCAGTGAAACTCGCCCTGTACGACGCCGAGCCTCACGACGCAGTCGTTCACCCGGCATAGCGTCTGGTTGAACCAGTCGTCGGTGACGCTCTGGCGAATCTTGTCGACGTCGATGAGCGACAGGAATCCGAACGCGACGTTGTCATGGATCGTGTACGGAGTGGGAGCTGTCATTCGATGTCCTCCGGTGCTGAGAGATCTCGAGGTGGTGGAACCGCGGATGGCTGCAGCCGCTCCTGGCCGCAACTCTGCATCGCGTGAGTGTAACCAAAGAACCTCGGGAGCTTCATCCCCGAAGGGAGCCTTCAATGCGCGATGATGCATCTGCGGCCATCTTCAGTTCCATAGCCCTTCCAATGCTCACTCAGAGACGGAAACGTACGCCCGCACGGGAAACGTTCCCATCCCTCTGACCTTCACCGGTACCGCGGAGAAGCGCCCGCCATCGTCGGGCACCGTGGCTAGTCCACGCATGTGCTCGCAAACCGGAATGTCTCTGCCGAGGAGGATCGTGTGAACCGGGCGCTCACCGGTGGAGATGCTGTCGATGTTGAGCGAGTCGATTCCCACCAGCACGGCACCGGCCTTCACGAGCCACTCGGCCGCGCGCGCGGTCAGATGAGGATGCCCTTCGAAGTACGTCTCCGTCCCGAAGTGGCGATCCCAATTCGTGTGAAAGAGGACGGCGCGTCCTTTCACTTTCGCGGCTGGTAGCGGGACGTCGTCGATCGACGTCGTTCCCGCCGGAACGCGCACCACCAGACACTCGAGATCCGCAACCGACTCCAGCGGCAGCTCGGCGAGATCCTTTCCGTTCTCATAGCGATGAAAGGGGCTGTCGACGTACGTGCCGGTGTTCGCGACCATCTCGATCTTCCCGATCTGGAACTCGGTTCCCGGCGCATACTTCGCGCGCGAGGCCTCGCGGCTCATCCAGTCGCAGATCATCGGCGCAGGAAGGCCCGGGTAGGTGATCATCCCATGCTCGACGGTGTGGCTCACATCGATCAGTCGTCTCATGACAGGAAGGTGAATGAGTCAGGCAAGGCGCAGCGGCTGCTCCTTGCCGTGCGAACGTTCCTCGAGGAGCGCGCCCGACAAGAGCGCCACGAACGCGTTCTCGAAGCGCGGGTGAAGCCCGCCAATGCGCCGCGCCGCGCTCCAGCGACGTCGCGCGCCCGGTGCATCGAGAGGAACGGCGACGAGCTCGCCGGACGCGAGCTGCGGCGCGACGGCCCATCGCGCCAGAATCGAGAGGCCGAGGTTGGCACGGACGAGCTCGAGGATTGCCTCGGTGAGCGGGACGCGGGAGAGCTTTGCGGGCACGACAGCGTTAGGTCCCAGGATGTGACGCTGCACGAAGCTCTCGGACGGCGAAATGTCGTACAGGATGAGGTGTTGCCCGGTCAATTCCCTGGGATGCACGAGCGCCGACTTCGCGAGCGGATGGCTCGGCGACATCACCGCCACGAGATCATCGTCGAACAAAAATGTGTACTGCAACGATCCCGCATCGATGTGGTCATAGACGATCGCCACATCGACGCGTGCATCGCTCACGGCCTCGTGCGGCGACCGCGTCGCTTCCGGGACGATGTGAATGGTGACGTCGGGCCATTCCTTGGCGAAGTCGGCGATGATGCGCGGCAGCCAGTGGTAGCAGGTATAGCACTGCGTCGTTATCCGGATCGTGCCCGCGGCCGACGCGTGGTCACCAGCGCGAAAGGCCGTCTCCATCTGGTCGAGATCGGCGAGCACCCGCTGCGCGACGGCGAGGAGTGACGCGCCGGCGTCGGTTGGGACCATGCGCCGGTCCTCCCGCCGAAAGAGTGGAGTGCGAAGCCGCGTCTCGAGATCGCGGAGCTGATGACTGAGCGCGGACGGAGTGAGGTGCAGTCGCCGCGCGGCGCGCGCGAGCGTGCCGGTGTCGACGATCGCGACGACGAGACGAAGGTGACGGATTTCGATGTTCACAGGGTCGCTCCACGCGGGGAATCGCCCTTCGAAGTGTGCATGGCGGCGCTCGCTCACACAACCTGAGCAGGTTGCACACGTGAGTTGAACGAATTTCACCGCCATCCGCTCGTTTATTGACGCAGCTTGTGCGTAACCCCATCCCGTCTGCCAATGTCGACTACCGCCGAACACCGAACGAAGAGCCCGCTGCGCGACGCGTATGAGGAATCGCGCCTGCTGGCTGACGTGGCCGAGCGTGCGACACGCTATCTCAGCGAGATCGATGAGCGGCGAGTATTTCCTTCGCGTGACGCGCTCGAAGCGCTGAGCGCGTTCGACGTTCCACTCCAGGAGCGTCCGATCTCGCCGGCGGAGGTCGTGGACGAGCTGGATCGGCTGGCCTCCCCCGCGACGACGGCCATCGCCGGACCACGATTCTTCGGGTTCGTCAACGGATCGGGATTGCCGGCGGCGGTTGCCGCCAACTGGCTGTCGACGGCGTGGGAGCACCACGGCGGATTCTGGGTGTTGGCGCCGGCGGGTACGAAGATCGAGCAGGTCGCGCTTCGCTGGACGATCGAGCTGCTCGGTCTTCCAGCCGAAAGCGCAGGCGCGTTCGTGACGGGGACGACGATGGCGCACGTCACCGGGTTGGCCGCTGCGCGATCTTCGCTGCTCGCGCAGGTCGGGTGGGACGTCGAGGCCGACGGGCTGTTCGGTGCGCCGCCGATCACGGTGATCGTCGGCGCCGAGGCGCATCCGAGTTTGTTCAAGGCGCTCGGGATCATTGGGCTGGGGCGTGACCGCGTGATCACGGTGCCGGTGGACGCGCAGGGGCGGATGCGCGCCGACTCGCTTCCGGAGATTGCCGGGCCGACGATCGTGTGCGTGCAGGCTGGCAACGTGAATACGGGTGCGTTCGATCCGTTCCGTGAGATCGCCGCGCGTGTAAAGGAGTCGCGCGCGCCAGCGTGGATTCACGTCGACGGTGCGTTCGGTCTGTGGGCGCGCGTTGCGCCGGCGCGTGCTCATCTGGCCGATGGAGTCGAGCTCGCCGACTCGTGGGCGACAGACGGGCACAAGTGGTTGAATACACCGTACGACTGCGGTATCGCGGTCGTGAGGGAAGGGGAGGCGCTGCGGAGGGCGATGTCGACGAGCGCGGCGTATCTGCCCAGCGGGAGCGATCATGTGAATCTCTCCGATTTCACTCCCGAGATGTCTCGCCGACCGCGCGGCCTCGACGTGTGGGCGGTCTTGCGATCGTTAGGTCGATCGGGGCTGGCCGACCTCGTGGAGCGCAACTGTCGCCTGGCGCGGCGATTTGCCGATGCGTTCGCCGCCGATGGGTTTCCGGTGTTGAACGACGTCGTGCTGAATCAGGTGCTCGTCTCGTTTGGCGATCCCGAGCGCACGCGGAAGGTGATTGCGGCGATTCAGGAGGATGGCACCTGCTGGTGCGGCGTCACCGTGTGGCAGGGGAAAACGGCCATGCGGGTGAGCGTGATCTCGTGGGCGACCACCGAGGCTGACGTCGACAGGTCGGTCGAGGCGATCCTCCGTATTGCGAGGCGCACATCGTAGGCGCGGGCCGGCCGCGCATGGCCAGGGTGGGCCTCGTCGGGGGATTGGGGCCGCAGGCGACCCTCGACTACTATCGCCGCCTCATCAAGGCGTGGGAGTGCGAGGACCCGCTCTCTTCGCCGTTGATCGTGATCGACAGCGTGGACAACAAGATCGCGCTGCGTCTGGCGGAGCACGACCGGCCGCGGTTGACCGAGTACATCCTCGAGTCACTGCATCGGCTGCATGGCGCAGGCGCGCATTTCGGCGCGATCACGTCGAATATGAGTCACCTCGTGTTCGACAGGGTCGTGAAACGCTCTCCCATCCCGCTCATCAGCATTGTCGACGTTTGCATGGCGGAGGCGCGGCGACTGGGCTTGAAGCGCCTCGCCCTTTTCGGGACGCGTTTCGTCATGGAAGCTCGGCTCTATCCCGCCGCGGCGCAGCCGCACGGCATTCAGATCGTCGTTCCGCCGGAGGCGGATCGCACGTGGATGCACGAGCGATATGTGGGCGAGCTGGTGAAGGGGGACTTCCGGGACGAGACGCGACGTGGTGTGGTCGCGATGGCGGAGCGCCTTCGCGAGGCGAAGGGGATCGACGGCATCATTCTGGGAGGAACGGAGCTTCCCTTGCTGATGACCGCCCCCACGATCGCCGACCTCCCGGTGCTCGATACGACGGGGTTACACGTTGCGGCGATCCTCGAGCGGCTGCGAGCGTATCAATCAACCTCCTAAGGGGTCGTCGCCGGTGACGAGCCAGAGATTGACCCATCGACTCGCGCGCCGCGCTGAGCTCGATGCACTGCGCGTCCTAATGGACGCAGCCATCGCCGAGCTTCAGAAGGACTTTCTGAGCGACGCGGAGATTGCAGCCAGCCGTCTGCTCATGGGACTCGATACCCAGCTCATCGATGACGGAACGTATTACGTCGTCGAGGTCGGGGGCGAGCTCGCGGGCTGCGGCGGGTGGAGCCGTCGCGCGACGTTATATGGCGGAGATCAGTCCCCCGGCCGCGATGAAGCGCTTCTCGATCCGGCGAAGGACCCGGCACGCATCCGGGCGATGTACACTCACCCGCGGCACGCGCGAAAGGGCGTGGGACGGCTGATTCTTTCGCTCTGTGAGGAGGCAGCGAGGGCCGAGGGATTCAGCAGGGCCGAGCTGATGTCGACCATGGCGGGTGAGCCGCTGTATCGCGCGTGCGGGTACGAGCCGCTCGCGCGGGTTGTGGACAATCGCGGCGGTGCGGCTGTTCCCCTCGTGCGCATGGCCAAGGCGTTGTGAGTGCCTCAGCCGGTGCTCACGGTCTCAGCACCGACTCGAACAGCTCGATCGCTCGCGGATCGCCGCTCTGGCCTAACCAGAACAACGCCTTGCTCCGCACGCGCCAACTCCGATTGGAGCGTGCGATCTCGATCAGCTGCGGCACCGATTCGTGCCGCGGAAGCTGCGATACGACGAATACCGCGTGCGACTTGAGGTCATCGTCCGCGGTCTCCGGCTCCTCCTCCTCGGCAAACGGACTGTTGGTGCGTCCGGCGACTGCGCCGCTCGCGAATCGCGACAGCCAGAAGAGCGCGTCCTGTCGAGCCGACTTCGAGCTCGCGTTTCGCGCGATGGGGAAGAGCGCGGGCCATACGGTCGCGCTATCGGCGAGCACCGCGGGAAAGATCGCCTTCGCGCTCGCCCTGGAATCTCCACGCTCCGCGATCGACATGAGATAGCCCGCTGCTTCGGAGGCGGATACGGCGCCGAGGTCGCGGGCATTCCTCGAGCGCGGCGAACCCACCCAGCTCTCGATCCGCTGGACGGCGCCATCCGCGAGCGTCAGACGAACCTGCACCGCGCCGAAGATGCACGGCTCCATCGGCCGGTTGCTCGACCACGAGCCATGGTACGAGTGTGGCCCCGTTCTGACGAACGTCTCGCCGTCCCCGCACACGCCGGGACGTGCCGCGTAATGAAAGGTGACGGCGCCATCATCCACCTCTGCGACGCGCGACGCGAGCGACTGCGCCTGGAGCGGAGCGGCAACAAGAATCGCGAGAAGAAGCTTCATGATGAGATTCCTCACGTCTCTGTCCTCATTCCTCACTGATCTTTCAATATCAAGTCCGCGATGAGCTTCCGAATTCGAGGATCATCCTTCTGGGCGAGCCAGAAGAGCGCCTTGCCGCGCATCTTCGTGTTGGCATCGCTTCGCGCGATGCGCAGCAGCTCGTCGATGGAGGCCTGGTCCTCTCGCTGGGAGAGCACGAAGATGGCGTGCTCGCGCAGCTCGTAGTCGTCGGCCTCGCGGTAGACGCGCACGAGGTCGGTGGTGGGCGTCTCATCACGCTGCCCGGCCCAGAAGATCGCCTTCTTCCGCAGCTCCGACGGTTCCCGTTCGTCGAGCGCGCGCTCGATCAGCCAGCGCCCGCCAGCGCCTTCGTCCTGATGCATCCACTGGATGATCGCTTCCTTCATTTCGTGATCGTCGAGGCGCGAGTAGAGATTCCGCAGGTATGTGAATTCGGACTCCGGCGCATCGCCCTGCGTGAGCGCGAAGATGGCATGCGACCGCACCTTGCTCACTTCGTTCGCGTCCTCGATCACCGAACGAACCATGCGGCGCGCGCGCTCGCTTCCATTCTGACCGAGCCAGAAGACAGCCTGGCGACGCGTACCGACGTTCGGGTCCTTCGCGAGATCGATCAAAGCAGGAATACCGACGTCGTCTTCGAGAGTCCCGAGCGCTGCCAGCGCGGCGTCGCCCAGTCCCTTCTTTCGCGCCTTGCCTTCCGCGTCGTCTTCGCGTGCGAATTGCACGAGTGCGGGGACTACGGTCTCGTCGCCGAGAATTCCCAGCCACAGTATTGCCGCACGACGTGTGTGCTCGGTGCGCCGGTCGTCCCGCGCGAGCGCGAGCAAGGGTTGAATCACCGCTGCGCCGTTCGCGAGTACCGCTGGCAGCAGCAGGCGATCCTTGCTCGATGCCGATTCGAGCCGGGGCACGAGGGTGAAGAAATATGACGACGCCTCGTCAGGCGGCACGGCACCAAGATCCGTCACGCGCGAATCGCTGCGCGACCACGAGCCGCCAACCTGAGTCCGCACCTGTGTCACTTCGCCGCCGGAGACGGTGAGCGTCACTCGCAGTGGTCCCGGCTCGCAGTTCGAGGAGCTCCATCGTCCGAACGACTGAAAGTTGCGGCCGAACATCGCGTTCCTGTAGCCGACGAGGTCGCGTCCGTCGCCACACACGCCGCTCCGGCTTTCCACTTCCATTCGGACGATTCCATCGGGAGCGTTGGAGATGCGAGAGGCGAGCGATTGGGCTGCTAAGGCGCTGAAGGCGCTGAAGGCGCTGAGGACCCCGAGGACCCTGAGGACCCTGAGGACCCTGAGGACACTGAGAACACGCATTGTCATCACGGCTGGTTGAGGATGTCGACGAGGAGCTGGCGGACGCGCGGATCGTTCTTCTGGCCGAGCCAGAAGAGCGCCTTCTTGCGCATCTCGCGATTGGGGTCCGACTTCGCGATCTCGATGAGCTTGTCGGTCGCCGCGCGATCCCGCGACTCCGACATCACCCAGATCAGCTTCTCTTTCACGTCCTGATCCGACAGGCGGTCGTAGACCGTCACGAGCTCGCTCCCCGGGATGCCGGCTTGTCCGGCAGTCCAGATGGCGTGTCCGCGCAGGTCCGCGCTGTTCTGCGTGTCGAGGCCGATGGCGAGTAGCCAGCGGTCGTTCCCGAAGCCCCGCATCTGCGACAGCGA
>DATFFP010000039.1:0-102281 GCA_035249985.1 Gemmatimonadaceae bacterium
TGTGGACGCCGTTCTGGACGCCGGATCGGATCGAGCCTCGGATTCGAGCCTATCTCGGAATCTGAGATAGGAGTCAGGAGTCAGGGGTCAGGGATCAGGGAAGGAAAGGGCCGCCGCGCTTCGCGCGTGCGGCCCTCATCAGATGAGCGCGGCAGCGAAGCTGCCGCGCCTTTCCTTCCCTGACCCCTGACCCCTGACCCCTAACTCCCACCTCACCGCTTCATCGCCTCGATGAACTCCCCACCCAGGACTCCGACCTGCCATCGCCGAAGGTCCTTTACGTCCGCCAGGTCCGCGACGGTCTGAGGTTTTCGGCGCACGATCGCCTCGAGGCGATCGCGCGAGCACAAGAAGCCGGGGTCGATCACGAGCCGCTTGGCGACGTCGTCGCGCACGCGCTTGAGCCGCGATACGTTCTCCTCGAAGTCCGAGTCTCGCTCCCACCGCTGGCCGCGCGGGAATTTTGGCAGGTCGGCGTCGCGCACCGCATCGCCCCGCTTGATGGCGTCCAGCAGCTCGCGACCGCGTCGCTCGGCGAGCGCGCGCGGGACGCCCTTGATCTCGAGCAGCTCCGGGACCGTTCGGGGCGCGCGGCGCGCCGCCTCGAGGAGGACCTCGTTCCCCGCGACGCGGAACGTCGCTCGATCCATTTCAGCGGCAACCGAGTCGCGCCACTGGACCAGCTCGCGGAGTCGAGCCAGCTCGCGCCGTGAAAGGTCGCGGGCGCCCTTCACGCGAAAGAACGCTGCGCCAGCCTCCTCCTCCTCCCATCGCAGTCCCTCGAGCCGCTGGAACTCTTCGCGCGCCCATTCCCACCGGCCGGCGCGCTCGAGCGCCTCGCGCATCCGGTCGCGCAGCTCGAGGAGATACATCGTATCCTGCGCCGCATAGTCCAGCATGCCCGGCGTCAACGGCCGCATCGACCAGTCGGCGCGCTGGTGCTTCTTGTCGAGCCGCACGCCGAAGTACTTGTCCAGCAGCGCGGCGAGGCCGAACGCGGTGAAGCCGAGGAGCTGCGCCGCGATGCGCGTGTCGAAGATGTTGCGCGTGTTCCAGCCGTAGTCCTGGTGCAGGAGACGCAGGTCGTAATCGGCGTCGTGGAGGACCTTCTCGACGCGCTGATCTTCGAGCAACGCGCCGAGGCGTTCGGGGCGTCCGACGGCCAGTGGATCTACGACGGCGGTGGCGTCGTGCGTCGACAGCTGAAGGAGGTAGATGCGATCGACGAACCGGTGAAAGCTCGCGCCTTCGGTATCGATCGCGATTTCACGAACGTTCCCCACCGATTCCAGGAATCGGTCGAGCTGCTCGGGATGGTCGATCCAGAGTGGCTGATGTGAGCCTGCTCGCTTTGCCGGTGCCTTCTGGCGTGTTGATTCCGGGGCCATGACCCGCGAAGTATCGCCGCGCCGCGTGCGTGAGTGAAGGGGCGCGTCTCTTGCGCGGCCACTGGTGTGGAACATGATCATGTGGTGCACGACCAGGCACTCAATCCTCGTACGCTGGCGCGGGGGGACGGGGCGATCGTCATCGACGGCGTCCCCGTGGCCCGCTGGCGGGACATCCCGTCGGACGAGCAGCCACACGTGGAGCGGGAGGTGCGGCGGTGGATGGAACGACTCCAGTCGATAGCGAAGGGAGGCATTCCGCGCGAGGAGCGAATGCGTCGCCAGCGCGACGCGCTGCGCCTCGTGCCGATGCTCCTCGAGATGCTGCCGGACGCGCCGGAGGAGCCGCACATCGATCTGTCGATTGCCAAGGACATCGTGGCCTACTGGTTCTTCCGCGCGCGATGAGGCGCGGCGTCACCCTTCCCTGAGCGACTCGAGATGACCCCGAAGATTGAAGAAGGTCTCACACCGGAGCGGCGACGACGCGTTCCCGGCTGGCAGAGCCGCGACATCCTGCGTACCGGCGTGCTCCTCGCCGGACTCTGGGTTTTTCTGAAGCTCGTGTGGTTCGCCCATCCACTGATCCTCACCGTCTTTCTCGGCGTGCTGTTTGGGCTCGCCGTCGAGGGAGGGGTCGATCGTCTTCAGCGCTTCCGCATCCCACGCGGGGTAGGGGCGGCACTCATCGTCGCCGGGTTCTTCGCGCTCCTCGTCGGTCTGGGGATGTGGATGGCGCCAACGCTGCGCGAGCAGGCGCGCGAGCTCCGTACGAGGCTGCCGCAGGCGATCGACAAGGTCGAGGAATGGTTCAACGAACGGCGCGAGGGCATGTTCGGGCTGATCCTCGGAGGCAGCGAGGTCGCGCAGACTCCGGCGGCGCCGGCCGGCCAAACGACCGCTGCGCGCCCGGACACCGTGGTCATCGTGGTCGACACGAACGCGGTGCTGCGGCCGGCGCAGCAAGCTCAGCCCGAGCCGGCCCGCGGGGAGACGAGCGCCGTGGCGGCGGCGCAGCGCCCCGACGGGCCGCTCAGCGATCGACTTGGCAGGCAGGTGAGCGGGGTCGCGAAGTACCTCTTCCCCTTCCTCTCTTCGACGTTCGCGGTCTTCGCCGGCATTATCCTGATCATCTTTCTCGCCATCTACATCGCCGCCGAGCCCGACGTGTACCACGGCGGCCTGATGCACCTCTTTCCGCATCATGCGCGGAAGCGAGCGGGCGAAGTGCTGAGCGCGATGGCGACCGTCCTCCGGAAGTGGCTGGTGACCCAGCTCATCGCCATGCTCGTGATCGGAACGATCACGACGGTCATCCTGCTCCTGCTCGATGTCAAAGCCGCCTTCGCGTTAGGCGCGCTGGCCGGGCTTCTGGAGTTCGTGCCGACCATCGGCCCACTGCTCAGCGCCATACCCGCCGTCGCGATGGGCTTCCTCGACTCCCCCGACAAGGCGCTGGCCGTCGCCATCGCCTACGGCGCGATTCAGTTCCTCGAGAACCACCTGCTGATCCCCCTCCTCATGAAGGGCGGAGTCAACCTCCCGCCCGCCCTCACCGTCGTCTCCCAGGCGCTCATGGCGCTCCTCTTCGGATTCCTCGGCCTCATGGTGGCCGTGCCATTGCTCGCGGCGATCATGGTGCCGGTGAAGATGCTCTACGTCGAAGGCGTGGTCGGCGATGATATGGCGGTGCTGCCGGAGGAGGAGGAAGCGGCCAAGGAGGCTCCGGCCGGCGCCGCGTGACGGGAAGTAATCCTCGTCAGGCAATTCCGCTCGTCAGGCGATACCCGGCGCTGGCGAGCATCCCGCGTGTTCCGCTAGGGGAGTATCCGACGCCCGTGGCGTCGGTACGCGTTCCCGGGCTGGAGGCGCCGCTGTGGATCAAGCGGGACGACCTCGCGTCCACCGTGCTGGGCGGCAACAAGGTGAGGGCACTGGAGTTTCTGCTCGCCGGTGTGCAGCCGGGTGACGTGCTGCTCACCGGTGGAGGAGAAGGCTCGACGCACGTTCTGGCGACCGCGGTGCACGCGTCACGCCTGGGCGCGCGCGTGCACGCGGTGCGGTGGCGGCACGAGATGCATGCGGTATCGGAAGACGTCGCCCGCCGCTCGGTGAGAGAGTGCGCCGTCGTCGAAACGTCCGGGACGCCCCTTGGAGGCATCGGTCGCACGGCGTGGCGGCGCCTGACGCTGCGTGCACGCTGGATTCCATTCGGCGGCACGTCCGCGCGCGGAATCCTCGGACACGTCAACGCCGCGCTCGAGCTGGCGGACCAGGTGGACGCGGGCGAGCTCCCCATCCCCACGCGGGTGGTGGTGCCCCTCGGGACCGGTGGAACCGCCGCCGGCCTTGCGTTGGGATTTGCTGCCGCGGGAATGAGAACGGAGGTCGTCGGCGCGCGCGTGGTCCCGCGCATCGCGACTGGCCGCGCCCGCGTGCTCCTGCGCGCCCGCGCCACTGCTCGCTGGGTTCATCGCACCACGGGAGTCGCTCTGCCCCGCGTGAACGCGAGCGCGGTGCACGTGGTGCACGACGCATACGCCGGGGCGTACGGGCGCGTCTCGCCGCTGGCATCAGAAGCCGCTGAGGTCATGGAACGCGTAAGCGGGATGCGACTCGACGCGACGTACAGCGCCAAGGCGTTCGCGGTCGCGCTTCGCATTGCACGCGCCGCCGACGGGGTAACGCTTTTCTGGTCGACCTTCGATGCACGATGGCTGCGGTAGCCTTCCGCGTGGGGAACCGGTCGCTCACTTTGTCGCCATGCAAATCGAGCTAGGGACGCGCGGCGTCTCCTACGATGACGCCGGTGAGGGCAGCCCGGTGATTTTCGTGCACGGCTTTCCGCACCACCGGAAGCTGTGGGCGCCGCAGCTGCGCGCGCTCTCGGGACAGTACCGGGCGATCGCCCTCGACCTTCCCGGCTTTGGGGAGAGCGACATGCCCGAGCGATTCGCGATCGAGACGTGGGCTGACGGGCTCGCCCGGTTTCTCGATGCGATCGAGATCCAGCGGGCGGTCATCGCCGGGCTGTCGATGGGCGGGTACATCACGCTCGCGTTCTGGCGTCTGCATCGCGATCGCGTGACCGCGCTCGTGCTGGCCGACACGCGCGCGGGCGCGGATACCGAGGAAGGCAAGCAGAAACGCCGCGAGACGATCGAGCTCGCCAGGCGCGAGGGCCCGACCGCGGTCGCGCGCGCGATGCTGCCCGGCATGGTCGGGAAATCGACGCGGGAGCGAGAGCCATCGGTCGTGGCCACCATGCGAGCGATGCTCGAGAGCGCCAGCGTGGACAGCATCGTCGGGGCGTCGGAGGCGATGATGAACCGCCCCGACGCCACCGCGTCCCTCGCGACGATCGACGTTCCCACGCTGATCATCGTGGGCGAAGAGGATGTGCTGACGCCGCCGAAGGAATCGCGGGCGATGCATGCCGCGATCGCGGACAGCCGGCTGGAGATCATTCCCGGCGCCGGCCACGTGAGCAACGTCGAGCGACCGGCTGCGTTCAATCAGGTGCTGAGCGAGTTTCTCGCCGGAGTCTAGGCTCGCGCACCGAGCGCATTCGTGATCGTTTGGGGCTGGCTTACGGGCGAACGGCAAAGACGTCAGATGTCAGAATTCAGATGTCAGAATTCAGATAAACCTATGGGAAGCCGGTCAATAGCTGCCTGTAGTCGTCTCTGAATTCTGAGATCTGAATTCTGACATCTGACGTCTTTGCCGTTCCCACAAGCGGTCGCATCCCTCCCCCCGCGGCAATATCTTTCCCGCGTACGCCATCCCTCGCCCCGACTCCGCATGGCCGCGACCGCATCGCCTCCCATCGAGCAGCTCGAATCCATCGCGCGAACGTTGCGCACTCACGCGCTGCGTGCCATCGCCGCCGCCAACAGCGGTCACCCAGGCGGATCGTTGTCTGCGGCCGAGATCGTCACCGCGCTGTATTTCGGCGGCGTGTTGCACCACGACCCGACGAATCCGGAATGGCCTGACCGGGATCGCTTCATCCTCTCCAAGGGGCACGGCGTGCCGATCCTCTATGCCGCGTTGGCCGAGCGCGGGTACTTCCCGGTCGAGGAAGTGATGACGCTGCGGCAGGTGAATTCGCGCATGCAGGGGCATCCTGTGCAGGGGATGACGCCGGGCATCGAGGCATCGACCGGATCGCTCGGGCAGGGGCTGTCGATCGGCATCGGGCATGCCATCGCGGGACGCCTCAATGGCAAGCACTTCCGCACCTACGTGTTGTTGGGCGACGGTGAGTGCCAGGAAGGACAAGTGTGGGAAGCAGCGATGTGCGCCGGCAACTACGAGCTCGACACGCTCTGCGCGATCGTCGACTACAATCGCTATCAGCTCGATGGCGCGGTCGAGGACATCCAATCGCTGGAGCCGATGCGGGACAAGTTCGCTGCCTTCAAGTGGAACGTCCTCGAGACCGATGGGCATGACGTTCAGGCGGTGCTCGAAGCATTGCAGACCGCGCAGGAGCACCGCGGCCGGCCGACGTGCATCATTGCGCACACCGTGAAGGGAAAGGGCGTGTCGTTCATGGAGCACAACAACGAGTTCCATGGCAAGGCGCCGACGAGCGAGCAGCTACAGGTGGCGTTGGCCCAACTACATGGGGGTCAGGAGTCAGGGGTCAGGGGTCAGGGGGTGTCAGGGAATGGGTTTTAGGAATTGCGCGAGCCGTTATCCTCGAACCTTCTCCCTGACACCCTCTGACCCCTGACCCCTGACCCCTGACTCCTGACCCCCAGTCATGACCACGCTCTCCACCGTGCCATACACTCTCAAGATCGGTCGCGCCACTCGCGAGGCCTACGGCGACGCGCTGCTCGAGCTCGGCCGCAAAAACCGCGACGTCGTCGCCATCGACGCGGACCTCGCCAAGTCCACCTTCAGCTGGACGTTCGGCAAGCATTTCCCGGAGCGCTTCTTCAACATCGGCATCCAGGAAGCGAACATGGTGGGGATCGCATCGGGACTCGCATCGAGCGGAAAGATCCCCTTCATCTCGAGCTTCGCCGCGTTCGCGCTGTGCAAGGGCTTCGATCAGCTGCGCATGGGAGCGGCGTACCCGCATCTCAACGTGAAGGTCGCGGGGTCGCATGGGGGCATCTCGATCGGTGAAGATGGCGTCTCGCAGCAAAGCGTCGAGGACGTTGCGCTCGCGTGCGCGCTTCCCGGATTCATCGTCTGCATTCCCGCCGACGAGGTCTCGATGACGGCCGCGGTGCATGCGGCCGCGGCCCATCAGGGACCGGTGTATCTGCGACTCGGCCGGCCAAAGGCGGCGATCGTCCACGAGGCACCGCTCGACTTTGCCTTCGGGCGCGCCATTACCGTGCGCGAGGGTGATGCGCTCACCATCGTCGCCAACGGCTTGCTCGTCGCGCAGGCGCTCGTCGCGGCGGATCAGCTCGCCGACCGCGGCATCCACGCTCGGGTGCTCGACATGCACACGGTGAAGCCGATTGACGCCGAAGCACTCGCCCGGGCGTCACGGGAGACGGGGGCATTCGTCGTCGCCGAGGAGCATCTCCATTACGGTGGGTTGGGCAGCGTCGTCGCCGCGACGCTCGCGCGCACGGCGCCCGCCCCCATCGAATTCGTCGATCTCGGCGATCGTTATGCGGAATCGGGCAAGCCGGACGATCTGCTTCGCAAGTATGGCATGACGGCCGATGCCATCATCACTGCGGCCGAGTCGGTGCTGCACCGGCGATGATGCAGGTTCCGCCCGGAGAGTCGATGCTGGCCGGCTCGCGAAGCTGGCCCCTGATATTCTTCGCGGCGTGGACGGTCGGCAGCGTGGCCGCGCTGCTCTCGATCTGGCTCGGGCGGCAGCATGCCCGGCGCGTCAAGGTGATCTGGAGCGTCCTGGTGCTCGCCGTCCCCATTGTAGGCGCAGTCGCGTGGTTCGTGCTCGGGCACCAGCGCCACAAGCGCTGAGCGGGCTCATTCGTCGAGCAGGTACTCACGCAGCTCGTCGAAGCTGCGCGCGACCATCTCGGCGGCACTCGGCCCGTTGTCGCGAACGACATCGAGCCTGATCGCGCGAAATCCCGCGTCGAGCGCCCCTCGCACGTCGGTGCGCTCGTTGTCCCCGATGTGAATGATCGTTTCCGGCCGACGTCCGAGCGCCGCGGCACATGCCTCGAACATTTCGCGCCGTGGCTTGGCGTGCCCGATGTCCATCGAGTAGATGCGCGCGGTGAAGTGGTCGAGCATTCCCTCGCGCACGAGGAGCGCATCCTGCGCCGCGCCCGAGGCGAAGCCGGTGTCGGACAGAATCGCCATGGGAAACCGCGTCACGAGTCGTTCGATCGTCTCTTTTGCTCCCGCGAGCAGCGGCGGCGGAAACTCGATCAGGGTTTCGTCGACGGCGCGCACCGCCGCGGCGACGTGCTCACAGTCGGGGGGACGCGCGACGTTGAGACGGGCCAGCATCCAGCGAATGCGCTCGTTGGCACCATACCCTCGATGCTCCTCGCGCCACCACCGGTCCGCCTCGGCGCCCGCGGCCCGATAGAGGGTGTGAAACTCCTCGTCGGAGACATCACACTCGAGGTTGCGGAGCATCCGTCGCAGCGCGGCCTGCCGTCGCTCGAGTCGCTCGGGGAGATTGCTGCCCTCGAAGAGGGTGTCCCAGTAGTCGAGGGAGAGGGCGAGCTCCATGGGCGCTAAGGCGCTGGAGGCGCTAAGGGCGCTAAAGGGGGATGCAGTTTAGCGCCTTTAGCGCGTTTACCGCCTTAGCGCCTGTGGTTATCGCGTGGGCTTCTTCGGCGGATTGTCGCTCTTGAACACGTCCCGGTTGAGCTGCACGTACTGCTTCATGTTCGCCGGCACGTCTTCCTCGGGAAAGATCGCGGTGACGGGACACTCGGGCTCGCACGCACCGCAATCGATGCACTCATCCGGGTGAATGAACAGCTGCTGCTCTCCCTCGTATATGCAATCGACAGGGCACACGTCCACGCACGCCTTGTCCTTCACGCCGATGCATGCTTCGGTAATGACGTAAGGCATCAATCCCTCGTTGGCTCTGACGCGGCAGCGCGTGCGAATACGCCTCGCCCTGCGCGGAGGGCACCCGCGCGTTCCGCGCTGATGGAATAATAACCCGGCCGCCAGAGGTGGCCAATCGCTGGAGCCAAGACTCAGTGCGTTCGGTGGTCGGTTCGCTGGAATGCGAGGAATTCGTGGACGGCGGCGATGGCCGCGGAATCGGTCGAGCGAATGCGCACCTCCGCGCCCCCGGGAAGATCGTTGGCCTCATAGGTAATGCGCGCCTTCCGCTCGGCCATGACGCGCGCTCCGGGGACCTCCTGCGCGTGGACGAATCCGGGGATCGTGAAATCGCCCCGGGTGAATCGGTCCGCGATATCGCGCATGTGGGCGCGGATCGTCGCGACGCCCGGGCGGTCGGCGCTGTCGCGCTGCAGCTCGATGCGCCCGCCATCGGGAAGCGGCTCGAAGCGGTGCTCCGACGTGTACTGGTCGACGCCCATGGCCTCGTGACCGCGGGCCTGGACGCCGGCGAACGCCGAGTCGTCACTCGCGTCGCGGTCCGTGCTCGTACACGCCAGCGCGGCCACAATGGGTAGCATCACGAGACACCGCACTATCGTTTCCATGGCGGCGGATCACCGTGCTTCCGGTCGAGCTCGGGATTCTCGCGATAGAGCGTGGCCGTTCGGCCAATGACCTGAACCACGACGGAACCGGTCTCCTGCGCGAGTCGCTCGGCGATCGCGCGCGGCCGTTCCTCGATGGGACGGCCGAGCTGAACTTTCACCAACTCGCGCGTGCGAAGGGCATCGTCGAGCGCTCCGACGACTGTCGGCGTGATCCCCTGCGCCCCGATGTGCACGAGAGGATCGAGATGGTGCGCCTCGGCCCGAAGTTCGGCGCGCTCCCTTCCGGTAATTGCCATGTGTATTTTCGTCAGGCACTCGAGCGGTGCATCAGACCTTTGCTCCGGATTCGATCCTGTTCCCTGAAACATGCAGCGGCGGACGACATGACGTCAAAGCCCATTCCACCGGCGGGGATCAAAAGCCAGCGACGGGTCATTCTCTTCCTGACGGCGTTCTGCATTGCCGTCCCCCCGGTTTCCGCTCAGCAAGACTCGACGAGGGCGGGGTGCGTCCCGCATGGCAGGATCAGTCGAATCGTGGAGATTCCTCCCCGACCCGTTTACGCTATCCTCGAGGCCGGCGACGACACGTCGCAAACAATGCGGATGTACCTGGCGACGCTGCTTCAAGAGATCGCCCGCGTGTTCGTGCCCCCGGATTCCATTCCTCCTGTGTTCGCCTACGCGTTCACGGCTCGCCTGCACAAGGACGGCAGGCTCACTAACGCACAACCATCCGAGTCCCATATCCCGCTGGAGCTTGCAGAGGCCACCATTCGTGCCGTCGACTCTGCCTCACGCCTCGGAGGCATCGGACCGACCTTCTTCGAGCTGAAGAAGGACCCTCTACCGGTTCAGATCCTGTTCCGTCTCCATGACCGACAAAGCGAGTTGGAGGTGCCGTTCTACCAACTGCGGCTTCCAGCCTTTCTCGAGCACGAAACCGACCAGCCAGCGCTTGTCCTGCCGGGGAGCCCGGCACCGAAATATCCCGAGGATCTCAGATGGGCGAATATCGAGGGAGAGCTTCTCGTGCAGTTCGTCGTGGATACACTGGGGCGCGCGGACATGCGCGCCTTTCGGCTGCTGGGCCCCCGCCAGGTGTATCGGGAGTTTTTGCAGGCCGTGCTCGATGTGCTTCCGCGAATGCGCTTCAGTCCTGCACTCTACCGCGGGTGCAAGGTGAAGCAGATGGTCCAGCTTCCATTCGCCTTCAAGTTGAACCGTTAGGCCGCGAGCTCCTCGTCATCCGGGAAGCCGTGCTGTTTGCGGCCCTCGGCGCCCTCGTGCTTCGCGCTCACCTTGTAGAGCTCGAACCGGCCATCGGCCGCCTCGGCGGCGACGCGCAGCCGAAGCGTGTCCATCTCGGCGGCTGACATCGGCTTGAAGGTGCGAGCGATCTTGAGATTCTGCCGCAGCACCTTCAGGGAGTCGATGCCGGAGATCGTCGCCGCGACGGGAAGACTCATCGCGTAGCGCAGCGCCTCCTCGGGCGACACGACCCGCTTCTTGAGCATGGTCGCTTCGCCGCCAAAGCTCTTCATCCCGAGCGGCGCGATCCCGCGCCTGACGAGCTCGGGAAGCACGAGCTGCTCGAAGCTGCGGAAGGTAGCATCGAAGCAGTTGAGTGGCAGCTGACAGGTATCGAAGGGGAAGTCGTACGAGAGCATTTTGAGATGGATCTCGGGATCCTTGTGTCCCGTGAAGCCGATGCACCGAACCTTTCCCTGTGCCTTGGCGGCCAATAGCGCATCGGCGGCTCCTCCGGTCATGAAGTGACGCTCGGGGTCGTTGTAGTACGCGACCTCGTGAATTTGCCAGAGATCGAGATAATCGGTGCCGAGCCGGCGGAGCGATTGCTCGAGCTGCCGCATCGCCGTCTTCGCATCACGTCCATGGGTGCAGACCTTCGTCATGAGAAATACGCGCTCCCGCTTCCCCTTCGCCAGGGCCTTTCCCATGCGCTTCTCGCTCTCGCCCTCGTGGTATTCCCACGCATTGTCCATGAGCGTGACGCCGGCGTCGATCGCCTCCTCGATGATACGAATGGCTTCGGCCTGCGTGTCGACGAGTCCCAAATGGTATCCGCCGAGGCCGATGATGGAGACGTCGGCGCCGGTGTGGCCGAGGGGGCGAGTGGAGACCGGTGCGGAGGGGGAGCGCTTGGCGCGGGTTGGCATCTGGGCGTCGCTCGGAGTTCAGGACACAACCAATGCGCGGCAATGGTCGTACCGGGAGGCTGGAGGAACGGCAAGGATGACAGAATACAGAAACGACCACGGGGAGCCACCAGCGGGCTCCCCGTAAGTTTGTCTGCATTCTGTATTCTGTATTCTGAATTCTGTCATCTTTGCCGTTCTCTAATTCCTCTCCCACGCGAATCCGGTCGCCAACCTTTCCAGCCTCTTCTCGACCAGGTTGTAGCGAAGCACGACGGTCGCCCCCAGCCGTTCCGCCCTCCCGCGCATCGCGACATCATCGATCCCATCCCCATCGGCGTCCAGCGCGTGCAGAGCAACGTGCGCACGGAAGCGCGGGTCCAGCACGGCCAACGGTACAGCGCCGCCGGCATCGGAAACCGCCACCGCCCCCTGGCGCACGTACTCGTAATTCCCGGCGACGAGCGTCACGATGAGGAGCATCCGGGAATCGGCGAAGCACCCGATGGCGTGCGAGCTCTCGACGCGCAGCGTGTTCTGCAACCGCTCGGGGAGGCGTACCGATGCATCGCGGAGCGCCTGCTCGACGGAATCGCGCGCGAATCCGGCATGGAGCCACACCTCCTCCGGCACGCTGTCGCGCCGGCACTTGCCCGTCACCGGCTCGGCGACGGAGTCGGTGCGTACCGCGCTGGCGATGAGCGTTTGCTTCACGCGCGCCAGGGAATCCACCCGGGGTGGAGCGGCCAGCGTGGCGACGATGCGGCCATTCCAGAGGTCGAACCCGTTCACGGTCACCGTGTCGCTTCCCCACGGCCCGTAGAGACGGAAGCGGTCGCCGGCGCGTACCGGTGAGATCACGTCGATAGCTTCGCGAAACGCGGCTTTGTGCGCGGGCGTCGCGAGCTTCCCGTCGAAGCGACCGATGTCGATGAGCATCCGCTTCCCACGCGCGGACGCCGCATACCAGCTTTGGCCGCGCGCGGCGAATACCATGTATTTCGCGAGGGTGTCGGCGACGGCAGGCAGCACGACGAATCGCGGCTGCGGATGCACGGGAGCGCGCAACGAGTCGGTGGCGAGCTCGATGACGGCCTCGGTGTCACCGCTCGCGTCGCTGACGGCAACGAACGATGCGGGGATCGTGTCGTTGGCGAGCGGATCATCCTCGGCCGGCGCTTCCCCCGAGCTGCGGGAGCGTGCGCAAGCGGCGACGATCATCAACAGAATACAGGCGCGACGGATCCGGGGGAGGTCCATGGAGGTGCGTGGGGGCATCCGTGAAGGACGAGCGACGAGCGCCGCACGTTTCCGCCTGGCACCCGTCGGCTGCGTGCGATAAGCTACTCGCTTTTCGCGACATCCGTGACAGGTACCATCTCCATTCGGGAAGTCCCCATCGCGTGCGCGGTGCTCGCGGCGGGCCGGGGCACGCGCTTTGGCGAGCCCAAGGCGCTCGTGCGGCTTCCGTCGGGAGAGCGTTTTCTCGATACCGTGGTTCGGGTCGCGACCGAAGCGGACTTGAGTCCCGTGCTTGCCGTCGTGCAACCCGGCGTCGACGTTCCCCTTCCTGCGCGGGCCGTAGTCAATCCGAACCCAGGAAGTGAGCAATCTGGATCACTTCGGCTGGCGCTTGCCGGTCTCGCGAACGACCGCGCGGAGGCGGTCGTCGTGTGGCCGGTGGACCACCCGTTCGTCCATCTAGTGAGCGTGCTGGCGCTGGTGGATGCGTTTAAACGGACGCGGGCGCCAATCGTCCTCCCCGTGCATGAAGGGCGTCGCGGGCATCCTGTGCTCTTCGCGCGCACGGTGTGGCTCGAGCTCATGACCACGTCGACCGGCGGGGCGCGCACGGTAGTGCATGCTCATGCCGCACAGGTCGTCGAGGTGCCCGTGCCTGACGAGGGCGTCACGCGCGACATCGATACACGATCAGACATGCCGCAGAGCGGCGGGAGAGCTTCGGATGGCGTTTCTTGAACTTGTCGGTCTTCCTGAGGGGACTCCTCCACGCGCGCTCGAGGCGGAAACGAGCGTCGGGAGTGGGGCGCAGGCGACGTGGCGTGTGCCGAGCAAGGATCTCGCAGCGCGCCATTTCACCGTGCATGCCAACGGCGACGGAAAGGCGAAAGTCGTTCCAGCATCGGCGCAGCACGTCGTCATTCTGAATGGCGAGCCCGTGCCGGTCGCCGGTGCGGCCGTGAAGGGCGGGGACGTGATCTCCGCGGGCACGGCCCAGTTCATCTATCTCAACAAGGAATCCGACAAGCGTCCGGAGCTTCCGGAGCCGAAGGGTCCCGCGTTCCTCGTCGACGCGCAGAACCGGCGCGCATATCCACTCAATCGCCGCGTGGTGCAGATCGGTCGCGAGATCGGCTGCAACATCGTGCTGAAGGACACGAGTGTCTCCCGCTTCCATGCCGACATCCGTGCGGAGGGTGGGCAGCACGTGATCTACTCGATGGGCTCGGGCGGGACGAAAGTCGGCGAGGAGACGATCAAGAACCCGAAGGTGCTTCGCGCGGGTGACGAGATCCGCATCGGGCGCGCCACCTTCACTTTCACGGAAGGCAAGGCGCCGACCGGAATGAAGGTCGTCGACCTCGAAGAGCACGCGGACGAGTCCTTCGCGCGGCGCGAGACGGTCGTGTACCAGAAGGCGATAACCGGATCGCACGATGCGTTCAAGATCAGGACAGGGCCGGGGCCGATGACGATCGGGGCGGTCGTCTTGTTGCTGGGAGTCGTCGCCTGGCTGGCTGCTCGGTAGTCCCCTGAGGGCAAAGACGTCAGATGTCAGAATACAGAATTCAGAATTCAGCTAAACCCTACGGGGAGCCCGCAACCGGCTCCCCGTAGTCGTTTTCTGAATTCTGAATTCTGTATTCTGACATCTGATGTCTTTGCCGTTCTAGCGGAGGCCCGCCCGCACCCTGGCCCTAACCTGTTGCTGCATCCCAACTTCTACAGTGACCTCCCCGGTTGCTAATCCCGACAGATTTACTTAGGATTCCATGTGACGAACCGGGCGCGCCGAGGAGCACCGCCCGCGACGCATGCCCGAGCCCGCTGACGTTTCGCGCGGCGTTCCTGAGTCAGGAACGCGTAACCGGGCACGAATCTTCAGGTATGGGTGACGTGAGAGCACGCGGGCCCTCGCCGCGATGCTCGGCGTCCGCACCAGCCTTTCGGGAGTTGATATGAGCTCGTCGATCGAGTCACTCGTTACCCGTGAGTACCAGCACGGCTTCGTCACCGATGTCGAGACGGAGACCGTCCCCCGCGGGCTGAGCGAAGACACCGTTCGGCTGATCTCGGCGAAGAAGAACGAGCCGCCGTTCATGCTCGAGTGGCGCCTCAAGGCCTATCGTCGCTGGCAGTCGATGACCGAGCCGCACTGGAGCAACGTCACGTACCCGGCGATCGACTATCAGGACATCATCTACTACTCGGCGCCAAAGAGCGTGAAGCCGCTGCAGTCGCTCGACGAAGCGGATCCGGAGCTCCTCCGCACCTACGAGAAGCTCGGCATTCCGCTGACGGAGCAGAAGCGCCTCGCCGGCGTCGCGGTCGACGCGATCTTCGACAGCGTGTCGGTGGGAACGACGATGAAGGAAGAGCTCTCGAAGCTGGGAATCATTTTCTGCTCCTTCGGCGAAGCGGTGCAGCAGCACCCCGAGCTCGTGCAGAAGTATCTCGGCTCCGTCGTGCCCTACAGCGACAATTTTTTCGCGGCGCTCAACTCGGCTGTCTTCAGCGACGGCTCGTTCGTGTACGTGCCGCCCGGGGTTCGCTGCCCGATGGAGCTGTCGACCTACTTCCGCATCAACGCCGCCGACACGGGGCAGTTCGAGCGCACGCTGATCATCGCCGACGAGGGCGCGTACGTGAGCTACCTCGAAGGGTGCACCGCGCCGAAGCGGGACCAGAACCAGCTGCACGCCGCGGTCGTCGAGCTGGTAGCGCTCGAGAATGCGACCGTCAAATACTCGACCGTGCAGAACTGGTACGCGGGCGACGCCGAGGGGAAAGGCGGCATCTACAACTTCGTCACGAAGCGCGGTAAGTGCGCTGGCCGCCGCTCCAAAATCTCCTGGACGCAGGTGGAGACCGGATCGGCGATCACCTGGAAATATCCCAGTGTGATTCTCCAGGGCGACGACTCGGTGGGTGAGTTTTACTCGGTGGCGGTGGTGAACAACCACCAGCAGGCCGACACCGGCACGAAGATGATCCACATCGGAAGGAACACGAAGTCGAACATCGTCTCGAAGGGCATCAGCGCCGGCCAGGGCAACAACTCCTATCGTGGCCGCGTGAAAGTGATGCCCAAGGCGGAGAACGCGCGCAACTACACGCAGTGCGACTCGATGCTGATCGGCAACCGCTGTGGCGCGCACACGTTTCCGTATATCGAAGTGGCGAACAACACCGCGACGGTCGAGCACGAAGCGTCGACGTCGAAGATCGGCGAGGACCAGATCTTCTACTGCAAGCAGCGCGGGCTGTCCGCCGAGCATGCGGTCTCGATGATCGTGAGCGGCTTTTGTCGGGAAGTGTTCAAGGAGCTCCCAATGGAGTTTGCCTTGGAGGCTCAGCAGCTGCTCGGAATTACACTCGAAGGCAGCGTTGGCTAACACCTGTTTTACCGCAGAGGACGCAGAGAACTGCAACCGCGGGAGCTTTTCCAAAGGCATTGGCAGTTGCGGTCCTCCGCGCTCTCTACGTTCTCTGCGGTAAAATTCTTTCAAAGGGTACATGCTAGAAATTCGGAATCTTCACGCCTCGGTCGATGGAAACGAAATCCTCCGCGGCATTGATCTGGTCGTCAACGCTGGCGAAGTGCACGCCGTCATGGGGCCTAACGGGTCCGGCAAGAGCACGCTGGCGCAGGTGCTCGCGGGACATCCGGCGTACGAGGTGACCCAGGGGACCGCGCACTATCAGGGACGCGACCTCCTGGCCATGGAGCCGGAGGAGCGCGCACAGGCCGGGGTATTCCTCGCGTTCCAGTACCCGGTCGAGATTCCCGGCGTCTCCAACGCGTACTTCCTGCGCTCGGCGTACAACGAGCTGCGCAAGGCGCGCGGCCAGGAGGAGGTCGATCCGCTCGATTTCCTTCAGGTCATGGAAGACCGTCTGAAGCTCGTCGACATGGAAGACACGATGCTCAACCGGTCGGTGAACGCCGGATTCTCGGGCGGTGAGAAGAAGCGCAACGAGATCCTCCAGATGGCCGTGCTGCAGCCGACGCTCGCCATTCTGGATGAGACCGATTCGGGTCTCGACATCGATGCGCTGCGCGTCGTCGCCCATGGCGTGAATCAGCTCAAACGGCCGGACAACGCGACGATCGTCGTCACGCACTACCAGCGGCTGCTGAACTACATCATCCCCGATCGCGTGCACGTGCTCGCCGGGGGGCGGATCGTCAAGTCGGGGGGAAAAGACCTCGCGCTCGAGCTCGAGGCGAAGGGCTACGAGTGGGTGACGGGGGCGGCGGCGTGACGCAACCGTACCTCGCCGATTTCGAGACGTTCTCCTCGAACGGCGGCGGAGGTGGTCCCGAGTGGCTGCCGCCCGTGCGCCGGGCGGCTATCGCGCGCTTCGCGGCACTGGGCTTCCCCACTCCACGCAACGAGGACTGGCACTTCACGAGTGTGGCGGCGATCGCGGAGTCGGAGTTCCATCCGCTGCCGGGCTCGTCGGGCGACGTCAAGCCGGAAGATCTCGAGCCATTTCTCTTCGGGCGCGGCGACTGGCCGACGTTCGTCTTCGTCAACGGCCGATATGCCCCGGAGCTCTCCGCCGCCGACAATGCGCCGCTGGGGGTCCGCGTGATGCATCTCGCGCGGGCCTGGCGTGACGCCCCCGACGTGCTCGAGCGCCATCTCTCGAAAATCGCGAGCTTCGACGAGCACAGCTTCACGGCGTTGAACACGGCGTTCATGTCCGATGGAGCCCTGGTTCATGTGGCGAAGGATGTGCAGGCCGATGCGCCGATCCACATCCTCCACGTGGTGGATCCCATCGCGGCGCGCGTCGTCATGCATCCCCGACACCTTCTGGTCGTCGACCGCCAGGCGAGCGCCCGGGTCATCGAGAGCTACGTTTCGCTGGGGAACGCACGGTACTTCACCAATGCCGTGACGGAGATCGCACTCGGTGAGGGCGCGCACCTCGCGCACTACAAGATCCAGCGTGAGAGCCAACGCGCCTTCCATGTGGGGACGACCGAGGTCCGCCAGCCGCGCGACTCGAAATACGCTTCGTTCTCGTTCGCGACCGGCGCCGCGCTGTCGCGCACGAACATCTACTCGACGCTCGAGGGAGAGGGCGCCGAGGTGTGGATGAATGGCCTGTACATGGTCGATGGCGAGCAGCACGTCGATCACCAGACCCGCATCGAGCACGCCGCGCCGCACTGCGCCAGCCACGAGGTCTACAAGGGCATCCTGGGCGGCGCGTCGCACGGCGTGTTCAACGGCAAAGTCTTCGTGCGCCCCATCGCGCAGAAGACCGATGGCAAGCAGGAAAACAACAATCTGCTTCTGTCCGACAAGGCGCGCATCGACACGAAGCCACAGCTCGAGATCTTCGCCGATGATGTGAAGTGCACGCACGGCGCCACCGTTGGGAAGCTGGACGCGCTCTCGCTCTTCTACATGAAGAGCCGCGGCCTCCCTGCGGAAGTGGCGCGCCGGCTCCTGATCTACGCATTCGCGGCGGATGTGCTGGAACGGCTCGAAGTAGGTGAGGTTCGCGACGCCCTCGAGGATCTAACTCTGGCGAGATTCATCCGCTTGGAGGAGGGCGCTGAGGGCGCTGAAAGCGCTGAAAGCGCTGAAGGAGTAGTAGTGTAGCGCCTTCAGCGCTTTCAGCGCCTCAATACACCATGGACCTCAACGCCCTCTATCAAAGCATCATTCTCGACCACAACCGCCGGCCGCGGAATTTTCGCGAGCTCGCGGATGCGGATCGTCGGTCGGAGGGGCGCAATCCCATGTGCGGGGACGAGCTGACGGTCTGGCTCAAGATGGATGGGGATCGCATCGGCGATGTGTCGTTCGTGGGATCGGGCTGCGCGATCTCGAAGGCGTCGGCATCGATCATGACGACGACGGTGAAGGGAAAGACGCGTGAGGAGGCGTCGGCGCTGTTCGAGCGCTTCCACGACCTGGTGACGGGAAAGCCCGCGGCGCGCCCGGATGACCCGGCCCTCGGCTCGCTCGCGGCGTTCTCCGGGGTGTCGCGATTCCCGGTGCGTGTGAAGTGCGCGAGTCTCGCCTGGCACGCGCTGCGCGCAGCGCTCGAGGGTGACGACGCGACCAGTACCGAACGACAGTGAGCCCGCCGCAGTCCGGGTTCCATCTCGCGGCTGCGCTGAAGGATGTGCCCGACGGAACCATGCTCTCGGTACAGCTCGAGACGGGGGAGCGTGTATGTCTCTACAACTTTCGTGGTGAGATCGGCGCCGTGAGCGACACCTGCCCGCACCAGGACTTCCCCATGTGCGATGGCTCGCTGCTCGAGGATGGAACCATCGAGTGCGCCTGGCATGGGGCGCGCTTCGACCGTCTCACTGGCGACGTACGGCGGCATCCCGCCACCGATCCGCTTCCCGTGTACGAGGTCGCGGTGGCCGACGGTCAGGTCTTCGTCGGACCGAGAAGGGCGTCATGACGCTCGCGCCGCGCTCCGAGTTCCCGCTCCTCGCGGGCAACCCCGACCTGTGCTACCTCGACTCGGCCGCCACGTCACAGAAGCCGCGCGCCGTGCTCGAGGCGATGCAGGCGTACTACGAGCACGACAACGCGAACCCGCATCGCGGCGCCTACGAGCTGTCGGTCCGCGCAACAGACCGGTACCAGGAATCGCGCGATCGCATTGCGCGCTTTCTGGGAGTCGCCGACGCTGCCACGCTCATCTTCACGCGGGGGACGACGGAGTCGCTCAACCTCGTGGCGGCAGCGTGGGGACGGGCCAACGTTCGCGCGGGCGACGGGATCGTCATCACCGGCCTCGAGCATCATGCCAACTTCGTCCCCTGGCAGCAGCTCGCCCTCGAGAAAGGCGCGATGCTTCGCATTTGCGAGCTCACCCCCACGGGCGAGATCGATCTCGACTGCCTGACGAGCCTGCTCGATGCGCGGACGCGGATCGTCGCCTTCAACCACGTCTCGAACGCGCTGGGGAGCATCAATCCGGTGCGCGAGATCGCCGCGCTCGTGCGCGACCGGTGCGGTGCGATCCTCGTCTGCGACGGTGCGCAGAGCGCCCCTCACTTTCCGGTCCGGTTCGACGCGCTTGGCGTCGATTTCTACGCCTTCAGCGGCCACAAGATGCTCGGGCCGATGGGCATCGGCGGGCTGATCGGCCGGCGGTCGCTCCTGGAGCGCATGGAGCCCTATCAGACCGGCGGCGACATGATCGAGTATGTGCTCGACGACCGCACGACGTGGAACGTGCTCCCACACAAGTTCGAGGCGGGAACGCCTAACGTCGCTGGAGCGGTGGGGCTGGCGGCTGCCGTCGCCTATCTCGAGCGGCTGGGTATGGACCGGGTCGCCGGGCACGAGCGAACGATCCTCGAAGCCGCGATCGGCGCGCTCGGAGAGCTCGAGGGCGTGCATCTCCTCGGACCTCCGCTCTCACGCCGAAGCGGCGTCGTGTCCTTCGTCGTCGATGAGATTCACCCCCACGACCTGGCGACCGTGCTCGACCAGCAGGGTGTGTGCGTGCGGGCGGGGCATCATTGTGCCCAGCCACTCATGCGCCGACTCGGAGTTCCCGCGACGACACGGGCGTCGTTCTACGTGTATACCGATGTGAGCGACGTCGTGCGACTCGCCCAAGGGATCGCGCGCGCACAGGCGATGTTCGCGTCGCCGACCGCGCCGCGGCGCTGACGAGCTCCTCGAGGGCGGCCTCGACCTCGTACAACCCCGGCCGCAGCTGAAGCGCCTCGCGAAGCGAGCTCATGGCCGCGAACAGCTCGCCGGTTTCGCGGAGCGACAGGCCTAAACGCCAGTGCACTTCCGCATCGAGCGGCCTCGCTTCGCCAGCGGCGCGCAAGGGTGCGATCGCTTCCGCATGGCGACCCTGCCCCGCGAGCGCGATTCCGAGGTAGAGCGACGCGTCGGCATCGTCGGGACGCACATGGAGGACGGTTCGAAATGCGCGCTCCGCCTCGGCGAACTCCTCGTGCTGCAGCGACCGCCATCCCTGTGCAAACGCGATGTCCGCCGCTGCCGCATGCGCATCGATGCGCGAGTCCAGGCTGACTCGAGCCTTCCACGGCCGCAGGAGACCGAGAGCGACGGACAGAATTGATCGAAAGTCCATGGGAGTGCCTTGCGAGATTGAAGCCTCGCTCGCGCAAATAGCACTCGCCGCGCCACGCACGCCCACTGACGCAACACGCGATCAGAGAATGACTTGACAGATTTCGAACGCGCGGGCTCGTCCACTCGCGAGGACAGCCCGCATCCTGCGTCGCGTACAACAGGCACGCTCCGCCCGGGCCACGGACAGCCTGAACTGCCGAATCACACGAATTGAACGAATGATACGAATACGGCACTGCCTTTGTAAAAGCTGCCGTATCGTGTCATTCGGCAGTTCGAGCAGTCCGTGGCCTGCCACTCCAATGTCATCTGTCCGCCCAAAAGACCTAACAGAGATGCACCGCCATTGCCTTGAAGCTCGCCCAAACCTCGTTGCCGCTCGTCAGCCGCAGCTCCTCGGCCGAGCGAGTCGTGAGCGCCGCGATGATGGGCGTGTCCTGAACGACCACCGTCACGCGCGTGAGCGCGCCTGATGACGCGACCTCGATGATTCGGCCGCGAAACACGTTTCTCGCTGATGACGGGTGCGGCTCGACCGAGAGCAGGATCTCCTCCGCACGGATCACGGCGTGGCCGGATCCTTCCTCGGCATCGCCCACCGTGTAGAGCGTGAGTGGGCCCGCGCGAAACTCGATCGCGTGTTTGCCGCGCGCGGACAGATCCGACACATCATCGTCCGCGGCGCTCCAGTCGGGCGCGGTGTCTTTGAGGTGATGCACCGTTCCGGCGAGCACGTTCTCCGCGCCCAGAAACTCGGCGATGTACGGCGACGCCGGCTCGCGGAACACGCGCTCCGGCGGGCCGGACTGGAGCACGCGACCACTGTCGAGCAGGATGGCGACGTCGCCGAGCAAGCCCGCTTCGGTGAAGTCGTGGGTCACCTGCAGGACCGTGATGTTCCACTCCTGATGCAGCGCACGCACCTCGCGGCGCACGCGCACTCGGCGTCGTGGATCGAGCGCACTGAATGGCTCGTCGAGCAGGAGAATCGAAGGACGCGCGGCGAGCGCGCGCGCGATGGCGACGAGCTGACGCTCGCCGCCGGAGAGTCCGCGCACGGATCGTCCCAACAGATCGTCCGCACCAAGGCGGGCGGCCGTTTCCCGTGCGCGCTCCGCGCTCGACGCGCCGTAGGCGATGTTCTCGTCGACGCTCAGGTGCGGGAAGAGATAGCCATGCTGGTAGACGAAGCCGACGCGTCGCGCTTCCGGTGGGAGCGCACGTGTATCGCGCCCATCGAGAGCGACCGTCCCCGCGCGCAGGGGGCGGATACCCGCGATGGTTTCGAGCAGAGTCGTTTTTCCCGACCCCGCGGGACCGATGACGACCCCGTACTGGCCATGCGGCACGATGAACGACACGTCGCGAAGCTCGAACGCACCGACCCGCGTGTGTACCCCGCGAGCCTCGATCACCCGTCCCCCGCCCAGCCAGTGTCCGCGGCTGTCCGGCCATAGCGCAGGGCGCGCAGCACGGTCAGCGGTACGAGCGCGAGGATGGCGAGCACGGCGGCGACCGGCAGCGCCTCGGACAACCCGAAGCTCGTGAAACGGTCGTAGCTCAACACGCTCGCCGCCTTGGGATTGTACGTGATGACGACGATCGCGCCGAATTCGCTGACCGCGCGCGCCCACATGACGACCGCCGCCGCGATGAGCCCGCGCATCGAGAGCGGCAGCGAGACGCGACGGAAGGCGCGCCACGGCGGATCGCCTAACGTGCGAGCCACGGCCTCGTATCGCGGATCGACTCGCGCGAAGGCCTCCCGAGCGCCGCTCACGTACAGTGGCGCGGAGACGAACAGCATCGCCACCGCGATACCGATCGGTGAGCCCACAATGCGGAGGCCGGCATCGAGCGCGGCGCCACCCACCACACTGTTGCGCCCCAGCACGAGCAGCAGCGCGATACCCGCCACCGGATGCGGAATCAGCAGCGGAAGATCGAGAATGGCCGAGAGCACGGCGCGGCCACGGAACTGCTTTCGCGCCAGGAGGTAGGCGATCGGCGTGCCCCCAACGACCCCGCACAGCACCGCCGACGTTGCGGTGACCAGCGTGAGCCAGAGCGAGGAGCGTAGCTCCGCATCGGTCGTGAGCTTGCGGAGCCCGCTACCGCCCCCGGTCGCTACCAGCTCCGCGATTGGTGCAACGAGGAACAGGAGAAACAGGGAGGCGAACGTCGCGGCGACGACGCTGGCAACGCGATGGGAGATCCGGGAAGGGGTCAAGGATTCGAAAGCAAGGGGTCGATGGTGCCGCGGAGGAATCTGTCGACTGGCAGCGAGGGCTGCCACGAGGCCCACCGTGCCTCGACCGGTCGACCCTCCGATCCCCTATATTCCCCCCATGTCGAACGCCGCCGTCGAGATACAGCACGCCTGGAAGCGATACACGGGTCACGTAGCTGTGCGTGACCTCTCGCTCACCGTTCCGCGCGGTTCCGTCTACGGCTTGCTCGGGCCGAACGGTGCGGGGAAGACGACGACCATCCGGATGCTGCTCAACATCATCGCGCCCGATGAGGGCACCATTCGCATCTTCGGTGAGTCGCATTCGAAGACGGGAATCACCAATCGCATCGGGTACCTCCCCGAGGAGCGCGGGCTGTACCGGAAGATGCAGGTCCGTCGCGTCCTGCGCTTCCTCGCGCAGCTCAAGGGCATGGCGAAGGCTGACGCCGATCGCGGTATCGACCAGTGGCTCGAGCGACTCGGGCTCCGGACGAGCGACAAGGATTGGGGCGCAGCGAAGGTCGATGAGCTCTCGCGCGGAATGCAGCAGAAGGTCCAGTTCATCTCGACGCTGATCCACGACCCCGAGCTCGTCATCCTCGACGAGCCATTCAGCGGTCTCGATCCCATCAACGCGCAGGCGTTGAAGGACATCGTCATCGAGCTGCGTCAGCGCGGGAAGTCCGTCATCTTCAGCACCCATTTGATGGACAACGCCGAGCGGCTTTGTGATTCCGTCTGCATCATCGCGCGCGGCGAGAAGGTGCTCGATGGCGCCGTGGCCGAAGTGAAGGCGCGGCAAGGCGACCGGCACGTCGCGGTCGTTCTTTCGAACGGAACTCCCGTCGGGGTTCCGGAGATACTTCGCGATCGCGCGCTGGTCGCGCGCTGCGATGATTCCAATCGAATGCTGGAGATCGAGCTTGCCCCGCGGGCGTCAGCCCAGGATCTCCTCGCCCGGCTCATCGCCGCCGGCGCGGCGATCGAGCGGTTCGAGCTCGTGCGGCCGTCGCTGCACCGCATCTTCCTCGATCGCGTCGGCGCGACCGGCGTCGAGGAGGGAATGACCGGCCATGGATAAGCTCTGGGTGATCACCGCGCGCGAGTATCTCGAGCGTGTGCGGACGCGCTGGTTTCTGTTCAGCACCGTCTTCGGGCCCGTGTTCTTCGCCGCGCTCATGATCCTCCCCGCGATCGTCGCGCGGCGTACCAAAGCGTCCGAGGACGTCTCGCGCATCGTCGTGCTGGATGCCACCGGGCATCGCCTCGGGCATCGCATCGCCGATGGCTTGAGCCTTGGGATGATCGGTGACACGGCGCGGACGCGCGTGCAGGAGCTGACGCCGAACCAGCTCGCACCCGCCGAGAGTCTGGCGACGCGCGAGATCGTGCGTGGCGAGCTCACGGGGTATCTGGTGCTCGATTCCGCGGCCCTCGATGGTCGTCGCGTCCGCTACGCCGGCCGCAACGCCTCGGCGGAGGCGGACATGGACATGATTCGCCGAGTGGTGCGCGAGAGCGTCATGCAAACGCGACTCGAGATGGCCGGGGTGGGGCCGGACCGCTCGGCTGCGCTCGTGCGGACACAGCTCGAGTTCGAGCTCGAGCGCATCACCGACCGCGGGCGTGGGGGGTCGGCCAGGGTCAGCATCGCGTTCGCACTCATCATCGTGGTGATCCTGTACATGGCGCTCATGCTCTATGGCCAGGCCGTCCTGCGCGGTGTCATGGAAGAGAAGCAGACACGCGTCGCGGAGGTCGTGGTGTCGAGCGTGGAGCCGTGGAAGCTGCTGGCCGGCAAGGTCATCGGCGTGGGGGCCGTCGGGCTCACGCAGTTCGCGGTCTGGATCGGTTCCGCGATCCTGCTGCTTCGCTACCGCGCGCCGATTCTCGAAAAGCTCGGCGGATCCGCGATGTCGTTCACGCCGCCCGACGTCACCATCGGCATGGGTCTCCTGCTGCTCCTCTTCTTCGTCGCCGGGTATGTCTTCTACTCGGCGCTCTTCGCCGCCGTGGGCGCGATGGTGAGCAGCGAGCAGGAGGCGCAGCAGGCGCTCATGCCGATCATCCTGCTGCTGGTGTCGAGCTTCGTGTTCTTCCAGCCCATCCTCTCGAAGCCGACGAGCGGGCTCGCGCAAACCCTGTCGTGGCTGCCCTTTTCGGCACCGATCGTGATGCCGCTGCGCATGGCGGTCATCCCCGTGGCCGGATGGGAGGTGGCGGTCGCGCTGATCTCGGTGGCGGCCGGCAGCTACATCGCCGTCTGGATCGCCGCGCGAATCTACCGGACGGGCATGCTGATGTACGGCAAGCGACCCACGATGCGCGAGCTCGCGCGGTGGCTGCGCACGACCTGATCGTGCTTCGTCAGGTTCTCGTCAGGCGCGGCAGCCGGAGCGCCGGTACGTCTGGGTGACGAAGGTGTATTCGGCGCCGAGCATCGAGACCCGAATCGAGTCCGCGTCGGCGAGACTGCCGGCGATCTGGTGGCGGGCGGAGTCCACGCGCGTGCGTGCGCGACCCACCAGGGCGTACGCGCGATCGAGCACGCGGCAACCCACCAGCCCATCGCGATGATCGTTGGCGATGTCGCGGTAGTAGGCCAGCGCTCCCGAGAGCGAATCGACGGCTGCCGTGAGCGAAAGCTCGACGGGCGCGGCATTGCCGTTCATGGCCGCGACGAGCCCGGCCGATGACACGGGCTGCGCGGCGGCCGGAGCCGGCGGTGGTGGGCCGCCGCTCGTTCGAGAGCGCAGCGTCGAGAGGGCGATGACGCTGAGAAAGGACACAGCAGCTACCGCGAAGCCGATACGGCGCCGGCGCTGCCACCGTCTGGCTTCCTCGTGGAAGTCGGGTGGCAAGGCCACCGCCGGCCCGTTCGACGCGTTGGCGACTGGCATCGCCAGCGGGGGCGCTGGCCGCTTGTTGCGCGGAGCAATGAGCGGCGGCGTCGGCCGCGGAGGTGGCGGCGGACGCTCGCGTGGAGGAGCGGATGGATTCGAGAGTGGGGACACGACCGGCGCCCGCTCGACTGGCAACGGCTGCGCTACGGCCGACTGCGAACGAGCAGGTCTCGGCACACCATTCCCAGCGGGCGGGATGATTGGCGCCCGGTCATCATGCACCCGTGGCTCGCGTACCGGCGCGGCTGGCGGCCGTATCGGCTCGACCTTCAGCGGCCTAACGGGGACCCTCTCGCGAACGGATTCCATCACCGGCGAGGACACCTCCTCGCGTCGCGTCGCCGACGTCGCGACATCCTTGAGCTTCACCCAGGGATCCTTGATCGCCTCCCACCACTCGTCGATCGGCTCTTTCGGCTCCGGCTCAGGCGTCGGCTTGCGCGGCGGGGTGACCGTCGCCTCGACGACCTCCTTCTCGGCCACGGGCAGCGGAGCCACCGGCTCAGCGGCGACGTATGTGGTCCAGCTCACACACGTGCGGTCCAGCCGGTTGGACTTCTCGAGGCCGGGCGAGTCGAAGAGCTCATAAAACGGAATGCAGTAGCTGCGGCCCACGCGCGAATCGTATGTGAAGAACGCACCCTTGGGCTTCGCGGGATCCGGCATGACGAGCATGGTCGTCTGCCAGGGTTGATCGAAGTACGTCAGGTGGGTCTCGACGTCGTCAGGCAGCAGCTGGAGGCCGAGCCCCGTTCCGTTGCGGTACCATCCGATCAGCGACAGCTGGTGAGCATCGAGCCGTTTCCGGACGGTGTCGAACGACTCTGGTGTCACTCGGGATAGCAGCGCGTTGCTGCTCACGTCGGCGAAGGGGACGACGGTGTTGATGACGGAATAGCGCACGTGCGTGCGCGGGCATTCGAAGAGCTGTCCGGCGAGGAAGCCACCGAGCTCGAGATCGGGCGCCGAGCGGAGGTGACGCTCAACCTGAAGGAAGGCGCGCTGCGTGATGAACAGCACCGCCTGCTGCTCGCTCGCCCGCATCATGGACGCGAGCAGGTGGTACGAATCAGGGAGGGGTTTCCAGAGGAGCGCGCGTGCCGTGGGCAGCGGATCGCGGATGATGGTTCCGCGGGCCGTCGCCTGCTGGTGAACTTCGGTGTCGCGCACCGGTCGCCGCATATCGCTGCGCTCAGCGCACCAGGACGGGGCGAAGCAACGTCGACGCGGCCGTCTCGTCCACGACGCCGAACGCCGGCTGCACATCGAAGTAGCCGTGCATTCGCGCGTGAAGGACCTCGTTTCCCTGATTCCAGTCGAGGCTGTCGACGACGAACGAGCCTGTCGTCCGCGTTATGAGGCGAGAGCGGGCACCATCGTCATACCACGGCACGGCGTCCGGGTCAGGGAGAAATCCTGACCAATAGACCACACGGAGCGGCAGCTCGATGCGCGCACCATTCGCGCGGCATGTGAGCACGTTCGTTCCAACCAGATCGCCGCCGAGCGAGCGGCAGATTTCGCCCAGGCCATCCCGGACAGCCCTGACTTTCGGCTCAGGCTCGGAACGAACCTGGTCGCCAGGGCGGACCCGTGCGCTGCACCGTCCGTCGGGCGGGCCGGCGAGATACGAGCGATAGGTCGCGGTATCGAGCGAAGGACGCGAGAACATGCCGGGATCGGCCCGGTCGTACGTGGAATCGATGTCGATCGGGAAGTACTGATCCCACTTGAGATGGTTCTCGCCGAACTGCGTTCCCCCCGCCTGACTGTGCTCCGTCTGCATGTCGCCAAGGTGGAAATGCCACTTCCGCGCACTCACTGGCATTTCGCGAAGCTGGCGGATGTCATCGTCGGTGAGCGCGATATCCGACCACGCGGGATGACCCAGAATCTGCAACAGCCGACTGTACGGGACCGCGAGCGGTTTGATGCATTGCGGCTCCATCACCGGACCGGCGGACCACGCGATGGCGCTGGCGCTGACCATGACGGTAGAGTCGCCGAACACGCGCGCCAGCGAGAGGGGCAGCGGGTGGCGTGTCGTCACGCGGACCGCGTCCTTGGGCTCTCCGCCCGCAACGAAAGACCGATCCGTCGGAAGCCACACGCCGTATTCGACTTCCACCGAGTCGATGCCGTTCTGCTCCACGCGATTGCGCTGGGCATACACGCGGGCGGTGTCTTCGAAGGTCTCGACCCCTTCGAGGAGCTGGAGCGCTCCCGCGAGGGCGGCTGCGTCGGATGCGGTCTGGAGCTCGTTCTTCGCCGCGAAAATGCGGCTCGCGTCGACGGAGATCGCCGCGATCACCATGATCGCGACGATGAAGATTCCCGTCATCACGACGATCGCGCCGCGACGATTGCGCATCCCTGCTCCGCGCGAGGTCGCGCTCCGGGTGATCATTTTATCGGGCCGCCGCGGCGAGTGAGGAGATGACCTGAAGCACTGCCGGACCGAGGATGATGATGAACAGCGCGGGGAGGATCATCGTCACCAGCGGGAACGTCATCTTCACGGGGGCGAGCGCCACGCGCTTTTCCGCGTGCTGGCGGCGCTTGCGTCGTAGGGTCACTGCCGCCACGCGCAGCACCTTGGTGATGCTCGTTCCCCACTTCTCCGTCTGGATGAGGCTCGTCGACAGCGAGCGCAGGTCTTCGACGCCGGTGCGGCTCCAGAGCCCGCGAATCGCTTCCTCACGGGTGACGCCGGCATTCGTCTTTCGATTGACGACCAATAGCTCTCGCGACAGATCCGCATACGTGAAGGAAAGCTCCTTCGCCACACGCAGGATCGCCGCATCGAGGCTGATCCCGGCTTCCACGCAGACGACCAGCAGATCGAGCGCGTCCGGCAGGCCATGGCGGATGCGATCCTGCCGCGCGCGCACGAGACGCTCGAGCACCGCGATCGGTAGAATCCACGCGATGAGCGCCGCGCCGGGAACGAGCACGAGCAGGAGCGGCAGCGGTGCGCTGACCATGGCCAATCCCACCGCCGTCGGGATCACGATCAGCGCGGCGAGTCGCGCGGCGGCGAAGATCGCCGGCGCCGTGGGACCGTCGTACCCGGCGAAGATGAGCTTTTGCGTGAACTTCGAGTTCTCGAGGCCGGTCGGGAGCTGCTTCAGCACGCTCGCGCGGCGTTGCTTCTTCTTCGCCACGCCGAGCAGCGCGCTGCGACGCGAGACCTCGGCATCGGTGACGCCGAGCGCGCGCTCGAGCAGCGCCTGCCGCCGGCGATCGACGACGAACGTATAGGCCGCGACCCCCAGGGAGGTCACACCGAGTGCAATGAGGAACAGCAGAGCGATCGTCATTCGAAGAGCCTCACACGTCGATGTCGGCGATGCGCACCATCACGAAGTAACCCAAGGCGACCGACACCCCGGCGAGCACGAGCATGATCTGGCCGGCGGTTTGCTGGAGCATGGGGCGCATGAACGACGGATTGAGCGCGAACATGCCGACGAACACGAGCAGCGGCAGGGCGGCCAGAATGCGGGCCGAGAGGCGCGACTCGGCGGTGAGCGTCACGAGCTCACCCTCGAGGGCAAATCGCTCGCGCATGATGTCACTGATGTTCGCGAGCACCTCGCCCAGGTTACCGCCCGATTCCCGCTGCACGAGGACCGCGGTGACGAACATCTTGAGGTCCATGCTGTCGACACGGGTCTGGAGCGAGAGGAGCGCCGACCGCACGTCGATGCCCAGGCGCTGCTCATCGTAGAAGCGGGAGAACTCCGGACCTAACGGGGCCGGCATCTCCTCGCCGATGAAGTTCATCGCCGCCTGGAACGAGTAGCCCGCCTTCATCGCGCTCACGAGCATGTCGATGGCATCCGGGAGCTGGGCCTGGAACGCTTCGAGTCGCTTGCGCTGGCGGCGCTTCATCCACAGGAAGGGCACCACGGCGCCGATGAATCCGAAGACACCGGCGAAGATCGGGCTGCCGACCACCATGCCCAGTGAGGCGCCGGTGACGATCGCGATCAGGCAGATCTGAACGAAGCTCGCGGGCGACATCGACGAGCCGGTTCGGCGAAGCTCCTCGGCGAGCGATTCGGTGTAGGACCGGCCGGTGAGCAGGCGCCCGAGGAGCCCCGCACCGCCGGCCTGCGCGCCCTTGAGGATGCTGATCGCGCGGCGCTCCTCCTCGGTCGTCGCCAAACGAGAGAGCGCATCGTTCGCTGCCTCGATGCGGCGGCGATTGACGAACATGTACGCCGCGACGAGCAGAGCGATCGTCGCGACGAATACGGCGAGGAGGACGAGAAGATCCATACCTAGATCCCGTCGAACATTTGCGGGGGAAGCTCGACCCCGGCGACCTGGAGACGCTCGATGAACAGGGGACGCACGCCGGTCGCCTCGAACTGGCCGACGACCTGACCCTCCGCCGTGATGCCACGGCGGCGGAAGCGATACACTTCCTGCGTCGTGACGACGTCGCCTTCCATGCCGGTCACTTCGGTGATGCTCATGACGCGGCGCGACCCGTCGGCGAGGCGCGCGATCTGGATCATCACGTCGACGGCGGACGAGATCTGCTCGCGCATGGCGCGCGTGGGCAGCGCCGTTCCCGCCATGAGAATCATGGTCTCGAGACGAGCCAGCGCGTCGCGTGGCGTGTTGGCGTGGATCGTCGTGAGCGATCCCTCGTGGCCGGTGTTCATGGCCTGGAGCATGTCCAGCGCTTCGGCGGAACGAACTTCACCGACGATGATGCGGTCCGGGCGCATACGAAGCGCGTTCTTGACGAGATCGCGCGACATGACCTCGCCGCGTCCTTCCGCATTCGGCGGACGCGTCTCGAGGCGGACCACATGCTCCTGCATGAGCCGCAATTCGGCGGCGTCCTCGATCGTGATGATGCGCTCGTCGGCCGGAACGAAGGAGCTGAGCGCATTGAGCAGCGTCGTTTTTCCGGAGCCCGTACCGCCCGAGATCACGATGTTGAGTCGCGCGTGCACGCATCCGGCAAGCAGCCGGATCATGCCCTCGGTCAGCGTGTTGTTCTGGATCAGCTGCTGCACGGCGAGATCCGCCTCGAAGCGCCGGATCGACAGCACCGGGCCATCGAGCGCCAGCGGCGGAATGATCGCGTTGACGCGTGATCCATCGGGCAGACGGGCGTCCACCATCGGCGACGACTCGTCGACGCGACGACCGACCTTGCTCACGATGCGATCGATGACCGACAGGAGATGCGCATCGTTGCGGAACGACGCCGGCACCCGAATCAGCTTGCCGTACCGCTCGATGTAGATCTCGTGCGCGCCGTTGACGAGGATGTCGCTGATCGTCGGATCGCGGAACAACGGCTCGATGGGGCCGAGTCCGATGATCTCGTAGACGATCTGCTCGACCACTTCCTCGCGCTCGTTCTGACTCAGCGGCGTCTGCTCGGCGCGCAGGAACTCGACGACGGCGGCGCGGATCTGCCGCGACAGCTCCGCCTCGTCCTTCACCTGCTCCAGCGCTTCGAGATCGAGCCGCTCGATCAGGCGGCGGTGGAGATCGACCTTGAGCTGCTCGACGGCGCTGAGCGTCGGCTGCTCGCGGCCGCGCCCGCCGGTGTACATCCCCGATGCACGCTCTTTCGGCCGCGGCGGGGGAGCGTACTCGCCGTAGGTCACGGGTTCGGCTGCCGCAGGACGGGTCGGTGGCGGCGGGGCCGCCGTTCGGCTACCACCGTTCGACTTGACGCCCATCAGACGTTCGCGCAGCGACATTCGTTAGGCCCTCTTTTTCATGCCGAGGAGTGCGCGCAGCGACCGAGCGCCCGCGCGATGAGCACCATTTCGAGCAACCTCTCCCACGCCGGCGAGCTTCGCCGCCAGCTGTCCGTAGCTCCACGCCAGCTTCGAGCTCGCATCGAACTCGGCCACGGGAATTCCCTTCATCAGCGCGCCGGCGGAGGTCCGATAGTCGTTCGGAAGCTTCCAGAAAACGTCGCACTTGAGCACGTCGGTCGCGTCGGTGAGCGACAACACCTCACCCGACTGGTAGCGGTTGACGACGACGCACATCTTGTCATTCGGATAGCCGAGCCGGCGGCAGATCGCGAGGCTCCGCTGCGTGCTGCGCAGAGCGGGCACGTTGAGCTGCGTGATGAGCAGAATGCGGTCGGCGATGTCCATCGCCGCCAGCGTGCGCTCGCTCATGTGATGCTCGCAGTCGAGCACCGTGAACGCGAAGTGGTTGCGCAGCTGCTCGATGATGGTGCTGACCGTCGCGCCATCGAGCAGATCGTCGAGCTCGGGATTGTCCGGGCCCGGCAGCGCCCAGATGCCCTCGCGATACGGCGTCATCAGCGAGTACAGGAGCTCGGCATCGACGCGATCGAGCTTCTTCACCAGATCGCCGAGGTCGTACGCTGGCTTCAGATTCAGGAACACGCGAATGTCGCCGTCGGTGACGACCAGATCGGCGATCGCGACGCGCGAGTCCTTGTGACCCTTCGCGAGCGCGTGCGTGAGGTTCGCGGCGATGGAGGTCGTGCCGACGCCGCCCTTGCTGCTGTACAGGGCGTAGACGACGCCCCGCTGCCCGTTGGCATTCACGCGGCGCATGAGCCGATCGATCGACGTCGCGAGATCCTTCGGATCGGGCGGGTAGACGAGAAACTCCTGGATGCCCGAGCGCATCGCGCGAAGGATCAGGTCCGGCTCGGCGCGCGGTGCGGTGCCAATGGTGAACGACACGCGGCCCGCGCGCAGCGCGCGCTCGACCGCCGCGAGCTGAAGCGAATCGAGCTCCTGGAGCGGAAGCACCAGGAGGTCGTAGCTCTGATTCTGCAGCTCCGCCAGCGCCGTGCTGACGTCGATCGACGCGCTCGGCTCACCGAAGCCGAAGCGCGTCAATACGCCCTTCGCCGCATCGGATGGGCCGGCCGCGCCAGCGACGATGAGCGCCTTGCGTTGCGTCGACACGCTAGGGCCGTTCGCCCGGCGGCAACCGCTTCTCCAGCGCCTCGCGCGCCGGAAGCGTCGTGTCGGGAAGCAGCTGAATCGTGTGCTCCGGTGGCGGCCGCAGCGGGTCGATGATCACCGGCGTCACAATGACGACGAGCTCCGATTCGTTCTTCTGGAACCGTGTGCTGGAGAAGAGCTGTCCCAGAATCGGAATGTGCATGAGGAGCGGAATGCCCGTCTTCACGCGCTCTTCTTCCGTGCTGAACATGCCGGAGATGATCAGACTGCGGTCGCGGCGGACGTCGACCGTGCTCTCGATGCGGCGCGTGCGGAATGCGGGAACGCGGAAGCCGGACACGAGCACCGCGTTCACGAAATCGAGACTGGAGACCTCGGGACGAACGCGCAGCTTCACGAGCGAATCGCTGATGATCTCGCCCATGAAGTTGAGGCGGACTCCGAACTCACGGTATTCGATGGTGACCCGCGAGCTGGAGGCGTCCCCGGCACCGGCTTGTACGACCGGCACCGGGAGCTCACCGCCGGCGAGGAAATTCGCCTCTTCCTTGTTCGCGGCGAGGATCGTCGGCTCGGCAAGCACCTTCGCCCTGCCCGCCTGCTCCTGCGCCTCGATCCAGGCGACGAGCCTGTCGGTGCCAAAGTCAGTGAAGATCGAGAGGAATCGGCGCGTGGCAGTTACGATCAAGCTATCCGCGGGAAAGATGCTCCGGGGATCGAAAAGCCCCGAACTGGCATTGACGTTCTTGTCGAAGACCGCGCCGGACACGCTCAACTCGCGCAAGGCGTCGCGACGCACCTCAGCGAACTTGATCCGTAGCGCGATCTGCATCCGGTCTGCCGGCGAGTGCACTGACACGCGGTAATGCTGGCGTGTGCCGTTGGCCTGCCAGATGATCGCGTCGGTCTCACCGGCGGTGAGCGCATTGATGACGACCTCGCGCTCGCCGATGACGATGACGTCGGCCACTCCCGGGGCGGCGATCGATACGCGGGAGATGGGTACCGTGGTCGAGATCGGATAGGATCGGCCGATGGGCAAATCGATACGCGTGACCTGAAGCGCCTGCGCCGCGGCGCTCGTCGCCGTGAACGTGATCAGGGCGGCGAGCATGACGTGGGTGCGAATCGCGGTGAGGCGGTTCAAGAGAGCTCCTGGCGTACGAATGAGGCGCGGGAAGACGCTCATGGCGTCCGGTTACCGTTGGCCGTGTCGACCTGGAATTTCTGTTGGGTGACCTGGTTCCCGCGGTAAACGCGGACCGTCAATGAATCCGGCTTTGCGACCGGAGGAGCGACGGCGACCGGCGGCGGGACGGTGCGCTCCGGCTGTGGCTGACGGCGCGGCGTCGAGCGCTGACGCGACGGCGCCTGCGCGACCACCGGCGCCGGCTTCGCATCGCGAAGCTGTGCGAGGACCTCGGAGGAGCTCGAGCCTTTCGTGTTCGTGCTGTCCGTGTCATCGAAGCCACGCAGCACCAACTGAATCATTCCCTGGCGCATGGCCACGGCGAGCTTCTCGGCCTGGGTCGGGGTGACCTCGAGCGTCGCCGTCGTAGCGGGCGTGGGGTCGCCCGTATCATCGCGCGTCGTGCGCGAGCCCATCGAGAGCACCCGCATGTTCTCCAGGAACAGCTTGGAGACCTCTTCGGAGCCGCTGGATCCCGACTCCCGCAGCGATACGAGCACATCGACGCGGCTGTTCGGCTGGACGAGGCCGCTCATGCCGGCCACGTCATTGATGCGCACCGACATCGCGCGCATACCCGGCGTGATGCGGGCCTCGAGACCAGGGGCCGTTCCCGCGCGCGCGAGGCGTCCGGGCACGATGGCTTCACCGGTGAACACGGGAACGCGGGCGACGCGACCGACCGCAGCCTCGAGACTGCCGAATGCTTCCTTGGGCACCGTGACCGCCGGCCACTGCTTCACCTCGAGCGATTGCTCGTCGAGGGCGGCGCCCGCGGGGATGTCCTTCGCCGCGACGACGACCGGCTTGGTCGCGACGCGGGAACTCATTTTGGCGGCCTGCAGCACGCGATAGACGCCGTAGGTCGCCATTGCCGCGATGAACACAGCGGCGTAGAAGACAATCGTATACCGTCTCTGAGCCATGATTCCTTGCTCCGGAGGGCGACGCCAACCGCCGTCGCCCGATGGTCTGCGTTAGGTGCCGCGCTCCCAGCGAAACGTGGCCTGCCGCGTGATGGGCCACGTTCCCACTCCAAGGGCACTGGCGATCGGGGTGAGCGGACGGAACGGGTAGTTCTCCACACGCACCCGGACGAATTCGCCGTTGGGAAATTCGATGCGTATGTGCTCATCCCGAAGGGAGTCGCCACCAAAGGGCTGCGACACACTTCGCACCCGATCGCGAATCTCGCGTTGCCCGGTGACGCTCATCGGCGTGGACAGGATCGCCCCGTACCGGGCGCCCTCCCGCACGGCCGAAATGATGTTGTTGACGGTGTAGAACGCGCGCCCGAAATCGATGATCCCGAAGATGATGAGCGCGAGGATCGGCATGACGAGCGCGAACTCGACCACCGCGGCTCCCTCTTCATTTCGGAAGAACTTGCGTGAGCGCATAACGATCCTCTTACCAGATCAGTCCAGGAACCCAGGCGGCCGCGACGGCACCAGCGGCGATGGCGAGCCCATAGGGGATGCGCCGTTCCCTGGGGGTCAGCTCCGGCGCGATCGTGCCGGTCGTGCGTGAGGTGAGGAGCCACACCCCGAACCGCGCTGCACCAGCCGCGATTCCGCCTTGCCGGGCGAGTGCCCAGAACGCGAGCACGCCGCCCACTGCCGCGCCGATCAACGACGCTTCCACCACACCAGCACTTCCGAGCCACACTCCCGCGGCGGCAGCGAGCTTGACATCGCCGGCGCCGAGGACGCCCAGCCACCAGAATGGCAGCCAGACCAGGAGGCCGACTGCTCCGCCCCCCAACACGTGCAGAACAGCGGTCATCGCGGGCAGCGTCGCGAAGACGTACAACACGCCGGTAACTGCGAGCGCCGCGACCAGCCGATTGGGAATCCGGCGGACGCGAAGGTCGAAGGCACAGGCACTGGCGAGCAGCAGCGTGAACGCTGTGCCCGCCAGAAGCCCGAGCGGTGCCCCACCGAACTGCATCATGAGCCGGTGTGCGCTGCCATCGTTCCTGACCTGGTCAGCTCGGTCAGGGCGTGGCGCTGGGGAGCGAGCTTGGATCGGCGGCCGTGGGCTGCGCGGTGATGTTCTCACGCATTCCATTCCACCACGTCGCGATGTCGTTCCTGAAGGCCGTGAGGATCGCGATCAGGCCGACAGCGACGATCGCGAGGAGAAGCCCGTACTCGGCGATCGCAGCGCCCTCGTCTTCGCGGAGGAAGCGACGGACGCCCTGCATCATGCGGTTCATGCGAGAACTCCTGAGAAAAATGGGTGGGACTTGCTGCGGGGTGAGACGGCAAGGCGTAACGCCGCTGTGTGTCGGTCGCAGCGACGAACGTCACACGACCGCGCAGCCGTCTCGGGCGGCAAAGGCCGTTGCAAGGAGAGCACCGACCACGGCACCCGCTTGGGTCCACGCGCCAGGCATGCTCTAATACTTCAATTGCGCGGAATCGAACGGCTGTTCCTGAGGGCAGGCCGACGGTCCAGGCGGGCGTGTTATGCTAGGTGAGACAACGGCTTACGAGCGCTGCGTCTGCCGGGATGCGACTGGGGTTCAGGGTGCGATTACGCGGGACGCTTCGCGTGGTCTCGCACGCCTCACCGGGTCTGGCCAAATGTTGACTGCCACCCAGTGTGTCGCGCATGCACCACAGGTGATGTTGCGAGCCATCAAGCTCCGGCGAGGGCGCGCTACACCAGCGGTTGATCGACTCCGTCAGTAGGGCGTCCTGCGGCCCCCCATTCGCCGGCGAAGCTCTTCGGCCGCTGACCGTCGGCGCTCGCCAACTCCGAGGCTCGCGTTCACCGATCCCGCTATCAGCAGCATCAGCCAGGCGGCTCCACACAGGATCAGCAACGCGCGCAGATGCCAGGTGTCCCGGTTGAAATCGGGGGGGAGCCAATTCTCGATGTAGACGCCCGCCCCTGAGGCCCGAAGGAGGAGGTCGAGGGCAGCGATAATGAAAAGCGCGATCGCGAAGCGCGCGCTAACGCGGGCTACGAGCGCCCCCCGCCGATCGAAGGCGCGGGCACGCCTCAGCGCGGCCACCGAGAGCACGAGCCCGCTGATCCATTGAATGCCGCCGAGGATGGGGAGGAGAGTTCCGAGTCCGTCGCCCATGAAATGGGGGTCGGGAGTCAGGAGTCAGGAGTCAGGAACCAGGGGGTGTCAGGGAGGAGGTTGCAGGAGAGAACCATTGGCGCATCTCCCGCTCACCTTCACCCTGACACCCCCTGATCCCTGACTCCTGACTCCTGACTCCTGGCGGTCAGTCCGCGCGTGCGCCGAGGGCGCCGGACGGGGTGGTACTCGATCGCGATCCGTCGAGGCCGACGTCCTGCAATCCGGACCTCGCCGGCGACTCGCCGTAGCCCACCAGCTGACGTTCCGACGTCGAGCGCGACGCGGCGTGAGTGCCCGTGGGAGCGCCAAGCGCGTTCTTGAGCTCACTCACGAGACCATCGACCCGCTGCGAAAGTGCCGTACTGACTCCACCAATGAGCGTGGCGGCGAGATCGTCGAGCAGCGCACCGACCTTGCTGCTGGCGCCATCGGTGGCCTTCACGGCCGCGGCTGCGGCCTTCACGTCCGCGCGCGAGTTGGCGAGGGCGAACCCCGCCCCTGCGGCGACGGCGAGCGCTGGCCATGGGTGATCGCGAACGATCTCCATGACATTCAGCTTGTGCTCGAGCTGCGCGAGCGTGTCCGACATGCGCTCCCGGGTTACCTCGATGTCGCGCCGGACTTCAGCTGTCGTTTCAGCCATTCCTTGTCCTCCTTGAGCGTCTGCACCGTCTCGTCAGGCAGGAGACGGCGAGGCGAGAGATGCGCGGCGCCGCGGCGTGCCATCCACGCGGCGATCCCGCCGGCGATCACAGCGCCAATGAGTGCCGCAAGCCAGTACCGGTCCCGAAGCCACTGGTCCCCGGCGAGCATAATGATGCCGATCAGAATCGCGAACGTTCCGAGCATGGCGAGCACGGCACCGCCGGCGGTGAGCGCCGTGCCGACGCCCACCGCGCTGGCGATGCCGCCGAGCTCGACGCGGGCGAGCCGCAGCTCCTGCCGGAGCAGCGCGGCGCCGCCGTCCGCGAGATCGCGCAGCAGTACGCCGATCCCGCGACCGTTGTCGCGTCCCGTCGCCATGACTCCTCCTAGCGGCGGAACGCCTTGCCCAGCACGTACCCGAGCCCGACTGCCACGAGCAGCGTGCGGGCGGGGTGTTCCTTCACCTGACGCTCGATGTCGCCCTTCACTGTCTCCATATCGGCGTTGCGCACCCAGTTCGCCGTGCTCTGCATTCCGCCGGCGACTTTGTCCGCGACCTGCGTCATCTTGTCGTTCTGGGCGACGCCGACGGTGCCATCAGCGGTGGCACCCGCATACTGCCCGCCGCTGTGGGCGCGCTGGCGGAGCTTCTCGGCGCCCTGCTCGAGTCGATCGGCCAGCGAGGTCTTCAGCTCACCGGCGCGCTCACTGATCTTCTCCTTCGCCTTCCCAACCTTCCCGCCGACGCCTTCCGTCGAGGTGCTCGCGCCCATCGATCCCGGCGCGCCGGAGAAGGATGTGTCGGCACGCTGTGCGCCCGACCCGAACCCGGTGTCGCCAGCGCCCGTGCTTCCGCTCTGCCCGCTGGTGCCCCCGACGTTCGGCGTGTCGCTGCCACCGAACGTGTCATTGAAGTTGCGTTCCATTTTTCCACTCCCCCTTCGGCTGGTGTGCATCTCTCAGAAGCAACCGAGGTGAGTGCAGAGGCTATGCCAGAAGGTGATGGCGGACTGCAGATTGCTGATTGCGAATTGAGTCTTCCGCAATCAGCAATCCGTAATCGCCCATCGTCAGCAGTGCTTCTCGAACGCCTCGACCAGATCCTTCGCGATCTCCTCGGCGTTGCGACCCTCGATCTGCCTGCGCTCGAGCATGAAGGCGACCGCGCCATCCTTGAGGAGCGCGATCTGCGGCGACGACGGCGGATACGGCGTGAAGTACTCGCGGGCGCGCGCCGTGGCCTCGGCGTCCTGGCCGGCGAAGACTGTCGTCAGGCGGTCGGGGTGCTTCCCGCTCTCAAGCGCGCGCGCGACCGCTGGTCGGGCATTGCGTGCCGCGCACCCGCAAATCGAGTTGACGACGACCAGCGTCGTACCGCGCACGTCCCGAAGGACTTCATCGACCTCGTCTGCCGTGCGCATCTCGCGAACGCCGAGCTGCGTCAGCTCCTCGCGCATCGGAGTGACGAAGCGCTCGTCGTACATCTGGATTCGCATCACGGGCTCCATGTAGGTGGCGTCACTCTTCCTCGCGCACCGCCCCTTCGCGTACGAGGGCAAGGATCGCCGTCTGCGGCACCACGAGGTAGCGGTCACTCTCGAACGTAATCTCGACCGCGGCGCGACGGAAAAAGAGCGCGTAATCGCCGACCTTCGCCTGCATCGGCACGAACCGCGTCTCACGCGCGGCCGTTCGCCAGGGCTCATCCGAGGTCTCCCCGGGATCCGGCATCGGGAGTCCGGGGCCGGTGGCGACGATCCGCCCTCCCTGTACCGCCTGATTGTCCACGGCCGATGGAGGGAGGTAGAGACCGACTTTCGTCCGCTCTTCACCCTCCTCGACAGCGATGAGGACGCGGTCTCCGACGACAATGAGTTTCTTGTCCTTCTTGCGCATGCGGCTCCTTCGATAACGGCAAAGATAACAGAATTCAGAATACAGAATTCAGAATTCAGCACCATCTCTGAATTCTCTACTCTGTATTCTGAATTCTGTCATCTTTGCCGTTCAGCGCTAGCGTACCAGGTGGAATTCGGTCTGTCTTCGCAGCGCCCAACGGATCTTGCCATCCTGCGAGATGATGGCGTCTTCCTCCTGGGCCGACCACACGCGCTGCCCGCGCCACTCCGGCACCGGCGCCGCCGCCTGCAATTCTATCGAGAACCACATGCCGGGAATCACGCGGTGATCCCCGCGCCCGGGCACGCTGTCCTGACTATCCCATCGGCCGATCAGCGGGCCTGCGCCATGACCGTGAACGCCGATCGGGTGCGTGTACACACTGCCGTCGATTCCCTCGCGCCGCATCTGCTCGAGCGACGTCTTGAGGATCTCGTTCCCCGTCCGGCCGACACTGATCTCCTGCATAACGATATCCTGCAGCCGATTCGATGCCGACAAGACGCGCCGCAACCCCGCCGGGACCTCCGTCTCGCCAACGTTGAGCACGTACCCCATGTGCTGCGTATCCGTCGCCAGGCCGAGCGCCACGAGGCCGACATCACAGTGCAACACGTCGCCCCGTTGAATGATGGGATCCTCGCCGATCTGCTGGGACGTCGCGCCGCGACGCTGCACGGTCACGGAGGGGTGAAACCAGCTCGTGAGTCCGAGGTCGTTCACGCGCTGCCGAAACCACCACACGACGTCGCTCGTGCGCGTTACCCCCGGCGTGATCACGCGACTCGAGAACGCGGTGTCGATGAGCGCCCATACCAGTCGCTGCAGACCTTCGTACGCCCGCTCTTCATCGGGCAGTCGTGAGGCAATGAAGTCGATCGCCAACCCATCCACACGGACGAGCCGGCTCGTCAACGGCTCACCGATCGTCTGACGCATCGTTTCGTGCTCCCCGGCCGACAATCCATCGGCGAAGGCCCACTCGTGCGACACGTTGATGGCAATCCGTGCCGGCTTTCGCTGCTCGATGAGATCCTTGAGCACGAGCCATTGCTCGTTCTCACCGATCTCGGCCCGGTTCGCGGCGAGCCAGCTTCCCGAGACCGCGCGCTGGGACCGCACGGCTTCGTAGACACCGCCTTGTGACGTTCCACCCAGCGCGAGGCGCTCGACGCCAGCCTCCGCCCCGCGATCGAAGAACACATAGATCGTTCGCCGGCGGGCAGCGAACGTCGTCGGGGCGACGATCGAGGAGAACACTGGATCCTCGTTGTACTCGCGCATGGGGATGACCCACATGTCGACGCCGTATTTGCGCATCAGCGCCGGCAGCACGGTCTCCATGCGCTGGTGCAGCCACTGCTGTCGCACGGTCGCCTGCTCGCGGAGCGTGCCGAAGGGCCGCAGTGGACGGGACTCCTGAGCGCGTGCGTCCGCGCCAGACGTGAGCGCGCCCGCGAGCGCGACACCGATGAGCGTCGTTCTCATTCGCATGGTCATTCGCCTACGGATGTGAAGGTCGAACCGATCAGTCGGCGTGATGCGAAGCCGCCTGCTCCTGCCGCTCGTGCTCCTCGTGGATCGCTACGGCGGTGTGGTCGCGGTTTTCGCTGCGCAGGAGGAGATACCGCACCACCTGGACGACGCCGGCCAACACGAGCGCGAACAGCGACACCATCACGATGCGTCCATCGAGGAACGCGAGACCCGGTGTCCCGACGATGGTGTCGGTCGCCATGGATGGCCAGTCGCTCAGGTGCGCGCGCGTGCTTCCGAGTCGCTCGACGCCAATGACGGTGAGCAGGGCACTCACTCCCGCTTCGGCGGCGCCTTCGGCGAGGCCAAAGAGCGGCGCACGCCAGAGCCACTGCTTCACCGGGTAATTGCCGAGGTGCGCGGTGGCGGTCGTGAGCAACACGATGAGTCCGAGCGCAATCGCGCCGAAGACTCCCCACCAGCTGACGGTGATCCCGCTGACGCCCACCCGAATGAGCCTGACGAGAAGGCCTGCGATCACCGCCATCGCCGGCAGGCTCAACGTCAGCTTGCGGATTACCCTCGGCTCCTCGAGGTGCCACGCGACGTTGTCGCGGGGGAAGTAGCGGGCCACGGACGTAGTATGTAGCGCGAGGGAGGGCAGGCCAAGTAGGGGTCAGGAGTCAGGGGTCAGGGGTCAGGGGTGGAAAGGCGCGGCAGCGAAGCTGCCGCGCTCATCTGATGAGGGCCGCACGCGCGTAGCGCGGCGGCCCCTTTCCACCCCTGACCCCTGACTCCTGACTCCTGACCCCCTACTTCCCCGTTCCGATGACCTCGGCCATCCACGCAAGACTCTCCACCGCATGCAGGCGCCAATACGCCCAGTCATGCTTGCCTGGCCATTCAGCGTACTTCACGGGAATGCCGAGCGCCGCGACGTCGGCGCGAAACGCGCGGTTCTGCTCGAGGAACGGATCGTCTCGACCCACATCGACGAAGAGTGCGGGCCCGCGCGCGCCGGAGGCGACGAGATGGCGAGCGTACACCGCGGGATCGCGCGCTCGCCAGCCGATCGTGTCCCGACCAAAGACCGGGACCATGAGCGCCCAAAGGCCCGGGGAGTAGCGGGGGCGAATGTCGTCGACCGTCGCCGCGTAGCGCGTGGGGGGTGCATACGGCGCCCGGCCCGCATAACGAGGCGACAACACCCCCGAGTGGCTGGCGGCGGCGGCGAAGAGGGTGGGATACCGCAGGGCGAGCGTGATCGCTCCGTAGCCACCCATGCTCAGGCCGGCGATGCCGCGGTGCTCTCGTTCTCCGAGCGTCCGATATGTAGAGTCGATGTGGGCGACGAGCTCCCGCGCGATGTACTCGTCGTACTTGGGCCACGTCACGCAGTAGGTAGCGGCAGGCTCGCGTCGCACCGTGTCTGCGCGGCACGTAGCTACGTTGTTGAGCGCGTTCCAGGTCGTGTACCACCCATCGTCGCCATCGGGCAGAACGAGGATCATCTCGTGGAGCCCACCCGTGATCAGCGAGTCCAGCGCGCGGTGGATGTGGCCGAGGGTGATCCAGTCGTCCTCGGCGCCCCAGGCGCCGTGCAGGTAGTACGCCACGGGGTACCGGCGCGCGGGCTCCCGCTCGTAGGAAGGCGGCAGGTACACGAAAAACCGCTTGGACACGCCTAACGCGTGCGAGAACAGGGTGTCGGGCCGCACCGTGCCGGCGGGGGCGGTCGCGACACTGGCGGCGAGCGCCAGTGCGATCCAGCTCACGCGGTGGCCTGCTCCGTAATGTCCGCGGTCCAGCTGATGGCGATGGCAGCGGCGAGCGAGATCGCGGTGGGGCATTTCTCCTGATGGCGCGACAGCGCGCGCTCCACGGCCTCGCGGGTCCCGGGCGGGATGCTCAGGCGGTAATGCACGGCAATCGAGATGAGCCTCACGATTCCGTCGACGAGATCGTTCACACCGGTAGCAGATGCGGACATGGCGTCAGGAGCGAGCGTGATCCCGCGCACCTCCAGTGCGCCGTTGAGCGTTCCGAGCATTCAGCCCGCGGTGGACGCGACGATGTAATCGACGGGAAGGGGCATCGGCTCGCCCTGAAGCCGAAAGTGCGCCGCGATCGGGCCGTGGACGCCGAAATCGATCGTCTGCCCGGTCGGAAGCGTCGCCCGTCGGTGAGTGCCCTGCACCTTCTCGACGTGGACGGTGGAGTTGTAGAGAGACATGGGTCCTCAGGGTCCTCAGGGTCCTCAGGGTCCTCAGCGTCCTCAGGGTTGGTACTCAGGGTGACGGCCAGTATCCCAAATCTACGCGCACCTCGAGGACCCTGAGGACCCTGAGGACCCTGAGGACCCTGAACTCACGACCCTCCGCACGCCACGCCTTCCGTGATCACCCACAAGCTGGTGACCCGCGCGGTGTCGGGAATGACCGAGGGGTCGTCACTCACGCGAGTGCTCGCGCTGCCAAGATCGGACAGACGCGTGTCGAGTCCGAACGAGACGTTCGGCAGACCCGAAAGCCACACGGCCACCGTTCCCTCGCCGACCGCTCCACACAGACGGCCATACCCCTCACGCAGCTGTGCGACGGTACTGCCGACGCCAAGCCCGCGCTCGGTGCGAAAGGCTGAATCGGCGACGATGAGGCGGGAGATGGTGCCGTTCTCGACGAGGGCCAGCACGCGGTGGCCGGCGAACTCGATCACCGCACCTTGCTCCTGAATGCCTTCGCCCAACGAGAACGTCGTGTCGCGCGTCGTGCACGATTGACCGACGTCGCGCACCGTTGCCCCGATGCGCGCCAGCCCGATGCCGCCCGACGTGACCGTGGGAACCCGCCCGTTAGGCGCGCAAGCCTCGGCCATCGCGCCGCCGGCGGCCGTGTCGCTCGGGCGTCGACCCGCCGTGTCGCTATCCGCGTCGCGCTGGCAGGCGGACGCCAGGCACGCCAGGGCGCCCGCGAGGGCGATCAGTCGACCGTTGCCCAACATTCGATCTCCACGCGTGCACCGAGCGCGAGCCCGGTAACGCCAAACGAGGACCGGGCAGGCTTGTTCCCGGGAAAATACGAAGCGTAGACGACGTTCATCGACTCCCATTCACGCATGTCGGCGAGCATCACCGTGCACTTCACCACGCGCTCCATCGACGAGCCCGTACGCTGCAGCACATCGCGAATGTTGTCGAGCGCCTGCCGCGTTTCTGGTCCGATTCCGCCCGGAACCAGCGCTCCAGTCGAGGTCGTCCCAATCACCCCCGAGAGAATCAGCAGATTTCCGACGCGCACCGCCGGCGAGAACGGTCGTGTAGGCGCCCCGTACGGCGTGAGAAACTCCGCCAGCGGCCGCGCCGCGGGACGCGAGCCACCGCACGCCAGCATGGAGAGGGCGGCAAGGAGGTAAAGTGTGTGGCGCATGGGAAGAGGCATGAGATGCGAACTGCGAGCTGCGAACTGCGAGCTGCGAACTGCGACCCTGTGATCCCTTCCGCAAGGCGTGTTCCGCACGCGGTCTTCGCAGTTCGCAGCCCGCAGTTCGCAGCCCGCAGCTCGCAGTTCGCAGTTCGCAGTTCGCAGCCTTATCGCCGAGTCTTAAACCAGATATACAGAGGGATTCCAGCCAGGATGACCAGAAACGCCCATCGCGTAATCGTCGCTCCGATACCGTACATCGACCAGAGCACGAACGCGAAGGCGATGATCGCGATCACCTGCGTTCGCCAGCCGCCGCCCGCCCCTGCCGCGAGCGCGCCGCGACGGCGCAACATCCACTCGGCGGCGGCCGTGTAGAGGTGCGGGAGCAGCGTCGTCAGCACCGAGAGCTGCACGATCGTGTCGAAGACGCCGAGCGTCGTGTCGGTGAAATACAGTCCCAGCGAGATGCTGCCGATCAGGGTCGCGACGATCAGACTCACGTGCGGCGTGCCGTAGCGCGGGTGCAGCCGGGCCAGCGCCGGGAAGAAAATGCCGTCGCGCGCCGCCGAGACGGGAATGCGGCCGGCCATGAGGATCCAGCCGTTGAGTGTTCCCAAACCCGCGATGATCGCCGCGAAGGCGATGATCGTCGCCGCCCACGAGCCCATGGTGCGCTCCGCGGCCAGCGCGATCGGACGCGCGGACGTCGCGAGCTCGGCGTTGGGCACCACGCCGGCGACAGCCAGCGCCGCGAAGAGAAACGCCGCCGTGCCCACCGCGTAGCCGATGAGCGTCGCTCGGCCAATCGTGTGCCCGGTACCGCGGACCTCCTCGGCCGGAACGGTCGCCGATTCGATGCCCGAGTAGGCCCAGACGATCAGCGCGACCCCGGTCACGAGGCTCCCCCACCCTTTCGGCGCGAACGGCGTGAGGTTCGCTGGCTCGAAATAGAAGAACGCGACGATCGAGAAAAGCAGCAGCGGAACGACGTTCAGAAACATGACCGAGATCTGAATCCGCGCGCTGATCCTGATTCCGAGCACGTTGATCAGGCACAGCGCCCACAGCAGTGCCTGCGCGAGGACGAAGCGATACATCTCGCTCCCGGCGAGTGCGGGAGAGAATCCTTCGATGTAGCCGACGACACCAGTGACAATGGCTGCGTTTCCCACCACGGCGCTGAACCAGTAGGCCCACACCGACTGGAAGCCGGCGAATTCCCCGAGCGCCTCACGCGCGAACACGTACGGTCCCCCCGTCTCGGGATAGCGCGTGCCGAGCGAAGCGTAGACGAGAGCGACGAAGAGGTAGCCCGCCGCCGTGACGACCCAGGCGAGGATACCGAGAGGCCCGGTTTCGCGCGCGAGCAGAGCGGGGAGCGTGTAGACGGACGTCCCCACCATGTTGCCGACGATGAGAGCGACCGCGCCGAGGAGGGACAGCCCTCGCACCCACGTTCCGCGCGAGGGCGAGGTCACGCGCTAACGCACCCGCATGCCGAAGCGCCCCCAGCGGATTCGCCAGGCGGCGAAATCGACCGACAGATAAATGAACAGCGGACGACCGCGCAGGTTCTCGTACGGCACAAAGCCGTAGTAGCGCGCATCCTTCGAGTTGTATCGGTTGTCGCCGAGTGAGAAGAAGTGGTCGGCCGGTACGACGATCGGTCCCCAGTTGTCATGCGTGGGCCCGGTGGGGGGCTCGCCGAAGCGCGTACCGCGCACCTCGAAGCGCCGCTGCCAGACGAAATCGGGGTGCGCCTCATCGCCGCCGGGCCGGCCCGGCGTCGTGTTCACGTAGGTCGCGCTCTCAGGCGTGCCGTTCACGTAGAGCAGCCCCTCACGCATGTAGAGCGTGTCGTTCGGCAAGCCGAGGATGCGCTTCACGACCGTAGGATTTCCGTCGCGGACATCGGGCGACTTGTAGACGGCGATCTCGGTCCGGCTCGGCTCCGCGTACCCTGGGAGATTGACGTCGATGAGCGGCAGGTGCGGGCCGTACACCAGCTTGTTGACGAAGAGGAAATCGCCGACGAGCAGGGTTGGCTCCATGCTCCCCGAGGGAATGCGAAACGCCTCGAGGAGAAAAATCTTGATCGTGAAGAAGATCGCCGCGGCGATCGCCAGCTCCTTGAGGAGATGGCGCCAGCCGCCCCGCTTCCTTTTCACCCCGGGAGGCGCGCTCTCGGGAGTGCGTGCGCGCTCGGCGCGCGCCTTTTGTGCCGCCACTGCCATTATGCCGCGTGAGTGAGGTGGGAATCGAGCGTTTCGCGAAATACTCCCTCGCGACCTGCGAAGCACAAGAGCGGGGGGCATGCCGCACGCGGCACGCCCCCCGTTTCGCGAGCTGACGACGAACCGATCAGCTCATGTGACGATTGACCAGCTTCGTCATCTCGAACATCGACACCTGCTTCTTGCCGCCGAAGACGTTGCGGAGGCGATCATCAGCGTTGATCATGCGACGCTCCTTCGCATCCTGGAGCCCGTTGCGCTTGATGTATTGCCACAGTTTCTTCGTGATCTCCGTGCGTGGCATCGCGCGATCACCCACGACGGCGCCGAGCGCCGCGTCGGGCTGCATGGGCTTCATGAATGCGGCATTCGGCGTGCGCTTGCGACCACTCGACTTCCTGCGAGCGCTCTTCCGGCCACCAGCAGACTTCTTCCGCGCCGCGCCCTTCCGACGCGCGCCGCCCTTCTTCGCGCCTTTTCTCGCGCCTTTCTTCTTTGCGGGCATCGATATCTCTCCCGAGAGGTTGAGGGATCCGTTCTCCCCTACGACCACGGACTCCATCGCGCCTCAAAGTAAGGAGGCTTGCAGGAGACGCAAGGGCGAGAATTCCCTCGTGCGGTGCGCGCTCTCATAGGGAAAGCCGCTCGATTCTACTCCGCCACGACTAGTCCCTTCATGCTCGGGTGCAGCGCGCACTGGTAGTCGACGCGCCCTGGCGCCCGGATGACGACCGTCGCGCGCCCCTTCGCCGCTATGGTGCCGGAGTCCCACGCACCCGCGATCGCCGTCGCCGTGTGCGGCACGATGTCGTCATTCCACCAGGTGAGCGTATCGCCGACTGCGACGGTAATGCGGGGCGGGACGAACTCGAATCCTGTGATCTTCACCACATGCGCCCGGGGACGCGCGGCACCCGGCGCCGAGAGGAGAACCGCTCCCAGCAGCACGGCCGCCCCGCGCGCGAGTGCGCGCGAGGCTCGAATCGTACGCATCAGTTCGCCAGCTGCTGCTTCAACGATTCCGCATGCTGCAGGTGCGCGGCGATCGCCGGGCGCACGCTCACCAGCAGTGCGCGGAGCTCGGCGTTCTGCGCGCTCGGAATCAATGCGTCGTCGATCGCCGTGAGCACCGCCCGGTGATAGTCCACCTCGTTCACGATGTAGGCACGATCGAAGTCGGCACCGCTTCGCGCCGCCAGGGACGCCCGCGTGGCATTGGCGCTCTCGACGAGTCCCACGCTCGTCGGGTTGCCGACTGGCGTGACCTTGAGCCTCGTGACGAGGTCGACCGCCGCCTTGTTCACGCCGGTATGGTCGGTAATCATCGTCTGCGCGAACTGGCGAATCTCGCCACTGGTAGCGCGCTCGAGCGCCAGCTTTCCATTGTCGATGTCGATCGTATTGGCGGCCACGACGATTGCCGCGATGTTCGCGTCGGTCAGCGGTGGCGCGGCCTGCTGCGCTCGAGGTGCGGCTGCCATGCTATCGGAATTCTCCATGGAGCCGGACGCGCACGCTCCAGTGATGAGGAGCGCGGCGAGTGGAAGTGCAATGGAACGCATGGTCGTATCTCCAATGAGTTGGTGTGCAGAGATACGTCCGCCTTTCCGGTTCGGATCTGTCGGATTGTTGCCCCGCGCACCCTGCGGACTATCTTCGCGAATCCGAACCCATTCCTCGTGTCGTATACCGAGAGCCACACTCCTGGAGTGCCGTGCCTGCAGCTGTCGCCGCGATTCAAAGGCGGGCGATGATCGCCGACGTACGAACGCCGGGCAATGACGACGACGCGCTTCTCACGCGCGTCGCCAATGGAGACGAGCACGCCCTCGGCGCACTCTATGACCGGTGGTCGCCGCTGGTGTTCTCGCTCTGCGTGCACATCCTGGGGGACGATGATGAGGCGGAGGAAGCCGTCGAGGAGACGTTCTGGCAGGCGTGGCGACAGGCCGCGCGCTACGACACGAGCCGTGGCGCGGTGTCGACCTGGTTGACCACGATCGCGCGCAGCCGTGCGCTCGATCGCCTGCGCGCCAGCCGGCGGCGAAAGGAGGACGCGATGACTGACCTCTCCCAAGCGAAGCGCATGGCCGTCGAGACGACGGCTCGCGGGGAGGACGACCCGGCCCGTGGCGCCGAGGTCGCTGAGCGCCGCGTGCTGGTGCGACAGGCACTGCGTGCGTTGCCGGCAGAGCAGCGTGAGGTGCTCGAGCTCGCGTATTTCCGCGGGCTCAGCCAGACGGAAATCGCGGAGCGCACGGGGCAGCCGCTGGGAACGATCAAGACACGGGTGCGGCTGGCGATGGAGAAGCTGCGCGATCGGCTGGGAATCCTGCGGGAGCGTGAGCCATGAATCCCATGCGGCACGATGACGTACGCGACCTGCTCGCCGCCCATGCGATGGAGCTGCTCGGCCCGGAGGAGCGCACGTCGGTGCTCGAGCACGTCACAGGGTGCGCCGCGTGCGCCGAGGATCTCGAGTCGTTGCGGGCGACCGCGGGCGAGCTCGCGCTTGCGGCGCCGGACCGGTCATTCGATGCGCGCCGCTGCAATGGCGTGCGCTCGCGGCTGCTCGCGCGAACGGCCGCCGATCGTGAGGCGCGCGCTCGTCTCGCCGCGGGCCAGCTGCCGGAGCGCGAGCCCTTCGCCCTTCGTCGAGTCGATCTGGCGCCGCGGGAGAGCTCCAATGGCTGGCGCTCCGGGTTCATGCTGCTCGCCGCAGCGATCGCGGGCCTCGTTCTCGTCGGCGGGGGAGTGCTCCTCCAGACTCGCGAGGAGCTCGCGCGGGTGCGCGAAAGCGAGTCTCAGCAGCTTCAACTGATCGCGGGAATGATCGGGCCGGGCGTGCGAGTGATCGAGCTGGCAGGGACGGACGGGCGAGTGGGACGGGCGCGCATGTTCTGGAATCAGCCACAGCATTCGTGGACGTTCGTCGCTTACGACCTCGCGGGACCTTCGCAGGGGCGCGTGTATCAGCTGTGGCTCATCACACCGGACGATCGGAAGGTCAGTGCGGGAGTCTTCTCGCCATCGAGCGAGGGCAACGCCGTCGCGACGGCGACGTACGCGCTCGCGGCGGATTCGCTCGCCGCGGTGGCGGTAACGGAGGAGCCGTCTGGCGGTGTACCCGCTCCGACGGGCCAGATCGTGTTGCTTGGGGAAGCGAAGTATGGCAACGAGCCGGGGCGCTGACCACAGAGGCACAGAGGGCACAAAGAACGCCCGCTCCAAAATGTCTTGCAGTTGGCCGTCCTCTGTGCCCTCTGTGCCTCTGTGGTTACGCAGTGCGGCCATGCCTCCTACTTCGCCATTCCCTTCAGCAGCTTGATCATCTTGACGTCCCACGGATCGGGCGTGGGGTCGTCGTCGCCCACCTCGTAGTTTTTTTGCGGCGTCTCGAGAATGAGCGGCACCTTCGCCGCGCGCTTGTCCTGCAGCAGCCACCGGAACGGCTCCTTGCCCAGTGCGCCTTCGCCGATGAGCACGTGGCGATCGAGATTCGAGCCGAGCTCGCCGGCGCTGTCGTTGAGGTGAAAGAAGGCTGGCGGCTCGCCGCACTCCTCCTCGAACTCGTCGAGCACCCCGGCGAGCGCGGTGCGTGAAGCGCTGAGGTCGTAGCCCGACACGAACAGGTGACAGGTGTCGAGTCCGTAGCCGGTGCGCGGGCGCAGCGTGTCGGGGACGCGAGAAAGGATGGCGCCCACCTCTGCCGCCGTCCGTCCGATCTGCTGGCCGGCGCCAGCGGTGTTTTCGACGAGAAGCCTCGTCTCGGTGTCCACCGCGCGCAGTGCGGCGACAATGGCCTTTGCGACACGTTTTGCCGCGGTATCTCGGTCGCCGTCGCCCGCGTTGCCGGGATGGAAGCAGACTGCACCGGCTCCGATCTGGGTCGATCGCTCCAGCTCTTTGGTGAGGCCGGCGCTCGCCCGCCCCCACTTTTCCTCGTCGGCGTTCGCCACGCTGAGCGAGTACGGCGCGTGCACCAGGACATGACGGGCATCGATCCTGGTCTCGGCGAGCGCGTCGCGAAACCGCTTCGCGCGCTCGGGACGAACGGAGATGCGATCGTTGATGAAGCGCGGCTTCGCCGTGAAGACCTGGAGCGCGGTCATCCCAGCCTTCTCGGCGCGCGCGACGGCCATGTGGATGCCGCCCTTATCGATAGTGTGGGCGCCTAGGTATGGCATGCAGCTCCGGGCTCAAGGGCAAAGATGACAGAGTTCAGAATACGGATTTCAGAATTCAGCAACCGCCTGCGCAGAGACCGTTCCAGCGCTGGTTCTGGATTCTGAATTCTGAATTCTGACATCTGACGTCTCTGCCTTCACACGAAGCCGGGCAGCCACGTTCGTACATCGACGCGCGCCGCGAAGTGGAGATGGGTTGGATCTCCCGTGAGCGCGATCCCCGCTGCAGCTCCCATGGTGTTGCGCTCGATGTGTGCCGAGGCCGGCTGCAAGGGCCAGGGCGGGTGCGCGATCTTCACGTGGAGAAGGCCGCGGCGCGACATCGCGAACAGCTCGTAGCGCTCGACAAGGAAGTGGTCGAGCGTACCCGGCGCCGCGCGGTACACCTGGCCCTCCGGGCGGTAGGTGGCGTCGAAGACGGCCGGTGGCGCACCACGGTGTGTCCGCGCACTGTGATAGCCCACCGAGCCATCAGATGCGGCCCTCATTCCCATTCGCGCGTCGTAGTACGGCAGGTGCACTGCCGCGCGCGCCGTACGAACCGCGATCGGGTTCGACGCGTCGAGGCTGAAAAACCACACGCCAGCACGCGTGCCCACGCGTACGTAGGTGCGGACATTGAGCTCGTGAAACGATGACAGCCACGGCATGGCGGGAACACCACGCGGCCGTACGTTGCTCATGTGAAACGGAATCACACCGACCCACGCATCGCCATCGAACGTGTCCAGCGTGAGCGCGGGTGGCAGAAGCGAACGCAGCGCGGCGGGCGCGACGGGCCAATGGGCGAATAGCAAATTCGTCCAGCGCTGATGCATTGCCCAGGGTGCCATACCTAACGCAAATCCCCCACCTGAACGCGAGCTCGTGCGGCTGGCGTCGCGCCACCGGTCGAGCGAGGCTGCTCGAGCCACGCGAGGGCAACCCGCCCGTCGCGGAGCGCGATCCTCGGCTCACGCGCAGCTCCGCTCACTCGCACCACTCGGAGTCGCTCGGCGAAGGTATGCCCTGCCTGACGAGAGATCGCGACGCCCAACCGTGAGCCCCCGGAGCCGGGGTGCTCGTAGGCGACGAGCACGGTCTCGCCGGCGCTGGCGATGCTCGCGGTAACTGGCTCATCGCCGTAGAGCACGCCGATGGTCTGGTGCCAGATCGTTCCCTGTTCCATGGAGTGCGTGTACCAGACTCCGGCCCCTTCGATCGGCTCGATGAAGTAGGCGGCATGGACGTACGCGCTCGCGGCATCGGCTGTGAGCGCCGGCCGCGGCCGCGAGCAGCCGCGTCGTCCCCGGTCGCGTCCGTCGGCGACAACCGGAGTGCTCCACGTCGATCCGCCGTCCACCGAGCGTGTGACCATGAGGACGACGCTGCTATCGAAGCGCGCGAGGAACCAGGCGGCATACCACTCCTCGCCGCGCGCGCGTGCCGCAACCACCGACGTCGCGCAGCCGGCCGGCGGCAACACGACGGCAGGCGCCGGCTGATCGACGAGACGAGGCGTGCCATTCTCCTCCATCGTCAGCCGTGTGGTCGCGCCAATCGTGCCAGCCATGTCCTGCGCGGGCCGCCATTCGATCGGCTCCGGCGCGCATGCCGCGACGAGGAGGAGAGCTCCGATGCTGCAGGTGCGATTCCGCATTTCAGTCAGGCTCGCCTCGGTATGGATCCGCGGAAACCGGAGGAGAACTGCCAAGGGCAACCGCAAATGAACGCATTGAACTCAGACCCTCGCTGGCGCGTGGAGCGTGCAACGCGAGATGACGCTCCAAAGGTATTTGGTGCTCCTGCAGGCAACGATGTTCGTGTGCGGGGCGATCCGGGTCACGTGCGCGCACCCGCGAATGCCAATCCTCCGCGGCGATCCGCGGTTCCTCGACCCCGGCGCGCGAAGGAGGCCATGTAAACGCGACACGGGCAACGCGGTTGGCCCCACTCGCGGGCTCCTGTATCTTGAAAACGGGCTGCCAACGGCGGCCCACAACGCCGATCGGAGAGAGGTTTCGTCATGTCTGCACCCGTGGCCAATCCGCCGAAATCCCAGGCCGCCGCCGCACGCGAGCAGCAGGCGCCTGTGCCAGCAACCCCGTCGCAGCCCGTCCCTCACGTCGGAGCGGGCCTCGTCGGCTTCAGCGGCAACCGCCGCGTTCCGAAACCGGTCAACGAGCCCGTGCGCATGTACGCGCCCGGATCGCCCGAGCGCGCGGAGCTAAAGGCGCGCCTGTCCAGGATGGCGGCGGAGCGCATCGAAATTCCCATCATTATTGGCGGCAAGGAGATTCGCACCGGTGACCTGGGCCGCTCGGTGATGCCGCACGCACACAAGCACGTGCTCGCCGAGTATCACAAGGCGACACCGAAGCACGCCGAGATGGCGATCGCGGCGGCGCGCGAGGCGTGGCGCGAGTGGTCCAACTGGCCGTGGGAGGATCGCGCCGCCGTGCTGCTCAAGGCGGCGGAGCTGCTGGCGACGACATGGCGCTCGACCCTCAACGCCGCGACGATGCTCGGCCAGTCGAAGACCGCGCATCAGGCGGAGATCGATGCCGCGTGCGAGCTCATCGACTTCTGGCGCTTCAATGCGCACTTCGCGCAAGAGCTGTACGACGAGCAGCCGATCAGCGACAAGAGCATGTGGAATCAGCTCGATTACCGCGCGCTCGAGGGATTCGTTTACGCGGTGACGCCGTTCAACTTCACCGCCATCGGCGGCAATCTCCCGACGTCGGCCGCGCTCATGGGCAATACCGTGCTCTGGAAGCCGGCGAGCAGCGCCATGCTGAGCGCGTACTACATCATGCGGCTGCTCGAGGAGGCGGGGCTTCCGCCGGGCGTCATCAACTTTCTCCCTGGGGATCCGGCGCCGATCACCGACGCGGTGCTCGCGAGTCCCGAGCTGGCCGGCGTGCATTTCACGGGCAGCACCGGAGTTTTCAACAGCATCTGGCGCACGATCGGGCAGAACATCGGCAACTACAAATCGTATCCCCGCATCGTCGGCGAGACCGGAGGGAAGGATTTCATCGTCGCCCACCCATCGGCGGATGCGCGCGCGCTTTCCGTCGCCATTGCGCGTGGAGCATACGAATACCAGGGACAGAAGTGCTCGGCGGCCAGCCGCATCTACGTCCCGGAATCGCTGTGGCCGGAGGTGAAGGACCGCACGGTCGCGATGATGCGCGAGATGCGCGTGGGCGATGTGCGCGACTTCAGGAACTTCATGGGCGCGGTGATCGACCAGAAGGCGTTCACGAAGATCGGCGAGTATCTCGACGACGCGAAGCGAAACGCCACCGTCGTGCAGGGCGGCGTGACGCGCGGCGATGACGGGTATTTCATCGAGCCGACGCTCATCGAGACCAAGGATCCCGGATATCGGCTGCTGTGCGAGGAGATTTTCGGCCCCGTCGTCACGGCCTATGTGTATCCCGATGCGAAGTGGGAGGACACGCTGAGGACGGTGGACCGCACATCGCCCTATGCACTCACTGGCGCGATCTTCTCGCGTGACCGCGCCGCGGTGCGACAGGCCTCGGTGGCGCTGCGCAACGCCGCGGGCAACTTCTACATCAACGACAAGCCGACGGGCGCCGTCGTCGGCCAGCAGCCCTTCGGCGGGGCGCGAGCGTCGGGCACCAACGACAAGGCAGGATCGAAGCTCAACCTCGTGCGCTGGGTGAGCGCGAGGACGGTGAAGGAGACGTTCTCGCCGCCAGTCGAGTTTACGTATCCGTTTCTGGCCGAGGAGTAGTTCGAGCAGGAGTCAGGGGTCAGGGGGTGTTAGGGAATGGGTTGCAGGAGATGACGGCTCGCGCCTCTCCTGACACTTTTACCCTGACACCCCCTGACCCCTGACCCCTGACTCCTAGTCGATCTTGTGCTCCCCCGTCCGTAGCGGCTGCGTAACCCGGTGGTGCGCGGCGGTCACGGCGACGGCGCGCAGATCCGAGGTCCACAAGCACACGCGGTCGCGCCCGGCATCCTTCGCCGCGTACAGCGCTTCGTCGGCGCGCGAGTGCAGATCGTGCGCGATGTTGGCATCGGGGGCACGATCGGCCACCACCCCGAGGCTGACCGTGATCCGGTGGCGTCCGCGCACGGACGGAAACCGGTGCGACGCGACCGCGTCGCGAACGCGCATCGCCAGATGGAACGCGCCGTCCGCCTCGGTGTCGGGAAGCAGAATCGCGAACTCGTCACCGCCCGTGCGCGCGACGAGATCGCCGGTGCGCGCCACTTCCCGCAGCAACGATCCGAGATCGCGTACGACGCCATCGCCCGCGAGATGCCCGTACGAGTCGTTGATCTCCTTGAACATGTCGACGTCGACGGCGATGAGCGCGATGTTCGTCCCCTGCCGGGCCGCGCGCGCGATCTCACGCTTGAACTGCTGCTCGAACCCGCGCCGGTTGAGACATCCGCTGAGCGGATCGGTCAGCACCATCTGAGCGAGCTGCGTGCGAAGGCGGTTGTAGGAGCGGCCGAGGTGCGTAATGCTGTCCGGGCGCCGGTCCGCCTCGACGTCGTACGTCGCCGCGAAGTCGCCCTCCTCCGCATTCTCGAACAGCCGCGCAAGGCGCGCGAGCCTGCTCTTGAAGGTGCCGTATTGAAACACGAACGATCCCGCGGCGAGGATGAACACGGCCAGCGACGACATCTCGTGCACCCATTGCAGCTGCGCGCCCTGATCGAGGGCGAACATCACCATCGCGAGATAGAGCACCGACATCAGGACCAGCGCACTCACGGCGAGCCGGCGACCGAAGTGGAACTCCGTGAGGTGCAGGATGATCAACGCGACGAGCAGCGTGCGCGCATAGTGGTGGGGCGGGACGGCGAGGAATACGGCGCCGAAGAGGAACAGGATGTCCGCCGCCACGACCGCGCCAATCACCCAGTCGCGCGCGCCCCCGCGCTGCCTGACGAGTGCACTGACGGCGAGCACCACGATCGCGTAGAGCGCCGCGAGCACGGCAAGGTTGCCCAGCGGGACGGGCGACGCGTTGAGCACCTGTATCCCGACGGCAACCGCCTGCGCCAATCCGAGCAATGCCAGCCGGATCGTGCTCTGCCAGAGCAGGATCTCTCCGTTCGCCTGCTCTTCCGCCGTGACGCGCTCGGTCCGCCTCGACGCGACAGGCGTCAGGTGCGGAATGCGCGGGGCGGATTGGCTGACCGCGCGCGGCATCGTGCGCAAGGCAGTGGGTGTCGGCGTCTTCGACATCCAGGAGCAGTGAATGAGAACGCGCTCGACATCGCGGATGCATCCGGACGTCGAGCCGCAGCGAGGTGCACGGCAGGAAAAAGGCACAAAGTCGTGCCACTGAAAGGACGCTCCAAGACTTTGCAGCGCAACGCGTTGGAAAGCCGTGCCACGGCTCCGCCTGTTTGCGCGTTCGCGTGGGAATTTTCGGCATGAGCGCCGTTCCGGAGGGTGGCCTGCTTTCTGCGCTTTCACGCCTGGTGAACGTCACTGAACGACAAGTATCCCTGCGACTTACGCGTCGCGCCCGCTGACCTGCAGCTAACCTCGATGTCCGAGCCATTCTCTGGCGCGACCAACCTCGCGCCGGATCTTCGCCCCGACGACCTTCGCGTAACACGCATTCGCGCCCTGCGAGGACCGAATTACTGGCGCCTCGCTCCGGTCATTGCGTGCGACGTCGCCCTCGGCGGGCTCGAGCACGTCTCCTCCGCCGACCTTCCCGACTTCATCGAGCGTCTGACGAGCTTCCTCCCGTCGCTGCACGAGCACGAGTGCTCTCGCGGCGTGGCCGGCGGCTTCATCGAGCGCCTGCGCGAAGGCACGCACCTGCCCCACATCCTCGAGCACGTCGCGCTCGAGCTCCAGGTGCTGGCCGGTAGCGATGTCGGGTTCGGACGCGTCGTCCCCTCGGGCGACGCCGGCGTGTGGTGGGTGATCGTCGCCTACGAGGAAGAAGAGGTCGGGCTGCGCGCCGTGCGCGAGGCCGTGCGCCTGCTGAAGGCATGTATTGCCGGGGAGCGTGTCGACATGGAGCGCCTCATCCCGGACCTGCAGTCGCTGTGGCAACAGGTTCGCCTGGGGCCGTCCACGGGTGCGATCGTCGAGGAAGCCCGGCGACGCGGCATCCCCGTTCGGCGCCTCAACTCCCGATCGCTCGTGCAGCTCGGCCTCGGCAAGAACCTCCGGCGCATTCAGGCGACGATGGCCGACAGCACGAGCTCGATCGCGGTCGAGATCGCCCAGAACAAGGACGAGACCAAGCGCGTGCTCGAGTCGATCGGATTGCCGGTGCCGATCGGCGACGTCGCCAGTGATGTCGAGGAGGCGGTCGACATCGCGATGCGCATCGGATATCCAGTGATCCTCAAGCCGCTCGACGCCAGCCACGGACGCGGCATCTCCCCACGCCTGGACGACGAGGAGGCGGTGCGCGCGGCGTGGCGACAGCCGCATGAAGTGTCGGACGCCGTCGTCGTCGAGCGGTACGTGGGAGGCACCGACCATCGCGTGCTCGTCGTGAATGGCAAGGTCGTCGCGGTGGCCGAGCGTGTTCCAGCGCGGGTCATCGGTGATGGGGCGCATACGGTACGCGAGCTCATCGAGCTCGAGAACCGCGACCCCCGGCGCGGCGTCGGTCATACGAAGATTCTCACGCGGCTGCCGGTCGACGATCTCACCGAGTCGTACCTGGCCGAGCGCGAGTACACCCTCGAGTCCGTGCCGGCGAAGGACGAGATCGTCGCCTTGCGGCCGACCGCCAATCTTTCGACTGGCGGCACGGCGATCGATCGCACCGACGAGATCCACCCCGACAATGCCACCGCGTGCGAGATGGCGGCGGGGGCCGTGGGCCTCGACGTCGCGGGCATCGATGTGATGACGGCCGACATCTCCGTGCCCTTCCGCGACAACGGCGCCGTCATCATCGAGGTGAACGCGGCGCCGGGCATCCGCATGCACACCCACCCCGCCGAGGGGCAGTCTCGCAACGTGGCGGCGCCGATGCTCGACATGCTGTATCCGCCGGGGAGCGAGTGCACCATTCCCGTCATCGCGGTCACTGGAACGAACGGCAAGACGACCACGGTGCGGCTGATCGCGCACCTCTTTCGCCATACCGACCGGACGGTGGGCCTAACGACGACCGACGGCGTGTATCTGAACAACCGCCTCGTCATGGAGGGCGACATGACGGGGCCGTTCTCGGCCAACATCATCCTGTCGAACGCCGCGGTCGACGTGGCGGTGCTCGAGACGGCGCGCGGTGGGATTCTCCGCGCGGGATTGGGCTTCGACGAGTGCGATGTGGGCGTGGTCCTCAACGTCAGCGCCGACCATCTCGGCTTACGCGGGATTCATACGCTCGAGCAGCTGGCGGAGGTCAAGAGCGTCATCGCCGCCGTCGTGAAGCGTGAAGGGCATGCGGTCCTCAACGCCGACGATCCGCTCGTTTACGCCATGCGCGATCGCTCGCCGGGTGATGTCGTGCTCTTTTCGACCACCGACGAAAGCGGAAACCCTGCCGTCGCTGACCACATCGGCAGCAACGGAATCGCTGCGCTGATCGAGAACGACACCTTCGTCATTCGTCGCGGCCGTCTGCGTATTCCAATCGCCTCGGTGCGCGATGTGCCCTTGATGATGGGCGGAGCCGCGCGGTTCCAGCGGGGCAACATCCTCGCGGCGATAGCGACGGCCTACGTGCAGGGGGTTCGCTACGACGACATCCGTGCCGGGCTGCTGTCGTTCTTCCCCTCGCCCTCGATGACACCGGGCCGCCTCAATCTGATCCGGATCAATGGAGCGAAGCTGCTCATCGATTACGCGCATAACGCGGCGGCCGTCGAGGGACTGATGGAGCTCGTTCGGCAGCTTCCCGCACGCAGGCGCATCGGTGTCCTGGCGGCTCCCGGGGACCGCCGAGACGAGGACATCCGCGCGGTAGGGCGTCTCGCTGGATCGCTCGATCACGTGGTCGTCAAGGAAGACGATGACCGGCGCGGCCGCGAGCGAGGCGAGGTCGCATCCCTCCTCATCGAGGGGCTGCGTGAGGGGGGCGTGTCCGACGAGCGCGTGGAGATCGTGCACTCCGAGATCGAGGCTGTCGACCGCGCCGTTTCGCTGCTCGGCACCAACGATCTGGCGGTCGTGCTCGCGGACGATGTGAGAGGCGTCCTCGAGCATGTTCGCGGGTTGGGCGGCGTGAAGACCTCATGACCGAGCTCGTTCCCGCGACGGAGATCCAGCTCACGGGCCTCCACTCGCTCCGCGGCGCGAACTTCTGGTCGCAGCGCCCGGTCACGCGCCTCGATCTCGTCGTCGGACGCTACGACGAAATCTCCTCGGCGGATGTTCCGGGCGTGCTCGCGTCGCTGCGCAGCGCGATGCCCGGCCTCATCGAGCACCGTTGCAGCATTGGGCAGCGCGGCGGATTTCTCCAGCGGCTCGCACGCGGGACGTACGCTCCCCACATCATCGAGCACGTGGCGCTCGAGCTTCAGGTCATGGCCGGACTCGAGGTGGGATACGGGAAGACGCGCGGCGGCGACGTGCCCGGCGAATACACGGTGGTCTTCGAGCATTATCATGAGCAAGCTGGGCTTCGCGCTGGAGCGTTAGCGCTCGAGATCGTGCAGCGTGCCTTTGCCGGCACACTCGACGGGGTCGCCTACGCGGTACGTGAGCTGACCGCGCTTCTCGACACGCCCGACGCCCCGCCCCTTCGGCAGCGTGTACTCTGCGGCATCACCGGGGGCGGTCCACGGCACGAGACGCGCGAAGAGATGGTGCGCCGTGGGCTGAGCGACGCCGAGCTCGTCGTCGACATCTCGCCATCGTATCTGCTCCAGGCTGGTCTGCCATACTCGCGGTCCGAGATGGCGATCATCCTCGACGCCGAGCTCACCGACGTGCCGGAGCGGTATCGCGATCCCGAGCGTGCGCAACGCCTGGTCGGCGTGCTCGCCGACGGCGTCCGTCGCGATGGCATCGTCATAGCGCCGGCGAAGGAATGGGAGATTCAGGACTACGCTCGGGAGCAAAACTGCCGCGTCGCCATCTTCGCCATCGACGACGACGTCACGCTACGTGATCAGCGCGTCGCTTGTGCCGTCGCACTCGTCCGGGACGAGCGCATCGTTCTCCAAACCTACGAGCGCACGGTGGACGGAGGCCCAGTCCGCGACGGGGTTGCGATCGCGGCCCAGGTGGCTGCTGCACTCGCAATGTTCGCGGCCGAGGCGCTGGACCAGGCGGCGACGCACGTCGCGACGGCATGACCACGGCGCATCTCCCTCAGGAGCGCGTGGAGCAGCGCTCCTCCCGGCACGACGATCGCAAGGCGGGCACGCTCATCCTCATCGGCGGAGCGCTCGACCCAAAAGGGCCCGCCATGGACGTCTTCCTACAAGGATGCAACGCGCGAGAGGGCGGCAAGATCGTCGGCTTCACTACCGCGTCCACCGATCCCGTCGCCTCCGCGATCGCCTGGAAGGACGCGTTTGCCGAAGCTGGCGCGACCAACGTCGAGATTCCGATCATCGATCGCCGCGCGCGCGCGCAGGACGCGCGCACCGCGCAGATGGTGCTCGACGCGCAAGGGATCTTTCTTGGCGGCGGCGATCAGGTGCACCTCGTGGCCACGCTCAGCGGCTCGCGAGTGGGTCGCGCCATCAAGGAAGCGTTCGCGAACGGCGCCATCGTCTGCGGAACGAGCGCCGGCGCCGCGGCACTGTCCGAGACGATGCTCGCCGGCGGCGAGATCGATGACGAGGGACAGGAAGTGCCGCTCTACCTCGGTCCCGGGTTCGGCTTGTTAGGTTTTTCCGCGCTCATCGACACCCATTTCTCGAAGCGCGGCCGCCTGCAGCGGCTCTTCCGCCGCGTCGCCGAGAATCCGGAGCTCATGGGCCTCGGCATCGACGAAGACACAGCGCTCGTCGTCCGCGGGAACCTGGGGGAGGTCGTCGGCAACGGCTCGGTCTACTTCGTCGACGGTCGCGGGGTCCGGTTCGACAATGCGGAAGAAGCGCAGAAAGGGGCGCCCCTGACGCTGAGCTACCTCCGGGTCGGCATCGTCGGCGCCGGATATCCGTTCGACCTGCGCGAGCGGGAGCTCGAGATCCTGCTGCGACGGGACGCTGACGAAACGCCCTCCGTCAAAGGGACGGGCGTCATCGGTGAACGCACACGTGAACCCAGGACGGAGGACTGACCATGGCATCGCGGAAAAGCGCAATGAAGGACACACTGCTCACGACCACACTCAACGACCTGCTTCAGACGGACGTCGACGCGATCTCGGCGTATTCTCTCGTCATCCGGCAGCTGGAGAGCAAGGTCAGAAAGGAGAGCGTGAGGCGATATCAAGGCGACCATCGACGCCACGTACGTGAGCTGAAACGACTCATCCAGGCGCATGGCGGAGCGGCCATCGCCGTCTCGCACATACCGACCGGGCCCTTCAAGCTCGCGATGCAGGCGATGGGGTCTGCGGGAGGGGACCGCGCCGTCCTGCTCGCCTTCAAGACCAACGAACGGCAGGGCCGCGATAAATACCGTCGCGCCGCGGCGACACGTGGATTGCCGAGAGACGTCGCGCGTGTGCTCAAGCGCGCATCGCGTGACGAGCAGCGTCACTACCAGTGGGCCGAGAAGCAGCTCGAGCAGCTGCATGCCGGTCGTCGCACCGCGGTCGGAAAGGCAGCGGGCGTCATGGAAGTGGCCAACGCGCGCACCGTCGACGCGATCGAGGAGATCGAGAAGCCGATCATGACGATGGTGGAGGCAACGCGGCGAGGCGTGCGCGCCGCCGCGAAGCATCCCCTGCGAACCGCCGCCATCGCCGCCGCGGTCACGACCGCCGCCGGCGCCGCGGTGGCCTTGCGGGGGAGCCGGCGTCGCTAGGCGTGTGCTACGAACATGCGCGCAGCAGGAGATTGAGCACGACCGTCGCGAGCACCGACAGGACGATACTCGCTAGGCATCCCCAGCTGCGAACGCGAATCACGCGGAACCTCGGGGGACCGGGATGACCCTGGGCTGACCGACTCGATCAGCCCAGGACCATCCGGTACGTGTTAGGGCCTGGTCGTCGGCCGCGGGTCGACGCGGTGGACGTGGTCGGGCTCGCGACGCCGCAGGCCGAGCAGGCCGGCGAGGCCGAGCAATCCAAGCCAGCCCAGATCCATTCCATCGTCGTCATCGTCGGCGGTAGCAACCTGACCGCCGCTCTGGCTCATCGTCTGCCCCGTATCGCCAGTGGTCTGCGCAGATCCCTGCGCTGGTGTGGACAGGAGCATCAACAGAGCCGCAAGCACGATTCCACCAATGCCGCGATGCAGAACATTGTACCTCATGGTACCATCCTCCGAGTGAGCGTTCGTTGAGCGAGACCACTCACTGTACAGTACCCGTGCCATGACGCTCGCTAGGCGCGCATTGGATGACGTGCCGCGTTATGCATGGATGGTGATCAGTGCCGCCGAGGACCGGGCGCTGCAACTCCCCACGGTACCTTCCCGACTGGAATCCGCTTCACGACGCGACGTCCGGCGATATCGACGACGGCAACGTCATTGGAGGGTCCATTCGCGGTGTACGCCTTCGTACCGTCGGGACTGATCGCGACGCCCCACGGGCGCGTCCCGACGCGGATGGTTGCCACCACGGAGTCGCGCTCGACATCGACGAAGGCAAGCGACCCGCCGCGACCCGTCGTCACGAGGAGCTGCTTGCCGTCGTGGGTGATGGTGACGCCCATGGGTTTCGCGCCATCACCTGGAATGGCGATCGTATCGACGATCGCGTGCCCGCTGACGTCGATCACGCCGACCGACCCGCCGAGCTCCTCGCTCACGTACGCCTTGCGGCCATTCGGCGTGAACGCCACCGCTCGCGGCCGTCTCCCGGTAGGCATCCGCTTGATGACTTGTCGCGTGCTCACGTCGATGACGGCGATGTCGTTCGTCGTCTCGCCGGTGACGTAGACGTATCGGCCATCGGGGGTGATCCCGACTCCTTCCGGCTCATCGCCGACGCGCAGGGTGTACGCGACCTTGCCGGTCTCGACGTCGAGGGCGGACGCCAATCCCACATCCTCATTCGAGACGTAGAGGGTGCGATTGTCGGGCGAGATCGCGAAGGCTTCGGGATCGCTGCCCCCCGGATACGTCGCTCGAAGCTCACGGGTGGCGACGTCAACGGCGGCGATCCCGTCCTTGGTCTTGTCGGGGGGCGGGAGTGTAGACTCGTCGACACCCGGTGGTGCCTTCGGCGAGCCGCTGAGAGCGACGTACACGACTCGCCCATCCGGGCTGACGAGAATTCCGCGCGGCCGTCGTCCCACAGCGATGGTCGCCACCACGCTGTCGGTACGCGTGTCGATCACCGAAATGTCGTTCGAGTCTTCGTTGCTGACATAGATGAGTGAGCCCGCGTCCACCGCCACCGAGCGCGACTCGTCGCTCATGCACGCTGCCAACAGGAGTACCGTGAGGTGACGAATGGACTTCATGCACGTGGCTCCGTCGCCGTGAGTACCTTGCGCATCTCGAGCTCCTTGTCGCGCTTCACCTGCGCGTAGTTGAGCAAGGCAACGAGCACGACCCCGCCGACGGTGTTGCCGAGCACGGCAGGCACGATGAAGCCGCCCGTCATCGCACTCCAGGACGCGTCACCGGCGAAAGCGCGATAAAGCGCTTCGACGGCTCCGGCAATCGAGTGGCGGAACCCGAACGCGGAGATGCAGGCGGTCGTGAGCCAGATGAGCGCCATCTGCGCGACGGCGTTATGCGTCGAGGCGAGCAGCCACGCCAGCAGCGCGATGAGCCATCCGGCGAAGATCGCAAGATAAAAGATCTCACCGAACGATCCGCGCGTCGCTTCCGCCGCCACGGCGTCGAGCACCGGACGCAATGAAGGCTCGACCGCCGGAGTTCGTGCCAGGAGCCACGCAAAGATCGAGGTCCCGATGAGGTTCCCCAGGAGCAGCAGTCCCCACACGCGTAGCAGTATCATGAACGACTTGCGATCCCGCTCGTGCAGGAGTGGGACGACCGGCCGAAGGGTGTTCTCAGTGAACAGCTCGCTGCGCCCCATGACCACGAATATGAAGCCCGTGGGGTACGCCACGGCCATCGCGAGCCGGCGTACGTGAGCGGGATCGGGGAAGACCTGGGCGGCAAACGCCGTCGCGAGAAAGCAGAATCCAATGACGAGGCCGGCCGCGATCGCCGACCACAGCAGCGACGAGGTCGCCCGCTCTCCCTCGGTTTCGGCGGCGCCGAGGATGTTGTCGTGAATCTCGGAGGCCGAGAGGCGAGTTCCCGCCTTGGGCCTGTCGACGACACTGCCGCGATGAAAAGGGTTCTCGGGATCCGGTTGCGTGCTCAGGGCGACCTCTGGCGGAAACGGGGGTAGGGCAACCCACTATCTCAAGGTGTACAGGAACTCGGTAATGTCGACTGCGTCCCGCGACGTGACTCCGACGTTCGGCATTGCCGTAAGCGAATCGACGCTCGGAGGGTCGACGATCCATCGCAGCAGGTTCTCCGGCGTGTTCGGCAGCACGCCGGCGATGTAGGCGCGCCCGCCGAAGCCCTCGAGCGAAGGTCCCACCGACGGATTGTCCCCCACCATCCCTGGCACCGCGTGACACGCCGTGCATCCATAGGCGCGCACGGCGAGCTGTCCCCGCGCCACGTTCCCACCGACCATCGAGCCCTCGACCTGAGCAGGGCGCTGGCGACAGCCGCCGAGCAGTAGCAATACGACCGTTGCCCCTAACGATGCGCGCGCCACGGCGGCGCGCGCGCGCGGCTCGCGAAGCCACCCGGCGGCGAGCCAGAGGGCTCCCGCGACGTAGGCAATCGTCGCCGGCATCCACATGATCAGGCCGGCCAGCTGTTGATCTTCGAGCGGGGTGAGCCCCCACGCTCCGCTCGTCTCCCCATAGCGGGGATACCAGGGGGTCGGCGACAGCGCGATCAGCGCGCCCAGAGCGCCGGTGTGCACCGCGGTGGTGAAGAGCGCCAGCACACCGACCGTGCGCGCCGCGCGGCCGCGCGCGATGCTCCACCAGAACAAGAGCGCCGTCACGAGGAAGCTCGCGTGCTGCGCCGCGTGAGCCGCCGAGCTCGTGAGTGTCTGGTCGTACAGTACGGGGAGGTGCCACATCCAGATCGCGACGGCGTGCAGCGCCCATGCGATGGGGATCGACGAGATGATCGCCCATGCGCTACGGGCTGCACGTGCCCGACAGGAACGGCCGACACGACGGCGCCACGGCGCGGGAAGCGCCCAGAGGATCGGTACGAAGGGACGTGCCAGCACGAGCAGCGGCGCGGCAACGACCATGAGAATCTCGTGCTGCACCATGTGCATCGAGAAGAGCGCCTCCGCGGCCGCATGCATCGGCGACACGAGCGCGATGGTCAGCGTCATCCAGCCGGCGGCGAAGCTGATCGCGCGGCGACGGCGAGCCCGCCGGCCGTGCGCTGCGCCGCTGCGCGTCAGCTTGCGGATGCCGATCGCATGCAGCGCCGCGGCGAGCACGAGTGGAACTGCGATGCCGGGATCGAAGCTCCACGCCGTCCAGAGATCGTGCGGCTCGAGCGGTCTCCCCTCGTGCGCGACCGCGGAGGCCGCCCCGATTGTCATCGCATAGAGCGATATCCCACCCGCGACGTGCACTCTCATGAGATCGCGCAGGGATGGTGGAAGAAGATCGCCAGCCATTGCGCGAGGATGAGGAGCGCGCCCGAGACACCGCTCAGCAGCCCGACGACCGCCATGAAGCGCGTTCGCGTCGCCGCCCCGCCAGCGTGCGTCTCCCAGTCGCGCCCTCGCTCGCGCCAGACCCGCACGGCGACCGTCGTCACGAGAATCGTTGCCAGCAGCATCGTCGCGGCCACGAGGTGCAGGAAGAGGCTCGTTCCCCGGCGACAGGAAGGGCCCACGAGCGCATACGCCGACTCGAGCATCACCAACGTCGCGACCATGGGCCCGACGATCGGCGCCCATAACGAGAGCGGTCCTGGATCGTGGGGGCCACGGGTGATGACCGGATCGACGATGTCGGCCATCTAGATCCACCGCGGCGAGAGGAATACCAGGATGTAGAGCGGCACCCATGCCAGCATGATGAACATCCAATAATCGGTATTGTCGGTCGTCGCCGGATAATGCTTCGCCGAGGCACGGTCGGTGGACAGGAGGTATGCGAGCCCGATCGTATCGAAGATGTCGAGCACCAGCAGCGTTCCATGGAAGCCGAGCACGGCCCATGCGACGGAACCGTACGCGTGTGAGTCCCACCGCGTGTTCAGCGCCCCGAGCTCGAACCACCGGAGCGCGAGAATCGCCAGCCCGAAAGCGACACTCACCCAGAGCCAGAGCGCCGTCGCGCCTCTGTCGAGCCGCAGTGCGCTACGCTTGGCGAGATACGCCGGAAGACAGCTGACCATCATCACGACGAGCTGAATCGTCGGTATCAGCAGATCGGGGAATGGCGTGCGCTCCGGCGGCCAGGCGTGAAAATTCTTTCGGACGTAGAGATAGCTCGCGGCTACGAGAGCCAGGGTCGTTCCCTCGATCAGCATGAACGCGATCGTTCCCCACCAGGTCGGCGCCCGATGTCCAAAGACCACGGTCGGAAGACGCGAGACGTCGAGGACCGGTCGAATCGGTCTCATGCCGCCTTCCGTTCGACAAAGACGTGCTCACGCTCGATCCGTCGGGGATAGAACCAGAATCCGAGCGCGAGGAAGAGGAGCGCCGTCCCGATGACCATTCCCCAGGGAGTGAAGATCGAGACGATGAACATCACCCCAACCGCCATCGCCGCAATCAACGGCGACATGGTCGGGTCGGGATCGTCATGACGCGAATCGGGCTCGGCGTCGAGTAACGTCGTCACCAGAACTTCGCGCACGTCGGACCTGAGCCCCGACGCGCCCTGGAGCTCGGGACCTTCCGCCCACATCGGGCTGCGGCTCGAGACGATGGGGATGTGGGCGAAGTTGTACGCCGGCGGTGGCGATGCCGTCGCCCACTCGAGGGTCTCGCCCAACCACGGGTCGGAGCCCGCCACCGCGCCGCGCCTGGACGACGTCAGCACGTTCAGCACGAAGATGACCATGCCGATCACCGTCGTGACCGCACCGAGCGTCGCGAGCAGGTTCAGCTCGCCCCATCCCATCTCGGCCAGATACGTGTAGACGCGGCGCGTCATGCCTTGCAGCCCGAGGAAATGCATCGGGAAGAACGTGACGTTGACGCCGATCGCGAACAGCCAGAAGTGCCAGCGTCCAGCCGTCTCGTTGAGCATGCGGCCGGTGATCTTCGGGAACCAGTAGTAGAACGCGGCGAAGAGCGGCATCACCGCGCCGCCAATCAGCACGTAGTGCAGGTGCGCGACGATGAAGTACGTGTCGTGCGCCTGCAGGTCGAAGGGGATCGCGGCGATCATCACTCCCGTCATCCCACCGATCACGAACGTGATCACGAATCCGATGAGGAAGAGCAACGGGGTTTTCCAGACGGGCCGACCCATCCACAGCGTGGCGATCCAGCAGAAGATCTGCGCCGCGGTGAAGACGGTAATGAGCATGCTCGTGCCGGTGAAAAAGCTCTGGCCGAGCTGCGGCACCGGCGTCGCGAACATGTGGTGCACCCAGACGCCGAAGCCGATGAATCCCGTGCCGATCGTGGCGAGCACGACGACGGGGTAGCCGAACACCGGACGTCGCGCGAACGTCGCGATGACGGCCGACACCATCCCCATCGCGGGGAGGAAGATGATGTAGACCTCGGGGTGGCCAAAGAACCAGAAGAGATGCTGCCAGAGCAGCGGATCGCCGCCCTCGGCCGGATTGAAGAAGTGCGTGTCGACGAGCCGATCCATGGCCAGGAAGAGACTCGCGGTGGCAACGGAGGGCATGGCGAAGATGATCATCATCGACACGACCAGCTGCGCCCACACGAAGAGCGGGATGCGGCCGAGGGACATGCCGGGAGCCCGGTGCTTCAGGATCGTGACGATGATGCAGACCGCGGCAGAGAGCGACGCGATCTCGGTGAAGGTGACCGTCTGCGCCCACACATCGACGCGTTTGCCGGGACTGAACTCGGGACCGGAGAGCGGTACGTAACTGAACCATCCGGCATCGGGGCCCGAGTTCATGAAGAACGCGGTGTACAGCAGCAGCCCGCCGATCAGGTACGTCCAGTAGCCGAACGCGTTCAGCCGAGGGAAGGAGATGTTCCGCGCGCCCACCATGAGCGGGACGAGGTAGACGCCCATCGCGTTCATGACCGGCACCGCGAAGAGGAACATCATGGTCGTGCCGTGCATGGTGAAGATCTGATTGTACAGATCGGGGCCGATCAGCGAGTTCTCGGGCCGCGCGAGCTGCATCCGCATGAGCCCCGCTTCGATCCCGCCCAGCAGCAGGAACACGACGGCCGTGATGAGGTAGCGCTTCCCCACTGACTTGTGATCGACCGACGAGAGCCAGCCGATGACGCCGGGACGTTCACGCCACGTCACCTCGAGCGCAGCGTGCTCGAGCGCCTCCTCCCCCGCTCCCGCCCGCGTGGCGACCTCGGCGACCGTCACCGCAGGCTCTCCAGATAGGCGAGCAGCGCTCGAAGATCGTTAGGCTCGAGCTGGTTCGATGGCATGCGAACGCCGGGCTTGATGCCCTGCGGATCCACGATCCATCCCGCCAGCTGCCCGCGGCGATTGAGCAGCGTCCCCGCGCCGATCATTCGGCGGGTCGCCAGATGCGTGAGGTCGGGTCCCACTACACCGCTCGCGCGTGTCCCCGTGATGTTGTGGCACATCGCACAGGACCCGTCGACGAAGACCTCCTGCCCCGCGAGCGCGAGAGAATCAGAGGGGGTCGTGGCGGGCTGAAGCTGCCGGGTGATCCATTGGTCAAACTGCTCACGCGGAACGGCGATGACGGTCAGCCCCATCTTCGCATGCTGATGCCCGCAAAACTCTGCGCATTGTCCGCGGTAGACTCCCGCGCGGTCGGCCCGGATCCAGGTCTCGGTGCGGTAGCCGGGGACCAGGTCCCGCTTGCCGGCGAGATTCGGAATCCAGAGCGAGTGAATGACGTCGGTGGACGTCATGGTGAGCTTCACCCGCTCACCGACCGGCAGATACAGCTCGTTGGCGGTGGTCACCCGCCGCTGCGCGATGGAGTCCTCGTAATGGATCTCCCACCACCACTGGTGCCCCACGATCTCGATCGTGACCGGGCGCTGCTCCTGCTCCGTCGTCACGTTCGTCCGTGCCAGCCCGAAATCGACGATGAGCGTCACGAGCAGCACCACGACGGTGACGCCAAGACCAACCGCCACGCTCACGCCCGCACGCCGCTCCATCCGCGCTTCCACGGCCGGACCGCGCAGTGGGGTGCGACGACGGAATGCCGCGTACAACAGCATTGCGATCACGATCAGGTAGATCACCGACGCCGTGATCGTCATGGACCAGAACAAATCGCTGATCCGCTCGGCGTTCGGGCCGGCGGGGTCGAGCGCATCGATGCGGAACTTCCCCTGCATCATGGCTGGACCGAAGCAGGTGGGGTCGTGGATGAGCTCGGCTCGCGCGGAGGACGACGGATCTCCGATTCTTTCTCGGTCATCGCGTCGCTGCGAGACGGCTTCACGTCCTTGCGTGCCAGCCCGCTGAGCGTGCGCACGTACGCCACCAGCTGCCAGATCTGCTGATTCGAGAGCTTTCCGCCGAACGCGGGCATTCCGTTCGGCCGTCCTCCGGATATCGTCGCGAAGATGTTCTCCGGCTCCACGCCGTAGATCCATTCCTCGTCGCTCAGCGGCGGACCCATGGCGCCTCCGCCATTGGGCGAATGACACACCGCGCAGTTCATCCAGGCAAAGAGGCGCTTGCCCTCCGACGTTGCCCACGCGTTGCGGAGATACGGATGATCGACGGCGACGTCGCCAGGCCCGCCCCCCGCGCGAAGCTCGGTCTGCATTACCACGGGCGCGGTGCTCGCGGTCGACGCGACCTCGCGAAAGCGCCGGTTCTCGCGTTCACAGAACGTGAGTACAGCAAGCCCGAGCAACGGGAGGAGGGCGCGCATCAGTCCTCCGCGCGTCGGGGGGCGGGGACAAGCCGGGGCACACCGTACCGATCGAGAACGGCTTCGATCTGGGAGCGCCGCCTGACGAGAATCGCGTCGAGCGTATCCCGCAGTGCCCGGTCGCTGCGACGGACGCCCATCGCGATCGCGAACGCCAGGCGCACTTCCGGTTCGGAGTCCGGCGCGATCGGGACGATCTCGAGCTGCGCGCCACGCGCGAAGTATCCGGCCAGCGGTCCCCAGGCGATGGCGACGTCGATGTCGCCCGTCGCGACCGCGTCGATCAGACGCGCGGGCGGGTTGGGCTGTCGATAGTCGCCGTAGACCGAGAATCCCACGACGTTCTGGACGATTCCCCGACGCAGGAGCGCCTCGGCTGGCGGTGTCGCGGCGTAGTCATCGCCGACCACCGGTATCCCGACCCGCATCGTCTTGAGCCGTGGATCGTCGAACGACCGGATGCCTAACGCGCGGTCTCTCCGCCAGACGAAGGCGTACGTCGACCGGTAATACGGCTTCGTCGTCAGCACGGGGTCGTACCCCACAGGCACGCCGATGATGAGGTCGCACAGGTCGGCGTTCAACGTGTTGCGGACGAAGCCACGCCGCTGCGCCCACCAGGTGTATCGGACGACGCGACCCATGTCGCGCGCGATGAGCTCCGCGATCCGGTTTTCGAATCCCTCTCCGCGCTGGTTCGAGAAGGGAAGGTTGTTGGGATCGGAGCAGACCCTCAAGGCGCTAGAGACGCTAGGGGCGCCAGGGGCGCTAGAGGCGCTGAGGGTAACAGCGATGACTCCCAGCGCCGTTAGCGCCCTTAGCGCCTCTCGCCCCTCAGGGAAGCGCGAACACATACAACGTCCCTCCCTTGGTCGTGTGCTGAGGCAGATCGCGCATCGCGTTCGTGAACCCGCCGCCCCCTAACGAGTCGGAGGGATCGAGCCCGGCCGAGACGATGGCGCCGGCCCAGCCGCCGACCCCGGAGAGGATGGCGACGTACTGCTTTCCGTCCGGACCACGGTAGGTCACCGGCTGGCCGATGATTCCGGACCCCGTCTGGTATTGCCAGAGCAGCTTGCCACTGCGCGCATCCACGGCCTTGAACCACCCTTCCATCGTCCCATAGAAGGCCACGTCCCCGGCGGTGACGAGCGTCCCGCTCCACACCGGGAAGCTCTCCGTGAGCTTCCACGCGGCGCGCTTCGCCACTGGATCCCACGCCGTGTACTCGCCGCGATGACCACCCGGGCCCGCGTAATACTTCACGTTCGCTCCCACGAACGGTGTGCCGGCGACGTAGTTCGCCTCCGTCGCCTCGAAGTCCATGCACAGGTTCTGATGCGGGATGTAGAGCAAGCCCGTGCGGGGCGAGAATGCCGAGGGCTGCCAATCCTTCGCGCCTGGCGCGGACGGACAGATGTCGCGCACCGTCTTCCCCACCTCCGGAGCCTTTTCCGGCACCGTGATCAAACGGCCGGTCTCGAGGTCCACTCCCGTGGAGGCGGTAATGTGCACGAACGGCGTCGCCGACAGCACTTCCCCTGTCTCGCGATCCAGGACGTAGATGTAGCCGTTGCGCTCGGGGCGGATCAGCACTCGCCGCTGCCGGCCGTCGATCGTTAGGTCGGCGAGGATCTGCTCGTTGACACCATCGTGGTCGTACAGGTCGTGCGGGGACCATTGGTAGAACCAGACGGCGTCGCCAGTATCTGGATCACGCGCGAAGATGCCGGCCGTCCACTTGTTGTCGCCCGGACGCTGCGCGGGATTCCACGGTCCCGGATTCGAGGTCCCGTAGTAGATGAGGTCGAGCTGCGGATCGTAGGAAATCCAGCCCCAGACGGTGCCGCCCCCCAGCTTCCAGCTTTCGCCCGGCCAGGTCTGAACGCCGAGGTTCGCCCCACTGTCCGATGCATAGCGCGGGCGGAACCGTGGACCGATCAGGACCGAACTGTCCGGTCCCGTACTGTAGGCGCGCCACGCGATACTTCCGTTCGACGCGTCGAGCGCCGTGATCCACCCACGCACCCCCAGTTCTCCCCCGCTGTTGCCGACGAGCACTTTCCCCTTCACCACCAGCGGGGCCATGGTCATGGTCTCGCCGAGGTTGATGTCGCCGAGCTTCGTCTTCCAGAGCTCGCGTCCGGTCGCGGCATCGACAGCAACCGTGTGCATGTCGAGCGTGTTAAAGAAGACGCGCCCGTCGGCGTACGCCGGTCCGCGGTTGACGACGTCGCAGCACGCGACCCCCTGAGCTGCGGCGGCCGGCCTGGGCTCGTACTTCCACTTGGTGGGCGCGCCGGGCTTGGTGAGATCGAGGGCGTACAGAATGTTCGGGAAGGGCGTCACGATGTACATCGTGTTTTCCGCGACGAGCGGGAACGCTTCCTGTCCCCGGAGCACGCCGGTGGAGAACGTCCAGGCTGGCTTCAGCTGTGCGACGTTCTCGGCCGTGATCTCGGTAAGAGTGCTGTACCGCCAGCTCGCATAGTCCTTCGCGGCGCGCACCCAGCTGCCTTCGTCGGCATCGGGAGCGGGATTGACGATGGCGCCTGCGGAGGTCCCCACCGCTGCCACGCGCGTGTCCGCGCCGTCGGATGCGACGTCTCGTCCGCAGGCGATAGTCGCCGCGGCGATGACGCCGAGTGCCATTCCCTTCTGCTTCCGACAATGCATGTGAATCAGTCGCGGGACCTGGGACTTCGTCCGCGGAACCCATTTGCACAGTTAGTGCCGCGATGTGACCAAACAGTCGTGAGGTTCGACGCGCGGCGCTGAACTTGCCCGAGAAGACCGGTGACTGTACGACAATGAACCGACCTTGGGAGGCGGAGGAGCTTATGGAAATGAACACGCTGCGGGATCTCTACGTCGACGAGCTCAAGGATCTGTGGAGCGCCGAGAAGCAGTTGATCAAGGCGCTTCCGAAAATGGCGAAGGCCGCCAATGATCCGGAGTTATCGAAGGCGTTCATGACGCACCTGCGCGAAACGGAGCGCCAAGTCGAGCGCCTCGAGCAGGTTTTCGAGGAGCTCGGTGAAAGCCCCCGCGGGAAGAAGTGCATCGGGATGGAAGGGCTCATCGAGGAAGGCCAGGAGCTCTTGAAAGAGAAGCCTGATCCCGACGTGCTCGATGCCGGTCTCATCGCGAAAGCCCAGCACATCGAGCATTACGAGATCGCAGGGTACGGGACCGTACGGACCTACGCCCAGCTCCTCGGCGCCGAGCGGCAGGCGCAGCTCCTGCAGCAGACGCTCGATGAGGAAGGAAAGACCGACAAGCTGTTGACACAGCTCGCCGAGAGCTCGATCAACGTCGAGGCGGCGACGGCGGAAGGCGAAGAGGAAGAGGAAGAGACGACGCGCGGAGCCCGCGGGCGGTCCGAGCGTGAAATTTCCCGGCGTACCGCCGTCGAAGGTGGTCGCGGGGGCGCGCGCGGCGGCCGTGGTCGCAGTGGTGGACGCGCCAAAGAGACGGAATCAACGGCCAGGTGAGAGACTGCAGATGAAGAACCCTCGCAAGGAATCGTCCCAGGAGATCGGATCGTTAGGTAACGACGTCATCCGCGGCGACGCCGCTCCCGAGCAGGAAGAGAACCTCGACGCCGACGAGGCGATCCGCGCCCGCGCGTACGAGCTCTACCTGCAGCGTGGAGAGGGGTCGTCCGGCGACGACGTGAACGACTGGCTCGAGGCCGAGCGCGAGTATCGCGAGCGGAGAGGCGAGTCCGGTGGCGCGGAGGCAAGAGATCAGCACGGGTGATGACGGCAAACACGTCGGATGTCGGAATTCAGAGAAAAACTACGGGGAGTCAGTCGTGGCTCCCCGTGGTCGTTTCTGAGATCTGAATCCTGAATTCTGACATCTGACGTCTCTGCCGTCCCCAGGGCAGACGCGCCCGTCCTCGGTGAACTCGATACCGTCGAACTGCCCCGGGCCGGCGGCCAGGGAAGCGATCGCTCGGCGCATGGTTCACTCCGGCTTTTCACCGAGTGCAGCAAGGGCTAAAACCGTTTCAATTCGAGGCTACCCCCGGTGCCCTGCGGCCTTCTGCGGCCACCTGGGGTCTCCAACCCCGGGAAGCGGAACGGCGGTTGCATACCACACCGGCGCAATTCACAAGGACGCCCGTTTGTCACGTGCGCTCGCGATACTACTGCTCAACCTCACCCTCGCGACCGGCGCCCTCACGCAGCCGAGCGACACAGCGAGCGTGTCGACCGATCCGCTTTTCACTCGGCGGGATCTGGTTTGGTCCGGTGCGCTCGTTGCCGCGTCCGTGCTGCTCTTCGAGGTTGACGACGACATCGACCGCTGGAGTCAGCGCGAGAACATCCAGGAGAGCGATTTCATTCGACGAGGCGCGGAGATAGCGAACCTCTCCAAAGACGATCAAATCATGCTCGCCGGCGCTCTCGTGTACATCACGGGACGGATCACCAAGAAGCGTACCCTCGCCGACATTGCCTTTCACAGCACCGAGGCGGTGCTTCTATCGTCCGTGTTCCTCACACTCGTGCGCGGATCGCTCGGCCGAACACGCCCGTACGTGACTCCAGGCGATCCCACCCACTTCAAGGGATTCCAGGGGTTCAAGCAGTTCGAGTATCGCTCATTCCCATCCATCCACGCCTCGGCGAACTTTGCCGTTGCCGCCGTGATATCGAGCGAGATGAAGCGCCGGTGGCCCGGGAAAGCGACGTGGGTCCCGCCATTACTCTATACGGCGGCCACGCTTCCCACCGTCAGCCGCCTCTACCTGCGCCGACACTGGGCGAGTGATCTCGTCCTCGGATCCTTCGTCGGAGTGCTCACCGGGCTCAAGATCGAGCGGTACCACCACACCCATCCGGGCAACAAGATCGACAAGTTCTTCCTCGGTGTGCGGTCGGGGCCCGACGGCAGCGCGCAGCTCGTGCTCTTCGAGCATCGCTTCTAGCGCACGCCCCGCGAGCCGTTTGCGCGAAATGACTGCGGTTCGTGTCGAGCTCGAGGAACGCCCGCGCGCCGACGACGCGTGTGTCGTCACCGAGGGCCTCCGTGCGTTCAACCGCGCTGTCATCGGCGACCCTAACGAGCGCGAGCTTGCCGTCTTCGTCCGCGACGCCAGCGCCCGCGTGATCGGCGGCCTGCTCGGCCACGTCAAATGGCGATGGGTATACGTGGCGAAGCTCTGGCTGCCTGACGAGCTGCGCGGTCGCGGCGTCGGCACGCGCGTGATGCGCGTCATCGAGGAATACGCGCGAGCCCATGCCTGTCTCGGCATCTACCTCGACACGTTCGAGTACCAGGCGCTTCCCTTCTACGAGAAGCTCGGGTACGTGCAGTTCGGGGTGCTCGAGGGCTACCCGCCGGGCTACCGGCAGTTTCACCTCTTCAAGACCCTGCGGGACGAGGGGACGTGACCGGCATTCGTTCGCTGGGGTTGCTCGGCGGGACCCAGGGGCGTCGTGATGGAGAGATCCTTCACGGAGAAACCATGTCCAACTACGCGCGATACGCCCTGATCGCTATCGCGGTTGCCGGTCTGTCCCTCGCCGGCGGCACTGCTGCCGCCCAAGGGAACGGCGACTGGAAAGCGCCGCCAGGCGCCGGAAACAAGAGGAAGGTCACGCTTCCGTCGACCAATAACGCCGTAGCGGTCGCACGCGAGATGCTGGTGAAGCACGGCTACGAGGTCGTGCGCGTCGACATCGTGGAAGACACCCGCGTCATTTATTATCGGCTCGGTAACCGCGGTCGCGGGCGCGGCCGCGGTCGTCTTCAGAAGATCGTCGTGCGACGGGAGCCTGAGCGCATCGTCTTCGTCGATGCGCCCAGGGTGGTGCTCGTCGACATCAACGTAAAGCTGGGGCTATAGACGAGCGACACGAAGGAAGCACGGGAACGAGGACGCAGCCAGGATGCCCCAGCGCGGGCGTCGAGATGCCCCGTCCTCGTTCTCGGTCCTGCGTCGTTTTACGCTGCCGCCAACGTCGACGTACAGTTCGCGCATCTCGTCGCGCGCGCATCGATCGTCGACCGGCAGTGCGGGCACTCGCGTGTCGCCGGCTTCTCGGCTGCCGGTGCGGGGCGGATGAGCGCCTTGCTGATCCGCCACACGACGAACGCGACGATCATGAAATCGATCAACGCGCCGATGAAATCGCCAACGAGAAAGCTCACCGGGCCGACATCGAGCGTGTATGACCGCCAGTTTCCCGACGGCGTGACCGCCGAGACGATCGGCATGATGAAGTCGTTCACGAGCGCGGTGACCAGCTTCCCCATCGCGGCGCCGATCACGACCGCGATCGCGAGAGCCAGCACGTTTTCCTTCACCAGGAACTGCTTGAACTCACGCCACATGAGCGCCTCGGGATCTATGGAGGTGCTCAAGGTGTGTCAGTCGAGAAAGGTTGTCGAGGTCGACCAACGGCATTTACCACAGAGGCACAGAGGCACAGAGGAAAGGCCGTTGGGACGGACCTTCGACGACCCTCAGAAGTTCGCGTCGAGATAGAGCGACGCCCTAACGCCTCTGTTCGGTCTGATCCCCTTCGCGAGGTCGAACCGAACCAGACCCTCGAGCACCGACCAGCCGAGTCCCGCGCCGAGCATGGGCTTGCCGGGGTGCGCCCAATCATCGCGTGAGCCGGCCCAGCCTGCGTCGACGAATACCACGGGTCGGAACGCGACCCGATCGGTCGACACCTCGGCCCGTCCAAGCCAGAAGGCGTCGCCCGCGCTCGTTCCGATCGAATGGCCGCGCACCGTGTGCGTGCCGCCGAGGTACCAGAGGCGCTGCGGTGGAACGTCGCCGGCCGTCGTGCCGCCGCTCAGGGTGAGCGCGCCGGCGAGACGCCACGGCAGCGAGCGCATCATTGTGACATCGAGAGCGCCACGTCCGAACTCGAGATCTCCGGTCGCACCCTCGACGCGTACCGCGCCGACGAGCCGCAGCGTCCGCGGATCGAGCCCAAACGAGAAGGGGACGCGCACACTCGCTCCGGCGAGGTCGGCGCGCGTCGCCACGACGTTCTCGCGGAAGCGCAGACCGTTGATCGCGTGCGGCAACGAGAACTGCGTCTCCACGGGGGCGTTCCGCTGCCGCTCGCCGAAGATCCGCCACTCGAACGGGCCGTTCACGCCGGTCAACTCGAGCCCGGCGGTCCGATAATAGAACCCTTCGTCGCGCCCGAAGAGGAGCGCGTTGAGGGAGTTGCCCAGGCCTAACGGGGCACCCCAGTCGTCGACGACCGCCAGACGTCGATAGGCACCGAGCGAGATGCCACGGCTCGCGTTGCCACGGGTGAGCCGAAGGTCGGCGTTCGGCTCGAGATCGGCGTGTCCAATTCGACCGGTCGCCTGCCAGGACAGCCCAGCCCCCAGCTCCTGCGAGATGGAGCCGCCTGCCGACAATCCCTCGACGCGGTTGTAGCGCAGCATGCCCCGTTCGAGGATGCTGAAGCCGATCTCCCGGGGAGACCATTCCGGCTGCAATCCCCACCCGAGCTCGGCCTCGAGCTCCTGCCGCTCGTTGGCGCCGAACAGCTCGTCCGAGGGATCGAAGATGGAGTGCGGAAGGGCCGGTGAGGCCGCAAGCGCCACCGTGTCGCAGGGGATGCGGATCGCGACTGGAACGGACTCGTTATAGCGCATTTCCGTTTGCGTCAGCGTGTCGCCCGGTGCGCAATCGCCGAACCCGTTGCGCATCCGCTTGCGCTTGTCGTTCCCGCCGATGTTCACCTCGAGGTCGGTCTTGAAACGCCGCCCCATCGTATCCACGACGACCGCCGGAAGCCGCTCGGCGCCGTTGACGCTCGCGTAGCTGAACGTCTCGAGGATCTCGAACGGCGAGCGCATGACCCCCACCTGTACGCGGCCAGTCACCGACTGAAGTCGCGGGAGCCACCAGCGTCCCTGATGCAATCCGTACTCGATGGTGAACGCCTCGAGCGTGGCGATCATGGGGAAGATCAGCGGGCGGATGACGCGCGGGACGTCCTCGAATTCCTCTTCGCCTTCCTCCTCTTCCACGAACCGCTTGATGTCGAATGGAGCCGCTGGGCGATACGCGGCTCGCACGATCTGCGAGGTGCCGACGTCGAACCAGAGCGAGCCGAGGATGAGGTCGAAGGCGGGCTCGCGCGCGCGGACGGTGATTTCGACGATCCGGATGGTGCGACCGCCGGGCAGCGAGTACGAGATCGTGTCACCGGTCTCATACCGGTAGTAGGCCTCGGCCCCTTCGGCGAGCGGATGGACGAAAAGACCTTCGTCATCGGTCACGTTCTCCATCCCGGTGAATCGGAGCAGCCCTTCCCGTCCCGGGAAGTAGGGGATGGGACTCATGTCGAGCATCCCCGCCATGGCGCGGGCGCCGGGGAACGCCATGGGAAACGCAGTGCGTGTGGCTTCGACGTCGATCCATGCACCCGACTCGCGGTGCCACCGGACTCGCGTCGCACTCTCGGTTCGAAAGACGAGACGCTCGCGTCCGGTGGCACGAAGACCAAGCTTGGCGGAGATGCGCTGAAGCGTTCGCGCATCGTAGGCGATGAGCGACGAATCCTGCTCGAGACGCGCGGATCGGGCTCGTGAGACGAGGTCACGCGCGCTCGCATCGCGATACGCGTTCGCGCGCAGCTCGGCGGTGAGCGGAATGCGGGATTTGCGAGCCCGAAGCACGCTCGAGTGATGGTCGTGGCGGGCATCACGCACGGAGTCGCGCGCGGCGTCTGCGGAGTCGCGGGATAAGGCAGTCTGCGTCTCGGCCTGCTGGAAACCGAGGGCAGCAGCGAGGGCGAGCGTGAGGGCGTGAAGCATTGTGACCGGCTGGAGAAGGACTATGGGAGCCTACGCCCCTTCACGGGGACCGGTTTCAGGCGCCTTCCCTTGCATCGGTTCGCGCGTGCCAGTCGATTCCCACCGAACATCCTCCCCTTGGAAACCCGACCCATGAACCGGCTCTCGCGCGCGCTCGCCGCGCTGATTTTGGTCTTTGCACCCGCCTCATCGCTGCTCGCGCAGGCGGCCGCCCCCGAGCCCGCACGTCCCGTCGACTGGAACGCCATCCGCGACGAGACGGTGCGCATCCTCGCCGACTACATGAAGCTCAATACGGCGAACCCCCCCGGGAACGAGGTCGAGGGCGCGCTCTTCCTCAAGGCGATCCTCGAACGCGAAGGATTCGAAGTTCACCTGTTCGACACCGCCGCCAGCTCGCTTGGGCCCCGTCGTCCGAACCTGTACACGCGTCTCGAGGGGACCGGTGGAAAGAAAGCGATCGCGCTGGTGCATCATATCGACGTCGTTCCGGCAGACGAGCGCTACTGGACTGTTCCTCCGTACAGTGGCGAGATCAGGGACGGGTTCCTGTACGGACGCGGCGCGCTGGACATGAAGGGTGAAGGCATCGTGCACCTCATGGCCATGATCGCGCTCAAGCGCAGCGGCGTTCCCCTGACGCGCGACATCGTCTTCATCGCCAATCCCGACGAGGAGCTCGGCTCCACCGGTGCGATCGCGTTCGTCGACAACCACCCCGACCTGCTGCGCGACGTCGAGTATGTCATCACCGAAGGCGGCGACAACCCGGTCGTCGACGGAACGCTTCAGTATTACGGGGTGAGCGTGGCCGAGAAGCGCACCTTCTGGCAACGCCTAACGGTGCGTGGCACGCCGTCACATGGATCGCGCCCCACGAAGCACAATCCGGTGCCCAAGCTCATTCGCGCACTCCACCGGCTTGGCACCTACGAGACGCCGCTGCACGTCACGCCGGGCGTCGACAAGTATTTCCGCGACATTTCCCGCGGCTACACCGGCGAGCGACGCGCCTGGCTGGCGAACGTGCGACGAGCGATCACGATTCCGCGGGCGCGCGCGTGGCTGCTGAACGACGTGTACTGGAACGCCATCCTGCGCAACACGATCTCGCTGACGGTGGTGAACGGATCGAATAAGACGAACGTGATTCCGGCCGAGGCGACGGCGGACGTCGACATCCGTCTCTTGCCCGATCAGAATCCCGATTCGGTGCTGCGCGTGCTGAAGGCGGTCGTGAATGACACGTCGGTGCACTGGCAGACACTGCTGGCGCCGAAGACTCCACTCGAGAATCCGGTGGACACGGACCTGTTCCGCGCGATCGAGCGCGCATCCCGCGAGCGCGATCCCGATGCGCTGGTGACGACGTACATGCTGACGGGCGCGACCGACCGGCCGACGTACCGCAAGGCAGGCATTATCACGTACGGGCTGGACCCGTTCAAGGTGGAGTCGGCCGACAGCCAGCGCGGCGTGCACGGGAACGACGAGCGCGTGAGCGTGGCGAATGTGGGGTTCGGAGTGAAGTACATCTACGACATCCTGCGGTACGCGCAGTAGAAGTCACCGCGCCCAGTCGCCAGGCAGCCAATACGTGGCGTGTGGTCAGCGGCCTTTCGTTTCCTGGTCTTTCAAAACGCGCATGATCGCGATCACCGTGTTCCAGTTTCGTGTCGTCGCCGGCACGCCAAACAGTCGGTCGATCTTGCCGAGATACCCGATCGTCTTCATGTGACGCCGGTAGACTCCGAAGACAAAGCGTTTGTGCGACGCGATGAGTCGCACGAACCATTGGCCCGTTGGTGGAAGCGTGACCGGAATGGGAGCCCGGAGGCGACCGCCCTTCGAGAGGATGCTCACGAACCGAACCCAGTCGGGCCGCGAGGGCTCCTCCTCGAACGGATTCTCCGTCTCCAGGCGGAGAAGATCGCGGCCGTCGCACAGCATGACCTCCGCCTCGAACGGTAGCTTTCGCAGCAATGCCGCGCGGAATCGTGCGCGGGATCCGGGCTTGCGAACGACGAATGTGCCCGCCGCCCCCACATTCACGACGCCGTAGTCGTTCAGCTCTCTTGCGAGGACGCTCGGACGAAACGTCCGGTGTCCGCCGACATTGACACCGCGGAGGAAGACGACGAGAGCCATGGGGAACGAGAAGGAATACGGTGGGCGCGACGTGTCGGAAATCATTGCGGTTCGTCGCCCTGAAGTGCAACACTGACGGTTCGCATGCCTCAGAGACGAATGATCCACATCGTGCCGCGCGCCCGCGTCGCCGCGGCGCGACTCGCTCCCATCCTCCTGGCCGCGGTCACGGCTTGCGGAGGCGATGACTCGACAGCGCCGCCGGCGCCGCCGCCGGGGCTCGAGCTTTCGATCGATCCGCAGTTTGTAGGACCGCGCGAACAGCTGCGGATCATCGTGGACGTCTCCCCACTCCCGGCTGATCCGATCGCAGTCGCATGGCTCCACCTTGCAACCGGCACCGAGCGTGACAGCCTCGCCTTGCCTTTTTCTGGCGATCAACCTCAGGGTGTCTACGTCGATCTGACGATACCTAACGCGCCGATTTCGGCGGTCGTCCAGGTTGCTGCTCGCGTCCGCACGCAACGGGGCGCCACGGCGGAAGCAATGGGCGCGTTCACGATCGGGGATACGACTCCACCCGGAGTCCGCTTTGTCAACGTTGACGACAGTGTCTACGCGGGCCAGACGGCCTACGTTAGTGCGGACTATACCGACCGATCCGGCTTGGTCCGCACCGAGCTCCGCCTCAGCGGCGCCCTCGTACGCGACGAGATCTACGATCCGGACGATCTCCCGACGTACGGTGCGACGGCGCTCGAAATCGTGGTGCCGGAGCGACCCGGCGATTCGATCGTCCAGCGAGCCGCGGCGGTCGACATGTATGGGCTACGCGGGGAAATCCGCCAGGTGTATCACATTGTCGCCAGGCCATAGCCGCGAAGCGGGAGCCGGGAGGGCTGTGGTATTCGCTGACACGACCGCTCGTTCGACGGCTCGGTCGGCCAGGGAACTATCTCACGGCGCGTGGTCTGCGCTGTGGCCGACATGGACGGGATAGCGGTCCCGGGTCCGTTCGTCTTTGGAGAACCTCCGCTCGAGGACCGGGTCGACCGGATTGCCTTCCTCGCGATACCCGTGCTATTTGGGCGGGGTAGTCGGGCATTCGCTGGACCCTCCGATCGAAGACCGGTGAGCACCGGGGCAGGTCGAGTCCGGGCGACGGCCCGCCCGCGTGGCGTCCGAGGACAATCCCGTCGTAATTGCTCCCTGAATTCGTGACCCAGGTAACAGCGGGCACACCACTTCGCTGATATCGATCCGGACTCCCAAACAGGATGTTTGTCATGGCAATCTGGAAAGAATCGACCATTCCCACCAAGGACGCGCCGATCATGACCCCCGAGCCCGCGACGAAGAGAGAGCCCGACTACCCCGCTGACGTCGCACCGTCGACGGCTCGGCGAACGGCAACGCGCGAGCAGCGGGAGTCCATCATCTCGTCCGAGATCACGATCACGGGAAAGATCGACGGCGCTGGCTCCGTTCGACTCATCGGTCGATTCGAGGGCGATGTGCACATTCAGGGCGACCTGACCGTCGACGCTGGCGCCAAGCTCACCGGAAGCGTTCGCGCCGCCTCCGTCGCGATAGGCGGAGAGATCGAGGGCAACATCGAGAGCGCCGAGAGCGTCGAGATCCTCTCCACGGGAGTGCTCAATGGCGATCTCAAGGCCGGAACGCTGACGGTTGCCTCCGGCTCACGCATGCGGGGTCGCGTCGAATTCGGTTGGGGTGACGAGTCAACATCGAAGTCCTCGCTCACGCTGGCGAATCGTAAGACGTCGTGAGCGCCGTTCGGAGGACTCCGGCGGGTGCCACGCGCACCTGTCCTCACTGCCGAGCAGTGATCCTGCAAAGCACGAGCGTGTGTCCTTCGTGCCGGAAGCACCTGCGATTCGCGGCTGCGGGTGGGGACGCCGCTGTCCCCACCTTCTCCCCCCTTCGCGTGGAGGGCTCGATTCGCCACCCGAATTCGGGGGAGGCGTGGGAGTACGCGGTGATGGTGTCGATCACGAACGACCGTGGTGTCGAGCTGACGCGCCAGATCGTGGGCGTCGGCGCCATCAAGCCCGGCGAGCTGCGCAACTTCACGTTCGCCGTCGAGGTGTTCGGGCCACCGGAAGCCGACGATCAGGAAAGAGGAGCACGGAACGGCGACTGAAGCGGCTCCCGGTCACGCGTTCCCGCCGAACACCCCCCGCTCGAGCTGCTTTCAGCCACCACGAGTGGCACTCAACCCGCTGCGCGTTCTACGTTGTGTGTCCCCACAACGTGTGAGCCGACGACGATGACCACCACCCCCTCCGCGGAACGCGCCGGTTCGATGCGTCACGTGCTCACGTGCGTTTCGACCGCCCTCCTCGGAGCATGCGCCACCAATGGCGCTCCACCGTCGGGCACAACGATCACGCGCCTCGACGAGACCACCGTCGATACCGCCGCTCTGACCCAGCAGATCGAGGCGCTCACGCGCGCGGCAAACGTGCACGGCTTGACGGTGACCATCTTCAACGACGCGGAGCCTGCATACACCCGCGCGTTCGGCGTCGCGGACCTGTCGGCCAACAAGCCGCTTCGGACCGACACCGAGATGTACGGCGCGTCGCTCAGTAAGGCGGTGTTCTCCGTGCTGGTCATGAGGCTCGTCGAGCAGGGAGTGCTGGACCTCGACAAGCCACTCCAGGATTACGTGCGCACGCCGCTCTGGGAGAACCGCGGCACGAGCTGGCACGAGGACTTGGGGGACCTCCGCTCCGATCCCCGGTACCGACGCATCACGGCGCGCATGAGCATGAGTCACACCACCGGCCTGCCTAACTGGCGCTGGTTCGAGCCGGACCAGAAGCTGCGCATCCACTTCTCGCCCGGCGCAATGTTCAGCTATTCGGGCGAGGGGATGACTCTCCTGCAGATCGTCATTGAGAAGCTGACTGGCAAGTCGCTGGAGCAGCTGATGCACGAGCACGTGTTCGGACCCTACGGCATGACCATGTCCAGTTACACCTGGCAGCCGCGGTTCGAGGCGGATTACGCGGTCGGCCACGCGTCGGATGGCAAGCTGTACCCAAAGGACAAGGACAACGCCGCCCGCGCGCCCAGTACCCTCGAAACGACCACCGACGATTACACGCGCTTCATGAGGGCCGTGCTACGGCGAGAGGGATTGAGCGACTCATCGTGGAAGGAGATATTCACGCCACAGGTGCGTATTCGATCGAGGACGCAGATGGGGCCGGGGGCATCGGAGACGACGTCCGCGAATGACGCGATCGAGCTCAGCTATGGGCTTGGCTGGGGACTGCAACGAACGCCGCACGGCTGGGGCGCGTTCAAGGAGGGCCACGGCGATGGGTTCCAGCACTACTCGATCGTGTATCCGGAGAAGAAGCTGGGCGTGCTGTTGATGAGCAACAGCGACAACGCCGAGAGTATCTTCGGCCATCTGCTGGCGCTGACGATCGCCGACACCTTTACGCCGCTGGAGTGGGAGAACTACCGGCCCTACGATCGTCCGCCCTCCGGACGTTAGGCGCCGATCGCCCCCGCGTGCTTACGGAACACGGTTACCCACCATGGCGCAGATCGAACCGCTGCTCACCCGCGCGACACTACTCGCGTCCCTTGCCTCGCAAGAACGGGATGTGGCGGAGTTCTTCGGCTCGCTCTCGCCGGACGAATTCGTGCTCCGCGTCGGCGATGCGTGGACGCCGTCCGAGCATCTTCAGCACCTGAGCATCGCGGTGAGCGCGGTGGCACGAGGGCTCTCGATCTCGCCGTGGATCCTCCGCCTGCGCTTTGGCCGAGCCCCACAGCCGTCACGCTCGTTCGTCGCGTTGCGCGACGACTACCGCGAACGTCTCACGCGGGGAGGCCGAGCCAGTGGCCGGTTCGTGCCGCCGCGGGAACGTCTCTCGCCTGAACAGGCTACCGGCCGCCAAGCCCAAATCCTGGCTCGATGGCAGAGGGTGAACTCGCGGCTCGTGGCTTCGCTCGAGCGCTGGAGCGATGGCAACCTCGACCGCATTCGGCTTCCTCACCCCATTCTCGGCAAGATCACAACGCGAGAAATGCTGTTCTTCATCATTTACCACGGTCACCACCACATCGCCGCAGCGAAGAGCCGGCTACCCCGTTTCAATGAAGCAGGAACCTAACGGCTGGCGCTGGCCCTCCATTCGCCGCCCACGCACCATGTCGCTGATCCATCGCATCGTTTTCACCGCGTCGCTCTCCGTGTTGCCGTCGACCCTCACCGCACAGCGGTGCATGGGCAACGCATCGTTCGCCGATCGACGCGCGCACGTTGGCGCGGATGCCGCGTTCAGCCCCGATGGACGCTCGGTGACTGGCGGGCTTGCCTTCGGCTTCCCCCGGGGACCCTTCGCGTCGGTCGGGTTCGGAGCAACGCACAACGATGATCTCGATGACGATGCGAGACTCTTTACGGCGACGGCTGGCGTCGGCATTCCACTCGGGCCCACGGCGAAGACGCAGATCTGCCCCTTCATCTCGGCGGCGGTGGTCAAGGACGTCGCGCTTCGCTTCGCCGAGCGGCTGTCGTCGCAGACCTTCGGTTTTGGTGCGAGCGTCGGGAGGACCCTGACCGCGGACCCCACACTCGAGGTTGTTCCCTCGGTAGCCGTTGCCCTGGTCACGCATCAGGTCACCATCCATTCGACGCCCGGGGGGACGGTGTCGATCACCGACTCGCACCACCTCGTGTCGTTCGGTTTAGGCATGGTCTTCGCCAAGGCCATCACGTTTCGTCCATTCTCGACTCTGACGTTTGCCGAGGGGGAAACGAACTCATCGTACGGACTGCACGTGTCGTTCGGCTTTGTGCGTGCCACTGTCCGGCCGCGTGTGTTCGAGGGAGCGGGATCGCCGATCACCGTATGGGTGAACACACGCGCGGGGGTGTATTACTGTCCCGCCTCCCCGTCGTACGGCGCGACGCCCGAGGGCGACTTCATGACGGAGCGCGAGGCTATCGCCTCAGGCGCCACGCCCGCCTCCGGCAAGAGATGCTAGGCCGAGGAATGCATGGTGGCGTCGTGAAGCTCAACTTCGGCTGCTCTTCCGCATGATCGCCCTCGCCGGCGCGCCTTCGTGCCCGGCGACCTTGAGCGGCAGCACGATCATCTCGTAGTCACCCGCTGCCACGGGGCGCAGGTCCATCCCTTCCACGATCGGAATCCCCCGCCCCAGCAAAATCTGGTGCGTCCGCGGCCCCGGAGCACCGAACTGCTCGGCGGAGATGTAGTCGACGCCGACGAGTACGACGCCCGCGTCGGCGAGAAGCTGCGCCGCGTCCGGTGCGATGTACGCGAAGTCCCGATGGAACTGAACCGAGTCCATCCATCCGCGCAGTGAGCTGCGAGTCCGAAACAGCACTCGCTTCGCGCCATTCCAGTCGTGCCTGTTGAGCTCCTCCGCATCGATCGCCTGGACGCTGTCGGGGATATCGATCACACGCGCTGGACCGATCAGCCGCTCCAGCTCCACCCGGTCGACGGATGCTCCGGTGGCGACGAAGTGCATCGGGGCATCGACGTGCGTTCCACTGTGCGCCCCCATCGAGTAGGCCGACAGCGTCACGACATCGCCCGTGCGCATGTGTCTGAGAAAGTCGAACTTCATCGGCGCGTCGCCCTCGTAGACCGGGGTCCTGGCCGGGTCGAGCGTCGCCGACACGTCGATCCACCCCGCGCTCATCTCCTGAGCGGCCATAGTGTCGGACGCGTTCTGCGCACCAGGGCTGCATGCCAGCAGCGCCAGCGCCGTCAGGGCCGTCAGGCTCGGCCTTCCGCGAATGTCGGGTGCTCCTCGAAGCATGCATGCCTCCGGTGTAGTGCGCGAGAACCGTTAGGGCACGGCTTGTTACCGCAGAGGGCGCGGAGGACGCAGAGGATCTGCACGACGCATAGGGCTTCAACTGCAAATGCTTTTGCAAAAAAGCACCGCAGTTCGGAGCTCCACGATGGCAGTTCCTCTGAGTTCTCCGCGTCCTCTGGGTAAAAACGTCGCCGTTGCCTGAACAAAACGTGCCTTTTATACGACGAGACCCAACAACATCGTGAAGGCCAGCCCCACGACGCCGATGATCGTCTCGGCCACCGTCCACGTTTTCAGCGTCTGGGGGACCGTCATGTTGAAAAATTCCTTGATCAGCCAGAATCCCGAATCGTTCACGTGGGAGAGCACGAGCGAGCCCGCACCCGTCGCGAGCACGAGGAGCTCGGCGTTCGTTCCAGGTGTCGCGACCGCGATGGGCGCGACGATTCCGGCGGCGGTCGTCATCGCGACGGTCGCGGAGCCAGTGGCCACGCGGATGAGCGCCGCAACGGTCCACGCGAGCAAGAGTGGCGAGACTTGCGCTCCGACCGCCACGTCGGCGATCGCTTTCCCGACGCCGCTCTCCAGGAGCACCCTGTTGAATCCGCCGCCCGCGCCAATCACGAGGAGAATCGTCGCCGTCGGCGCGAGACAGTCGTTCGTGAACTTGAGGATCTGGTCGCGCGTGAAGTGCTGTCGGTAACCCAGCGACCAGAACGAGAACAGCAGCGCCGCCAGGAGCGAGACAATCGGGCTCCCGATGAAATCGAGCGCCGCGCGAAGCGTGCTCGTTGGCGGGAGTGTGATGTCGGCGATGGTTGCGCACAGCATCAGGATCACCGGAAGGAGCACGGTGAAGAGAGAGATCCCAAAGCTCGGCATTTCGCGTGGGGCGCCGCCTTCGAACTGCGCGGCGACCGGGTTCTCCGCGGGGAGTGTGATGCGCGGCGCAATCCACGAGGCGAAAATGGGGCCCGCGAGCGACGCTGTCGGAAGCCCGACCAGAATCGCGTAGGCGATCGTAAGCCCGACATCGGCCTCGTACGCGCCGACCGCGAGCATCGCCGCCGGATGCGGGGGCACCAACCCGTGCACCACCGAGAGTCCTGCCACCAGCGGGATGCCGATCTTCACCAGTGACATGCCGGTGCGGCGCGCGATCGTGAACACCAGCGGAACGAGCAGCACGAAGCCGACCTGAAAGAAGACTGGAATGCCGACGATGAAGGCGACGAACATGATCGCCCAATGCACGCGCTGCTCCCCGAACATCGCGATGAGCGTGGTCGCGATGCGCGTCGCGCCGCCCGACTCGGCCATCAGCTTCCCCAGCATCGTCCCCAGCGCCACCACGATCGCGATGAATCCCAGGACCCCGCCCACCCCGTCCTGAAACGCCTTCACGACGGTGCCTAACGGCATGCCAGCCACGATCCCGAGACCGAGGGATACCGAAACCAGCACGACGAAGGGATGCAGCTTGAAGCGCGCGATCAGCACGATCAGCGCGACGACGGCACCCGACGCGTAGAGGAGCAGCTGGGTGTTCGGGCTCATGGGGACGCCGAGGCGTGCCTGACTAGCTCGGCGACGATCGCGTCCGGCGTCTCGGTGATGTCGCAGACCCACACGCGCTCGTCCGGCGACGGCTCCTCGAGAGTGGCGAGCTGGCTGTCGAGGAGCGACGGCGGCATGAAATGCCCGCGACGGTGGGCCAGGCGCTCGGCGAGGAGCGCTCGGCTTCCCCGGAGATAGACGAACCGCACCTCCGCATCTCCACCGGAGCGCAGAAGGTCACGATAGGACCGCTTGAGCGCCGAGCACGAGACGACGAGACCGATCCCTGCGCGCTTCGCTTCGCGGAGTCTGGATGCGATCGCCAGCAGCCAGCCGTGGCGGTTTTCGTCCGTCAGCGGAATCCCAGCGGCCATGCGCTTCACGTTGTCCGGAGGATGCAGCGCATCGCCTTCGACGAACTCGACGTCCAGCGCTCGGGCCAGCTTCGCCCCAATCAGGCTCTTCCCGGCGCCGCAGACGCCCATGATCACGTAGAGCCCGGTATGCACAGGGCCCTATCCTATACCGCCGAAGGATTCAGGGCTATTCTGCTGGCGAAGAAAAACCTCCAGGGAGCGGTAACAATGCGACTGGCGATGATCGGGCTGGGCCGGATGGGCGGCAACATGGTGCGGCGGCTGGTCCAGGGCGGACACGAGGTGATCGTGTACGATCGCAGCGCCGACGCGGTCAGGGCCCAGATCGCCACCGGGGTGAAGGAGGCAAAGGACCTCGCTGATGTCGCCAGGCAGTTGTCGCCGCGCCGAGTCCTGTGGGTGATGGTTCCGGCCGGCGCTGCGGTCGAGGGCGCCATCGGTGAGCTCGTGCCGCATCTGGCACGAGGGGACGTCATCATCGACGGCGGCAACTCGAACTTTCGCGATTCGATGCGTCGCGCGAAGGCACTCGAGACGCAGGGGATCGAGTTCGTGGATGTCGGAACGAGTGGTGGGATTCACGGCCTCGCGAGTGGCTACTGCCTCATGATTGGCGGTTCGCCAGCGGCGTTTCAGCATTGCGAGCCGATCTTTCGAACGCTCGCGCCGCCCGACGGCTACGCGCATGTCGGTCCGCCGGGGGCGGGCCACTACGTGAAGATGGTGCACAATGGCATCGAGTACGGACTCCTCCAGGCGTATGCCGAGGGCTACGAGATCCTGCACGCGTCGGAGGATTTTACGCTCCAGCTCGGCCAGATCGCGAAGCTGTGGAACCATGGCAGCGTCGTGCGCTCGTGGCTGAACGAGCTCGCGGAGCGGGCGCTGTCCCGTGATGACCAGCTCGCGGCCATCCGTGGTTACGTGGAGGACTCAGGCGAGGGACGCTGGACGGTGGAGGAGGCGATGCGGCTCGACGTGCCGGCGCCGGTCATCACGTTGTCGCTGCTCGCGCGGCTGCGCTCTCGCCAGGAGGAATCCTTCGGCGCCAAGGTGATTGCCGCGCTGCGCAAAGAGTTCGGCGGGCACGCGGTTCATACCAAATGAGGACCCGTCGACGCGACGGGATCACCCGGCGCGATCTGCTGCGTTTCGCCAGCGCCTGACCTCGCTCAGGTTTGACGTCATTTCTGCGGGAGGGTTTCATGACTGTTCCACGTTGGCTCGCGCTTCTCGGGCTTCTCACCGCGACGGCTACCACGGGCCACGCACAGAGCGCGGCTTCGCCGCTTGGCTCCCGCGACAACCCCGTGCGCGCCGAGGGACCCGCCGGCGAACGTGAATACCTGACGCGCCTCCGGTGTCCGTCCGGCGCCGTGCCGAACTTCGAGCGCATTGGAAGCTTCGGCTCGGGCGTGGATGGCCACATACTCGATGGTTACGAGGTGCTGTGCGATCGACCGTTGCCCGACCCCGATACCCTCCCCCGCTCGGAGCTCGCGCCGGGAGCAGTCGAGATCTTTCTCGACATGTATCACGACGGCTATCGCGAGATGGCGGCGGTGCCGGGATTCACCGTGCTCCCGGAGATCCCCGCCCGCATCGCCGCCGGATGTCCGCCACGCGTCGTTGCGGATCCGGATAGCGCCGCTCGCTACGTGTTCATCGATTTGGAGGTCGAACGCCCGGTCCGTCTGAGCCGCAAGTTCGACGTGGACGAGCCGGTGACCGTCGGCCAGGAGGGCCGTGCGTACGTCGAGTTCGTGATCGATACGCTCGGCCGACCCGAGCCCAGCTCCTTGAATGTTCGGCACATCACCGATGAGGCCCTTCGTCCGCACATCATCGGCGCGCTGGAGCGCATTCCACTCACCGCGGCGGAGCACCATTCGGGATGCAAGGTCCGTCAGCGGTTGGCCGTTGCCCTCCAATTTCGCTAGGCGCGCCGCCCCTCCCTCTCGTCAGGCAGCGGCTCAGGTCGAGGGCGGCACCTTGCCTCTGAGTCGCATGTACGTGATGGCGTTCCCCCAGTGCAGCAGACTGTGGTACGTCCGAAAGTTCAGCACGGCCAGGGCCGGCAGCGGCTTTCCCATGAACTGCTTCAGGGCCTTCGCCTTGACGTCATCGGCCATCGCTGCGTACGCCCGCTCGCAATAGTCGAACGACTCGGCCAACGTTCTCTGGATGTCTGCGCGCGTCGTGATGGTTTTTTCGACGTCGCTCACCGGCGCCTTTTCCCCCGTCGCGGTGGAGCAAAACCAGTAGTTGGTTCCCGCGACGTGCGCGAGAAGCTGCCCGAAGCTTCGCACCTCAGGGGTCGGCTTGAACGCGTAGTCCTCCTCTGACATTTGCTCAGCGGCTGTCGTGAACACGCTCCGCACATGTCGCGCAGCTTGCTGGATCGACGCGAGCAGGAGATCCGGCTGATCGGCCGGCGGCTGCGCCGCGAGCGACGTGGTCACGAGCGCCGTCAGAATGGCGGCGACTCCAAGTGTCCTGGTCGTATTCAACATCTTACACCTCTGAGGATTCTGGAGCTGTGCGCGGCAGCGCACGCTCCAGTGGGAACAAGGACGAGAGCGCGGACCTCGGTGCCCGCCGGCTCCGTCCTATTGGCTTCCCATACGAGAGGCTCGAGTGCCAAGTTTCGCCCGAAGCTTCATTCCGACCCGCGCGTACGCCGGACCACGGGACCGAGTGATCCCCCACCCCGGGAAGTCAGCCATGATCGCCATTCGCCAGAGCGTTGAAACAGACTTCGCGGACATCCTGGCAGTCGTCAACGACGCCGCCCGGGCTTACCGCGACGTGATCCCTGCCGATCGCTGGCACGAACCCTACATGTCCGCCGACGAGCTGAGGCGAGAGATGAGTGCCGGCGTCGTCTTCTGGATCGCGGAGCGGCAAGGGCGCTTGTCAGGCGTGATGGGGATTCAGGACAAGGGGGATGTCGCGCTCGTCCGCCATGCATACGTCGTCCCGGCCACGCAGCGTAGCGGTGTAGGAACCCAGCTCCTGCGTCACGTGGAGAGCCTCATCGACAAGCCGCTTCTGATCGGGACCTGGGCAGCCGCGTCGTGGGCGATCGACTTCTATCGGCGAAATGGATTTACCGTCGTCCCGAGTGCCGACAAGGATCGCCTGCTCAGGGCATACTGGTCGATCCCTGCGCGACAGATCGAGACCTCCGTCGTGCTCGCCAACGGACGATGGCTGGAGGCTCAGTCGGCGAGGGGACGCCTGCCTCCAGGGGGTCAGTAGCATGACTACTGCGGTCCAGTCCATGCTCCTTTATCCAGCCCGATCGCTCACCCGCGCAACAAGGTTCACATGGCTGTCGATGTACTGCGACGCAACAACGTGAAGGTCTTTGGCGGTGGAACACAGCCCATGGTGTTTGCCCACGGCTTCGGGTGCGATCAGAACATGTGGCGGTTCATCACACCCGCGTTCGAGAACGACTACCGCATCGTACTCTTCGATTACGTCGGCTCCGGGCATTCCGATCTGCGCGCGTACGATCGGACACGGTACGGCACGCTCGGCGGATACGCCGAGGACCTGCTCGATGTGTGTCGCGCCCTCGATCTGCGTAATGCGATCGTCGTCGGGCATTCCGTCAGCGGCATCGTCGCGGTGCTCGCGGCGAAGCGTGAGCCCCACCGCTTCGCACAGCTCATCCTCATTGGGCCGTCGCCGAGATACATCAATGACAGCGACTACGTCGGCGGCTTCGATCGTGCCGACATCGACGGCCTCCTCGAGACGATGGAGAAGAACTACATCGGGTGGGCGAACTATCTGGCGCCCGTGATCATGGCAAACCCCGATCGTCCCGAGCTCGCCGGGGAATTGACGGAGAGCTTCTGCTCGACCGACCCGGTCATCGCGCGCCGATTCGCCGAAGTGACGTTCCTCTCCGACAATCGCGAGGACCTCGTCGACGTGACCGTTCCGTCGCTGATCCTCCAGTGCTCGGCCGATGTCATCGCGCCGCCCGAGGTCGGCGAGTACGTGCATCGCCACTTACCGCTCAGTACCTTGCGCGTGATGCAGGCCACGGGGCACTGTCCGCACATGAGTCATCCAGAGGAAACGATCCGCGAGATGAAGGAATATCTGAGTGGGAAAGCCCGCGCTGCTTGACGACGGCGGCGCAGCGCACACGGCGGCGTCAGACCTGCTCGATCAGGCGCCGTGCGGGTTCGTCTCCTTCCGCGATGACGGCACGATCGTCTACGCGAACGCGACGCTGGGGCGCCTGCTCGGCGTCGACGTGCACGAGCTCGTCGGGCAGTCGTTCGAAAAGATTCTCACCGTACCAGCGCGGATCTTCTATCAGACGCACTTCTTCCCGCTGATCAAGCTGCACGGGCGTGCCGAGGAGATCTATTTCACCCTGCGCGCCAAATCCGGCGCACCGGTGCACGTGCTGGCCAATGCAGCTCGCACCGAGGTCACCGGTGCGGTGCGCATCGATTGCGTGATGCTGCGAATCCACGAGCGGCAGAAGTACGAGCAGGAGCTCCTGCACGCGAAAAAAGCAGCCGAGGGTGCGAACGCCGCCAAGATGCGCTTCCTCTCCATGGTGTCCCATGACTTGCGGACGCCGCTCGGCGCCATTTCCGGGTACGCGGATCTGATGCTGCTCGGGGTGCGGGGCGAAGTGACCGATGCGCAGGCGCAGGATCTCCGGCGCATCAAGGAAGTGAGCCACTTTCTGCTCGGGTTGCTGGACGACATCCTCACGTTCGCGCGAGCGGAGGCGGGCGCTCTCACGGTATCCCACGAGAATGTGACGGTCGAAAGCGTGCTCGCACGTGCCGAAGCGATCGTCGCACCGCAGTTCGAGAAGGCGGGGATCACCTATGCCCGAGAGGCGGATACCGCAGGCCTGACCGTATGCGCGGACCCCGACCGCCTGCAGCAGATTCTGCTGAACCTGCTCGGAAACGCGTCGAAATTCACGCCGTCAGGCGGCAAAGTTTCCGTGCGCTGGTCATTGGACGGAGAGCGCGTCCACATCGCCATCGCCGATACCGGGCGAGGCATTCCGGCCGAGCTGCTGACGCAGATCTTCGAGCCATTCGTTCAGGTCAATCGCGAGATCGACGCGCGGAAGCAAAAGGGGATGGGACTGGGACTCGCGATCAGCCGGGAGCTGGCGCGCGCGATGCGAGGCGATATCACTGTTGACAGCGTCGTGGGCCGGGGCTCGATCTTTACGGTATCGTTGCCCGCGGCTTAGTCCCATTCCACGGGCGAAGATACGCAGTGCCATTCCACACGTGTGCCAGCGTTCCGTTGATGGCGGCCATCTCCGGCGATGTGTACTGCGTGCGATGACAGGCGAACGACTCCTGCCCGGCGACAACATCCTGATTCTCCACTGCCACGCGAACGGTCAATAGATCTTCGGCGACACCGTTGACGGTGGGCGACGAACGTGGCGCGGTGCGAAGGCGCTCCGTCGGCAGAGAGGCGTACAGCAGGTCGATCGTCCGGTGACGATCGTCGCTCTGGACGATCTGTGTCACGACGTTGCCCACGAGCCGGTGATCGGGATGGCCGGTTCCTCCTTCCGGGCCGAAGGTGATGATGGCGGCGGGCTGGAGGCCACCGATGATCCTGTCGAGCTCGGTACGTAGTCGCCCGAGGTTCGCGAACGTCGCTAGCCCGCCGTCCTCGAGACCGAGCAGATGGAGTCGCGCGCCCAGGCGCTTTGCCGCACATTCTGCCTCGAGCTTGCGCGCGGCGGCCAGCGCTTCGCCGGCTGGAATGCCGGCGTGGTCGCGCACCCCCTTCGAGCCATCGGTGGCGATGACGAGATGGACCTCGCGTCCTTCCCTGGACAGACGCGACAATAGCGGTGCGATGACGCGCTCGTCGTCGGGATGGGCGAACACCGCGAGTACCGGACGATTGGATTGACCGAGCAGTGTCGCGGGGCGGCACGCGACGCTCGCAGCAAGTAGGAGCGCAGCAGAGGTGACCGGTCGCTGGATGAGTGCACGCATAAGACTCGGACGGTGAGGGGGAATGGTAACGGAACCTACGAAGGTGCCGCTCGACCAGCCACAGCTCCACCGCCGGTTCAGTCTCCTGCCCGCGACGGCGCTGAACATGACCAACATGCTCGGCGCGGGCCCGTTCATCACGATTCCGCTGCTGATGTCGGCGCTCGGCGGCCCCCAGGCCCTGCTGGGGTGGATCGTGGCGCTCGTGATCGTGGTCTGCGACGGGATGGTGTGGAGCGAGCTGGGCGCAGCCATGCCCGGATCGGGCGGGTCGTTCCATTATCTGCGCGAGGCGTTCGGACCAGCGCGATTCGGCCGTTTGATGGCGTTCCTGTTCGTCTGGCAATTCCTGCTGAGCGGGCCGCTCGAGATCGCTTCCGGATACATCGGCTTTGCCTCGTACGCGACCTACCTGTGGAAGGGACTCACGCCCGCGGAAGGGATTGCGCTCATCATCGCCGTGGGAATGGTCAACGTCGCTCTCTTATACCGTCGCATCCACTCGATCGCCAGGATTACCGTCTCGCTCTGGATCGGCACGCTGATCACCGTGCTGGCGGTAATCGTCACCGGCGCCATGAATTTCAACCCACGCGTCGCGTTCGACTTTCCGCCGGGTGCGTTCAACTTCTCGTTGGGCTTCTTTCTCGGACTGGGCGCGGCGGCACGTGTCGGGATCTACGACTACCTCGGCTATTACGATGTGTGCTACATCGGCGACGAAGTGCGCAACCCTGGGCGCGTCATTCCGCGCTCGATTCTCATCAGCACCGCCGCCGTTGCAGCGATCTATATCGGCATCAACCTCTCGATCATCGGGGTGATACCGTGGCGGGAGTTCGTGCCCGCCTCCAACCACCCGGAGTCGAATTTCATCGTCTCCGTTTTCATGGAAAAGATCTACGGGAGCCGCGTCGCGACGATCTTCACGCTACTGATTCTGTGGACGGCCTTCGGCTCGGTGTTCGCGTTGCTCCTGGGGTACTCGCGCATCCCCTTCGCCGCGGCACAGAGCGGCTACTTCTTCCGTCCGTTCGGCAAGCTGCATCCGACGAAGGACTTTCCGTACGTCTCACTGCTCGTGCTGGGAGCGATCTCGATCGTCGCCGGCTTCTTTTCGCTAGGCACGGTGATCGATGCGCTGATCGTGACTCGCATCCTCGTGCAGTTCATGGGACAGGTCTTCGGATTGATCCTCCTGCGGCGACGCGCGCCCGACTTGCATCGCCCCTATCGCATGTGGCTCTATCCGCTCCCCGCCTTGGTGGCGCTGCTCGGTTGGCTATTCGTCTTTGCGACGACGCAGCTCCGAGTCATCGTTTTCGGTGTCGGCGTGCTCGGTTTGGGCTGCGTCGTCTTCCTGATCTGGTCGTGGAGGACGCAGCGGTGGCCGTTCGCTCCACAGGCAGCGGTGTCGTAGCGACTGACTCTGCGAACGGCAACCGCAACCTTTGCCGTAGTCGTCGCTGTACGTGAGGCATCCGCGTTCCGCAGTCCTCGTCGTGCCACGATCTTTTCTCGAGGGCAACCAGATTCTCCGCATGCAGGACCTCACGACGGGTCCCATCACGCACCATCTGCTGAAGGCCACGGGCTTCATGCTCGTGACCATGGTCTTTCAGACGCTCTATTTTCTGATCGATCTCTACTGGGTGGGGCGACTCGGCACCGAGGCGGTAGCCGGGGTGGGCATCGCCGGCAATCTCACCTTCGTCGTGCTCGCATTGACGCAAATGCTCGGCGTGGGCACGACCGCAGTAGTCTCACACGCCACCGGCCGCCGGGATCACGAACAGGCGCTTCTCCTGTTCAACCAGTCGCAGGTGTTGGCGATGGTCACCGGCGTTGCGTTTCTGGTCGTCGGGATGGCGGTGCGATGGCCCTACGCACGAGCGATGAGCGCCGACGCGACTACGGCGGCGCTCGCCGCGGAGTACCTCCTGTGGTTCATCCCGGCGATGGCGCTTCAGTTCGCGCTCGTCGCGATGGGATCGGCGCTTCGCGCGGTCGGGAACTTCAAGCCGGGAATGGTGGTCTCCAGCGCGACGGTGATCCTCAACATGATCCTGGCGCCCTTCCTCATTTTCGGCTGGGGCACGGGCCGGGCGCTTGGCGTCGCCGGCGCCGCGATCTCTTCGCTCATCGCCATCATCGTCGGCATCGTCTGGATGGCGACGTACTTCCTCCCCAAGAATGCGTACTTGCAATTCGAGCTCCGTGATGGGCGCCCGCGGCTCGCCCTGTGGAAGCGAATGCTGGCGATTGGGCTCCCGGCCGGCTTCGAGTTCGCCATCACCGCTGTCTACCTCGCGATCGTGTACGCGATCACGCGCCCCTTCGGCGCAGCCGCGCAGGCGGGATTCGGCATCGGGATGCGAATCATCCAGGCCGGCTTCATGCCGGTCATCGCGCTCGGCTTTTCCGTCGCGCCGGTGGCAGGACAGAACTTCGGCGCGCGACACGGCCAGCGGGTGAAGAACACCTTCCGTGACGCGGCGTGGATGGCGGCGGCCGTCATGGTGCTCTTCGCCATCGCATGCCACATCGCCCCGCAGTCTATGGTGGGGGCGTTCTCGACGGATCCGGCGGTGATCGCCGTCGGTGCCGAGTATCTCCGCATCATCTCATGGAACTTCGTCGCATCGGGATTGATCTTCGTCGCCTCGAGCATGTTTCAGGCGATGGGGAATACGGTCCCATCTCTCATCGCGTCCGGCGTGCGTATCGTGCTGCTATCGATTGTTGTCCTGATGCTTGCACGAATGCCCGGCTTTCAGCTGAGGTGGATCTGGTACCTCTCCGTCGCGACAGTGCTCGTGCAGCTCACGCTGGCGATGTGGTTCCTGCGCCGTGAATTCAGTCGACGGCTTATTGACCCCTGAGGGTGTCCAGGATGTCGAGGTAGTCGAGGTGAGGCAACGACGTGCCGTCGATCACACGGACGACCTCGACACCCTCGATCACCTTGCTGCTACGGCACATCCATGCGCCGCAGCCGCCGTACGGACGAGAGCAGGAAGCCTCCGAAGACCAGCATCGACATAATGATCGCGGCGGTCAGGCTCAGGTGATTCCCGTCGGCGAACCGGCGCGGATCCAGCCCATGCATCAACGCGATCGCGTAGTGCCGGATGCTCAGCAGGCGTACCCCCGACACGAACCCCGAGAAGAATCCTTCCCAGAGCACGATGTAGAGCAGGCCAAGGCCGATCGCCTGCGTCGAAACGAGTCCCAGCCACACGAACGCTGACGCGTACAGCGCGACGCCGACGAGCGCCGACACCGTGACCGCCACCGTCGCGGTCGTGTCGCCGAGGAAGGCGACGTGAGCCGTCAGGAACGCGCTCACCGCGATGAACGGCCCGGCGATCGTGATCGTGGCCAACAGCTTCGGCACTGCGATCTGCCACCGCGGAATCGGCGCCAGGGTCAAATTCGCCAGCGTCCGATCCTCGATCTCATTGGCGAACGCGGCGGCGGCGATCGCGAGCACCACCAGCGGAGCGATCGAGCCCGCCAGCATGGCGCCGAACACCACGGTTTCGAACTCCCCAACGCTCGGCGCGGTGTCGGAGCGCAGCATCATCACGGCGATCACCACCGGCATCGCCGCCAGCACGGTCATGATCGCGAGACGCCACCGGCCCGTGAGCTGACGAAGCGTTAGGCTGTACACGGATCCCATGTTACTGCTCCACCAGGTAGCCGAAGACACTTTCCAGTGAGTCGTCGAGAGGCTCCACGCGCCGCAGGCTGATCGCCGATGACTGTGCCAGTCGGGGGAGCTCGATCTGGAGATCGAGGACGTTCCGACTCAGAACGACGACTGCGCCATCGGGATCCACGTGAACTGCATCGACGGAGCCGAGCCGAACCACTTCGGCCGCGAGTCGCCGGGGGGCGTCGCAGAGCACTCGCACGTGATATGGACGCTGGTTGAGCGCGGCCCGGATGGCGCGGAACCCGCCGGAGGCGGCCAGTTTTCCGTTCACGATCAACAGCACCGTGTCCGCCACCTGCTCCACCTCTTCCAGAATGTGCGAGGAGAGCACGATCGTCCGCCCCTCTGCGGCGAGCTGCTCGAGCAGCCTCTTGAAGTGCACACGCTGTCTCGGGTCGGCGCCATTGAGCGGCTCGTCGAGGATGAGCACCTGCGGATCGTGCACCAGCGTCGCCGCGAGCCGCATCCGCTGTCGCATCCCCCGCGAATACGTGTCCATAGGCCGATGCTGTGCCTCGGCCATGTCGACGAAGGCGATCGCGCGGTCCACCGCCGCCTCGAGATCGGCGACGCCTCGCAGGCGCCCCATCATCCGCACGAACTCACGACCCTTCATGAATCCGTAGACGGTCTCGTGCTCCGACATCACCCCGACCTTTCGGTATAGCGGCGGGTTGTCGCGCACGGGCTCGCCGAACAGGGTGACCGTCCCGCGCGAGGTCGCGGCAAGGCCGGTCATCATGCGGAGCAGCGTCGTCTTGCCGGCACCGTTAGGCCCGAGGAGTCCCGTGATGCCGGGCGCGACATCGAAGGAGACGTCGCTCACCGCGACCACGCTTCCGAACCAGCGGGAGACCCCGTCCACCCGGATCACGGGATTTGGCAAGGTGATCATGGCGACAGCCTCCGATACCGCCACCAGAGGATGGTGGCCGGCACCAGCGTCCAGATGAAGTACCAGGCTACGAGTATCCTCGCCCCGAGCTCGCGCGCGGGCGCGTCCTCGGTGATCTCGCTGACGTCGCCAAAGATCACGTCGTTTACGTGCACGGGAATGTTCGTGAGGTTGAACATCGAGATCCACTGTCCGGCCGGGCCATCGACTTCCTGCGCCAGACCGACGGTGAACGGTGTCGTGATGATGAACAGCCCGACGAGAAACACCGATGCGTATGCCCGCCGCGTGGTAAACGACGCAATGAGCAACGCCAGCGTGGTCAAGTACACCGCGATCGCGGCGGCCGATGCGAGAAACCTCGGGACGTCGAGCCAATGGTTGCGCAGATACGCCATCGGCACCGCGTCGCCCATCGAGAGTCCGAGAAAGAGGATCACCTGGGGGAGCAACGCCGCTGCCAGCATGACGACGAAGAACGCGCTCCACCGCGACATGATGTAGTCGGAGCCGGTGAGGGGCCGAACGAGATAGAGGCTGATCACGCGGTTGCGGCGGTCGGGGCACAGCAGCTCCGGCGCGACGACCGCTGCGAACACGAACAGGATGATCGAGGCGATTCCGTAGAAATCGGAATGCGACGGAAGGTCTACTCGCTCAGCCGTTCCGGGGCCGCCCAGCCGTTCCGCCGCACCAGCGACGATCGCCATGACGAGCGCGATCGCCGACACGACACCGATGAAGAACCAGGGGAGGACCTTGGCGCGCGCACCGCGACCGAAGCCGAGCGCGGTGCGAAACCCGTCCTTGAAGATCGCGAGCCTCGACCGCCCGCGACCTTCGCGCCGGCCCGTGTAGGGCTGGTATCCAATGTCGAAGACCGTGCCGGTGTTGCCCCCATGGGCGGACGGCTCGGTCAGGGCGATCGCGTCGGTCGTCATGCAGCTCCGATAGCGTCAGCGGTTTCAGAATCGCGCTCGAACAGCTCGGTGAGCGCACGGCGGCGCGGGGCCATGCGGCGGAGCGGTGCCTGCGCTTCGACCAGGGCATCTCGGACATGGTCGTAGACGGACTCGTCAGGCCCCTCGATCGTTAGCCCGGTGTGGTCGATGGTAACGACCACCCCCCGCTTCTCGAGCGCCGCGATGAGACCGTCGCGATTGCTGTCGACCTCGATGAAGACGGTCTCCGTCTCCTTCGTGAAGTGGCCGACCTCGCCCGACTGCACGAGCCGCCCGCCCTGTAGCACGATGATGCGGTCGCACGTCCGCTCGATGTCCGCCATGAGATGCGAGGAGAAGAGGACGCTGATACCGAACTCGCGGTGCGTCTTCCGGATGAGCGCCAGCATCTCCTCACGGCCAGCAGGGTCGAGTCCAGCGGTCGGTTCGTCGAGGAAGACGAATGCGGGGTCATGCACGAGTGCCTGGCCGAGCTTGACACGCTGCTTCATCCCGGTCGAGTAGCCGCCGATCGCGCGGTAGCGCTCCTCGAACAGACCGACGTGGCGCAACGTATCCGCCGCGCGCGTTCGCGCCATCGCCGGCGGCAGCCCACTGGTCTCCGCCATGTGCGTGAGAAACTCGGCCGCACTCACGTGAGTGGGCAGACAGTCATGCTCGGGCATGTAGCCCACGCGCGCGCGCACCGCGACACTCTCCAACGCATTCTGGCCGAGGACGGTGGCCGAGCCGGACGTCGGCCGCGTCAGCCCGAGCAGGATCTTGATCGCGGTGCTCTTTCCGGCACCGTTCTCGCCGAGGATGCCGGTGATGCCGTCGGTAATCGTGAAGCTGACGTCATTCAGCGCGACGACGTTCCCATAGTTCTTCGTCAGGCGCTCGACGGCGAGCAGCGCTTCTCCGGTCGCCATCAGGCCGCCTCCTTGGGCGTCTCGCATGCGTCGGTGTAGCCGTAGTCGCAAGCCCTGCGACGGAAGCGCTCTCCCTGCTTCGGCTGCCGGTACACGCCGGCGCCGCGATCATACATCGAGGCCAGCCTGGCGCAGGCTTCACCATGTCTGTCCTCACACGCTTCCCGGTATAGCTCGGCGGCCTGCGACAGATCCACCTCGACGCCGAGGCCGGCCTCGTACGCAGCCGCATATGCGAAGCACCCCTCGACCTCTCTGCCCTCGCACGCTTGCTCGAACAGCTTCGCCGCCGCAGAGTCATTCCTTGCGACGCCGTTCCCCGTCGCATGCAGACGACCGAGTCCGAGACAGCCGAGGGCGATCTCCGCACCACAGGATTGCTGGAAGAGCGTGGCAGCCCGGGTGAAGTCCTGTCCCACACCTTCGCCGGCGGCGTATAGCGTTCCGAGATTGGCGCATCCTGCTACATCACCGCCATCGCACGCCTGCCGAAACAGCGCGGCCGCTCGCGCGACGTCCTTCGTGACGCCGGCGCCCCGCCGGTAGAGAACGCCGAGGCGGGTACAGCCATCCTCCGCGCCGCGCTCGCAACCGTGGCGGAAGAGGTTCGCCGCGCGAACAGAGTCTCGCTCGACACCCTGGCCACGCTGGTAGACAACGCCGAGGCTCGCGCATCCTTCGCCGACGCCGCCCTCACATGCGCGCTCGAATAGCGTGGCGGCGCGTTTGTCATCCCGGAGGACGTACTCTCCCTTCTGGAGCTTGACGGCGAGCTGGTTGCAAGCCGCGACGCTCCCCGCCTCGCACGAGGTGCGCAGCTGTTTCGCCTCGGCGTTTCCCCGGTGGCATCCGGAGAGCGCGGTGGCGGCCAGTGATGTAAGGATGAGAAGAGTGTACGGGCGTGGATGCACGTCCGGAGGGATTGGGGTTCCCATGAGCTGGAGCGCGGGAGGTACCTGCGAGGCGGCTGTCGCCCCAGGAGCGGTACGGGAGGGTCGCGCAAGAAGTTTCGATGCCCCGGGTCAGGCGAAGCTACTCGCGCTCACCTCGCGGGTTGCGTGCGCCGTGCTCCGGACGCACCATGTTCACAGGCCGCCGGTCTCGGACAGACGCCTAACAGGCCGGCCCTCTCGCACTGCACTGCGGTCAGAACACGCCAACCCTTTTCGATTTCCGACATGGCACGAAGACGCGCGCGCGACCTCGAGCGCACCTACTCGCCCCGCCAATTCGCCGCG
>DATFFP010000040.1:0-31660 GCA_035249985.1 Gemmatimonadaceae bacterium
AACGAAGGCGGCGAGCACACGGCGCTTCTGCTCGACGCCACCGGGCTCGTCATGGCGGGGACGTACGTGACGCAGGACGGCCGGGACGTCGCGCAGGAAGTGGGGGCCGAGCTCAGCGGGGTCAGCGACGAGGCGCGGCGGGCGATGCGGCATCTGGAGCTCGGTGATTGGTCATCGCTCACCGTGGAGACGGATGCTGCGGTCGTCGCCATGGCGCCGATGCGCGATGACGCGCTGCTGCTCGTGGCGGCCTCGAAAGCAATGCCGCTCGGGCTCGTGCATCGCGTCCTGGACCGGTGCGTCGAGCGCGCGAACGGCTGGCTGACGAAGGGGGGCGGATGAAGACCAACCTCACGCCCATCATTTCGGCCCTCACCCGGCAGCGCGGGGTGCGCGGCAGCCTGCTCGTCGATGAGATGGATGGCGTGATCATCGACGCGACGCTGCACGTCGGCATGAAGGGACCCGCGTTCGCCGCCCTCGCCGCGTCGCTCTATCGCAAGGCGCGCTTGTCGGCCGATGCCGCCGGACTCGGCGGCGTCACGTTCCTGCGGCTGCGGGCCACCGAGGGACACGTCTGTGCCGCCGGGAAGAACGAGATGGTGCTCGTCATCGTCGCCGACGCGCGCGCGAACATCGGTCTCATCCGGATGGAGATGCTCAAGGCGCTGGAGCGGCTCGTCCTATGATCAGCGTCGCCGAGCCCTGGGTGGAGGCGCCATTGAAGCGCTTCGTCGACGATTCGCGCGTCACGTTCGCGCTGCTCATCTACCCGAGCGGGCAAGTACTCGGGCAGAGTGGGTTCTCGCGCGCGGTGGATGTCATGTCGGCGGCGGCGCTGGCGGCCGGCATCTACGCGACGGTGCGCGAGCTCGGTCGCACGCTCGACGGGAAGGGCTTTCGCGATGTCTTTCACACCGGCGCCAAGCGGCGGCTCTATCTGGCAGAGGCGGCGACGCCGCGCGGAACGTGCCTGTTTCTCACGGTGTTCGACGAGCAAAGCTCGCTCGGGCTCGTACAACTATACTTCGAGGAGCTGCGCACCAGCCTCGCGCAGACGAAGGTGCAGGTCCCCGATGCCGCCCCCATGCTCGACGAGAACTTCGAGGTCGAGCTGAATCGCAATCTCGCCATGCTGTTCGGGCGCGCGCCCGGACGCCGCAACATCACTCCCACGTCCTGACCGTCGTGTCTCTCGTCAACTACGCGTCCCGCGAGATCACGTGCAAGATCGTCTACTACGGCCCTGGGCGGTCGGGGAAGACGACGAACTTGCATTACGTGTACGGGCAGGTGCCTGACGAGCGGAAGGGGAAGATGGTGTCGCTCGCCACGCAAACCGATCGCACCCTGTTCTTCGACTTCCTCCCGCTCGACCTCGGCACGATCTCCGGATTCACGACCCGTCTCCAGCTCTACACCGTCCCCGGCCAGGTCTATTACCAGGCGACGCGCAAGCTCGTGTTACAGGGCGCCGATGGGGTGGTGTTCGTGGCCGACAGCCAGTCGCGCCAGCTCGAGGAAAACATCGAAAGCCTCCAGGACCTCCACGCGAACCTCGGCAATCAGGGCATGGACCCGCGCACCGTCCCGCTCGTGCTGCAATACAACAAGCAGGATTTGCCGCGGGACATGATCATGTCGGTGGATGATCTCGATGACGTGCTCAACTTCCGCGGCGTTCCGCGCTTTGCTGCCGACGCGCTGCACGGAATTGGGGTGTTCGAGACGCTGCGCGGCATCGCCGAGCTCGTGCTCAAGCGGCTGGCATCGCCGGCTGAGGCCGGAAGCAGGTAGCGCATGGCGCTCGACGTCCGCTCTCGCTTCGACACCTTCGTCGTCGGCGCGGCCAATCGTCTGGCCGTGTCGGCGGCCCGCGCGGTCGCGCAGTCGCCAGGGGCGGCGTACAACCCGTTGTTCATCTACGCGGCATCGGGTCTCGGCAAGACGCATTTGCTCTCCGCCATCGGACAGCTCGCGAAGCAGCTCCAGCCCGATTTGCAGGTGGAGTACGTCACCACCGATGAGCTCGTCGAGCATCTGCACCAGGCGGTGACCCGCGGGGAAACGGAAACGTTCCGTCAGCGATTCGCCGAGCTCGATATACTGCTGCTGGACGACGTGCAATTCCTCACCGGCCGGCAGGAGACGCAAAGCGAGCTGCTCCGCCTGTTCAACGTGCTCCAGCGCAGCGGCAAGCAGATCGTGCTGACCAGTGATCGACCGCCGGCCGAAATCGCTGATCTCGACGACCGGTTGATGACGCGCTTCTCGGGAGGGCTGCTCGTCGACATGGGAGCGCCCGACTACGAGACGCGCGTCGCGATTTTGCGCCGCCGGTGCGACGAGCGCGACGTGACCTTCCCCCCGGGCGTCGTCGAGGAGGTGGCGCGTGTCGTCTTCGCGAACGTCCGCGAGATGCATGGCGCGATCAATCGACTGATCGCGTTTCAGACGCTCGGGGAAGGCGACGTCACCGTCGAGAGCATTCAGGGGCTCCTGGGCGATCGCGGGAACGGCAGCGGGCCGCAGCGTCTCGCGCCCAAGAGCGGGGAGTACGAGAGCTTCCTTTCCGGTCTCGCGGTTGCCGTCGCCCAGCACGTCGATGCGCGTCGCGTGAAGCTCGTCGAGTCCACCGCGGAGTGGCGAACGCAGGGCTACCGCACCGCCGCGCTCGAGCGCGCCCTGCAAAGCGCCGACACCGCCGATCCCGACGCGCTGCTCAAGGAGTTCGAGCACAAGGTTGCGCGGCTGCGCGCGCTGGAGCAGGAGATCGTCGCGCTCGACCCGACTCAGCGCGGCTCCGTGCACTTCCGCGATCCGGAAGCCATCGAAGAGCTCGAGCGGCTCGCGGACACGCTTCGCGCGGAGTCGGCGCCGCCCCCGCCGCCGGATTCGTCGCTCGTGCGCGCGGAGTTCGAGGTGGGTCCGTCGAACCAGCTCGCGGTGCACGCGGCGGACGCGATCGTCGAGGAGCCGGGCCGCCGCTACAACCCGCTGGTCATCCACGGTGGGCCCGGCGTCGGCAAGACACACTTGCTGCACGCGATCGGGAACGAGCTCGCTGCCGCGAGTGGCGGAGCCATGACCATCGCCTGCGTCAATGCCAGCGATTTCGTGAACGAGCTGATCGCGGCGCTGCAGGACAGCGCGATCGAAACATGGCGCGGGCGGTACCGCCGCGTCGATGCGCTGCTGATCGATCAGATCGAGATGTTCGCGGGCACCGAGCGCACACAGGACGAGTTCTTTCACCTGTTCAACGCTCTGATGGAAACGGGGAAGCAGGTGGTGCTCACGTCCTCGCGCGCCCCTCGCACCCTCACCGAGATGGACGAGCGGCTGCGGTCGCGATTCGAGGGCGGGCTCGTGGTCGAGCTGCAGCCACCGGACCGCCTCCTTCGAGAGAAGCTCATCGCCCGCGCCCTTGCCGCCGCCGGCGTCGAGCCGACTCCCGACGTGCTCCATGCCGCGGCCGGTCTCGAGATGCCGACCGCCCGTGACGTGCTCCGCGTGGGCGAGCGCCTCGCCGAGATGGCGGCGAATGCCAACGGGCGCCTCACGAGCGCCGACGTCTCCCGGGTGACGTCGGTGCGTCGCTCGACGCCGGTGCATCGCGCGACGCCGTCGGGGGACACGCACTTCGGTGACCGCGAGAAGACGGTGTGGGACTGGCCCGACCTGTCCGGGCGCATCATTGAGGATCTCCGCTGATGGCGATCAAGGGCAGTCTTCGCGAAGCCAGCCTTCCGGACGTCCTTCAGCTGCTCGCGATGGGGCAGAAGACGGGATGCCTGAGCGTGGCCGATCGAAGCAGCTTCGGCACCGTGTACTTCTCGCGCGGCCGCATTTCGTATGCGTCGATCGTGAATCGGCGCGATCGCCTGGGTGACATTCTCGTCAAGAATGGACTCATCACCCAGCAGGAGCTCGACTCGGCGATTCAGGCGCAGACGCGGCAGCGCGACAAGCGGCTCGGGGAGATTCTCATCGAGCAGAAGATCCTCACGCGCGAGGAGCTGCACCGGTACATCCGTCTGCAGATCGAAGAGGCGGTGTATTTCCTCTTCACCTGGACGCAGGGCACGTTCAGCTTCGAGGCGGATGTACTGCCTGACGAGCGCGATTTTCTGGTCTCGATCAACCCGGAGTCCCTGCTTCTGGAGGGCGCGCGGCGCGTCGACGAGTGGAGCCTCATCGAGAAGAAGATCCCGAGCTTCGACATCATCTTCGAGCTCGATCGCACCAAGCTCGCCGGAAGCGACGCCGAGCTCACGATGGAGCAGGAGCAGCTCGTTCCGCTCGTCGATGGGCGACGCGACGTCGCCGCACTCGTCGATGAATCGGGCCTCGGCGAGTTCGAGGTTGGCAAGGCCCTGTACGGTCTCGCGACGGCTGGCTTCCTGCACCGCATTGGAAAGTCGAAGGCTTCGGACGCCGTGGTCCGCGAGGCCCGGGTCGAGGAGCACCGCAACCTCGGCATCGCGTTCTACAAGACCGGCATGTACGAGGAAGCGACGCGCGAGTTCCGCCGCGTTGCCGAGCTCCGCCCGAACGATGGGCAGGCGCTCTTTTACATGGCGCTCGTCCACCTGCGTAACGAGCGGCTGCCGCAGGCCGAGGAGTCGTTACGTGAGGCGGCGAGCCAGCCAAACGCGCCGGCGGCGGTCTTCCACAATCTCGCCTTCGTACTCGAGCGGACTGGTCGTCTCGACGACGCGCAGATCGCGCTCGAGGAAGCGGTCACTCGGGGCGGCGGCGCGGACCCGCGGGTGCAGATTGCGCTCGGCATCGTGGCTCTCCGCCGCGGCCAGCTCGAAGCAGGCGATGCCCTGCTCGCGGCGGCGCGCCCATTGTTCGGGAAGCGCAAACCAACGGCGCCCTGGTTCCACTACGCCGCGTTGGCCGCGGCCCTGGGGGGCGACTTCGGTCGCGCGGCCGCGCTGGTCGACGAGGCGCTCACGGTGCACCCGCACGTCGCCGCGCTCCACAACCTCAAGGCGACGCTGCTCGAGCGCGCGGGCAAGTATCGTCAGGCGATCGAGGCTGCGGAAGCCGGCCTTGGCGACGACAGCGCGCTGCCCCACCTGCACAAGAACCTTGGCGACTGCCACTATCGCGCCGGGCAGTACGATCGTGCCCTCGAGGCGTACGAGCGAGCCGCCCGGCTCGCTCCAGGGCAGGGGCACGACATGTGGTTCAAGATGGGCAACATTCGCTATCGCAAGCACGAGCGTGAGGCGGCACTCGAGTGCTGGGAGAAGGCCCTCGAGCTCGATCCCGAGAACGCGCTCATTCGCACGAATCTCGACCTCGTCCGGACGGTGATGTGAGCGTCCAGCAGCAGCCGGCCGACGCGGAGTTCGCCGCGCTCACCGAGAAGATCTCGCGTGAGCGCGGCTTCGGGTGCGCGAGCTACAAGGAAAAGTGTCTGCGGCGCCGCATCGCGGTGCGGATGCGCGCTCGCGGCGTGCACACGTATCGCGACTACGCCAAGATCCTCGACGGCGATGCGCGTGAGTACGAGCTGCTGCTCGATGCGCTGACCATCAACGTCACCAAGCTGTTTCGAAACTGGGAGACGTTCGCCGCCATCGCCGACGACGTGATTCCCGCGCTCTGGCCGGCGCCCAATGAGCACGTGCGGTGCTGGAGTGCCGGGTGCGCGTCGGGAGAGGAGCCCTACTCGATCGCGATCCTCATGCACCGCGAAGCGATGCAGCGCAAGGACGAGAAGGCCCTCTCACGCATCACCATCCTCGGGACGGACATCGACCGGCTGAGCCTCAAGGCTGCGGAGCGCGGCGCTTTCGGTGAGGATGCTTTCGCCGACACGCCGCCGGCGATTCGGCGTCGCTACTTCACGCCGAGACCACCGCACTCGGTGGATCCGCGCGTGAAGGCGATGGTGCAATTCGAGCGACGTGATCTCCTGCACGAGCCGACGCCGTCGGGCGGGCTCGATCTCATCACCTGCCGCAACGTCATCATTTACTTCGATCGCGTCTCGCAGGAGCTGCTCTTCCAGCGGTTCTTCGACGCGCTCATTCCGGGCGGATTCCTCGTCCTCGGAAAGGTGGAGACCCTGCTCGGTCCCACACGGAACCTGTTCGTGCCGGTCAATCCGCGCGAGCGCATCTTCCGCAAGCCATGAGCGCGCCGACCGAGATTCGCGTGAAGGTCGCCGACTTTGCCGTGGCGAACGGGGGCACGCTCCTCGTCACGGTCGGCCTGGGGTCGTGCGTTGCGATCGCGCTGCACGATCCGGAAGCGCGCATCGGTGGGCTCGCGCACGTGCTGCTGCCGAGCACGGGCATGTCGCAGGATCGGTCGAATCGCGCCAAGTTCCCGTCGACGGCGGTCCCCCTCCTCTGCGAGCGCATGCAGGCGTTAGGTGCGCGTCCGGGGCGCCTGCGAGCGAAGATCGTGGGCGGCGCGAGCATGTTCACGTCGCTGCTCTCGGCGACGGGCCTCCAGATCGGCGAGCGCAACGTCGTCGCGACGCGTGCCGCGCTCGAGCACGCCGGAATCCCGATCGTGGCGCAGGAGGTTGGCGGCGACTACGGCCGCAGTGTGTACTTCGACGTGCGGGATGGTCGCCTTACCGTGAAGTCGCTGAAGGCCGGGCATGTCATCCTCTAGGCTGCCCACCGTCCTCGTCGTGGACGACAGCGCCTTCATGCGCAAGCTCGTCTCCGAAATGATCGACGCATCGACGGAGTTTCGCGTGATTGGCACGGCGCGCAACGGCCTCGAAGCGCTGAAGAAGATCCACGCCCTCGATCCCGACCTGGTCACGCTGGACATCGAGATGCCTGAGCTGGATGGCCTCGGCGCGCTCGGATACATCATGAGCGAGACGCCGCGTCCTGTCATCATGCTGAGCGGTGCGGCGTCGGAATCGGGGCGCGATCCCGCCATTCGCGCGCTGGAGCTCGGGGCAGTGGACTTCGTCAAGAAACCGGGCGGGCCGATCTCACTGGATCTCGATCGTGTGCGCGACCGGTTGCTCGACGCGCTTCGCGCTTCCCGTGAGGTGAACCTGCGTGGAATGCCGATGTTGTCACGCCGGCTCGAGCCGGCGGTGGCTGGACGCGCGATCGCCGGCGGCGGCTCGTGGGCGACACGCGCCGTGGCGATCGCCGCATCCACTGGGGGGCCACGCGCACTGGCGGATCTCATTCCCGCGCTTCGCCCGGACCTCGATGCGGCCGTGCTCATCGTACAGCACATGCCGGCAGGGTTTACGAAGAGCCTGGCCGACCGGCTCGACCTTCACTCGCGACTCGGCGTGGCCGAAGCGTGCGATGGCGAGCGCGTCGTGCACAACCGAGTGTATCTCGCGCCGGGTGGGCAACACATGCGCGTGCGCGTGCAGGGTGGAGTCCCGGTGATCTCGCTCGACAGCTCGCCTCCGGTCTGGGGAGTTCGCCCCTCGGCCGATCCGTTGTTCAAGTCCGTCGCCGACGTGTTCGGCGCAGCGGCGATTGGCGTCGTGCTCACCGGGATGGGTCGCGATGGCGCGGAAGGGATGCGCGCCATTCATGAGGCAGGCGGCCTTGGTGTCGCTCAGGACAAGGCGACGTCGATCATTTATGGAATGCCGCACGCAGCGCTGCTGGCGGGTGGCATCGACCAGGTGCTGCCGCTTCAGGCCATTGCTGGTGCGGTGAGCGATTTGTTGACCTTCAAGGGAAGCGGGGTCATGTGACGCGCGCTCTCCGTGAACTGTCCGTTGATCGAGAGGCGCTGGAGGCGCTAAAGGCGCTAGAGGCGCTAGAGGCGCTGACGGCTATTTCGACCCCACCCGAGGCGCGATGAAGCGAAAGAAGCCAGCTCAGCCGCGAAAGACAGCACGCCGGACACCCCGCAGGGGCGTCGTGGAGCCGTCTCCATCGCTCGAGGCGACAGCGCCCTTAGCGCTTCTAGCGCCTTTAGCGCCTTCGCCCCTGGAGCCGGAGCAGCCCGCCGCACCTTCGCGCCGTCCGCTGCGCGAAGCGATCGCCGCGCGCGAGGGGCTGTCGGACACCCTGGTCTTCCGCGTCGGCGCGGAGCGGTTCGCGATCGATCTCGCTGCAGTGGAGGAGGCCATCGAGCTCCCCTCGGTTCACCATCTGCCCGAGATGCCCGACCACCTGTTAGGCGTGTTCGAGCTGCGCCAGCGCCTCGTCCCGATCTACTCGCCCGAGCGCGTGCTGCGCGTCGCCCTCGGACGCGACGCTGCGGCGGTGCTCGTCCTGCGCGCCCGCGAGAAGCGCCTGGGCCTCGCCGTCGACGACGTCGATGACGTGCTCACGATCGATGGCGCCGCCGTTCGACGCGCACCGATTCCCGACAACGATGACAACGTGCTCCTCGGGGTCATTCGTCGTGGCGTCGATCTTCTCGCCCTCATCGACGCCGAGTCGCTGGCGCTCGCGTGTCTGGCGGATCAGCTCACGGAGGCAGTATGACCGCGATCGCACAGCAGCTCGTCACCTTCCGTCTCGGCGATGACTTGTTCGCCGCCGACATCTACTCCGTGGAGCGCGTGCTCCGTTACCAGCCGCCCACGCCGATCCCGAACGTACCGGAATGGGTGGACGGCGTCATCGAATATCGCGGCCGCATCATTCCCGTCATCGATCTGCGGCTGCGCTTCGGCCTGGCGCGTATCGAGCCGCGGCCGGAATCGCGCATTCTCGTCTTCGCGGTGGGGAACGAGTGGATCGGCGCCATCGTCGATGCGGTGCTGGAGGTCGCGAGTCCCACGTCGGAGCAGCTCGCACCGCCACCGCCGCTCTTTCGCGGACTGTCGGCGGAATTTCTGCGTGGCGTCGTGCGCCGCAACGACCGCCTCATCGTCTTTCTGGAAGTGACCAAGCTGCTCACGACCGACGAGCGGCTGGTGCTCGAGCGCGCCGCGGATGGAGCGACGCACGATGCCTGACGGCGGGACGGGTGATCTGCGGTCCCGCTTTGCGGCGATCGACGCTCGCCTCGATGCCGCAGCGACTCCCGCCGAGCGGGAGGCGCTGAAGGGCGACATCGTCTCGCTGTTCAAGCACGTGGAAGCGCAGATCGCCGAGCTTTCGACGCTCAAGGAGGACGTGAAACGTCTCGTCGAAAAGTGGAAGTCGACGCAAGCGGCGGCGGCGCCGGTGAGCGCCACATCGACCTCACCAGGGGCCGCGCCGCAGTTCGCTCCCGAGCGTCCCAAGCCGATGGCAGACCACCTCGGTGCGTCGACGTTCATTGAAAAGGGGTGGAGCCTCATTTCGCTCGGCGAATACGACGGCGCCGAGAAGGCGTTGACGCGCGCCCTCCAGCTCGCGCCCGATGATCCCCAGTCGGAATCGCTGCTCGGGTGGGCGCAAATGCTTCAAGAGAAGTACGACGACGCGCTCATGAACTTCCAGAAGGTCCTGATGCGCGAGCCGGCCAACGCGCTCGCGCGGATCAACGTCGGTTACATCTGCCTCAAGAAGCGCATCTTCGGCGAAGCGATCGAGCACCTGTCGAAGGCCATCCGCCTCGACAATGACCGGAAGGCGACGCTCTACGCGCACTTCTATCTCGGGCTGGTGTATCTGGAGCGCGAGATGTACGAGGATGCGCAGACGTTCTTCAAGAAGACGCTGCAGATCGGCCCGAATCTCATCGAAGCGTACTTCGAGCTTGGCCGCTCGCTCTGGTTCGATGGCCAGAAGGAGGAAGCGATGGAAGCGTGGCGCAACGGGCATCGCACGAACAAGTTCAATCCATGGGGCAAGCGCTGCGGAGAGATGCTGAAGCACGTCGAGGGTGGAGGCTCGCTCTCGCGGTCGCGCGCAATGGCCTGATCGCGGCGATATTCCTCACCTCATCGCTTCTCGCACAGCCGAACGCGCCGCATCGCCTGGTCCGGGACCGGTTCACGGTCCTCGGATTTCCCAGTGACAATCAGCTCATGCGCTCCCTGCTCGACGCCGCCGCGGAGCGCGACAGTTTTCCCTGGCTCCCTCGGCCTCGCGCTCGCGTCGTCATTGCGGTCGCGCCCGACGAGCGGCGCTTTCGCGAGTGGATTGGTCCGGCGGCCCCGGAGTGGGGGGCGGCGATCGCGTTCCCCGAGCAGCGCACCATCATCATGCAGGGCCGCACCGCCGGGTCCGACGCGGGCGATCCGCTGGTAGTGCTGCGACACGAGCTGGCGCACCTCGCGCTCGACGAGGCGTTAGGCGACCTTCCGCCCCGCTGGTTTCATGAGGGATACGCGAGCGTGGCCGCCGGTGAGTGGGGCCGGGAAGAGGTCCTCGCCACGAGTGTCGCGCTCCTCGTGCGTGGGATGCCGACGCTCGATTCCCTCGACGCCACCTTCGGCGGCGGCGCCTCGCGCGCCGATGCGGCGTACGCCCTCGCGCATCGCGCCGTGGCCGAGCTCGCTGCACTGGATCCGGAGCGCGGGCTCACGCTCTTCTTTCAATACTGGCGCGAGACGCGGTCGCTGGAGGTTTCGATTCGTCGCGCGTTCGGCGTGACGCAGGCGCAGTTCGAGGAGCGTTGGCGACAACGAACGCGGCGTCAGTACGGCGCGCTCGCCATCGTCGCCGATCTTTCGCTCGCCGCCGCGATCCTCATGGTCGTCGTCGTGCCGCTCTACGTGGCGCGTCGTCGCCGCGATCGCCGGCGTCTCGAGGCGATGCGAGCCGCCGACGCCGCCGCGGAGCGTGCCGCGAGAGCGAGTGCGTTGGCGGCGCTGCTTGGAGAGGGTGTTCAGGGTTCTCAGGGTCCTCAGGGTTCTCAGGGTCCTCAGGGTCCTCAGGGTCCTCAGAACCCGAGCGACGATGATGCTCGCGCACTCTGAGGACACCGAGGACCCTGAGGACCCCGAGGACCTAAGTAACTTTCTTGACACCATTTGTGAGCCCGGGTACACTAAACGCCTATGCCCAATTCGGAAACGCGGTCGCGAAGGCGCGCGGCACTGTGGTGGGGTGCCGCGCTTCTCGCGCTTGGCATCGGGTACGCGGATCTCGCCCGCGGAGGAATAACCCTGGCACCCGTGATGCTTGTGCTCGGGTATTGCGTACTCGTTCCCCTGGCGATTCTGAAATAAGCGGGTCGCGCGCGGCGCCCGGCACGGCGGTCGCGCGTTCGGGCGAATAGCTCAGTTGGTTAGAGCGCCTGCCTTACACGCAGGATGTCGGGGGTTCGAGTCCCTCTTCGCCCATGCCCGCGGGCCGTCCGCGGACCCTCGTCCGGCAAACCGGGTAGTAGGAAGCTAACGTCCTGGAGGTTATGACCGTGAAGCCATTGGTTCGTGGGGCGACGACTTTGATCGGCATCGTCGCGGCGCTCGGCGCGACCGAGGTGTCGACGCTCGAGGCGCAGCGCCGTCCGGCAGCGCCTCCTCCCGATGCCCCTCGTTTTCCCGTGCTGCCGTTCAAGTCGGCGGACAAGAAGGTCGCCGTTCAGGCGGCCGACGCGATCCGCTCGCGCTTGTCGTCCGCGTATCGCCTCCGCGATATGTACGTCATCCCGCGCGCCGATGTCGAAGCGATTCTTCAGGGCTCTGGGTTCCCACCTGATGAGGCGCCCGACCCGATCACTGCTCGCCTGCTTGCGGCACAGCTTCGCGGCGATGAGTACCTCGAGGGCAGTGTGACGCGCACGCCAGCCGGATATCGGCTCGACACCCGCATGGTGCTCACGCGCGACAACGCAATGGTCCAGCCGCTTCCGGTCGCCGAGGCACCCAAGGTAGAGGACGCGGCGCGAGCCGTGGTCGCCTCGATCCAGGAGGCGCGCAAGCAGCTCGACGATGTCCGCGGCTGTGAGAACGCCATCCGTGACGGCAACGCCGCGGCCGCGGCCACTGCCGCCCGCACGGCACTCACCGAGTATCCGCAGGCGACGCTGGCGCGCGTGTGTCTCGCTCGCGCGTTGACCACGCAAAAGGCGCCGCCCGATTCGATCATTCCCGTGCTCGAAGCGGTCCTCGCCGTCGACTCGATGAGCCGGCCGGCGCTGGAGCAGCTCGGCCTCGCCTACAAGGCGGCCAATCAGGTCGACAAGTCGGTGCAGACGTGGGGCCGCCTCATCCGGTACTACCCGAACGATCCGAAGCTCGTGTCGGAGGTCGTGAACGAGATCGCCGCCAGCGGCCGTCCCGAGATCGCGCGGCCGATCATCGAGCAGGCCGTCGAGCAAAACCCCGGTGATCCCGCGCTCACGCGTCTCCTCTTCCTCATCCAGCTGGCGTCGAAGGATTGGGAGGGCGCTGCGAAGACTGGTGAGGATCTCGTTCGCGTGGACACCGCCTCTGCCGATACGACCTTCTTCCTCCGCCTCGCGGTCGCGTACGATTCGGATAGTCAGCCGCAGAAGGCAGCAGAGACGCTGGCGCGCGGTGTGGCCAAGTTCCCGAACAATGCGGGACTCTGGTCAACCTACAGCCAGATGCTGCGCAGCTCCGGCCAGTTGCAACAGGCGCTGACGGCGATCGATCGCGCCATCAGCATCGACCCGAAGGTCGAGCACGGCTGGTTCCGGCGGGCGCAGGTGCTCGTCGAGCTCGGTCAGACCGACAGCGCCTTCGCATCAGCGAAGCGGGCGGTGGATTCGGGAGAAGACAAGAACCTCGTCGGACAGCTGATGCTCGTCGAGGCGAACAAGAAGTTCCGCGCCGCCCGCGCATCGCAGCAGCGCGCTGACTATCAGGAAGCGGTGCGCCTCCTGTCGCAGGCCGACTCGATCGCGCCGAACCCGACGATCAGCTTCCTGCTTGGCGCCTCGGCGTTCAGCGTCGGCGATCAGGCGGCGCGCGAGAACCAGAAGGCGAAGAGCTGCGAGCTCGCACAGCTCGCGGAGGACTCCTTCACGACGGCAATGATCCATCTGCCGAAGGGAGCGCAGGTGCAGGCGGAGGCGTCGACGCAGCTGCTCAACGCGATTCCGCAGTACACGCGCGCGGTCGAAGGACAGAAGAAGAATTACTGCAAGGGCAGCCGCGGCTAGCGGAGGCCACGACGCTCGGTGTGAAGCGGTCCGCCACCATCACGGTGTCGGGCCGCTTTCGCTTTTTACTCCTGCTCCTCCTCGGGCAAGTGCGGAAGGTGGATGCGAAGGTCCTTGGGTCGCGCGCGATAGCTCAACGTCGTCGCCTCGGAGGATTCCCCATCCACGTTCACCGTCACCGGTCCCTCCGCCGCAATTGTGACCGAGGGAAGCTGGACGTATCGCACGCGAGCCTCGCCGAGATGATCGCCTTTCTTGATGCGCATGAGCAGCTTCGCGAAGTCGGCACGCGGCATCGCCTCGATGAGGCACAGGTCGATCAAGCCGTCCGTGACGAGCGCCCGGGGCGTGATGCGGGTGCCACCGCCGGTACTGCGCGCGTTTCCGACGGCGAAGATCAGGAACTCACAGTCGAGATCGAGACCGGGGCCCGTGATGCGCGCCCGACGCGGCTGCAGGTCAGCGAGCTTCCGAACGCCGGTAATCGCGTACGCGAGCGGACCCAGCTGCTCCTTGGCCTCGGTCGGCGTTTCCGCCGTCGCTTCGGCGGCTACACCTCCGCTCGACACATTCAGAAACCGTCGCCCGTTCAGCTCGGCGGTGTCGATCGTGCGGGGAGGGCGGCGCAGGACGACGTCCATCGCGTGATCGACGTCCTCGGGAATGCCGACCTGACGCGCGAAGTCGTTCGCCGTGCCGAGTGGCACAATGCCCAGCGGTACGTCGCTGCCGTCGAGCCCGTTCAGCACCTCGTTGATGGTGCCGTCTCCACCCACGGCGATGATTGCATCGACTCCTCGCGCGGCGCCGTCGCGCGCGAAGCGAATCCCATCGCCTTTCTCCCAGGTCACGCGGGGATCGACAGAATGCCCTTTCTCGCGAACCCACGACACCAGATGGCGCAGCGCGTCGTTGTCAGCGCGCTGGCCGTGCATGATGAGCATGAGCTCTTTTCGCGTCGTGCGGGGCATTCTGGTCGCGAGTGCAAGCAAGCACCAAGCCGCTGCGTTTTTCCGGGTGCCGATTGTGATCTGCATAGCTTGACCACGCGCTCCATGCGCCGCTAGAATGACCGCGTTGCGAACGAACGAGTCGCGGTGGGCGAGCGCATACCACGCGCCGGTTCTCGCCACGGAGGTCGCCGACCTCCTGCGTGGATGTGCGCACGTGCTCGACGGAACGCTGGGCGGAGGTGGACACGCGCTGTTGCTCCTGGAGCAAGGCGCGCGAGTCACAGCGCTCGATCGGGATCCGGAGGCCATCGCCGCGGCGCGGGCCCGTTTGCACGAGTATCAAGAGTCCTCCCGCTTTCGCGCTCTCCTGGGCAACTACGCCGACCTCGACGCGATCCCTGAGCTCGGCTCCGCTCGCTTCGACGGCATTCTGCTCGACCTTGGCGTCTCCTCGCATCAACTCGATGATCCGCGCCGCGGCTTCTCCTTTCGAGAAGGTGCGCCCCTCGACATGCGCATGGGCGACGATACGCCGCTCACCGCCGCCGACTGGCTCAACGAGACCCCCGAGCTCGAGCTGCTGCGCGTCTTTCGTGAATACGGGGACGAGCGCCGAGCGGCGCGGCTCGCGCGAGAGGTGGTGCGCCGACGCGCGACGCGTCCTTTCGTCATCAGTGATGACTTGGTCGGTGCCATCCGCGGCGCGCTGGGGCCACGCTCGGGCCCGCCGGATTTCGCCCGTCTCTTTCAGGCGGTGCGCATCGAGATCAATGACGAGCTGGGAGGATTGGCCCACGCGCTTCCCGCGTTGCGCGATCGGCTCGAGCCAGGCGGAATCATGGCGGTGATCGCCTACCACTCGGGGGAGGATCGCATCGTGAAGGGCGCATTCCGCGACTGGAGCACCGAGTGTACCTGCCCGCCCCGGCAGCCCATGTGCACCTGTCGGGGGCGCGCGCTCGGGGAACTCGTCACTCGGCGATCGATCACGGCCACGCCCGCCGAGGTGGCGGCGAACCCTCGGGCGCGATCGGCGAGACTGCGTGCATGGCGAAGCGCAGAGTAGCGCTCCGGGGCCGCTCGCTGGTCGCGCTCGGGCTCCTCGGTTTCGTTCTGATCGCCACAGGCGTCATCTGGCGTAGGGCCGCGGGGATCTCGCAGGCGGCGGACCTGCGCGCCCTCGAGCAGCAGGTCGTCCAGCTCGAGGCGCAGCAGGCACGACTCGAGAACGAGATCCGCGAGGCCTCGAGCCGCTCGACGCTCGCACCTGTCGCCGAGCGGAGGCTCGGGATGCGAGTCCCGAGTGATACGCAGGTCGTGATCCTTCCGCGCTCCCCCCGCTCCGGCACGTAGATGCCCCGCCTCACTCGCTCGCAGGTCGTTCAGGGCGCGCTCGGCGCGTTCGCCGCGCTGCTCGTCGTTCGCGCCGCGCAGGTTCAGCTCTGGGAAGGACGCGCCTGGGCCGCGCGCGCCCACAAGCAGCACTACGGCGCGAAAGCGATCCCCGCGCCTCGCGGCGCACTCCTCGATGCACGCGGAGTTCCCCTCGCGCAGAGTCGCGAGCTCGTCAAGCTCTCCATTGCGCCACAGGAAGTTCGCGATCGCCGCCTCCTCGGCAAATCACTCCGGAAGCTCGGCGTGCCACCCCTGTGGATCGCCCGCGCGACCGACGCCAAGCGCAAGTGGGTCGTGCTGCCGGGACGCTACCTCCCGGTGGACGCATCGGACGTGACCGCCATGCGCGGCGTCTACACCGAGATCGCGATCGACCGCGTCTACGCCCATGGGGAAGCGATGCGTCGCGTAGTCGGGCGCGTCGGGGCCGACGATCAACCGATCGACGGGCTCGAGCTCGCACTCGACTCCCTGCTGCGCGGTCAGGAAGGGACGCTGCTCGTCGCGCGCGATGCTCGGGGGCGCCGCGCGAGCTCGTCCGGTGAGTCGGGGCGCGCCCCGGTGGACGGGCATGAAATCGTATTGACCCTGAGTCGCGAGCTTCAGGACATCGCCGAGCGCGCCCTTCGCGATGCCGTGGGGCGCATGGGCGCAGCGGGTGGTGACGTCGTCATTCTCGACCCCCACACCGGAGAGCTGCGGGCGCTCGCGAGTCATCGCACCGACGGCTCGTTCTCGGGCGTGCCCGCGCTGAGTGTGCCCTTCGAGCCCGGCTCGACGCTGAAGCCGTTCTTCGCGGCGGCACTCCTCGCGACCGGCCGTGCCACCCCTGACGAACGCATCGACACGGAAAACGGGGTTTACACCCTCGAGGGCCGCACCATCACCGACGTCCACGCCGAAGCGTCGATGACACTCACGGACGTGATCCGATACTCGAGCAACATCGGCATCGCGAAATTCACGTCTCGCCTTGCGCCGCGCGAGCAGTACGAGGTGCTGCGCGATCTCGGATTCGGGACCCCGACCGGCGTGCCGTTCCCGTCGGAGGCCGGCGGGACGCTGATGATGCCTGACGACTGGACGCGGATGTCGCCTGCGTCGCTCGCGATGGGGTACGAGATCGCGGTCACGCCGGTCCAGCTGGCCGTCGCGTACGCGGCCATCGCGAACGGCGGCGAGCTGCTCGAGCCGACGATCGTGCGGGAGATTCGCGATCCCGAGGGCGGCGTCCGCTTCCGCCACGAGCGTCGCGTCGTTCGTCGCGTGATGAGCGCGGAGATCGCCGCGACGATCCGCAGCATGCTCATCGGAGCGGTGGAGGAAGGGACGGGGGGCGGGGCCGGGCTCGGCAGCTTCTCGGTGGCGGGCAAGACCGGCACCGCACGCGTGGCACGCGGCGGCCGGTACGCCGCGAGCGAATACACGGCGTCATTCGTCGGCTTCTTCCCCGCCGACGAGCCACAGTACGTCGTACTGGTCAAGATCGACCGACCCACCGGTGCGTACTATGGCGGCCAGACCGCCGCGCCGGTAACGCGTGCCGTGCTCGAGGCCGCGATCGCTGCGCGCGACGCCGCGCTCGATCGACGCGCGCTCGCGTCCCGTGAGTCCCTGGAGGCGCTCGCGAAGGCAGGCCCGCATGCGGAGGACCTCGGCGAGGCGGCGCGCGTGGTCGAAGAGCAGATCCCGCGACACGTCGTCGACCTGCCTCTCGCACGCAACGGTCGCGCCGGTACTCTCCGAGCAGAGGGGAAGTCCCCCCGCGCCGTGCCTAACGTCCGCGGTATGCAGCTTCGCGAAGCGGTCCGGACGCTGCATCGCGCGGGCTTTCGCGTTCAGCTTGGAGTAGCGACGGGCGCGGCATCCGCGACGTGGCCCAATGCCGGCGCCATGCTTCGTGAGGGGTCGCTCGTCCGACTCGTGAGCGATCGGTGATGTCGGTTGCCGGCGCGGAGGGCGTCGAGGCGACGGCGCTCGCGCCGATCGTCGAGGCGCTGCGTCGTGCCGAGCTGCTCCTGGCCGTCGAAGGCACCCTGCCGTCCACCGTGACGGACATCGTCGACGACTCGCGCACCGTGCGCCCGGGCTCCCTGTTCGTGGCCGTGCGCGGCACGGAGCGCGATGGACACGACTATCTTGCGCACGCTCAGCAGCGTGGCGCTACCGTCGCCATCGTTGAAGATGCGGCCCGTGCGCCACTCCCGGCGGTCGTGGTGCGCGACGGGCGCCGCGCCGCGGCATTCGCCGCCGCCGCTTTTTTCGGCGATCCATCGAGCCGCATTCGTGCGATCGCCGTTACTGGTACCAATGGAAAGACGACGACCGTCGGAATGCTCCGCCACCTCCTTGATGAGCCCGGCGTCGCGAGCGCATCGATCGGGACCATCGGCGTGCTGGTCGGCAGCGCCGGAGCTCCGCTCGAAGGGGGTGCCGGGCTCACGACGCCCGGACCCATCGAGCTGCAGCGGGTCCTGCGGAAGCTCATCTCTCGGGGCGTGCGCACCGTCGCCATGGAGGTGTCGTCCCATTCTCTGGAGCAGCGTCGCATCGAAGGCATGCGCTTCGAGACTGCGGTCTTCACCAACCTGACGCGCGATCATCTCGACTATCATGGGACCATGGAGCTGTATTTCGACGCCAAGGCGCGCCTCATCTCACACCTGTCGGCGAACGGCGTCGCGGTCGTGAATGCCGACGATGTCGCCTGGAGCGCGTTGCCACCGGCGCCGCGGCGTCTGCGCTTCGGCTCGCGAGGCCAGGGCGCCGAAGTTTGGGCGGATGACGTGCGGTACACGCCCCGGGGGAGCGCGTGGACGCTCGTGGTCGAGCCGACGAAGGTGACTGGGCGCACGGCTCAGCGCGCGGCGGTCACGCTGCCGTTGATCGGCGACTTCAATGTCATGAACGCCCTGGGCGCCGCGGCAGCGGCCATCGCCACGGGCGTATCGGTGGATGAAGTCGCTCGGCGCCTCGCCACGCTTCCCCAGGTGCCCGGCCGGTTGGAGATCGTCCTCGAGCGTCCGACCGTGCTGCGCGACTACGCACACACGCCGGATGCCCTCGAGCGCGCCTTGCACGCCGTGCGTCCGTTCGTGCAGGGTCGGCTCACCGTCGTGTTCGGGTGCGGCGGCGATCGCGATCGCGGCAAGCGACCCGTCATGGGCGGAATCGCCGAGCGTCTTGCGGATCACGTCATCCTCACCAGCGACAACCCCCGCACCGAGGATCCGGAAAGCATTCTCGACGAAATCGAGACCGGAATGCAGAAAAGGCACGAGCGCATCGAGGATCGCCGCGACGCGATTGCGCGCGCACTCGCGAGCGCGTCACCCAAGGACGTGATCCTGTTGGCGGGGAAGGGGCACGAAACGTATCAGATTCGCGGGACGGATCGATTGCCCTTCGATGAGCGCGAGATCGTGCGCGAGCTCGCGGGATCGGCGAAGTGACCGCGCCGTTCTGGACGCTCGATCGCGTCGCCGCCGCGATGGCGGACGCGTTTCCCGCCCAGCACGCCCGGACTCAGTGGCCTCGCGGCACGACGACGCTCGGCGGCGTGTCGACCGACACACGGAACATCACGACGGGCGATCTGTTCGTTGCGCTCGCGGGTGAGCGATTCGATGCGCATGATTTTCTATCCGATGCGGTCGCGAAGGGTGCATCCGCGCTCGTCGTCTCGAGGCCGGAGCGGACCGGAGGACTCGGCGTCCCGATCTTCGTGGTCCCCGATACGACGGTGGCGCTCGGCGCTCTCGCCCGCTTTCGGCGGCGCGCATGGGGGAAGCCGCTCGTTGCGATCACGGGCACCAACGGCAAGACGAGCACGAAGGATCTTACCCGTGCCGCGCTCGGTGCCGCGCTGGACGTGCACGCGACGTCCGGGAACTTGAACAACCGGATCGGCGTCCCCCTCACGCTGCTCGCGCTACGCGATGAAGCAGACATCGCCGTCTGCGAGATGGGGATGAGCATCCCCGGCGAGATCGCCACACTGCGCGCAATCGCCGAGCCGGACATCGCCGTCGTAACGTCGGTGGCCGAGGGTCATCTCGAGGGGCTCGGGAGCGTCGATGGGGTGATGCGGGAAAAGGTCTCGATCTTCGACGGCGTGGGTGTCGGGGTGGTCCCCGCGGCGCAGCCCGAGATCGCGGCAGCGGCGAAAGGTCGTGCGCGCCGGCTCGTCGTAGCGGGTCTCGAGTCCGGCGATCTTCACGCCGACGAATGGACCGTCGAGGAGGATGGGCTCGGTCGCCTCACCGTGCGGGGCGTCACGGTTCGCCCTCCTCTTCGTGGTTTCCACAACCTCCGCAATACCATGCTCGCGCTCGCCGTCGCTCAGGAATGCGGCGTGTCGCTCGAGCAGGCCGCCGCCGGGATCGCCGCGATGCCAGTTCCGTCGATGCGTCTCGCCTGGGAGAAGCTCGGTAGCGCGACATTGATCAACGACGCCTACAACGCCAATCCCGGATCGATGCGCGCGGCACTCGAGCTGCTGGATTCAGTGGGGCGCGGACGCCAGCGCGTCGCCGTGCTGGGGGGAATGCGCGAGCTGGGCGCCCACGCCGACCGTCTGCACGCGGAGATTGCCGATCGGGCCCTTCAGTCGTCCATCGAAGTCGTGGCCGGCGTGGGGGAGATGGGCGACGCGTTGCGTCGCGCGGGACGGGACGATGCGCGGGTGGTGGCCGCGCCGGACATCGATGAGCTGTGGCAGTCGCTGGCGCCACGACTCTCACGCGATGCGGTGATTCTCCTCAAGGCGTCGCGGGGCGTGCGGCTCGAACGACTCGTCCCTCATCTCACTGCCTGGGCCAACGGTTAGTGCTCTACCACCTCCTCACCCCGCTCACCGAGTACTGGGGCGCGCTGCGCCTCTTCAATTACATCACGTTCCGCGCGGCGGGCGCGGTGGTGACGGCGATCGTGATGGCGTTTCTCGTCGGACCGCCGATCATTCGCCGGCTGCGCGGGATGCAGATCCATCAGGTGATCCGCGAGGGCACTCCCGATTCGCACCAGGAGAAGAAGAGCACGCCTACGATGGGCGGATTGATCATCCTCCTCTCGACCATCGTGCCGACGCTCCTTTGGGCGCGCCTGACCAACCGCTATGTGTGGCTGGCGCTCTTCGTCACCGCGTGGATGGGCGGGATCGGCTTTCTCGACGATTACCTCAAGCTCAAGCAGAAGCGGGAAGGGAAGAAGAACGAGGGGCTCGTCGAGCGCTACAAGCTCATTGGGCAGCTCACCCTCGGTATCATTCTTGGCGTGATCCTCTGGCGGTTTCCGCTGTCGACGCTTCCCGGGGCGTCGACGACGCTCCCGTTTTACAAGTACATCCTGATTGTCCCGTGGTTCGCGTGGATGTATGTGCCGTTCGTGGCGTTCATCCTCACCGGCACGAGCAACGCCGTGAATCTCACCGACGGGCTCGACGGGCTCGCCTCCGGCCTCGTCGCGATCGCGGCCGGGACGTTCGCGCTCTTCGCCTATCTCATTGGCCGAATCGATGCCAGCCAGTACCTCGGGATCTATTACCTCCGCGGGGCCGGTGAGCTCACCGTGTTCTGCGTCGCCATCTTCGGCGCATGCGTCGGGTTTCTCTGGTACAACGCCAAGCCCGCCCAGGTCTTCATGGGAGACACGGGCGCGCTCGCCCTGGGCGGGGCGTTAGGCGCCGTCGCGATTCTCCTCAAGTCCGAGTTTCTGCTGCTGTTGATCGGCGGGGTGTTCGTGGCCGAGACGCTGTCGGTGATTCTGCAGCGGTCCGTGTTCAAGTATCGAAAGCGCCGGCACGGGGTGGAATACGCACGGCAGCACCGCGTCTTTCGCCGAGCGCCGCTCCACCATCACTTCGAGATGCTGGGATGGCCGGAGACACAGGTGGTCGTGCGATTCTGGATTCTCGGCATCTTTTGCGCATTCATTGCCCTCAGCACGCTGAAGCTGCGATGATCACGCTGCCGGAGAAGTGGCGGAGTGGAGAGATCGCGATCATCGGACTCGGGAAGAGCGGTGTCGCCGCGGCTCGCCTGCTGCGGCGCGAGGGTCTGCGCGTGTATGCGTCCGACTCGGGTTCGTCGGATGGTGTTCGTGAAGGCGCGAAAGCACTGCGCGTCGAAGGCGCCGATGCCGACGTCGGATCGCACGACCTCGAGCGCATCTCGCGCGCCTCGCTCGTCGTCGCCAGTCCGGGTGTGCCGCCTGATGCCACCGCGCTCGAGCGGGCGCATGAGGCGCGAGTGCCGATCGTCAGCGAGATCGAGATCGCGCTGCGCGCACTCCCGGAGGCGAAGGTCATCGCCGTCACCGGTACGAACGGGAAGACGACCACGACGGCGCTCGTCGGACACCTGCTGCGGGCGATCGGGCTGGACGCGATCGATGCCGGCAACATTGGGACGCCCCTCGCCGCTGTGGCGATGGAGCGCAAGCCTCCGCGGTGGATCGCGCTCGAGCTGTCGTCGTTTCAGCTGCACGACACGCCCGGCATTGCGCCGGCGGTCGGCGTACTGACGAACCTCGCGCCCGACCATCTCGACCGCTACGCGACCGTCGAGGAGTACTACGCGGACAAGAAGCTCCTCTTCCGCAACGCGAAGACGATCTCCCGGTGGGTGGTGAACGGGGACGATCGCGCGGCGGTCGACCTCGCGCGTGAGGCGGTCGGTACGCACAAGCATTTTTCGCTCAAGCAGTCGCACGCGGACGCCACCTACGACCGTGAGAACGACATGCTGGTGGTGGGCGAGTCGCCGCTACTCCCGCGCCGAGAGCTGAACCTGTTCGGTGATCACAACGTGGCCAACGCGTTGGCCGCATCGCTCGCCGTAATGATCGCCGACAAGGGAAACGCGACGCCGGAAGCGCGCGCGCGGATCGGCGATGGGCTGCGAACGTTCCATGCGCTCAAGCACCGGCTCGAGATTGCCGGGGAATCGAATGGCGTCATGTGGATCAATGACTCCAAGGCCACGAACGTCAGCTCGACCCTCGTCGCGATTCAGGGAATGACTCGCCCCACGATCCTGCTGCTCGGAGGCCGCCACAAAGGCGAGCCGTACCGGGCGCTGGCCGAGCCGCTGCGACAGAACGGCAAAGCGGTGCTGGCGTATGGTGAGGCGGCACCGATCATCGAGCAGGACCTTCGCGGCGTCGTTCCGCTCGAGCGATTGGGATCCGATTTCGAGGAAGTGATCGCGCGCGCGCGGGCGCTCGCGACGCCCGGCGACGTCGTGCTGTTGTCACCGGCGTGCTCGAGCTACGACATGTTCAAGAATTACGAGGAGCGCGGCGCGACGTTCAAGCGCCTCGCGGTCGGAGGGAGACAATAATGGGAGCGGTTGCGGTCGCGCACGAGCGCACTCGGTGGCGGATGAGCGTGGAGGCCCGGGCACTCGTGCTCGTGACGGCCGTTCTGGTGGCGTTCGGGCTGGTGGTGCTGTACAGCTCGAGCGCCGTGCTCGCGATCCAGGAGGGCCACTCCAGCGCGCACTATCTCGTGCGACAGCTCATCGGGGCCCTCGCGGGCTGCATCATTTTCGCCGTCGCCGCCAAGCTCGACGCGGAGAAGTGGCGCACGTGGGCGTGGCCCCTCATGGGCCTCAGCATCCTGCTTCTCCTCGTGCTCATTCTGCCGTTCACGGGCGCGATCGCGCCGCGACTCAACGGATCGCGCCGCTGGCTCACGCTGGGCTTCACGGTGCAACCCTCCGAGCTCGCGAAGCTGGCGGTCGTCGTCTGGACGGCCATGCTCGTGGTGAAGAAGGGTGACAAGATGCGTCGCCTCACCAAAGGCCTGCTTCCATTCCTCCTCGTCGTCGGCGTGCTCGATCTGCTGGTCATCCTCGAGCCCGATCTGTCCATGGCGATGATGTTCACGGTGCTCATGGGGATCGTCCTGTTCGCGGGGGGCGTGCGCATTGGGCACTTCGTCGTGCTCGGCGTGCTCGCGATTCCGATCCTGTGGCGCGAGATGGAGCGCGTCCAGTATGCGCTTCTCCGCCTGACGAGCTTTCTCGATCCGGGCGCGGCGCCCGCGGAAGCGCACTACCAGCTCCGGCAGTCGCTCATCGCGGTCGGCTCTGGGCGGCTCTTCGGGGTCGGGTATGGCGAGGGCCGGCAGCAGACGGGCTTCCTGCCGTATCCCTTCAACGATTTCATCGCGAGCAACGTCGGCGAGGAGTGGGGCTTCCTCGGGCTGCTGGTGCTCATCGCCGGCTTCACGCTCTACGGCGTGCTCGGGTTTCGCATCGCGGCCATGGCACGGACGAAGTTCCAGCAGCTCCTCGCGCTCGGGCTCACCGCCACGACGGTGATCACGGCGTATCTGCACATTGGCGTGGTCATCGGGCTGCTGCCCACGACCGGGTTGACGCTGCCGTTCTTCAGTTATGGTCGCTCGAACCTCCTCCTCTCGTTCCTCATCACGGGAATTCTCGTCAACATCGCCAGTCGTCACGAGCGCGTCGTCGGCGCGACGGCGAGCGATCCGGTGACGCTCGCGCACGCGCGCGCATGAGGATTCTGTTCGCGGGCGGCGGGACCGGCGGGCACCTCTACCCGGGACTCGCGATCGCTCGCGCGGTGCAACGGATCGATCCCAGCGCGCGCCCCTACTTCGTGGGGGCGCGTCGTGGCATCGAGCGGGATGTGCTGCCCGCGTCCGGATTCCCGCACCGGTTGCTGGACCTCCATCCGCTCTACCGCAGTCGCCCCTGGCAGAACTGGCGCACGCTCGTCGGATTCGCCAGCGCATGGCGCGAGATCGGGGCGTTGGCGCGCGACGAGCACCCGGCTGTAATCGTTGGCACCGGGGGATACGCCGCCGCCGCCACCTGCGCGTGGGGCGCCGCCCACGGAGTCCCCGTGGCGCTGCAGGAGCAAAATTCCTTCGCCGGAATCACCGCCCGCCTCATCGCGCGCGTCGCTCGCGAGATCTACCTCGGTTACGGCGAGGCAGCGCGCTCTCTGCGTCCTCGCCGCGGCGCGTGGATGGAGGAAACGGGAAATCCGATCGAGCCGCCGCCGGCGCCACGACCCGCGCGCGACACCGCGCGGCGTGCATGGGATTTTCCCGCATCGGCGCGCGTGTTGCTCATCACGGGAGGAAGCCAGGGTGCGCGCGTGCTCAATGAAGTCGTAGGCGCGTGGATCGCCAGCGGCCTTCCCGACGGCGTGCATGTCATCTGGGCGACGGGGAAGTCTGGGTTCAACGACTACGCGACGCTCGAGTCATCGCGTGTGCGCGTTCGCCCCTACCTGTCTCCCATTGCCGACGCGTATGCCGCCGCTGACGTCGCGATCACACGCGCGGGCGCGCTGACGCTGGCAGAGCTCTGCGCGTGGGGCATTCCAGGCATTCTCGTCCCATTGCCGACCGCCGCCGCAGACCACCAAACGGCGAATGCACGCGCTCTCGTCGGCGCGGGTGCCGCGCGGGAGCTGCCCCAGCGTGAGCTGACCGTCGAGCGTCTCGATGCCGAAGTGCGTTCGCTGGTCGGTGACGCCGCGCGGCTCGAGGCGATGACGCGGGCCGCGTTGGCGCGCGGGCGGCCGGACGCTGCAGAGACGATCGCCAAGCGAGTGCTTGCCCTCGCGCGTAGCTCGTCGGCGCGCCGCTGACCGGGTATCTTGCGTCGTCTTTCGTCGAGAGCGAGACCTCTCTCAAGCTCACGAGCCGTTTTTTTACCGCAGAGGACGCAGCGGACGCAGAGGAACTTCAAAGAAGAAGCTGTTGGAAAGAAATTCGGCGGGTTGATGTTCCTCAGCGTCCTCTGCGTCCTCTGCGGTAAAAGGACGAAGGGCTACCGCGCCCTGATCCGCCCGACGGCACGACTACAACACTGGATGTGCAGCCACCGCACGACGTGACCAACGTACTTCTACTCGATACTTCGGATCCGCGCCCCGTTCACTTTGTCGGCATCGCCGGCGCAGGGATGAGCGGGCTCGCCGAGCTGTTCGTGCGGCGCGGCGTGCGAGTCACGGGGTGCGATGCGAACACCGCCGGTGCCACCGATCTCGAGCGGCTCGGGATCCCGGTCGTGCAGGGGCACGACCCAGCCCACGTCGAAGGCGCCCGCGCGCTCGTCATCACGAGTGCCATGCCAAAGGACCATCCGGAGCTGGAGCGTGCGCGTGCCCTTGGACTCGCTGTGGTGAGACGTGCGGAAGCGCTTGGTGAAGCGGTGTCAGGCGGTGAGCTCGTCGCGATCGCGGGCACGCACGGCAAGACCACGACGACCGTGATGACCACGCTCGCGCTCACCGGCGCCGGCGTCGACCCCACGGGCGTGGTCGGCGGTCGCGTCGCCGCGTGGGGCGGGAACCTGCGCCCCGGCTCGACCATGCTGTACGTCGTCGAGGCCGACGAGTACGACCGCTCCTTTCTCGCGCTGGCGCCGACGGTGGCCGTCGTCACCAACGTCGAGGCGGATCACCTCGACATCTACAAGGATCTCGAGGACATTCGCGCCACCTTCGCCCAGTTCGTCCGCGGAGCACGCACGATCGTACTCTGCGCCGATGACGCCGGGGCCAACACGCTGCCGACGCCGAGCGATGCCGAAGTGATTCGTTACGGGCTGGCATCGCGCGATGCGCGGTTGCGCGCGGTGGATGTCCGCACCGAAGCGGGCGGATCGCTGTTCGAGGTCGTGTACGATGGCGAAGAGCTTGGCGAGGTCGAGCTCGGCGTGCCCGGACGTCACAACGTGCTCAACGCGCTCGCCGCGATCGCGAGCGGGCTCGCCCTCGGGGCCTCGATCGATGCGATGGGGGCCGCGCTCAGCGAGTTCACCGGCGTCGAGCGCCGCTTCCAGCGCCTCGGCTCGGCGCGGGGTGTGATGGTCATCGACGACTACGCGCATCACCCGACCGAGATTCGCGCAACGCTTGCGGCGGCGCGTGCGGCATTTCCCGGCCATCGGGTGCTGGCGGCGTTCCAACCGCACTTGTATTCTCGTACGCGCGACTTCGCGAGTGAGTTTGGCCGGGCGCTCGCGGCGGCGGACGCGGTGTTTCTGACCGAGATCTACCCCGCGCGCGAGAAGCCGATCGCGGGCGTGACGTCGGATCTCATCGAGCATGCGTTGCAGGGCGCGGGCGGCACACTCGCCTGGCGCGGGGACCGCCCCGCGCTGGCGGAGGCGCTGGCCGGCCTCGTGCACAAGGGAGACGTCGTGCTGACGATCGGGGCAGGAGACATCACGAAGACGGGACCCGAGCTGCTGGCGCGGCTCGAGTCGTGAGCGAGGAAGGGGAACGGCGCGGAGGACGCTGGTGGCGTCTCGCCGCGCTGGGCGTGGGAGTGGGAGTACTCGCGACGACGCCCTGGTGGGGTCCGCGAGTGCTGGCGGAAATGTCGTTCTTTCGTCTGCGGCACGTGCAGGTGGTGGGCGCTCGTTATGTCCGCGCGGATTCCATCGTGGTGCTGCTCGGAGTCGATACTACACGATCCATATGGGACGAGACCGACGAGCTGGTTGCGCGAGTGCGCACGCATCCGCAGGTGAGCGACGTCGAGATCGCGCGACGCGTGCCGGGCACGCTTGTCGTGACGATCACTGAGCGCGTGCCGGTCGCCTTCGTGCCCACGGCGCGCGGTCTCGAGCCGCTGGATGCCGCCGGGCGAGCCCTCTCAATCGATCCCAGTCGTGTCAACGTCGACCTCCCCGTGCTCGCGCGCCGGGACACGACGGTGCTTCGGCTCCTCGGCGACCTCCGTGAGCGAGCCCCGCAGCTGTACGAGCGCGTCAACGCGGCGCGCCGCGTCGGTCGCCGGGAGATCCTGCTCGAGTTAGGCGCCGTCAACGTTCGGGCCATGGATGACGTCAGCGTCGACCGGCTGGGCGACATCGTGCCCGTGGAGGCCGATCTCGCCCGTCGTCAGGCGCGCGCGGTGGAGCTCGATCTCCGCTACCGCGATCAAGTCATCGCCAGGGTGCAATGAACCCCGATCGTCTCGTCGCCGGCCTCGACATCGGATCTGCCAAGACCACGGCGCTCGTCGCCGAAGTGGAAGGCGACCTTCCCAAGCACCCGACGATCAAGATCCTCGGCGTCGGCCAGGCGAAGACCGCGGGCATGCGCAAAGGCGTCGTCTCCGACATCGAGGAAACGACGCGGAGCATCCGCAAGGCGATGCAGGACGCCGAGCGCATGGCGGGCGCGGAAGTCGAGTGGGTGTACGGGGGAATCGCCGGTGAGCACGTGCAGGCGATGACGAGCACGGGCGTGGTCGCGGTGAACGGTGATGAGATCACGCGAGCCGACGTCGAGCGCGCGAACGAGGTCGCGCGCGCGCTCGCGATTCCCGCTGACCGCGAGCTGCTGCACGCCATCCCGCAGGAATATCACGTCGATCGGAACAAGGGGATCCGCGACCCGGTGGGAATGATCGGGATGCGTCTCGAGACCGAGATGTACCTCGTCACCATCGGGGCGTCGCCGGCGCAGAATCTCCGGCGCTCGGTCGAGAAGGCGGGCTACGGCGTGCGCGAGCTGGTGGTGGAGCCGCTGGCGAGCGCGCTCTCCGTGCTCACCGAGGATGAGAAGGAGCTCGGCGTGGCGCTCGTCGAGATGGGCGCGGGTACGACCGACCTGGCGATCTTTCATGAGGGGAAAATTCGCCACCTCGGCACGATCGCATTCGGCGGCAACATGGTGACGAGCGACATCGTGCACGGCCTGGGCGTGACGCAGGCGGATGCAGAGCGTCTCAAGGAACGTTATGGATGCGCCTACGAGCCGCTGGCCCGGCAGATGAACGAGCCGATCGTGCTTCCGAGCACGGTCGCGCAGGGGGACCGGCAAGTACCGCGAGAGCTGCTCAGCCACATCATCCACCAGCGCATGGACGAGGTCTTCGATCTCGTCCAGCGTGACATCCAGACCGCCGGCTACTCCGGCCGCCTGAGTGCGGGCGTGGTGCTCACCGGGGGGGCGGCGGCAATTCAGGGCGCGGCCGAGCTGGCGACCGATGTGTTCGGGGCGGGAGTGCGGGTGGGCTCGCCGGCCGAGCGCGTGAAGGGCCTGGTCGACGCGGTGGAGGCGCCGCGGTTCGCGACGGTGGTGGGACTCGCCCACTACGGGGCGCACCGGATGGCGATCGGGGTAGGTGGGTCGGCATCGGGGCGCCGAATGAGCAGTCCGGGTGTGGATAAGTTGGTTCAGCGCGTCAGGAACTGGTTGCAGGACTTCTTCTGAGTTGCCAACGGTTTGCCGGTTACGAAAGGGTGCGGCCATCGCCCGAAAGCGTTATATTGGCCCTGCCTGATTCGGATAGTACGCGGGACGCGCCAGCGGGTCCGCGAGGAATCACGGCCCTGCAGGTCCCGCCTCCAGCACGTCCCGTCTTACGCCTAGTGGAGCTCTCCACCAGATGATCTTCGAGTTCGAGGAGAACGCCTCCCAGAACGCCCGCATGAAGGTGGTGGGCGTCGGTGGCGGCGGTGGAAATGCGGTCAACCGCATGATCGAAGAGCACCTCGAGGGCGTCGAGTTCATCTCGGTGAATACCGACGCGCAGGCGCTGCTCAATTCGAAGTCCGACGTCAAGATTCAGATCGGCAAGAAGCTCACGCGCGGACTGGGGGCGGGTGCGCGTCCCGAAATCGGTCGCCAGGCGATCGAAGAAAACCGTGACGAGGTTGCGCGTGTCTTAACGAATGCGGATCTCGTCTTCGTGACCTGTGGCATGGGTGGCGGCACGGGCACCGGCGCCGCGCCGATCATTTGCGAGATGTCTCGTGAGGCAGGCGCGCTGACGGTGGGTATCGTCACCAAGCCGTTCCTGTTCGAAGGCCGGAAACGGATGCGGCAGGCGGAGATGGGGATCGCCGAGATGCGCAAGCACGTCGACACGATCATCGTCGTGCCCAACGAGCGGCTGCTCGCTGTCGTCGGGAAGGGCATCCCGTTCCAGGACGCGCTCAAGAAAGCCGACGAGGTACTGCTGCATGCGACTCAGGGCATCTCGGCGCTCATCAACGTGACGGGTCTCGTCAACGTCGACTTCGCCGATGTGCGCACCGTGATGCAGCAGGGCGGCGCGGCGCTCATGGGTACGGGCATAGGGCGCGGCGACAATCGCGCCATGGAGGCGGCCCAGCAGGCGATCTCGAGTCCGTTGCTCGACAACGTCTCGATCTCGGGGGCCACGGGTGTGCTCGTCAACATCACCGGGGGTCAGGATCTCACGCTTGGCGAAGTGCATCAGATCAACGAGATCATTCACGACGCCGTCGGCGATGACGCGGAGATCATCTTCGGTGCCGTCCACGAGCCGGCGATGCAGGGCGAGGTGCGCGTCACGGTCATCGCTACGGGATTTGATCGTGCCGTCCAGGCGCAGCAGCCGGAGCCGATCACCCCGAAGGGGGCACCGGTGATTCCGTTTCCGGCGCAGCGTCCCGCGCGGGCACCGTTGCAGGCGCCCCGTCCGGTCGTCAGTGATGGCAGCCAGCGGCGTCCCGGCCAGCCGGGTGAAGGTCGCGGTGCACAGGATCTCAGCGACATGGAGATTCCGACCTTCATTCGGAGACAGATGGATTGAAGCACCCATTTCTCGCGCGAATCGGCACGGTCTGTCTTGCCGGGGCGCTTGCCGCCGGCGTTCTCGCGTACGGTCTCCCCGATCTTTCCCTCCCCGCGCCCGGCGTTGCGCTGTCGCTCGCACCGCCGATTACGGTCGCCGCCTGGACGCAGCAGGTGGATACGCTCGATCGGGGTGAGACGCTCTCCGGACTGCTGGCGCGCGCTGGATTACCTGGCGCCGACATCGTCGGAGCACTCGAGGCCGCCGCCGGGTTTGACTCCAGGCGTGCTCGCGCGGGCATGCCGGTGACGGTGCGTACCTTCGCCGCCGACACGACTCCGTCCGAGCTCATCTTCCAGCTAGCGATCGATCGCCTGCTTCACGTGCGCCGCTCCGCGCAGGGATGGGCGAGCGAGGAAGTCCGTCTCCCGTGGACGACGGACACGATCGTGGTGAGCGGGACCATTCAGTCGAACCTGTATGCGGCGATCGACCGGGGCGCCGGTGACAAGCTGACGCCGGCCGCGCGCGCCGAGCTCGCGTGGACCATCGCCGACATCTACGAGTATCGGGTCGACATGAGCCGCGAGCTGCGCGAGGGTGATGCGCTCCGCGTGCTGTTCGAGCGCTCAGTCGGGCCAGGCGGAGCGGTGCGAGTGGGGAAGGTCCTCGCCGCGCGCTTCGTGCTCTCGGGGGAAGGGGTCGAGGCGATTCGTTATGCCAGCGCCAGCGTCGGAGGGGAGTACTTCGATCAGACGGGGCGCTCGCTGCGCGCGGCCTTCCTGCGGACGCCGGTGGCATTCCGCCGGATCTCCAGCCGCTTCGGGATGCGTCGGCACCCGATTCTTGGCACGATGCGGCGTCACCAGGGCATCGACTACGCCGCGTCGTCAGGCACGCCGGTTCGCGCGATTGGCGATGGCGTGGTGCTGTTCGCCGGCCGGAAGGGCGGGTACGGCAACGTACTCGAGATTCGCCATCGGAATGGGTTCGTCTCGCGCTACGGTCATCTGCGCGGCTTCGCCAGGAGTGTGCGTCGTGGCTCGCGCGTGACGATCGCGCAAACCGTCGCCTATGTGGGCTCCACCGGTCTCTCGACCGCGCCGCACCTCCACTTCGAGGTGCTGGTGAATGGCGTGCACCGCAACCCTCGCGTGGCGCTCAACCAGAAGGGTGGCGATCCGATCCCCAAGCGTGAGCGCGCCGAGTTCGATGGTCAGCGTGCGATGCTCGTCGCGTCGCTCGACCAGGCCGTGCCGACGCCGGTCGACGTTGCCTCCATGGAAGAAGCACCCTAGGTCCGAAGGGTGAACGAGAACGAGGAGCGAGGAAGCTGATTCCTCGCTCCTTTTTTTTGCGGCGGGGGACGCAGATGCGGGAGAGCGCTGGAGTAGCGCTGAGAGCGCTGGAACAGCGCTGAACACACCAGCGCTACTCCAGCGCCCTCAGCGCTACTCCAGCGCCCTGGGAACACGAATTCCTTACCCCTCGCTCCTCATCCCTCATCGGCTCGACAGTCCCCCCGACACCATAGCTCGCGTAAATTGCCGCCCATGAGTTCATGGGTGGTGGCGGCGGTCGCGGCGCTCGCGCTCGCACTCATCTTGTACGGCTGGCGCGAGCCCGGGCGGCTCGCGCGTCGTGCACCGCTCATCGCGCTCCGCGCGCTGGCGCTTGCACTCGTCATTGCACTGCTCCTCGATGCACCGGCGGGGACCGCGCGTCCCGTGGCGCCATTCGTCGCGCTCGACGTGTCGGCGAGCTGGCGGCGCGGCGGCGACACCGCCGCGTG
>DATFFP010000041.1:0-55278 GCA_035249985.1 Gemmatimonadaceae bacterium
GGCGCTAAGGGCGCTAGAGGCGCTAAGGGCGCTAGAGGCGCTAAGGGCGCTAGAGGGCTGAACGGCGGCCCTCAGCGCCCTCAGCGCCCTCAGCGCCCTCAGCGCCTCCAGCGCCTCCAGCGCCTCCAGCGCCTCCAGCGCCTTCAGCGCCTCACCAACCTCGTATTGTACTCCGTCATATACCTCCGATGCTCCGCGCCAGTCGGGTACGCATCGCCGGGCGCATACGGGTAGGCCCGCGCTCCATGGAATGGCAGTGGATGCACCGTCGTGCCGAAGGCCGTATTCAGATCGGAGTCCTTGATCCAGCCGTCGGTGTAGAGCAGAAAGTCACGCTTCCACCCCTGTGGTAACGACGCAGCTGAGCTGGCGTCGAACTGAATGGTGACCTCGTCGCCCGGCCCCATGATCGCGTACATGTCGTCGCCAGCGCGAAGGAGCGGCAGCACGTCGCCGAAGCGCGTGAACGCGCCTTCGATCGGTCGCCAAGGGGAGTCCTTCGACACGGCATCGTAGTCGAACCAGTAAGGTCCGTATCGGCCGCCCTTTCGATACATGCGTGAGAACCCACGCGCGTGAAGGTCGGCCGACGTCGGCGCGAGCGTCGTGATCTTCGCCGGGCCGCTCTTCAGGTCACGAGCGACGAACGCGTGATCCCAGTAGATCTGCATGTTCGTGCGAATGCGCACGTGCCGATCCGCCGTCGGGAATTTCCCGCTCAGGTCGACGACGATCGTCTTGTCCTTGCCGGACGGAAATCCGATATCCGCCACGCCGCGCCAGTCACCATTCGCGTCGCGCACCTCGAGAGAAGGAGGTGCGAGTGCGATCGTCGATTGCTGTGACAGCGCGACGTTGATGCTGGCGTCCGTCGGATAAATCCAGCCGCGCAGGAAGAGATAGGTGCCGGGGCGGCCGGCCTCCGGCCCAAGATCCAGGACGACGTGGTGCGGCTCGACGACTCCTTGATACCGCATCGGCGTCAGGTCCGAGACGTACACGTCGTCGGCTTCGCGCAGCGCCGGAAGCACGTCATTCCCGCGCTCGTCGATCGCCGAGCGCGGCGCCATGCGCCGCGAGATCTGGAAGAGGCGGAGCGAGACCGGTCCGGGAGGGACGAAGCGTTCGTCCACGAATACATCCACCGAATCTGGATGATCGACGGCGACGAGCCTCACCTCATCGGCGTACGCGGTCTCCCACAGCTCCTCGGTGAGCTGGAGGACGTAGCGTCCGTCGCGGGGTTGGAGCGCATCGCCCGAGATGCGCACGAACTCCTGCGATGCGCCCGCGGGAGCGAAGGCGCTGGTGCTGCCCATGAGTCCGAGCGGCATGCCCAGCGCGCTGCGCCACATGGCATCGGTGACGAAACGGAAGCGCTTGCCATCCCAGGTGTAGACGAAGGCACACGATCCCTTGAGCAGCTCCCGCTCGACGACATCCTGGTCCGTGCCCGGGAGGTAGACCGTCTGGGGAACGCCGTTAGGCCATTCCACCCGAAGCACATCCGCCTTGAGATGTGGGCCGAGGCCAAAGTGGGTGACGCGACCGGTCACGACGCGCGTCTGATAGATCGCTCCGGCTCGCAGCTCCAGGCGCGCGCCGATGCCGAACGTGTTGTTCTTGCCGCTGCCCGTACGCAATCCCTTGAGCTCGACGTTCACGGCGAGATTGCTGTTGCCGAGGTCGTTGCGCAGCAGTCGCGGCGCGCCCGTTCCATCGATCAGCACGACGTCTTCATCGCCATCGTCATCGACCTCGGACACCACCAGTGCCCGCGCGCCCGCGGCGCGCACCTGCTCGGGAACGATCGTCGATCGGTCGGCCAGCCGTCCCGTGCCGTCATTGCGAAGAAAGTGGATGCCGGACGACCCGGGTGCGCTTGTCGACACACCACCGACGACGAGATCGAGCCAGCCATCGTTGTCGTGGTCGATGAATGTCGCCGCCGATGCCGCGGTGGAGCGCAGCGCCTGCATCGCACCACTCGAGCGGCGATCGCGCGTGAACGTGCCGTCGCCGTTGTTGCGCCAGAGTACCGGCTCCGTGCCATCGGTCATGGCGACGAAGAGGTCGAGGAAGCCGTCGTTGTCGTAGTCGCCGATGGCTGCCGGGCCAGAGCCCCCAGCGCCGGTCAGTCCGCTCGCCGCGGTCACGTCGCTGAAGCGCTGCGCGCCCCCGTTATGCATCAGGACATCGCGGCCGCGATCGTTCGTGAAAAAGACGTCCACTCGGCCATCGCCGTCGACGTCGGCGAACACGGCGTCGCGGGCGCCGCCGCCCCCGAGACCGAACGCGGCGGTCGCCTCGGTGAACGTTCCGTCGAGGTTGTTGCGGTACACGGTGCGAGCGGCGCCGCCGACGAGTAGAAGGTCCAGATCGCCATCGTGATCGAGGTCGACGAAGAGCGCCTTGCGGGATCCACGGGTGTCGGCGACGCGGGCCTGCGTCGTCGCATCCACGAACGTCCCGTCACCGCGGTTGCGAAGGAGATGGCCGCTGCCAGCGGCGCCAATGACGAAGAGATCCAGCCAGCCATCGTTGTCATAGTCCGCGAAGGTCGCGTACACGGCGCCCTGCGGCAGCACGATGTTCGATGCCTCGGTGACGTCTCGAACGAAGCCGCCCTGCACGCGGTAGAGACGGCCGGAGAGCAAGAGCTCATCGACTCCATCGCCATCCACGTCGCCGGCGGCGAGCGTGACATTTCCGGTGTCTCGCGCCGAGCGCACGAAGCCGGCTTCGTCGGTCGCGTCGGTAAATTTCGCCAGGCCAACCGCCGCTTGCTCGCGGACTCCATGCACCGTGACGAAGGATTTGGGAGCGAAGTTGAGAATGATGCGGCCGGGAATCGGCCCCTCGATCGACCTCACGCCATCCAGGGACGCCTGAAAGGGTGCCGTACCTTCCATTATCTGAAGGAAGCGATCGAGGGTCGCCCGGGATGCCGTCGTATCTCCCGTGCGCAGCAGCTGAATCGACCGATCGAGCGCGGATCGTGCCTGCGGTGGCGGCTCGGGTGGCACGCGTCGCAGGTCCTCCAGGTGCCTAACGGCACTATCGGTCTCGCCACGCCTGGCGAATGCATCGATGAGCTTCAGTCGAACGGCGAGATTCGCGGGCTCGATCGCGAGCACCTCGCGCAGCCGATCGCGATACCGGCGGGCGGAGACACTATCCCCCTGCTGTGCCTCGAGCTCGGCGAGCGCGTACAGCACGCGAGCACTGGCGGTCGTGTCCCGCCGTAGCTGCTCGAGCTCGGCGCGCGCCTCCGAGGGGCGGTTCGTGAGGGCATACAAACGCGCGAGCGCGAGCCGCACCTCCACACTTCCTGGATCGAGCTCGCGGGCACGACGGAGCTGGTCTTCCGCCTCCTCGTATCGGGCGGCCTGCAGATAGGTGAGGCCAAGGTCGGCGTAGCCGAGGGGATCGTCGGGCGCGAGATCGGTGAGCTTCTTGAACTCGGCCTCGGCCTCCGGAAGCTGATTTCGCTGGAGGTAGCTGAGCCCCAGCATCCGGGTGGCGTAGAGCTCCTCCACCGGAGGAGGATCACGTCGACATCCCGGGCTGGCCACGGCTATGGCCAGCGAAAGCAAGAAAGCCGAACGTCGGCGCGCCCTTGGCGTCATGCGCTCATTTACGTGCGGAACGCCGCGAGGGCAAGATCGCGAAAGGGCCACTGCTGCAGACGTCAGCGTTCAGACGTTGATCTCTGCCTCAGGCGTCGATAGTCAGCATTGCCCTCTCGGAGTATCTCGGCCCGGCCGCGACCCCCTTTGGCGCGATCCGATCGATCTCGCGCAGCTCCGCCTGAGTCAGAGAGACGTCGAGTGCTCCGACGTTCTCTTCGAGGAACGAGCGGCGCTTCGTGCCCGGGATGGGGACGATGTCATCGCCCTGGGCGAGCAGCCACGCCAGCGCGAGCTGCGATGGCGTGCAGCGCTTCTCGCGGGCGAGCTCCTCGATGCGGCGCACCAGATCGAGGTTCCTCTGAAAATTCTCTCCCTGGAATCGGGGATTGATGCGGCGGTAATCGTCCGCGGGCAGATCCTCGAAGGTCTTGAAGCGGCCGGTGAGAAACCCGCGACCGAGCGGGCTGTAGGCGACGAAGCCGATCCCGAGCGCGCGGCAGGTCGCGAGCAGCCCATCCTCTGGATCCCGGCTCCACAACGAGTACTCGGTCTGAAGCGCCGAGATCGGGTGCACTGCGTGAGCGCGGCGGATGGTATGCGGCGCCGCCTCCGAGAGGCCGAGATACCGGACTTTCCCTTCGCCGATGAGCTCGGCCATTGCGCCGACGGTCTCTTCGATCGGCACGGTCTTGTCGACCCGATGCTGATAGTAGAGGTCGATGACGTCCACGCGCAGACGGCGCAGGGAGGCCTCGCACGCCGCGCGCACGTATTCGGGCCGGCCGTTGACGCCGAGGTTGGTGCCGTCGGGCGCGCGGACGTTTCCGAACTTGGTCGCGATCGTGACCTGCCCGCGGCGGCCCTCGATCGCGCGGCCGACCAGCTCCTCGTTGGTGAACGGCCCGTACATGTCGGCGGTGTCGAGAAAATCGATGCCGAGGTCGAGCGCGCGATCGAGCGTCGCGATCGATTCGGCCTCATCACGTCCGGCGTAGAAGTCGGACATGCCCATGCATCCGAGCCCAAGCGCGGAAACGGTAAGCCCTTGGGTGCCGAGCGCGCGGTGTGGGGTCATAGAGGCGCTGAGGCGCTAGAGGCGCTAAAGGCGCTAAAGGCGCTGTCGAAATCGGGGGTGGTCGTTCGACGAGATGGTGTGAGATGGAATGTCGGCAATTCTAACGCCTCGAAAACTGGCCGGAACAACCTCGGGGTCGAGGAAGTTGGTGCAGGTATGAATAATCGGCGGTGTCTTGAATTGTCGGAGGCGCTGAGCGTAGCGCCCTTAGCGCCTTTAGCGCTTCAGCTCCACCTTGCCCCACATCTGTTTCGGTATATGTTCGGTTCCCGCTCTACCCTTTGAGGAACGCTGATGCAATTCGCTGAGAGGTTCATACGCCGGCCAGTGCTGGCGAGCATGGTGAGTCTGGGGCTCGTCCTGGTCGGTCTCATCGGCTACAGCCGTCTGCCCGTTCGTGAGTTCCCCGACGCCGACCCGCCGATTGTCTCCGTAACCGTCGTGCTTCCGGGCGCGAGCCCGCAGGTCGTCGAGTCCGCGGTCACCGACGTGCTCGAGGAGGAGCTCTCGAGCGTCGAAGGGCTGCGCGCGATGACCAGCGCGAGCCAGGAGCAGCTCAGCACGATCACGCTCGAGTTCACGCTCGATCGCGAGATCGAGGCGGCCGCGCAGGACGTGCGCGACAAGGTTTCGCGGGTGCGCGGCTTCCTGCCGGAGGACATCGAGGAGCCGGTGGTCGCCAAGCAGGAAGCGGACGCGTTCCCGATCATGTTCCTCGCGCTCACCTCCGAGAGCTACTCGCTCATGGAGCTGTCGGACATCGCGGACCGCGAGATCAAACCGCGGCTCCAGACGATTCCGGGCGTGTCGGGCGCTCCGATCTTCGGTGAGCGTCGGTTCGCGATGCGCGTGTGGCTCTCTCCGAGCGAGCTCGCCGCGCGCGGTCTCACGGCGCAGGACGTCGAGAACGCGATTCGCACCCGCAGCGTCGAGATCCCCGCCGGGCGCATCGAGTCGGACCGGCGCGAGTTCTCGGTCCGGTACCTCGGCGAGATGAAGACGCCCGCCGAGTTTGCCGACTTGACCGTGGCGAGTGGCGACAAGGAGCTCGTGAAGCTGGGCGACGTCGCCCGCGTGGAGCCGGGCCCGGAGAACGAGCGCTCGGTGACGCGGTACTCGCAGAAGCCCGCGATCTTCGTCGGCGTCGTCAGGCAGTCCAAGGCCAACGTCATCGACGTCGCCAACGGTGTCTACGAGGCGCTGCCGTCCGTTCAGGCCGCGCTTCCCGCCGGCGTCGAGCTCAACATGGCGTTCGACGGCTCGACGTTCATCCAGCGCTCGATTCTCGAGGCGCAGGAGACGCTGCTCATCACGGCCGGGCTCGTCATTCTCATCATCTTCCTGTTCCTGGCATCGCTGCGCGCCACGATCATCCCCGCGCTCGCCATCCCGGTCTCGATCATCGCGACCTTCGCGATCCTCGGCGCGCTCGGCTTCTCGGTGAACACCTTCACGCTGCTCGGGCTCATCCTCGCGATCGGTATCGTGGTGGACGACGCGATCATCGTGCTCGAGAACGCGTATCGACACCAGGAAGAGCTGAAGAAGGATCCCGAGAAGGCGGCGATCGACGGCACGAAGGAGATCACGACCGCCGTCATCGCGACGACCATCGCGCTCCTCGCCGTGTTCTCGCCGCTGCTCTTTCTCACGGGTGCAACGGGACGGCTCTTCAACGAGTTTGGTGTCGCCGTCGGCGGATCGGTGCTCATTTCGGGGCTCGTCGCGCTCACGCTCACGCCGATGCTGTCGGCGAAGTTCCTTCGCGTGTCGGCGCGCGAGTCCCGCTTCCACCACGTCGTCGGCCGCGTGCTGAATGGCGTGACGGCGCGATACGGTCGCACGCTCGATCGCGCGCTGTCGCGCCCCTTGTGGGTCATCGGCGGCGGCGCGGTGCTCACGGCGAGCGCGGTGCTGATCTTCAATGCGCTCGAGCGCGAGTTCGTCCCGCCTGACGATCGCGGCTTCTTCTTTACCTTCGTCGTCGCTCCGGAAGGCTCGACCGTCGAATACACCGACGGCTACATGAAGCAGCTCGAGTCGATCGTCACGAAGACGAAGGACGTGCGGTCCTACTTCTCCGTCGTCGGCTTCGATGGGCCGCCGAGCTCGGGCGTCATCGGGCCGATTCTCGAGGATTGGGACGAGCGCGACCGTTCCGCGCAGGAGATCATCGGCGAGGTGCAGCCGCAGTTCTTCGGCGTGCCGGGCGTGTTCGCCTTCGCGATCAATCCGCCGGCCTTTGGCGGCTTCTCGCCGCCGGTGCAATTCGTGGTGCAAAACCGCGACTTCGAGGCGCTGGTGCAGGGAATGGACTCGCTCGTGAACCGCGCGAGAACGATTCCCGGGCTGATGAACGTCGACACCGACCTTCGCGTGACGAAGCCGGAGCTCGTGGTGAGCCTCGATCGCGATCGCGCCGAGGATCTGGGCGTGCCGGCGCGGGACATCGCGACGACCCTTCAGACGTTACTGGGTGGGCGCGATGTGAGCCGCTTCACCTCGGAGAACAAGCTGTACGACGTGATTCTGCGTCTCGATCCCGAGGATCGCGCCACGCCGTCCGACATCACCGGCTTGCACGTTCGGGGCAAGGACGGGTCGCTCGTTCCGCTGGACGCGGTGACGCGCGTGGAGGAGCGCATCGGACCGCGTCAGCTCAACCACTTCAACCGCGTGCGGTCGTTCACGCTGTCGGCAAGCATGGCGCCCGGATTCACGTTAGGCCAGGCGCTCGACTCGCTGAACGCCGCCGCGGCGGCAGTCCTTCCCCCGGGCAGCACGGTCGAGCTGGCGGGGGAATCACGGGAGTTCGAGGAGAGCAGCGGCGCGCTGTACTTCGCGTTCGCGCTCGCGCTGATCTTCGTTTTCATGGTGCTCGCGTCGCAGTTCGAGTCGCTGGTGCACCCCTTCACGGTGCTGCTGGCGGTACCGCTCGCCGTGACCGGAGCGTTAGGTGCGCTGTGGCTGGCGGGCTCGACGCTCAACGTCTACAGCCAGATCGGCATGATCCTGCTCATTGGTCTGGTCACGAAGAACTCGATTCTGCTCGTGACGTACGCCAAGGATCTGCGCGACCGCGGATATGAGGCGCTCGAGGCCATGCGCGAAGCGGGACGTATCCGTTTGCGCCCGATTCTGATGACGTCGGTGGCGTCGATCTTCGGCGCGCTTCCGATCGCACTCGGCCTTGGTGCCGGCGCGGGAAGCCGGCGTCCGCTCGGCTATTCGATCGTTGGAGGGCTGGTGGTGTCCACGCTGCTCACGCTGTTCCTCGTTCCCGCGGTGTACGTGGTGTTCGAGCGCTTGCGTTCCCGCCGCGTGCGCGTGGCGGCGACGAACGGCTCGGGCGGTGTGGTTGGTGGCGAATATCGACCGGTCGCGAGTGGCGCGGCCGCTTCAATGGAGGCGCGATGAAGTCGCACGCATGGATCGCCGCGTTCGTGATCGCTGGCGGCGTCCTGATCACTGAACCAGCACCGGGTCAGACGGTCGATCAGAGTGTCCCGGTCGTGACCCTGTCCGAGGCACGGCGGAGGGCGACGTCGGTCGACCCGAACGCGGTGGCCGCACGCAGCCAGGTCGCCACAGCGTCGTGGGAGCGCCGCGCCGCGTGGACGGATGTGCTCACGCCACGTGTCACGGCGGGCGGCAGCTACACGCATTTCTCTGAACCGTTCTTCAACTTCGGAACGGGCACGATCAGCCCGAACGCCACCGCCGCGACGCTCGAAGCGAGCTACACGCTGGTCGGCGCCGGGAAGTTCGGGGGACTCAAGAGTGCGCGTGCGTCGGTCGAGGCCGCCGAAGCGAGCGAGACCGCGGCGCGATTCCGGACGGCGCTCGAGACGGATGCGGCGTACTTCTCCGTCCTCGCCGATCGCGAGCTGGCGCGCGTCGCGACCGATCGCCTCCGTCGCGCAGAGGAACAGTTCGAGATTGCGCGCGTTCGTGTGCTCGCCGGTGAAGCGATCGCGCCGGATTCACTGCAGCTCCTGCTCGAGGTGAATCGTGCGCGACTCGCGCTCCTGAGCCGGGACTCGGCGCTCGTGACATCGCGGCTTCGCCTGGGGCGGCAGATCGGTCTGTCCGGTCCGGCCGAAGCCGCGCCGATCGACACGACCCCACCGCCTGCGCTCCCGCTGACGCTCGATCAGGCGGTGGCGGAGATGCGGACGCGTGGCCCCGATGTGGAAGCCGCGCGGGCCGCGGAACGGCGAGCGGACGCGATCGTAATGGCGGAGCGCGAGCAGTATCTACCAGCGGTCACCGTCGGCGCGATCACGGGGGCGTACGACGCCGAGCTGTTCCCGTCGGCAACGCGGCGGACGCAGCTCGCCGTCAGCGTGTCGCTTCCGATCTGGAATGGGGGACAGCGTGAGCTCGCGGTCGCGCGCGCTCGGGCAGAGCGAGAGGTGGCGCGCGCGCAGCGTCAGGACAGCGAGCGTGGCGCCGCCGAGCTCATCGCGCAGGCGTATCACGGGTACCTGACGTCGCGCGCCGGGGTCGAGCTGGCGCTGGTGGGGGTGACGGTGTCGTCGGAGAACTTTCGCGTGCAGCGCGCGCGCTATCGCGAGGGCGCGACGACGATTCTCGACCTGTTGGAAGCACAGGTGGCGCTGAGCGAGGCCGAGGCGGCGCTGGTGCAGTCGCGGTACTCCACGCGGCTCGCGCTGGCGCAGATCGAGGCATTGCTGGGACGACGCATTTTCGAAGCATCGACGATTGAACGCACGGACCGCTGAGGAGCAATACCATGAGACGCACAGAGGGGTTCGACGGAGAACGGCGCTGGTCGCGCAGGCGCACGATCATCGTGACGGCGAGTCTCGTACTCGCGATCGGGCTGGTGGCGAGCGTGATCAAGTTCCGCGGTGGCGGCGAGGCGAACGCGCAGGAAGAAGGCGCCGGACCCGCGTCGATGCCGCCCATGCCGGTGGATGTCGACACCGCGAGGCAGCGTCCCGTCGTCGACGCGGTGCGAGCGACGGGTCGCATCGACGCCGTACAGGCGGTGGAGCTGCGGCCTGACGAGCAGGGTCGTGTGACCGCGCTTCTGTTCCGCGAGGGACAGTACGTGGCGAAGGGTGAGCCCCTGATCAAGATCGACGACGAGATGCTCCGCGCGCAGGCAGAGCGGGCGAAAGCCGATCGTGACCTCGCGCGGCAACAGCTCGAGCGCATGCGCCGGCTTCGCGAGCAGAATGCGTCGTCGCCGGCGGATCTGGAGCGGGCCGAGGCCGCGGCCCGGAGCGCCGATGCGGCGCTGAACGTCCTGGAGCTGCAGATCGCGCGGACCACGGTGCGAGCGCCGTTCGCCGGTGTCGTGGGCCAGCGGTTCGTGAGCGCGGGCGATTACGTGACGACGGCGACGAGGCTGCTGACGTTGCAGACGATCGATCCACAGCGCGCCGTCATCGAGGTCCCCGAGCGTCACGCGGTTCGCCTGCGTCCGGGACAGACGGTCGAGTTTACCGTGGCGGCGGAGCCAGGTCGCACGTTCCGCGCGCGCGTTGATTTCATAGATCCCGTAGTCCAGCCCGAGAACCGCACGATCGTGGTGAAGGCGCAGGCGCCGAACTCCGATCGGGTGTTGAAGCCGGGCATGTTCATCGAAGCGCGTCTGGCGACGGCGACGCGGGCCAATGCGACGGTCATTCCGGAGGATGCGGTGCAGCCGCTTCGGACCGCGAACGTGGTGTGGGCGGTGGCCGACGGAAAGGCGAGCCGGCGTGTCGTGCAGCTGGGCGCGCGCTCCCAGGGGATGGTCGAAGTGCTGAGCGGCGTCGAGGCGGGCGAGCTGGTGGTCGTGGGCGGCCTGGAGCGGATGGCCGAGGGGATGCCGCTCGCCGCGCGGCCTCGGCAGGCGATCGGGGAGGCGCCTAACGCGGAGACAGCGGGGCGGCCTGTCGAGCGGTAGCTTTCGTTGCGAAGCGTCAGAGCAACCGCTTTTTTACCGCAGAGGAAAGAGCAACGGCATTTTTACCGCAGAGGACGCAGAGGGCGCAGAGGGAACTGCAACTGCAAGGACTTTGGCAAAAAGCTTTCGCAGTCGAATTTCCTCCGCGTCCTCTGCGTCCTCCGCGGTAAAATGACGTTGCTTTAACTCTTGGAGGGAGACCTTCTTAGCGCCCCGGTGGCTCGTCGTCTTCCACTTCGACGATGTACGCGGGCAGTCGACCGCTGGACATCAGCCACAGCATCACGCCGACCAACAGCAGTATCACCGTCATCACCGCCCACCCCGCGACGCTCAACTGCTCGTTGGGCGAGTCAGTGCCGAAGGTGAGATAGGTGACGAGCCCCCACACCAGGATGATGATCGGCAGGATGACGGCGAGAATCCATCTCGGCAGATAGGCTTTCATTCGCTTTGTCATGGGGCCGGTCTCCGAGTGAGAGCTTGGAGGTTGTCGAGGATGCGATGGAAAGGCAGTTCCCTCGATCACCTCGACGACCTCGCTACCCTGGACGACCTCTGATTCACGGGACTCTCCGCGCTCCGGCGATCTCGTTCACAACGTCCCACTGAAAGCGCACGAAGCGGTGCAGCTCCGACTCCAGAATGCGCTCCTGGTCGCTGTGCGCGGCGAAGCCCTTGGGGCCGTCTTCGATGTCGGTTGCCGGGCCGATGCCGTAGCACTGCATGCCCTTCGCGCGCAGGTACGCCATGTCGGTGGCGCCGGTGCTCATCGTCGGCAGCGTGACCGCCTGGTAGTGCTTCGTCACCATCCGCTCGACCGCGCGGAATGCCTCCGACGTCAGCGGCGCAATGGCGGTCGTCGGGCGTACATCGCGCGCCGCGTACGCGACGGCGATCGCGGTGTCGCCAATGATGTTCTTGACCGTCGTGATGAACGCGGCCGTATCCTCGCCGGGCAGCATGCGCACGTCGAGGGTCGCCTTCGCCTCGGACGGGATCACGTTCACGCGATAGCCGCCCTGGACGATGTTCGGCGAGATCGAGGTTCGGATCATCGCCGCATGGCGGGGCTCGTTGGCCTGGAAGTACTCGTCGGCCGCCCTCACCTTCGCCAGATCGGAACCGATCACCGCGAGGTAGCGCGCCGCATCGTCAGGCGGGGAAATCGCCGCCAGTCGCTGAAAGTACGCGCGTGTGATCTCGTTCAGTCGCACCGGCGCCTTCCACGCACCGATCTTCGCGACGGCATTGGCGAGACGGACGACCGCGTTTCCCTGGAGCGGCACCGAGCCATGCCCTGACGGCCCGCGCGCGGTGAGCTCGATCGCGCGTGGGATCTTCTCGAGCGTCTGCACCGACGCATACTTGACCTTTCCCCCCACCCGCGTCACACCGCCGCCCTCGGCGAGACAATACTCGGCCTCGATTCTGGGGAAGTGCTCGCGCGCCATGAGCTGGATGCCGACGCGCGTCGTGCCTTCTTCCCCCGCCTCGGCGAGGAAGATGACGTCGCGATCGAGGGGGACGTTCATGCGCTTGAGCATGAGCATCAACATGAGCCCGGCGGCGACGTTGTCCTTGTCGTCCACCGCGCCTCGTCCGTAGACGTACCCACCGGCGCGCGTCGCGCTGAATGGCGGATGCGTCCACTTCGCGGGATCGACGTTCACGACGTCGGTATGCCCCATGATGAGCAGCGGCCGCTTGCTGCCGTTGCCCTTGAGCCGTGCCACGAGATTGGGACGATGCGGCTCGATGGCAAACATCTCGACCGGGATCCCTTCTTTCTCGAGGACCTGCTTGAGATACTCGGCCGCCTCGCGCTCGGTCCCCGGCGGGTCGGAGGTATCCATGCGCAACAGCGCCTGGAAGTGCTGCATCGTCTCCGCCTCGACCTGCTGCCAGTTGGGCGCGCTAGGCTGCTGAGCGAGCGTCGGTGAGGCGAAGAAGAGAGCGAGGTAGAGTGCGCGGATCATTGCTGATCTCCCTCATGAGTTCCCATGCGCCACGAGTCAAGGAACCGCAGATGGCCGCAACGAACTGCCAGTGCGCTACCGGCGACCCATAACGTTTCTGCGGTCTTCTGCGGTTCCTTACCCCTGCGCGACGATCTACGGAGCGCGATCGACAAGGTCAGCCTGCGCTGCCACGCGCGCCGGCAGATAGCGCTCGAACAGCTCGAAGATGCGCCGGTACTCGTCGGTCCACGAGTCGGGGCGTACGAAGCCGTGGTCCTCCACCGGATAGACCGCCATCTCCCACTCCGTTTTCTGCAGCTCGATCAGCCGTTGCGCGAGGCGGACGACGTCCTGGAAGTGCACGTTGACGTCCACCATTCCATGCGCGATCAGCAGCGGATCGCGCAGCCCCTCGGCGAAGTAGATCGGTGACGAGCGGCGGTAGGACACCGTGTCGGCGTACGGAAGGTTGAGGATGCGCGAGGTGTACGGGTGGTTGTAGTGCTGCCAGTCCGTCACGGCGCGCAGGGCGGCCCCCGCACCGAACCACTCGGGCTCGGTGAAGAGGCCCATCAGCGTGATGAATCCGCCGTAGCTTCCCCCGTAGATGCCAACGCGCTCGGGGTCGATGGCGAACTCTTTCTGCAGATAGCGTACGCCGTCGACGTGGTCCTGGAGATCGCGTCCACCCATGTGACGATAGATCGCCGTGCGCCAGGCGCGTCCGTAGCCGGCCGAGCCGCGGTAATCGATGTCCAGTACCACGTAGCCGCGGGAGGCGAGGAAATGGTTGAACATGTACTCGCGATAGTACGTCGACCACCAGTTGTGCACGTTGTGCAGATAGCCGGCGCCGTGCACGAAGATCGCGGCGGCGCCGTTCGGTGTGGCGCCGACGTCCGCCGGCCGGTAGATGCGCGCCGGAACGGGCACACCGTCGGATGCGGGGATCATCACGATCTCGGGCTTGATCCACCGGTGCGACAGCCATTCCGCGGTTGGCGAGGTCGTCAGCTGCGAGATCGTTGCATGCGACGTGAGGTTCCCCGTGAAGAGCTCGGGTGGACGGTTCGCGCTCGAATGTACGTCGGCGATCAAGCGGCCATCGGGGGAGACAGTGACGTTGTGCTGTCCAACCTCACGAGTGATCCGCTCGCGGGCGCCACCTGCCGTCGGCATGCGATAGAAGTGCTGCTCGAAGGGCGACACCTCGCTCGTATGCAGCCAGAACCATCGCTTGTCGGGTGACAGCTCGGCGTCCACCACCTCCCACTTCCCGCTCGTGAGCTGGCGTCGCCCCTGACCGTTGGCCCCGAGTGTATAGAGGTGGGCGTAGCCGTCCGCTTCGGAGATGAACCAGACGCGTTGATCGTCGACCCAACCCGCGCAGTTTCCGCATGGACCACCGATCCAGGCGCTGTCGCGCAGCACGTCGACTGTCTTGAGCGCGCCATCGGCCACGCTCACCGTGTGGAGGTAGCGTGTCTTCCAGTCGTTGGTCACGGCCGAGACGAGCGCCGAGGTACCGGCGTCGTTCCAGCCGCGGACGGCGACCTGTGCCGCGACGCGTGTCGTGTCATCGGACACGATGCGCAGCCACTTCACATCGCCCGAGGGGAGCGAGACGAACGCGACGCGTCCAGAGTCCTGGGTGTCACCGACCTTCGTCCGAACGCGAAGCTCGTCGGTGTACCCCGTGCGGGTGACGAATTGCGGCACGACGGTCTGCCGCGCGCTGTCGGGGCCGCGAATCGCCGTCACCAGCAGGAGCGCGCGCCCGTTGGGCGAGATGCTGATCGTGGCGATGCGCTCGCCGCGCTTCAGCCAGAACGGCTTGGTGCGCAGCGAGTCGCGACGCTCGCGCTCGGCCTTCTCGATGCTGTCGCGCCGGAGCTGATCGCGGATGACGTCGAAGAGCGCGCTCTGCTCGCGCTGCAGCGCGCCGCGCATTCCGCGCGGTGTCGAGTCACGCGGCGGCGTCCCGGTGCGGATGTCGGTGAGCTGACGGACGATGCCGTCCACCAGGTCGATGGCGAACGCGTTGTCGTTGCGCAGGAAGAACACACGCTGCCCGGTGGCATCGAAGCGCGGCGATGATTCACGATCGCGCGTGTCGGTGAGGCGGCGCGCCGAGGAGCGACGCATGTCGATGACGTAGAGATCGCCATCGTGCTCCACCGCGCGCAGCAGCCGGTCGCGCGAGAGGTCGCCGTTGGCGACGAGCGGCCCCAGGGAATCCATCTGCGCCGGGCTGAGCCGCTCCGGCTTTGCGCCCGCGGTCGCGCGCACGCGAAATGGCTTGAGATCCTCGCGCCACGACGTCCCCGGCTCGAGCCAGCGGAAGTAGATCCATCGGCTATCGGGCGACCACCGAACATCCTGCGGCGGTCGGCCGACGAGCTCCGGACCGCGCATGATGTTTCTGATGGAAAATTCGAACGAGCCCGAGGCGGGAGCGTCCTGGGCGGCCATCGGCGCGAGCCCCGAAAGCACAAGGGCGAGCGTGAAGAGGAGACGCATGATCAATGAGGTAAGGAGAAGATCAAGATGCGCGCGGAGGCAGGGAAGTGGCAATGACAGGAACGACTGGAACTCAGTGAACTGCGTCCGAATCACTGAGTGCACCGCGCTGGGCGATTAACCGCGGATAGCCGCAGCAGGACGGTCATTGCTGCCGACTAGCGTTGTCCCCGTGGCGTGGACGCTCTGGCGCACCGAACTCGAACGGCCACTTCCTCCTCCCTCGTTCCTCGTTCCAGTTCGTTGACTCTCACCTCTCCGAGAGGCATATTTGAGAAGCTTATACGGCGGCGTCGACACACGGACCGCCGAGGCCCCACACCGCTTGCTCCTGCCAGAGGTCGCCTGACGACCTGCCTCCGGACACAGAGCGCCCCCTCCATGGGAGGTCGCACATTGACGGAGTGCTTCCAGGAAATCCAGCGCACCATCCAGTCGTACGACGTGCGTGAGCTGCAACTGTGCGTCGCGCGGATGGCCGAGTCGGCGCGCCAGCGCCAGGTGCCGATCGAGGCCCTGATTGTCGACCTCAAGAATGCGGTGAGCGCGCTGCCAGTGAGCGCCCTGCGCGAGCGCGCGCGATCCGAGCTCCGCGATGCCGTCGTTCGGGTTGCCATCCGTGCGTATTACGAGGGAGCGGAATCGGTCACCGCGGAGCTCGTCGAGCGGTAGGTTCTCCACGAAGGGAGGAGTTATGCAGCACGTCATTCGATACGAGGGCGGCTACGAGCGGAACTTCGGCACGCTACGCTCGCACGGAAGCGAGTATGAAGGCGACGATGGCGACCGCCACGTAGCGAAGCCATGGCCCAAGGGTGCCGACGGCGTCTGCTTCAGCTTCATGGAGCAGCCGGGGAAACGCTTCGTCGCCGTGCGCGTGCAGTACGGGGATGAGAACGTCGTCCTCCGCCATCCCGTGCGCCTCGATCCCGAGCGCCACCTCGGCGGCAAGCGGTTCTCGGCGCAGCCCGTCACCATCGATGACGGCCCGGCGGGCGCCCTCTTCGGCGACATCCTGCAATCGAACCGCGAGCAAGAGCAGGAGCTTCGCGCGATTCGGGCGCGCGTGCGGAAGGCGATCGACGTGAAGGGCTGACGTAGTCGAGGATGTCGAGGTGATCGAGGGGAAGTCACCTTGATCGCCTCGACATCCGGGACGACCTCGACAACCTTTGCCGTGCGGGCGCATAATCGGGGCTCAGACTCCTAATCCCACTCCCCATGCGCCTCTCGTCGCTCGCCCTCGCGCTCTGCGCCAGCGGCCCGCTCCTCGCACAAGAACCCCAACGCACTCTCACCGCCGCCGACTACGCGCGCGCGGAGCGCTACCTCACGCGCAACATCATCCCGCTGATCACCGGTGGCGCGGTGCGCGCGACGTGGCTGCCCGACGGCCGGTTCTGGTATCGCCGAACCACAGAGAGCGGCCGTCAGTTCATCGTGGTCGACCCATCCAGACGCACCCGCACCGCCACCCTCGACTCGGCCACGCTCATGCCGCCGAGCGGCGACGTCCCGCGCAACGCACACGTATCGCCTGACGGCAAGCGCGCTGCGTTCATTCGCGACTGGAACCTGTGGCTGCGCGACCTAACGACTGGTCAGGAGCGGCAGCTCACGACTGATGGCGTGAAGGACTTCGGGTACGCGACCGACAACGCCGGCTGGATCCGCAGCGACCGCGCGATCCTCCTCTGGTCCCCCGATTCGAGGCGTATCGCGACGTTCCAGCAGGACGACCGGCGCGTGGGCGAGATGTATCTCGTCAGCACCGCCGTGGGGCACCCCCGCCTCGATGCCTGGAAGTATCCGCTGCCCGGGGACAGCGTGGTCTCGATGATCCATCGGGTCATCATTGACATCGATGCGGGGCGACTCGTCAGGCTCCAGATGCCCCCCGACTTCCACCGCTCGACCGTCTGCGACCACATCGTGTGCGACGGCGCGCGGCTGGCCGACGCGCAGTGGAGCCCCGACGGATTGCGTCTCGCCTTCGTGTCGTCGTCGCGCGACCACAAGGTCGCGCAGCTGCGCGTTGCCGACGCGAGCTCCGGTGTGGTGCGCGATGTCCTCGAGGAGCGCGTCGCGACGTACTTCGAGTCGGGGAGCGACCGTGAGAACTGGTACGTCTCCTGGTCGTCGAACGAGGTGCTGTGGTTCTCGGAGCGCGACGACTGGGGACATCTCTACTTGTACGACCTGACGAATGGACGACTGAAGAACCGAATCACGTCGGGGGAAGGGAACGTCTCCGAGGTGCTGCGCGTCGACGAGAAGGCGCGCACGATTCTGTTTGTCGGCGTGGGGCGAGAGCGCGGTCGCGATCCGTATTTCCGTCATGTCTATCGCGTGGGATTCGACGGACGCAACGCTCGGCTGCTCACGCCCGAGGACGCCGATCACGATGTGACGCTGTCCCCCTCGGGCGCACACTTCGTCGACACCTGGTCACGTCCCGACGTGCCCGCGACGTCGGTGCTGCGCGACGCGAACGGGCGCATCGTGGTCGAGCTCGAGAAGACGGACATCTCGCGGCTCGTCGCCACTGGCTGGACGCCGCCAATCCCCTTCACGGTGAAAGCGCGGGACGGAACGACCGACCTGTACGGCCTGATGTACCGGCCGAGCAGCTTCGATTCGACCCGACGCTACCCGATCATCGTCCACCACTATCCGGGCCCGCAGGGTGGGAGCGTCGGCAGTCGCAGCTTCCACGCCCTACGCGGAGACACACGCTCGCTGGCCGAGCTCGGCTTCATCGTCATTCAGCTCGACGGAATGGGGTTGCCGGGACGCACGAAGTCGTTTCACGACGCATACTACGGCAACATGGGAGACAACGGCCTCCCCGATCAGGTGACCGGCGTGCGGCAGCTGGCGCAGCGTCATCGCTGGATCGATATCGATCGCGTCGGGATCTACGGCCACTCCGGTGGTGGGTACTCGTCGGCTGACGCGATCCTGCGCTATCCCGATTTCTTCAAGGTCGCCGTGTCGCAGGCGGGCAACCACGACAACCGCATCTACGAGGACGATTGGGGCGAGAAGTGGCAGGGCCTCCTCGAGCGTCGTCCAAACGGGACGACGAACTACGACAACCAGGCCAACCAGCTCCTGGCGCAGAACCTCAAGGGCAAGCTTCTGATCGCGTGGGGCACGATGGATGACAACGTCCCGCCGAACAACTCACTGGTGCTCGTCAATGAGCTCATTCGCCACAACAAGGATTTCGATGTGATCCCATTCCCGAACCGCCGCCACGGGTTCGGGAACGAGCCGTACATGATGCGGCGGCGTTGGGATTACTTCGTCAGGCACTTGTTAGGGGTGGAGCCGCCCAAGGAGTTCGAGTTCACGAGAGTGCAGGCCCCGTAGCGACGAACGCATCACCACAGAGGCACAGAGGCACAGAGAACGGCCACCCGCAAAAGGCCCTTTTGCGGGTGGCCGTTCTCTGTGCCTCTGTGCCTCTGTGGTGATGCGGTTCGAGCCCTTACCGTATACGCCGAGCCTCGAATTCCACGAACTTCCCGGCCACCGAATCCACCACCACGCGCACCCATCCAATGTCCGGGGAGCCGAACGTCTCGAGACGGGTGAAGTTCGCGAGCGGCACGGTCGTGCCTAGGCGCGCCAGCGGGTGATCCACGGTGTATTCGTGCGTATCGCCGTGAATGGCCAGCACCTCACCGCGAAACTCGGCTGTGTGCTCCGCCACTCTCGTCACAAAGGACCGGAACGCGGTGCTGTCGCGGCGGTGAAAGCGCGGATTGGCGTGCAGGGCGATCACGACGCCTGACAGTGAATCCCTCTCCGCGATCGCGAACGCGGAGTCGATCCAGGCGAGCGCGGCCGCGGTGCGTCTGACGACGGCGCTGTCGTCAGCGGCGCTGCGACCCTCGAAGCGACGGGTTCCGTTGAACGAGCCCACGATGTGCGTCGTCACGAAGAGAAAGCCTCCGCGGCGCCAGCGCACGTTCTCGACGAACTCCTTCCACGCGGGATTCGCGCTCTGCGACTCGACCGCCATCGCCGCACCGGCGATGCTCCTCGTGGGATCCTTGAAGTACGTCTCGCGGATGCGCTCGAGGCGCTCGAGCGGTCGATACCGCCCCCGACAATCGGTCCACTCGTTGTCGCCGGGCGTGTAGATCACCGGGTGGCGGATCGTGTTCAGCTGTTGAAGCATTGCATCGAGCTTCTCGTTCGAGCAGCCCCCGGAGAGAATATCGCCCACGTGGAGGAACCACTCGACCTCGGTGCGGTTGACATCATCGATCAGACGCTCGAAGGCGCCTTGCTCGGGACGGCGATAGGGTCCGTCACCGAAGACCGCAAACGCGAACGTGTTGGGATGCAATGCCCGCGGTTCGGCGGGCACGCAGGCGACGCCGAGGACGACGACGATGAGCGTACGTTTCATTGAGGCGCTTGAGTAAATGAAACTGCGAGCTGCGAGCTGCAGTTCGCAGCTCGTAGCCCGGCCGGCATCCAGGTTCAAAGTTAGGACGCGGATTTCGCGGATTCAGCGGATTATTCCTGGGCCAGGAAGTCTCCGCGCGCAGCCCAATCACCTGCTAGGAGATCTTCTTGCCCTCGGCGAGCATGGCAATGAAGCTCTCGATACGTCGTGCACGCGTCTCAGGTTTCCGGGCATCCTGAATGCGGTACAGCACGGCGTAGCGGCTCTTGCTGTCGAGCGTGCCGAAGAACTTTTGCGCTTTCGGATGCTTCTTCAGGGCCTTTTCGAAGTCCTCGGGGACCGCCATCTCCCGCTGGCCCTCGTATGCTTTCTCCCATCGGCCGTTCGCCTTGGCCACTTCGATCGCCCGAAGCCCTGAGGCCCGCATCCGGCCGTCGGCCAGGAACGCCTCGGCCTTCTCGCGGTTGATCTTCGACCAGTTGCTCGTGGACGTGCGGGGAGTGAACCGCTGCAGGTAGCAGACGTCGTCCAGCGATCTCGCCTGACCGTCGATCCAGCCGTAACAGAGTGCGGAGTCGACCGCTTCCTGATACGAGACGGACGGAATTCCCGAGCCCTTCTTGGAGAGCTTGATCCAGACACCCGGCGTGTCGTGGTTGCGCTCGAGCCAGGCCTCCCAGTCCTTCTGAGACTTGAACGCGCGCGCGGGGAGCTCCTTCTGCTCTTTCATCCAGCGTCGGCTCGTCGCGCCGCCTGCGCGAAGAGCGCCGCGGGGAGTCCCACGCCAAGGGCGTGAATCAGAATTCCGTTCACGAACACTGGGAGCGAGAACGGTCCCTGATTAGCGGCCGACAAAGGAATCACGACGTAGCTCATGACGAAATACACGACGATGCCATAGAGCATCCCCAGCGCGACGGCATGCCGCGTCAGCACCGGTGCGCGACGGCTGGCGAGGAAATACACGCCCACGATCGAGAACGCAATGAAGTAGTGGAGCACCCCTCCAAGCAGCGCGGTCGCGAGGCCTCCCTCGAACGAGCTCCGCCCAAGCAGACCGGCGGCGATTGCCTGGAAGATGCGGATGGGCCGGACCCCGCGGAGGCCGAAGAAGATGAGGGCGTCGAGAATGTCGAGCGTCCCGACAACGAGGGTGCCGAGGCCGAGGGCCTTGCGCGGAGTCATGGGGTCCTTGGAGGCGGGCTACGTTCCTGCCGCGTTCTATGGAGGACCCGCGCAGCCGAGGTCTCGTCATCGAGGCCTCATGGTAAGGATCGCCGCGAGGAACGATCCGTGCGGGCTTCATCGTTGGGTTCTTACGCCTAGTAAAGTGCTGGACCGGAGGAAGATCTTTGTTTTTTTACCGCAGAGGACGCGGAGGGCGCAGAGGGAGCTTCGACTACGGGAGCTTTTCCAAAGGCGTTGGCAGTTGAAGTTCCTCTGCGTACCTCTGCGTCCTCTGCGGTAAAAAAAGGCCCCTGAAGTAGTTGCTGTCGCAGCTCCTGCGGGCCATCCGCGGTTCCATGCCTCGTTAATCCGCCCTGGCAGTGAAGAGGAGACATACGATGCCCGAAGGACAGATACTCGCCGCCGGAACCTCCGCGCCCGATTTCGCGCTGAAGTCCGCTCCCGACAAATTCGTTCGGCTGAGCGACCTTCGCGGGAAGCCGGTCGTCCTCGCGTTCTATCCCGCGGATTGGAGTCCCGTGTGCGGGGACCAGATGGCGCTCTACAACGAAATGCATGAAGAATTCGACGAGCTGGGCGCGCAGGTCGTCGGCATCTCCGTCGACGGCGTCTGGTGCCACGCCGCGTTCGCCAGGGATCGGAAGCTTCGGTTCCCGTTGCTCAGCGACTTCGAGCCCAAGGGCGCCGTCTCCCGCGCGTATGGTGCCTATCGGGCGGATGAGGGCGTCAGCGAGCGCGCACTGTTCGTGCTCGATGCCGAGGGCGTCATCCGCTGGAGCCACCTCTCGCCACCGGCAGTGAACCCTGGCGCCGACGGCATCTTCAGGGCGTTGGAGGCGCTGCCCCGTCGCGACGGGCAGCCGCGCGTCGATGCCCCGCGCGATACCGCGCCGGAAGCGCGCCCATGAGCAGCCTCAATCCGCCCGTCAGCGAGCACGATCACACGGCCGGACCCGATGGGGCTCCGATCACGCTCGTCGAGTACGGTGACTACGAGTGCCCGTACTGCGGAATGGCCCACCCCATCGTGAAGGCCATTCAGCGAAAGCTCGGCGACCAGCTGCGGTTCGTCTTTCGCAACTTTCCTCTGAAGGAAAGTCACCCTCACGCGCAGCATGCGGCGGAAGCCGCCGAGTCGGCGGCCGCGCAGGGGAAGTTCTGGGAGATGCACCATATGATCTTCGAGCATCAGGATGCGCTCGAGGATCTCGACCTCATCCGCTATGCGGAGGAGGTCGGCGTCGATCCCGACCGCGTTGCCGACGACCTCGCGAACAAGACGTACGCCAAGCGCGTGCGTGAGGATTTTCGGAGTGGCGTGCGCAGCGGCGTCAACGGCACGCCGACGTTCTTCATTAATGGCGAGCGCTACAACGGGCCGTGGGCGGATGAGATCCGGTTCGCTCGCGCGCTCCAGGACGCCGCGCTCGTCCGATCAGAATAGGGGGCCGAGGCTGACGCTGAGACGCGGCCAATCGTCGAGCCGCCGCCCACTCGCGGTGAGCTCGACCGGCCCGATCGGGGTCGCCATCCCTAACGAAGCGCCCCAGCCCGCGATGTAGTCCGACGAGCGGATTCGCCACCGGGGAAGCGCGTTGCCGACGTTGACGCCGACGGTGCCGTACACCTCGTTCGCGATCTCCTTCTGCACCGACGCGCGGATGACCTGCACTGCGCGGCCGCTTCGTTCGTTCGGCTTGAGTCCCCAGAAGATGGGTTGAGTCTCCGGAAATGCCGGTGAGGGGATGGTGCCGCCGAGGAAGAACACACGATGCACCGGAAGATCGGCGCCGCGAGCCACGCCGGCGAGGGCCCGCAGGCGAAGGACGGACGACCACGGAAGCGGGAGAATCTGCTCGACGTCTCCCACGTGCTGGGTGAAGCTATTGCGCCCGCCCAGTCGGTTGTTGCCCACCTCGCTGCGAAGCCGGAGTGAGATGCCGCGCGTCGGGAAGAAGCTGCGATCGAAGGTATCGCGCCAGAGCTGCGCCGCGGCCGTGTAGTACGCTCGCTTCTGCGCCGTGTCCGAGTCGGCGATGCGGAAGTCGGCGTCGATGTACTCCAGCCCTCCGCGAACACCGACGACCGTCGTGCGGCCGAGCGTTCTCGCCGCACCCCCACTGAACGTTGCGACGCGAGTGTTGATGTCGGCGATGCGCTCTCCTCCCTCGAAGATGTCCAGCAACGTGCGCGTGTACCGCGCCTCGGCGCCCATGCTGAAGTTGGAGACCACACCGCGGCCGGCGAGGTAGCTGACGCCGAACTGCGTCGGCTCGCCAAGCCGCACATCCGCGTCGAGGGTCGAGCCGTACTGGAGCCAGTTGTAGAGCGTGCCGGTGAAGAGCAGGGCCGCCTTGCGATGATCGTCGAAGCGAAACCCGAGGCCGATCTGATCCTGCGGCTGCGCTTCGACCTCGATCACGACCAGGGTGTCCGTCGGTGTGGTGTCGATGCGGTAGGTGGCGCGCGAGAAAAGGTGCGTGGCACTGAGCCGCGACAGGGCGCGGTCGAGCGAGCTCGCCGAGAGGCGCGCCGGCACGCGAAGCGCCACCGCGCGCGTCACGACGTTGCGCGCCTGTTGCGCCGTCACGCCGCTCACCATGACGTCGGTGATCAGGACGGAATCGCGCAGCAGCGGCGCGATGACCCGGTTGCCGCGTGACGTGTCGGCGATCGCGGCCAGGCGACGCAGCGTATCCGCGTGCAGCGCCGCGGCCGCTTCACCACGCCCGATCCAATCGTCGACCTCATCGAAGCTGAACGTCGACAGTCCCTTCACATCCGGTTGAATCAGCACATCGCACAGCCGCCGCTGCTCCTCGTTATGCTCGGCCATCTGAAAGGCGACCGTCTGGATGACGATGTCGACGATGCTGCGGAGGTCATCACCCTTGAGGAGCGGCCCGGAGACGTCGCTGCAGATGAGGATGTCGGCGCCCAAAGTCCGCGCGTCCTGCGCCGGAAGATTGCGGGCGACGGCGCCATCCATGAGCAGCCGGCCGTTGAGTCGAATCGGCTGAATGACGCCAGTGATCGCCATGCTCGCGCGCATCGCCTGGGCGAGGACGCCGCTGGTGAGGACGACCGCCTCGCCTGTCTCGACGTCGGTGGCCACCGCGGCGAAGGGAAGTGGCAGCTGCGTGAAGTCGCGCACCGGCTGCGCCCGCCAGGTGATACGCTCGAGGAGCCGCATGATCGCGTCCCCCCGCACGACCCCGCTCGGCAGCGTGACCCGCCCTCCGCGCACCGGGAAGGAAATCACGGTACGCGATCCCACCACGCGGCGGTCGGGGACGAGCATCTGCCGATCGCTGCGGTCGCCTAACAACGCGGTCCAGTCCTGCGTGGCGGCGATCGCGCGAAGCTGCTGCGGCGTGTAGCCAATGGAGTAGAAGCCGCCGAGCACGGCACCCATGCTGGTGCCGCTGACAACCGAGATCGGCACGCCGGCTCGCTCGAGGGCGGCGAGGACTCCGATGTGCGCGAACCCCTTGGCGCTGCCGCCGCTGAGGACGAGGCCAATCCGTGGGCGAGCGGTCGCGGCGGAGGTGGTATCCTGGGCGGCTGCCGTCGTCGCGAGGACGAGGCAGCCCAGGGTCAGAGCACGCGCACCGCTGCCGTAGGACCGGGTGCGCAACTTAACGGCCGAACATCCTCCCGAGAACGTTAGGCGCCATCCGGGCGAGATCGTCGGCGATGCCGGGCCGATCCTCGCCCGCGCCGCCACCGAAGATCTGGCCGAGGACGCCACCGAGTCCGGGTGCGCGCCGCTCGACCTCCTGCCGCTCCGCTTGCAGCTCGTTGCCGATCTCGGCCGGCCCCAACCCGCTTTCCTTCTTCCGGCGGCCGAGATACGCCATAACGAGTGGCGCGAGCATCATGAGGAGACGCCCGATCTGCTGGCTGTTGAGCCCGGTGGCGCGTCCGATCCCCTGTTGAACCGGCTCGCGCTTGCGGCCGAGGACGTGCTCGAGGATCCCCGCGCCATTGAGCGCGCGCGGAACGGGAACGTCGGCGGCTCCAGTCGTAGCGGGCCCGAAGAGCGCCGAGACGTTGTCGAGCAGGCTGCCGTCGTGGTCTTCCTCGAGGGCGCGGTTGAGTGATTGTGCGCCGTCCGGCGTCTGCGCCTCGTTGGCGAGGCCGCCGATGAGCATGGGCAGCGCCATCGAGATTGCTTGCGCCGTGCTCTGCTCGTCGGCGCCGAGCTGGCGGCTCATCTGGGTAAGGGTGTTGCCCTGGATCTGAGCGGTGATGTCGTCGAGAAGGGCCATGGCGCGAGCCTCACTGCAAGGGGAAGAGTTGATGCTCGCGCCCCCCGATTCGGGAGTCAAGGCGTGACGCTGACTTGAAACGTGAATTCGCCCGCCGGCAATCGCCCCTCACCGCACACCGGTTGTCGACAATCCGGCGTGCCCACGAAACTTGGCGCACCTCAATGGCGAGCTCGTCGAGGGGAGCATGGGTAACTGGACGCGCACGATGATGTATGGCGTCATCGGAGAGACCAGAATCGAGGTGTTCGCGATAGGCGCAGTCAGAAGCCGATCGGCGGCGGCCACGGTGACGGTGGTCTTGCCGTAGTAGCGGCAAGGCCTCGCGGGGGGCAGGAGAGAACGGTATCGGCGAATTCTGCCATACCGTGCCCCCGCGATGGTCGTCCGTGTTAGGCGGCCGCGCCGGCGGGCGACGATGCCGAGGGTCTCCGCAACGACGGGTATGGCAGAACTGCCATATCTCACTCTGAGCACCCATCGGTCGTCGTGGGACAGCCGTTAGCGGAGACCTGATGCGTGCGTGAGGATCGGCGGCCTCATCGCAGCGGTATGTGTCGCCAGAGGCCTGGGGCAACGGCCTGCCTGTCGACCAGGTGTCGCATGAGCTTCCCACCGTGCGGCGGCGGCATGTCCGCGATGGCGGCGTACATGGCGGTCGCGGCGTCGCATACCTCCCGAGGCTTCGCCAGGCCGTTCGCCGGATCGGCCATGACCGTGAGGATCTCGCGCGCCCGACTCTCCCCATGCGATGCCCGGAGCCGCGTCACCATCATTTTGCTGAGCGCCACCGCACTCGAGCTATCCCCCGGTGAGTCCGCGGCCCGTTGACCTTCTTCGACGACTCGCTTCCTCAATTTCTTGAAGCGCCGCTCGAGACGCCAACTCAGCTGCGGCGGAATGCGCGAATGGACGACGCTGTACAGGAAATTCACGCATACCACCGGGTCGCCTCGAAGCTCCCGGAGCGCGTCCTCGAAGAAGCGCGCAAGCTCGGCGCCGGCGGTGTCCGTCGCGAATCCGGCATACTTCCACAGAGGTGGGACGGCCTTGTCCGCGACCGTGGTGTCGTCGGGCCGCGACTCACTGTGCAATCGGGAGGTGGCGCCGCCGCCGACCACGAAGAGGGCGGCGAAGCCACCGACCGCCAGGACAAAACGGAAGCCGTTATGCAGCCCCAGGCGTGCGGCGATGGCATAGGCGACGAGGGCTCCGAGAACGCCGAACGCCCCCGGCAAGCCGCTGTGAACGATCGATTCGATCCAGGTTTGCATCCTCTACAGACAGGTTCACCAGGGCGGGGGTCACGTCGAACGAAGTCGTCTTACAGGGGGACGGGTAGTACTTTATTCGTATGGCACAGTCAGTCTCTGATACCACGCCGTCCGACGCCGCTCCGGCGCGCGCGCGAGACTTCATTCGCGAGATGGTGGCCGAGGATGTCGCGGCGGGCCGCTTCGGCCGCCAGACCGCGACGCGCTTTCCGCCCGAGCCGAACGGCTACCCCCATCTGGGCCACGTGAAGTCGATCTGCCTCAATTTCGGTATCAAGGAAGAGTTCAGCGGCCGCTGCAACCTGCGGTTCGACGACACCAACCCCGAGACCGAGGACATCAAGTACGTCGAGGCGATCAAGAACGACATCCGCTGGCTCGGGTTCGAGTGGGACGAGGAGCTGTACGCGAGCGACTACTTCGGCCAGCTGTACGAGTTCGCCGAGCTGCTGGTGAGGAAGGGTTCCGCGTACGTGGACTCGCAGACGAGTGAGCAGATCCGCGAGGCGCGCGGCACCGTCATGGTGCAGGGGACGAACAGCCCGTATCGCGATCGTCCCGTGGAGGAGAACCTCGACCTGCTGCGCCGGATGCGGGCTGGAGAGTTCACGGACGGCGCGCACGTCCTGCGCGCGAAGATCGACATGGCGCATCCCAACATGGTGATGCGCGACCCGGTGCTGCTGCGCATCCGTCACGCGCATCACTATCGGCAGGGCGACGCGTGGTGCCTCTATCCCCTCTATGACTTCGCGCACCCGTTGTCGGACGCGATCGAGAACATCACGCACTCTTTGTGCACGCTGGAGTTCAAGGACAACAACGACATCTATCGGTGGCTGATGCGCGAGTGCGGCATCGAGCGGCCGCCGGAGCAGACCGAGTTCTCGCGGCTCGATCTCGAGTACACGGTGATGAGCAAGCGGAAGCTGCTGCGCCTCGTGAATGCGGGCGTCGTCGAGGGGTGGGACGACCCGCGCATGCCGACCGTGTCGGGGCTGCGTCGCCGGGGTGTGACGCCCGAGGGGCTGCGGGACTTCGTGACGACGGCGGGCGTCTCTCGAAAGCCGCAGCGCACCGAGTTGGCGACGCTGGAGCACGCCATCCGGAACGATCTCAACATGCGGGTGCCGCGCGTGATGTGCGTCGTGCGTCCCCTCAAGGTCGTGATCACGAACTATCCGGAAGGGCAGGTGGAGCAGCTGGACGCGCCGTACTATCCGCACGACGTGCCGAAGACGGGCTCCCGACCGGTGCCCTTCTCGCGCGAGCTGTACATCGAGCGAGACGACTTCATGGAGAGTCCGCCGAAGAAGTTCTTCCGGCTCGCGCCCGGCCGCGAGGTGCGGCTGCGCTACGGGTATTTCATCACGTGCCAGGAGGTCGTGAAGAATTCCGCGGGAGAGATAGTGGAGCTCCGCTGCACGTACGATCCGGCCACGCGGGGCGGCGACTCCCCGGACGGGCGCAAGGTGCAGGGGACCATTCACTGGGTCTCGGCCCCGCATGCACTCGACGTGACGCTCAGGCTCTACGACAAGCTGTTCACGGTGCCGGAGCCGGATGCTGGCGAGGGCGACGTGCTGGAGCTGGTGAATCCGGAGTCGCTGACGATCGTTCGCGGGGCGAAGATCGAGCCGAGTGTGGGGAATGACCCGTTAGGCTCGCGGTATCAGTTCGAGCGGACGGCGTACTTCATCTCGGATCCGTTGGACTCGAAGCCGGGTACGCTCGTGTTCAACCGGACGGTGACGCTACGCGACAGTTGGGCTAAGGCGCAGGCACAGAAATAACGCGCGACCGGCCCGATCGTGATGGGCGCGACGTGACCACGCGGTTCTGAAGCGTGTCCGCTCGTGGCGTCGTCCGCATTCGCCGACCCTCCTTGTCGAGCATGTAACGCATGATCTGTCCGCGCTGCGGCCTGGGCATGTCGGAGACCGCCGAAAACATGGCGACCATGCCGTGACAGACCTCGCGCGGTTTGGTCCGCGCGTTCGCCGGACTCGAGAGCAGCTCGATGAGCGCCGGAGCCCGGATGCCGTGGTAATGTACGAGTTGGTAATTGAGCTGCTCGAACGCGGGCAAGGCCCGCCGCTCGGTGATCCGGGGCTGCGGGGCGCGCTGCGCCTCCTCGCCGATTCTTACCAGGAGCTGATAGAACTCCCTCCTCGTGCCGGCGCTGAGCTGCGGAGGCAGGTTGGAGCCCATCAGACCCATGATGAAGTGAATACAAGCCGCCGAATCGTGCCTGACTTCGTACAGCGCTTTCAAGGCGAGCGGCGGTATCAATCCAGCGGTCGTGTCGGACACGAGGCCAATGTATGCCGATAGCTCCGGTGGCGGGCCGAGGCCGGTTTCCTTCCCCGTCCATTTCACGACCTTCTCTCGCACGTCGGCGAGCCGCAGGTCGTCAGGCAGGCTGTCGAGAAATGCGCGGACCTTCTGCCGAAACGTCGCATCGCTGTCGGCGAGGGCGCGGAACTCGGGACGAGAGAACATCGCGTCCTCGATGAGGCGGTTGCGAACGCGGGAATCGGCCTTGTCTCCGATCGTCGAGCGACTCGCCAGGAAAAGCGCGGCGAACCCGCACACGGCCGCGATGAGCCGGACGCCGTTATTGAGCTCGAATCGTGATGCGATGAGGTGTCCGATGACAGCGCCGACGAGGCCTGCCGCGATCGCGACGATCTCGCCATTGCTGGCGAGGTATTGGTGCCACTGCTCGATGGGGGGCATAACGGGGGTGATGGGCCCAGCCAACCTATGTTCGGTGCGCCGCCGCGGAAAGCCCCCAGGCTCCGCCGCCGCAAACGGCGTCAGGGGATGACGGTTCCCTGGAACGCGCGCACCATCCATCGCCCGTCGCGCTTCACCCAGGTGCCGGTGAAGAGCGCGCGCCGATCGAACGGTTTGCCCTGCGCGTCGCGTCCTCGAGTACGGTTGATTCCCGTTATGATGGCGGTGTTGCCATCCACCCTGACGTTGGGCTCCAGGAGCTCGATCGATTCAATCACGCTCTTGTCGGCCCTGATCGATTCGAGGTACTCGCTCTTCGTCTGAAACGTGCCGGTGCTGGCGGAGGCTGCTGTGAGGTCGTCGGTGAGGATGCGCTCGAACCAGGGGATATCTTTCCGGATGCGGGCCTCGTTCCAATCATTCTCGAGGTAGAGCAGAGCGCCCGCGTCGGTGAGGGCGTGACCCGCGTTCCCGACGACCCGCCACCGTCCTCCGCGTTTTTCCAGCACGTGTACGCTGCGGAAGTACGACGGTTGCTCCTTCCCATTCACAGTCGCGGTGGTCGTGGCGCGGTGCGTTATGACCGCGCTGACTGGTGTACACGAGATGACGTAGTTGTCATAGACCGTCGGCGGTGCCGTTTGCCCGCTTGCTCGTGTCCGCTCGGCCGCCCGCACGGCGGCGTCGATGGTCGTCGCCTTGTCTTGCGAGCCGTTGATGTCCGTTGACGCGAAATCGTCGGCGAAGATCGTCTCGAGCTGAGCGCGATCGCCACGACGAGTCGCCTCGGCCCACGCCTTGTCGAGCTCGCGGAGTCTCGCCTGCTCCGGCTCGCTACACTGCTGGGAGAGAGACGGGGACGCGACGGCCGCCATCATGACCGCAAGAAGATAAGCTTTCATAGTCGTTCCCTTAGCGCGGCCGATTCCAATCGGACACGATGTCCGTCGAAGCCTCGTCGGTCACGCGGGTGGGATTCTCACCGGTGGAGCTCATGACGTAGACCTCGTGATTCCCGGCGCGTGAGCTCGAGAACGCGATCTGGCGACCGTCGGGGGACCAGGCGACTGCCCAGTCGTACACGGCAGTGCCGGGCATGTCCGGGCGGCTCAACCGAACGACGTCGGTGCCGTCGGCTTTCATGCTGAAGATCGCCTGACCGTTGAGCATCGCGCAGCTGTACAGAATGCGCGTGCCGTCGGGAGACCAGCGGGCGTCGCTCACCTGGCCGTCGCACGCGGCATCTCCGCCGAGCATCTGAACGCCGGTCCCGTCGACGTTCACGACGTGCATGAGCCGCCGATACAGGGGTGGTTGGCTCGAGAGATACAGAATCCGGTTGCCATCCGGAGACCAATCCGGAAGAAAGTCGCCGCCTTCGACCGGCGTCACCGGGCGCAGGTCGGTGCCGTCGGCGTTCATCACGTAAACCCGGACGCGGGGGTCATCGCGTCGGCTGAAGACGATACGCGTGCCGTCCGGTGACCACCGTGGGGTGCTGGATCCGTCGACGGAATTGGTGAGCTTCCGCACGTCCGAGCCGTCGGCATTCATGACGTGGATCTCGGAGCGTCGAACCGGCCACCCTGGATTGCTATCACGCTCGCTCGCGAACACGATGCGACGCCCGTCGGGCGACCAGTGCGCCTGGCCGTCCCACACGTTATTGGACGTCAGTTGCCGCGCGTCGCTACCGTCGGGCCGCACGACCCAGATTTCCGAGCTCGCGTGGCTCGATTCCCGGGAAAAGACAATGAGGCCACGCGCGTCGCTCACGAGGCCCGTCGGATCATCTTCGCACGCCGACAACGTGACGAGTGCGAAAAGCAGAGTGAGGATGCTACGCATCTCGAGGAATGCTTGACCGATCGTCACGGTCGTTCTCGGTCTGGGGTTCGCCGAGGCGGGGTATGGCGGAATCGCCATACCCCGCGGCGTCTCCTTTCAGTCGGCGCGGATAGCGGCTCGGACTCGCCGTTCCAGGTCAGGCGTGATCTCGGTGATGCCGTGCTTGCTGGCGGCGTGGGCCGCAGCCTTTTGCATGATTTCCTCTTCCGTGCGACCGTGGGCTTCGAAGTCGCAGTCCATGCCGACATCACGGCAGCGCATGTGCTTTTCGGCTTCAGGCATCTCATGTCTCCTTGACGAGGGTTGCGTCACTTACCGGGTGGCTATTGGGATGCGGTAACCCGCATGAGCGACCGCATCGCCGACAATACCTTGGGATGATAGAGGACGGTGATATGATCGGCGTCCGGTATCTCGAGAAGCTGCGCGCCGGGCCACCAGGAGGCGAGCCAGCGCGACTGGGGCACTAGCGGATCGCCGCCACCGACGACGACGAGTGCCGGCGCTCGAATCCTGTGCGCGGCGGATGGCAGGACCGTCAGAGCGTCAATGGAACGCATGGCCGCCCCGACGGTCGCCGGATCGTTGGTGCTCAGCCCCTCGGCGTTGAAGGCGGCGATCACGGAATCAGGGTAGGCGGGGAATAGCCAGCGCAGAAAACGCGTCATGCCGCGACCCTGCTCCACATCCGCCGCGAATCCGCCTTCATCCTTCCTGAAGGCGGTCGTGTCGTCGAAGAACGGTCCCGCGATCAGCGTGAGGGAGCGCACGCGGTCGGGGTGGAGAGTGGCGACCTTCGCCGCGATGGAAGCGCCCATCGAGTGTCCGGCGAGGTGCGCGCGAGGTATGCCGAGGTGATCGAGCAGGCGAACGACGTCGGCGGCCATCTGGCTGCCGAGGCGCGCAGGATCCGAGAATCGCGTGCTCTTCCCGAACCCTCGAACGTCGAGCGCGATCACGCGGTGGTCGCGCGCGAGCGTGTCGGCCACGCCGGTCCAGTCCGCCAGACTCCGCGTGAGCCCGTGCAGCAGGATCACAGGATCGCCCTGACCAATGTCGCGATAGCGGAGGCGCGCGTCGTCCGACTGGAGGTAGTGGTCGGTCGCGGCGAGGAGCGGCGTCGGGGCCGCTATGGCCGCCGGCGGCGTTGCGGGGACAGAGGGGCTCGACGCGCAGGCGAGCGCGGTCGCGAGGGCGAGCGCCGTCAGGGATGATCGCAGCCAGCGAGCGTGACTCACGATGCCTCCTCTCGTTGATCGGTGTTGCGCGCTATTTCTCACCACCAGCGGCGAAGCCTCGCTTCTTCATGAGCGCCTCGACACGCGGATCGCGCCCGCGGAACGCTCGATAGGCATCCGCCGGGTCAATCGTGTTGCCGAGCGAAAGCAGATGCTTGAGCCGCGCCGCGACCGCCTTGTCGTACGGTCCGCCCGCCTCGGTGAACGCGCCGTACGCGTCAGCGGTGATCACATCGCTCCACAGGTACGAGTAATACCCCGCCGAGTAGCCATCACCGGCGAAGACGTGCCCGAAATGCGGCAGCCGATGCCGCATGACGATCTCGCGCGGCATGTCCATGTCGGTCAACATCACCTTCTCGAAGCCGTCGGGATCGATGGCATCGTCGGCCACGAGATGCAGCTCCATGTCGATCAGCGCCGCCGCGAGATACTCCGTCGTCTCGAACCCCTGGTTGAAGGTGTCCGCGCGCTTGAGGCGATCGACGAGCGCCTGCGGGATTGGCTGTCCCGTCTGATAGTGGAGCGCGAACTTCTGCAGGACCTCGGGCGTCGACAGCCAGTGCTCGAGCAGCTGCGACGGAAACTCGACGTAGTCTCGCGGCACCGCCGTGCCCGAGAGCGCAGGGTAACTCACGTTCGCAGAGAGTCCATGGAGCGCGTGCCCGAACTCGTGGAAGAGCGTGGTCGCGTCGTCCCACGAGATGAGCACCGGCTCGCCCGGGGCGCCCTTCACGAAGTTCGAGTTGTTGGAGACGATCGTCGTCGTCGGCTTCTCGAAGCGCTCCTGGCGTCGATAGGCATTCATCCACGCGCCCGAGCGTTTGCCCTGACGAGCGTAAGGATCGAAGTACCAGAGCCCGATGTGCTGGCCGGTGGTCTTGTCGGTGACTTCCCACACGCGCACGTCGGGGTGATAGACGGGGACGTTCGCCACCGGCGCGGACGTAAAGCCGAACAGCTCACCCGCGACCCAGAACATGCCCTCGCGCAGCTTGTCGAGCTGGAGGTACGGCTTCGTCTCGTTCTGATCGAGATCGTACCGTGCCTTACGAACCTTCTCGGCGTAGTAGCGATAGTCCCAGGGCTCGATCGTGATGTTGGCGCCTTCTTTCCTGGCGAGCGCCTGCATGTCGGCGACCTCTTCGCGCACCCGACCGATGGCAGCGGGCCACACGGCCTTCATGAGCTCCATCGCGCGCTCCGGCGTCTTCGCCATGGCGTTCTCGAGCCGCCAGTGCGCATGCGTCGGATAGCCTAACAGCTTCGCACGCTCGGCGCGGAGCTGGAGGATCTGGCTGATGATCTCGTTGTTGTCGCGCTCGCCGCCGTTGTCGCCTCGATTGACGAACAGGTTGAACGCCTTCTCGCGAAGATCGCGGCGATCCGAGAAGGTGAGGAAAGGATCCATGGCCGAGCGAGTGTTGGTGATGACCCACTTGCCGGGGAGGCCTTTCTGGGTGGCGGCCTGGGCGGCTGCGTCCTTGACGGATGGCGGGAGACCGGCCAGCTCGGCTTCGGTGTCGAGCGTGAGGTAGATGTCGGTCTCGTCGGCGAGGACGTTCTGGCTGAACTTCGTGAAGTGTCCGGCGAGCTGCTGGTTGATCTCGGCGACGCGTTTCTTGGCGGTTTCGTCGAGCTTCGCGCCGGCGCGCACGAAGTCGGTGTAGTACAGCCAGGCCAGGCGCTGCTTCTCGGGTGTGAGCGTGGTTGTCTTGTCAGGCGCGTTGTAGACGGCCTCGATGCGGCGGAAGAGCGCGGTGTTCTGGGTGATCTTGTCGTCGAACGCGGCGAGGCGCGGCGCCATCTCGCGCTCGACGGCCTGGAACTCAGGGCTGTTCATCGTCGAGGCCCAGACTCGGTAGATGGACCCGACGCGCTCGAGCGCGCGTCCCGAGCGCTCCATGGCCTCGATGGTGTTGGCGAACGTCGGTGGCGCGGGGTCGTTCGCGATCCGGTCGAGCTCGGCGAGGTTCTGCTGCATCGCGGCTTCGAGCGCTGGCTCGAACTCGGCGACGACGACTTTGTCGAAGGGCGGGACGCCACCGTACGATCCAGTCCAACCTGCGAGCAACACTGGGCCGATCGCCGAGCGTGCCGCGGTCGCGGTGTCGACGGAGCCGGCCGAGTATACGGCTACAGGTCTACTCATGGGGCGTGTGCACGCGATCGCGAGCAGCGCCGCGACCAGCGTGAACGCACGGGATCGACGGATTGAGGCAGACATGGGCACCGGGGGTTTGAAGGGGCACACCCCTATTGTAAGCGATCATCCGGCATCCCGCCGCCCCGCGAATGACTCCAGGGCCTCGGCGTCCGCAATCCCGTGTTCCTGAATGAGATGTGCGCGGATTGCGATGCACCCTCACGATCGAGGGCGCATGCGATAGTGGAGACGGAACATCGTGATCCCGAGAAAGCGGAGCTCATGGTCACAGCGGAGGACGCCCTCCTCGTCGGTGTAGACCTCGAAGCGTTCGCGCAGGGTCTTCAGGTGGCGAACCTTCAGACGTTGGGCATCCACCTCCAGGATGCGGTAAAAGCCTGCGTCGCCGAAGTGCTTCCCGCGCGATACGAGATGAAAACGCCCGTCGCGACCGTACTCCGGTCGAAGGATGACGGTCGCATTGCCACGCGGAAGCGGGAAGACGACTTTGACACAGCCTGAGGCCTCACCGGGTGGCTGCACCGTAGCGTAGAAGCCGCTGTAAATGATGCGTCCGCTGCTCAGCAATCGGCGCTGCCAGCCAGTGTGCACGGCGCGTCCGCTGGAGTCGCGCAGCGGCAGTACATCGCTCGTCATTCCGCGGCTGGTCTCCAGCCCAAACACGGGAACGTTGAGCTGGTTCATGTAGCGGCTTGCCGTGGAGACGATGAGCCAGAGAAACAGCCGCCCCGGAAACTGCGTTTCAGACCACACGTCGAGCTCGTATCGCCCGGTGTGTTCGTAGAAATGCCGCACGGCCGGGTCCACCTTCGCGACATCGAACTCGGGCCCGGCCAGTGCGGCGAAATCCGGCAGCAGTCCGGCGTCAGGCGCGCCGCGATCGATGGTCAGCCCCTCGCTCTCAGCGACGTGCTGATACGCCTGATCCCCAATTGCTCGATCGGGTCCGATCGGGCCCAGCAACCACGGGACGTCGGCTTTGCGAACCGTCCGTCCAGACAGGCGCACGTAGATGCGGATGACCGCGACCGCTGTTGCGCCCAGGAGAAGTTGGAGACGGCCGCCCTTGGTTGACGCCATGGCGGGTACGTTACGCGAAACGGGTCATCCTCAGCTACCCGTGGTCGTTGCGTTGGCTCGCAGTCGAGGTCGCATGAGACCCCCACCGACCCATTCCAGGACCATGCTCGCCGCAAAGAGCGCCGCTCCCGCAAATGCCGGGGCGAGGTGGATCACGTTCGTATATCCGGCGAGAAAGTGCACGACGATGGCACAACCGAATCCCGCGACGCCCGCGATCAGCACCGCCTGGTAAAACGAGCGGCTCGGCGGGGCGTACCAGGCACAGAGCGAAACCAGCAGCCCGGCGGTCGTTAGGCCACCGCCGAATCCGGCGCGGTCGTGCGCGATCAGCGGCACGAGCCGGGGGTTCACGCGGTCGAGCATGTCACGCGTGACCCCCATGTACCCGAGATCCTCCGCGACGAATACGTCCGTTGTCCCAAGGAAGAGAACGGCCGAACCCGCCGCCATCATCCCCAGGCCTGTTGAGAGGAGGCCCCACCGACCAAGGCGTCTCAACCGGGGGGCCGCACGTCCTTCAGCCGAGGTGAGCCAGGCGACTGTCGAGACCGTCGCGCGTGAGCGGGATCGGGCCATTCCAACGAGGTAGACGGGCAGCAACGCCAGCGTCGCGGCTCCATGCCACGAGTCCAGATAACCGTAGCCGAGGTAAGACAGAAAGCTGGCGAAGCCGAGCAGCCCGCTCAGCGCGAGCGCCCACCACGCCCACGTGAAACCGTGACGAAGCGGAAACGCGGTCAGCCACAAATAGAGAACCGCGACGGCGATGAGCGACCCGCCATAGGCGACGCGGTCGTGAAACATGAAGAAGACGACGCGGCACTCCGCGAACGCACACAGCTGCTCCGCGCTCATTCCCAGAAACGCGACGTCATGCGGCAGAAACTCTCGGCGCGCCGAGAGGAACAGAGCGAACGCGCCTGAGACCAGGAGACCTGCGGCGGTCAGCTGAAGCGCGGGGCGGCCGTCTTCGAGGACGCCCTCGAGGAGGCCAGGTTCGCGCTCGGTACTCAACCGGTCATCCGCGGCTACTCCGCCGCGTCGGCAGCTCGCCGAGCTTCGTTAGGAGGACGACGGTCGCGGTCATTTCAGCACGACGTCCAAGACGCGCCGAGCGTGATCCGCAGCTCGGCCGGTGCCGAGATTCGAGAGGACGATGACCGTCAACTCGTCGTCCGGCAAGCGAACCATGTAGCTGCTGAAGCCAAGATCGCCGCCTTCGTACCAGAGCGTGCGGTGGCCGCGGTGATTTCCCCAGACGAGGCCGAAGGCGTCGTTCGTCTTGTCGTGCTGGAACTTCATGGTGCTGAGCAGCAGCGCGGTGAGCTCGGGTCCGCCGAGGGCGTGGGTCTCGAAGCTGCGGCTCCAGCGCGCGAGGTCTTCGACCGAGGTGAAGAGACCGCTGCCGCCGAAGTGCGGCGACCGGCGAGTCTCCTGCCGATAGCTCCCGTCGGGATTCAGGTTGTAGCCGGTAGCGCGATTCGGTATCACCGCGCCGAGGTCGGTGTTGAAGTGCGAGCCGGTCATGCCGAGGGGCGCGAAGATCTCGCGGCGCGCGAACTCGGCGAACGGCATTCCACTCACGCGCTCGACGATCGTCGCGAGCAGCATGTAGTTGGTGTTGCTGTACGCCCATCGCGTGCCGGGTGCGAACTGAAGTCGCGGCTGCTGAAGCACGACGCGGATCGCGTCGTCGGTCGTGAAATAGTCCGTCTCCCAGCTTTTCCCGCCCGGGCGCGGCAGCGTGTAGTACTCCGGCAGTCCGCTGGTCATGTAGACCAGGTGCTTGATGCGAATGGGGCCGGGGTAGCGTGGGAAGACTGGGAGGTGACTGCGAACTTCATCTTCGAGCGAGAGCTTGCCGCGTCGGATGAGGATCGCGATCGCCGCCGCGGTGAACTGCTTGGCGAGCGACGCGACGTTGAAGACTGATGACGGGGTGATTGGGAGGTCGTGATCGAGATTCGCGCGACCGAAGCCGCGCGCATAAACCAGGCGTCCGCGCTGGACGATTCCGACCGCGTAGCCGGGTGCGGGGCGGCCGTATGGAGCGAAGATGCTGTCGACGCGCGCGAGGTGCGCAGGTGTGGGGGCGGACGGTCGCGGTTGCGCCAGGACGGGGTGGCGCCCGAGGCAGACTAAAAGGGCGCCGATTCCGAGCACAACGCTAGATCGAGTCATGAGGCCCCGGCGCCACGCCATCAGCGAGGGTAGCCGCGAGTATTCGGGCGAGCACGACCGCGGCGAACGGTCGACACGGCTTACAACGCAGGATTTGCGGAGACGCAGTGCACGACGTTCTGGGCTGAATCCAATATCACGTCTGACCCTTGGAATGGTGAATAGAGTCGCACGCGCGGCGTCTGGTCATGATGCGTTCCTCACTGCGGGAGCGGCATCGACTTTCGTCGGCGTACGACTGCAGGGAACCGGAAAGCTCGGCTGACATGTATCTCGTGCTGTTGAGCTACCCAGCTGCCGATCGAGATCCATCCCCCAACACCACGCAATGCCCGTGAGGTCAATTGAGCACATGTGCTCCGCTCCAGCCCCGAGCGCCGCGACCGGCACGCCGGAAACGATCGACGTGCCGGGCGGTAGGTGCTCCTCCAGCGAACCGGCGCCGAGCTGACCGTACCGATTGCTGCCCCAGCAGTACGCACGGCCATCTGCTGCACGACCACAGACGAACGATGCTTTCCCAAGCATGGCCCCCACATGGAGTGAAACGAGCGCCGGCAGATTCGTAATTCTGGTCGGGATGGAATTCGCCGGTTGGGCGCCTAACACACCATCAAAGTTCTCGCCCCAACAGTATGCGTCCGTACCGCTCAAGCCACATGTGTGGTAGTATCCCGCGTCGACGAGGCCAAACGTGAGCCCTCCCAGGACGGGGCTCGGTGTCGGTTGCACGCGTGGTTCGACGACAAGGTCTTCAGTGTTCCCGAGATGGCGTCCATTCCTGCCCCAGCAGTAGGCTGCGCCGTCACCGGTGATAGCGCATGAGTGAAACACCCCGGCTGTGATCGACGCAAAGCGAAGGGGTGTCGCGACCGCTCTGGGAGTGGTGGCGACTTGATCGAAACCACTCTCACCACTGCCGAGTTGTCCATCCTCGTTAAGCCCCCAGCAATAGGCCAGACTATCCGACGTAATTCCGCACGTGTGTGTACGTCCTGCGTCAAGCGATACGAAGCGCACCCCGCCGTGGACCTTCACCGGCGTCTCGCTATTCGCGCGTTGTCCATGTCCCAGTTGACCGACGCTGCCGTCCCCCCAGCACCACACATCGCCTAAAAGGTCCAGCCCGCAGACATGAAAGCCGCCGAATGCGAGCGTGACCGGCTTGAAGTCCGGTGAAAACGAGACCTTCGCGGCAGCGCTTCGGCGGCCCCAGCACCAGACCTGAGACGTTGAATCGAGCGCACAGGTATAGGCTTCTCCGCCGCCGATCGCAGTCCAGGGTGCCACGCTTGATGGTGGCGGTGGAAGCGGTGGAGGTGGTGGAGGAAGCGGATCTGTTCCACCGCCGTCACATGCAGACCAAATGAAGACCAGCAACACAGGCGGAAGCCAGCCTGTCAGTCGCAAAGACCGCATCGTCGTTCCTCGATGCCGCATCAGGCTGACTTCGGGTTCCCTTACTCGGGACAGTCTTGTTGGCGAGTGCGTTTTGGTGACACCTGCGACGAAGGCTCACCGCGCCACCCGCGACCGCCTCAGCATCCACCCGTACAACCACACGATCGCGCCTACGAAGCCTAACACCCCCAACCACGGCGCGAGCGCAAAGTCCCCAGCCACCAGCGCGATCGGCGCATCATTCGCCAACGCCACGATGAGCCCGGCGTTGATGACCCCCCATATACTCTCGCCGACGATCAACCCCGACGCCACCAGTGTCCCCAGTCGTAAGGCACGCTCCGGATTCGGCATCCGCCGCGCGCGCCCCTCATACCAGCGGGACAGCACGGCGCCGATGATCACGGCAAACGTTGCCGACATCGGCAAATAGATGCCGATGCCAACAGCCAAAGGCGGAATCCGCAGCTTGCCCAACACGCCCATGACCGTGTCGAGCAGGATCAACCCCACGCCGACCAAAGCGCCGATCCCGATCATCGTCCACTCGAGCTCGCCACCGATCACGCCCTGAGCGAGCGCCGAGATCAACGTCGCCTGCGGCGCCGGCAGCGGATTCGCCGCCACCACGTCCACGTTCGGCGCGCCGGCGAACCCATAGGCCCGCGCGAGCAAATTCAAAACGAACGGAATCACCGCGGCGCCGGCAATGACGCCGACGATGAGCGCGATCTGCTGCCGCATCGGCGATGCGCCGACGAGCTGACCAGTCTTGAGATCCTGCAGGTTGTCGTTCGAGATCGTCGCGCAGGCGAAGACGATCGACGTAATGAAGAGCGCGAACGCCACCAGCGCCTGACGAGTGTCCACCGTCGGCGACAGAGCTAGCGTAACGAGCGACGCAGCGACCACGATCGACAGAATGCCCACGCCCGAGATCGGGCTGTTGGAGGCGCCGATGAGTCCCGCCATGTAGCCGCAGACACCCGCGATCACGAAGCCGATGATCAACACGAACGGCACCGCGATCAACGTCAGATTCATCGCGCTCCCCGCGAGCACCGGCGTCCCGCGCGCGAACCCGAACGACAGCCACGCCGCCACCACCAGGCACGCAGCGGTCAGCCCGAAGATCCACTGCGGCGACATGTCGCGATCGCGATCGTCCGAGATCGCCGCCGCGCGCGAGGCCTTGAGCGTACTCACCAGTCCGCCGACCACCGGCTTCGCCAGCCTGATCAGCGTATAGATCGCGGCGACGCCGATCGCGCCCGCTCCGATAAACCGCACCTGCGTTCGCCAGATCCCGATCGTGTGCGCGGCGAGATCGACGCCCTCGGGCGGCGGTTGCATCGACGTCAGCACTGGCACGGCGATTACCCACGAGATCACCTGCCCAACGAGCATCGCCATTCCGACCGACAGCCCGACGAGATGCCCCGCACCAAGGAGCGCGAGCGACCAGGCGATGTCGTACGCCGTTCCCGTCGTCGCGCCGAGGCGAATGAAGCCGCCGAGCGAGCCGGCAATGAATCGCATCCCCACCAGGATCGCGAGCCCCGCCGATGCCACGGAGCCGAGAATCACGGCCCGGAGTCCTTCGCGCGATTCCCCCGTCTCGTCCTTCGTCTCTCCGCGCTGACCGGAGCCCACCTTCAACACCTCCGCCGCCGCGACACCCTCGGGGTAGGGCAGGTCCGACGTCGTCACCAACGCGCGCCGCAGCGGGATCGTGAACATCACGCCGAGCACGCCACCGCTCACGCAGATGAGAAAAGACTCCCAGAACGGGAATCCGATCCACCAGCCGACGATCACCAGGCCGGGTAAAACAAAGATGATCGCCGAGAGCGTGCCGGCCGCCGACGCGACGGTCTGCACGATGTTGTTCTCGAGGATCGTCGAATCCTTCACCCTGCTCAGGATCGCCATCGAGATCACCGCCGCGGGAATCGACGACGCGAAGGTGAGGCCGACCTTGAGGCCGAGGTAGACGTTGGCGGCGGTGAAGACCAGCGTGAGGAGCGAGCCGAGGATCAGGCCGCGGAGGGTGAGCTCTTTGGGTTTCATGGGCCGGAAAAAGGCGCTAAAGGCGCTAGAGGCGCTAGAGGCGCTAGAGGCGCTGAAGGCGTTGAAGGCGCTGGAGGCGCTGGAGGCGCTGGAGGCGCTGGAGGCGCTGGAAAACCCAGCACCCACAGCGCCCACAGCGTCCTCAGCGTCCTCAGCGTCCTCAGCGCCTTTAGCGCCTCTAGCGCCTCTAGCGCCTTTAGCGCCTCTACCGCTCCGCCCCCTCCACTCGCTCCGACAACAGCTTCGTCGTAAACCGCTGCGCCTCGGCGATGCGCTCTACCTCAATGGCAATGGCGTCCACCGACTCCTGAAGGTGATCGAGGCGTGCATCGTCCTTCGGCGGCGCTGAGACCCGATTGGTCCGAATGACCGCGCGAAATCCCGCCACGGCGATCGTAACCAGCGATCCGGTCATGAGCACGATGATGACCGCTACCTGCGCAAACGCCGCGACATCGGGGTCCATGGATCTCCTGGGAGAGTGAGGGACTGTACCTCGACCACCTCTACCGTCGTCCTACCGATCCATCGACGATGACTCCGATCTTCCCGCCGAAAGCTTGGCGCTGAAGCGCTGCGCCTCGGCGATCCGCTCCACCTCGATGGCGATCGCATCCACCGACTGCTGAAGGTGCTCGAGGCGAGCATCCTGCTCGGCCTGCGGCGGCAGTCGCTTCGTCCGCGCCATCGCTCGAAAGGCAACCACAGCGACGGTCGCGAGCGCGCTCACGGTGAGTACCACGACCACTGCCAGCTGCGCCATGGCTCCGACTTCGGGGTGCATTGGTCTCCTGATGTGAGAGGTCGACACTAACACCCAATATTACGTCTCGTCGAGGGTGGGGTTTCCGGTTGCAGGCTAAAGACATTAACCACAGGGGCACAGAGGGCACAGAGAAAACCCGCACTGCAAAGGCTTTTGCAGTGTGGGTTTCCTCTGTGCCCTCTGTGCCCTCTGTGCCCTCTGTGCCCCTGTGGTTATGCCGTTGTGCCTGGCGAATCGGAGCGCGGCGGCCTCCGCGGGCCCCAGCGTCTCCAGCCGAACCACGCCAGGACCCCGAGCACCGCGAGCGGAATCAGGATCCCCGTCAACGAGATGATCCCCGCGATGAACCCCACGAAGTTCCGCCACGCCTGCTTGAACGCGTCGCCGAGCACACCCGTCTCGCCGCGTGCGCTCACGACGGGGAAGGCCTCGTGCACCGTCACCATCATCGAGCTCATCGCGGCGCGCGTCCGCAGATAACGCAGACGTCCCTCGTAGCGCTCGATCTCCTCACGCACGCGCGCGAGCTCGCGCTCGACGGCGAGCACGTCCGACAAGCGGCCCGTGCGATTGCCGAGCAGCTCGATCAGACGACCCTCGAGACGCTTCGCGTTCTGCATGCGGGCGGTGACGTCGACGTACTCCTCGCCGACATCCTCGCTGAACTCGTTGAGCGCCTCGACCTTGCCGATCGGCTCGAGTCCCGAGACGGCGTCGCCCCAGCGCGCGGCGGGAATCTTCATCTCCAGGCTCGCCGAGCGGATCTGATCGCGACCGCTCGAGAGCTGGACGTTGGCGACGAAGCCGCCTAACCGCTGCGCCAGGTCGCGAATCTGCTGCATCGCGATCTCGAGCGAATCGACCTCGATCGTGGCGTTGCCGGTGCGGATGAGCATCGACGGCGTCGCGGCCGAGTCGGTGACGCGTACCTGGGAAGGGTCTCGGCCGGGCGCCTGCTGGTTCGCCACAGCATCCGTGGCGGAGCCAGCGCGTCCCGCGACGCGGCCGCCGACGCTGGCCACCGGCGGAGCTGCCGGCGCCGGCGCTACCTCCGGCTGTCCCTCTTCGCGCATGCGAAACTCGAGCGCTTGCTGCTTTTCAGAAGCAGCATCGGTGTCGGAGCGCTGCGTTTGCTCGCAGGCGAGGAGCGTCCCTGCCAGGGCGAAAATGAACGTTCTGATCGACGGTGTGCGCATGACCTTGTGGTGAGTCAGACGTGAAGGCGCCCTCCGAGGCACCATGAGATGAGACGTCTGCCGCTGCCCGACTTGCACACGCCTACCTCGCTAGCTCTTTCAGCACCCCGGCCAACTCCCGAACACCGCGCCTGATCTCGCGCCCATCCACCGCCGCGAAGCCGAGATGCAGCCCCTGACGAAGCCTGCGCCCATGTGAGTATCGACTCAGAGGAATGACCTCGATCCCGCGCTGCGCCGCGGCGGCCGCGGCCGTGCGATCGTCGACGTCACCCGTCAGCCATCCGACCGTCTGCAACCCCGCCTCGACATCCGAGATCTCGATCAACCCCGCGAGATCCGCACGCGCAGCCTCCATCAACACTCCCAACCGCTCGGCGTACACTTCACGCATCCGTCGCACGTGACGGCCGAAGTGCCCTTCACTGATGAAATCGCAGAGCACCGCCTGCTCGAGCACGGGGGCATGTCGCGTCGTCACCGACTTCACCGCCGCGAAATGATCGACCAGATCGGTCGGGACGACAATGTAGCCCAGACGCAGCGAAGGGAACATCACCTTGCTGAAGCTCCCAATGAACAGCACCAGTCCATGTCGGTCGAGCCCCTGGAGCGCGGGGAGCGGACGTCCGGAGTAGCGATACTCGCTGTCGTAGTCGTCTTCGATGATCAGCGCGCCCGTCGCGCGCGCCCATTCGAGCAGGGCGAGCCGCCGCGGCAGGCTCATGTTCACGCCGAGTGGGAACTGATGCCCCGGCGTGACGTAGACGAGACGCAGGTCGCCGAGGCGCGCGTGCGGCACCTCCATTCCCTCGTCGTCGACCCGTATGCCGATAAGCTTGGCGCCGTGCGCCTGGAAACCGTACGTAGTGCCGATGTATCCCGGGGTCTCCATCCCGATGCGATCGCCCGGATTCATGAAGACGCGGGCGGCGAGATCGAGCGACTCCTGCAATCCCGAGACGATGATGACCTGATCCGGTGTGCACCGAACGCCGCGTGAGGTGGCGAGATAATCGGCGACCGCTTCGCGAAAGGGACGATATCCTGTCGTGTCGCACTGGAGCAGCATCGTCGCGGTCGCCTTGCGGAAGCGACGCGCGGCCAGCTGCGCCCAGAGCGTCGTGGGAAAGAGATCGAGCGCCGGCTCGGCGGTGCGAAATGGTCGCGCCGGTCCCCGCGGGAATCCGGGAAAGAACTCGGCGCGCTTGGCGAAGTCCGAGAGTCTTCGACGAGGTGCGCGCGGCGCCGGCGCGCTCGGCGTCGCCTTACGAGCGACCTGAAGGAGCTCGTCAGGCAGCGTCTCGTTGACGTAGGTGCCCGAGCCGACGCTGCCTTCGACGTAGCCCTCCGATTTCAACTGCTCGAACGCCGTGACGATCGTGCCGCGCGAGAGCCCATACTGTCGCGCGAGATCGCGCGTCGCCGGCAGCCGCGCGCCGGGTCGCAAGCGCCCCTCGAGAATCTCGGTGCGAAGCGCCGAGGAGAGCCATTGCGACGCGGGGGCGCTGGAGGAGCGCTGGGGAAGGGCGATTGGGAGGGAAGCTGTGCGCTTGGGCATGGTGCTAGAGGCGCTAGAGGCGCTAGAGGCGCTAGAGGCGCTAGAGGCGCTAGAGGCGCTAGAGGCGCTAGAGGCGCTAGAGGCGCTGGGGCGCTGAAGGGGTTTTCAGCGCTTCTAGCGCCCTTAGCGCTTCTAGCGCCCTTAGCGCTTCTAGCGCCCTTAGCGCCTTTAGCGCCTCAGCTCTTAATGGTCCACCGAAAATATCGAAAATGGCTCTACGCGCTAGGCCACCTCTCCCCTAGCGTACGAGCGTCCTCGATCACCTGGACGACCTCGACACCCTCGACGACCTCGGCGGGAGACCGACCATGAGAGCGGAATTGAACTACGGCCAACACGCGCCCGGCATCTACGACGCCATGGACGCGCTCGATCAATACCTCGCCACCGACTCGGCGATCGAGGAGCCGCTGCTGCACCTCGTTCGGCTGCGCGCATCGCAGATCAATGGCTGCGCCTACTGCATCGACATGCATTGGAAGGATCTGCGCGCCCTCGGAGACGGGGAGCAGAAGCTGTACGGTCTCGATGCGTGGGAGGAGTCGCCGTACTACACCGAGCGCGAGCGCGCCGCGCTCAAGTGGACGGAAGCGGTCACGCTGCTCACCGTGGGTCACGTGTCGGAACGGGTCTATGAGGAAGTTCGTTCACAGTTCAGCGCGAAAGAGCTGTGCGACCTCACCCTCGCCATCGCCACGATCAATGCCTGGAACCGGCTGTCCATCTCCGCTCGGCTCGATGCGGGCCGTTATCAGGCCCCCGCCCGCGCACAGGTAGCAATCGGAGCATGACGCAACCGCCGCGGTCGCAGGAGGACGCGTTCGCCCTTCAGGACTGGGCGTGGCTGGTCGCGGTCGCGCTGATCTGGGGATCATCGTATCTGCTGATCGCGTTCGGCGTCGAGCACTTCGAGCCGCCGCTCGTGGCGCTGCTGCGATTGACCTTCGGCGTCGCCGTGCTGGCGTCGATTCCCGCCGCGCGGCGTCCCGTCCCGCGCAGCGAGTGGAGAGCGATCGCGCTGCTGGGGATCGTGTGGCTGGCGCTGCCATTCCTCCTGTTCTCGATCGCGCAGCAGTCGATCGACTCGTCCCTCGCCGGGATGCTGAACGCCGCGGCGCCGCTGTTCGTCGCCGTCGTCGGAGCGCTGGCTTTCGGCAAGCGATCCGGCCTGCGGCAGCAGCTCGGGTTGCTCGTGGGATTCCTGGGAGTGGTCGTCATCAGCTGGCCGGCGGTCGTGGGCGCGCACGCGAGCGTGCTCGGCGTCGCGCTCGTGCTGCTGGCGACGCTGTGCTACGGGTTCGCCGGCAACATGGCGGCGCCGCTGCAGGTTCGTAACGGATCGCTGCCGGTGATATTCCGCGCCGGCCTCGTCGCGCTCGTGGCGAGCTTGCCGTTAGGCCTCGCGAGCATCCCGGCATCCACGTTCGCCTGGTCGAGCCTGCTCGCGGTGGCTGCGTTAGGTGTGTTCGGGACGGCGCTGGCGTTCGTCGGCTTCACGACGCTGCTCGGCCGAGTCGGGGCCGCGCGTGGATCGGTGACGATCTACTTCCTGCCGTTGGTGGCCATGGTGCTCGGTGCTGTCGTGCGGAAGGAGACGATCGCCGCGCTGTCTATTGCCGGCACGGGTTTGGTACTCATTGGCGCGTACATGGCCAGTCGGGCTGAGCGGCCTCGTTTCATCGCGACGGGGGCTACGCCGCGGCGGGCTGCGTAGGCTGACATCCAGGTTCATGAGGCGACGCGGATCTCGCGGAAACTGCGCGGATCAGACGGATTGCCCCGTGCGCTGTGACCCTCCTCCACAGGAGCAAAAGCAGTTGCTTTTTCCCGCGCGAGGGGAGTTGGCCGCCACCAGGGACGATCCGCGTGATCCGCGCAGTTTCCGCGAAATCCGCGTCGCCTCATAAACCTGGATGCCAGTGCCCCAGGAACTTGGACGGCTGTAATGATGTTAGCAGGCGGCCCGGGGATTAACCCGCCGATGCCTCACTTTCGGCGACCTCGTCCTCGGCCTCACTCTCTGATACGGCGCCGTCGCCAGCCATCGCGGGAGTGCTTCGCTGCTCAGCCGCCACAGGCTCGTCGAGCGGAACGCGCTTGCCCGCGCTCGCCAGCGCCTCGTGATCGGTGAGATCGAGCTGGAGCGGCGTGATCGACACGTGATCTCGCTGGAGCGCCCACCGGTCGGTCCCGCGCTCCGTCTCTTCGATTGGGCGAACCGCCAGCCAGTACACCTCACGACCGTAGGGGTCAGCCATTGGCGCCACGCGCCCGTCGTAGTGGCGAACGGAAACGCGCGTCCAGCACATCCCCGTCGGGTTGGGAGGGAAGTTCACGTTCACGAGCCGAAGGGACGTCTCCGGTAGCAGGAGCTCGAGCACGCGCTCGACCCACGGATCGAGCTTGGCAAAGTCCGGCTCGCCTTTCCCGGTCGGCGTGCTCAGCGCGATCCCACGCAATCCGAGCAACGCGGCCTGCTTCGCCGCGGCGAGCGTCCCCGAGTGCCAGATGCCATTCCCGATGTTCGGCCCGAGGTTGATCCCCGAGAGCACGACGTCCACGTCCTTCCAGAGAAAGGCGCCGAGTGCGACGCAGTCTGCGGGGGTCCCGTTGACGCGGTGCGCATCGAACTTGCGCAACAGCGGCGTGCGACGGAACGCGAGTGGTCGCGAGTGGGTGATCGCGTGACCCATTGAGGACTGCTCGACATCCGGCGCGACGATGCGCACCTCGCCAAAGCGCGACGCCACCTCGGCGAGCGCCGCGAGGCCAGGACTATAGATGCCATCATCGTTGGCGATCAGAATGCGCATGGGGATCGACTCCGCGCGGTGGAGGTCGGGGTGGCACGCAGGTCCGAAGCCCTCGAAAATCGTACCAGCGCGCGTTCAACGCGCGGGATGAGTGAGCGCACGCCATGCATGTGACGGCCATTTACAACCCGGAGGCCGGCAGCCAGACCGTGACGCGACGCCGTCTCGCCTCGCTACTCGAGCGGGCCGGATACGACGCGACCTGCGTCTCCGCGAAAGGGAAACGCTGGAAGGATGCACTCGAGGATCCGGGGGATCTCGTGGTCGTCTCTGGAGGCGATGGGACGACGGCGAAGGTCGCGAAGCGACTCGCGGGCCGCGGGGTGCCGCTGGCGATCCTGCCGGCCGGGACGGCGAACAACATCGCCAGGTCGCTCGGACTCGATGCGCCACTCGACAAGCTCATCGCTCGGTGGACCGACGCGGTGCCAACCCTCGTCGATCTGGGCCTCGCCCGCGGTCCGTGGGGGGAGGAGCTCTTTATCGAAGCCTGGGGGCTCGGCGTCTTCCCGCGCATGCTCGAACGGGCCGCCGCACTCGAGAAGCTTCCGGCGGCGGAGCGCGCCGCGCTCGGAACCCCACGTCATGGGATCGACCTCATGATCGACCTCGTCATGTCGAGCACGCCGACGCACTGGACCGTATCGCTCGACGGGGAGGATCGGTCGGGCGAGTACATCATGCTCGAAGCGATGAACATCCGATACATCGGGGGGGCGATGGAGCTGGCGCCGACTGCAGACACCACCGATGGAGCGCTCGACGTCATTGCCGTTCGCGAGGAAGATCGAGAGCCGTTCGTCGAATACCTTCGCGCGATTCACCGCGGCAGCGTGCCGGACCGCGAATTCACCAGGCGCGCCTCACGAGTAGAAGTCCGCGGCGCGAAGGCGCTGGCGCACATCGATGATGAGCCCTGGCCAACGGCCGATCGAGACAAGGCCATGGAGCTCGAGGACGGGACAATGACCATCGAGGTTCAGCCAGGAGCGATCGAGGTGCTGCTTTGATCGACGCGGCGGGCGTGTAGGGCTGGGATCCAGGTTCATGGGGCGACGCGAATTTCGCGAAAACTCCACGGATCATGCGGATTGGTCCGCACGCCAAGATCTTTCCTCCACAGGAGCAAAAGGCGGTTGCCTTTTTTCCGCGCGAGGAGAGTTGGCCGGCACCCGCGTCGCCCATGAACCTGGATGCCAGTAATGATGGTCCAGCCCACCCAGACGCGATGACATCTCGGCACGAGCCGGAGAGCGGCAACACAGAGACACACCGAGACATCGCACAGAGACACACAGAGGACTGCACTGCAAAATGCTTTGGAAAAGCTCTCACAGTTGAAGTCCTTCGTATGTCTCTGTGCGATGTCTCGGTGTGTCTCTGTGCTCCCGCTGTTAGGGCTCGTTGAGCCCGGAACCCCGTTCCGGAGCCGATGCGCCCCCGCTAGACTTTCCTTGGAGCAGCACCTCGACCCCCAATTAGCCCGACACATGCGATCCTACGCCTTCGCGGCCGCCGTTCTAGTCCCACTCGCCTCCCTCCCGGCCCAGCAACCGGCCTCGGCCCCGATCTCGGACATCCAGTATACCGTTACCGTCGACTCTCAGCTCGGCGCGGCGCGCACCCTTCGCGTCGCGATGCGCTTCGCGACGACGGGGAATACCCCGGTCATTCTCTCCATGCCAGCGTGGACGCCGGGGGCGTACGAGATCTCCAACTTTGCCCGGTTCGTCTCGAACTTCGCGGCCACGGCCGGGACTGCGGCGCTGGACTGGGACAAGAGCGATCACGACACCTGGCGGATTCACGGGGTGAACGGGCGGCGGGTGACGGTCACGTTCGACGTGCTGGCCGACACGCTCGACAACGCCATGGCGTGGGCGCGGCCGGACTTCGCGATGTTCAACGGGACGACGGTCTTCCTGTATCCCGAGGGGCGCGGGTTCAACTTCTCGGCGACCGTGCGCGTCGAGGCGCCGCCGACCTGGCTCGTCGCGACGGGGATGACGCCGGCCGCACAGGCGAAGACGTACACCGCGCCTAACTACCACGACCTGGTGGACATGCCCTTCTTCGTCGGCCGGTTCGACATGGACAGCACGCGGATCTCCGACACGTGGGTGCGGCTCGCGACGTACCCGATGGGCAGCGTCAGCGGCGAGGCGCGGACGATGGCGTGGGACTGGCTCAAGCGGATGATCCCGCCCCAGGTCGCGGTGTTCAAGGAGACGCCGTTCCGGACGTACACCGTCATGCAGATCGCCGACTCCTCGTACGGCGGCGCCAGCGGGCTCGAGCATCAGAACTCGCACATCGACATCGTGACGCCGTTCGCGATCGGCAATCCGTTCCTGGCGTCGCTCTACGCCCACGAGGTCTTCCACGCCTGGAACGTCAAGCGGATGCGTCCGTCCGAGCTGTGGCCGTACCGCTACGATGATGAGGCGCCGACGCCGTTGCTCTGGGTCAGCGAGGGGATCACCGACTACTATGCCGACCTCTCGATGGTGCGCGGCGGGCTCATCGACTCGGCGGGATTTTTTGCCGTCACCGCCGGAAAGATCACCGAGGTGACGGAATTACGTCCGGTCGCGCTGGAGGACGCGTCGCTCTCGACGTGGGTGCACCCGACGGACGGGACGGGATACATCTATTACCCGAAGGGATCGCTCGCGGGCTTCCTGCTCGACATCATGATTCGCGACGCGACGGACAACCGGCGCTCGCTCGACGACGTGATGGCGCAGGTGTATCGGGAGTCGTACAAGGCGGGCAAGGGATTCACGAACGCCGATTGGTGGCGCGTCGTCAGCCAGGTGGCGGGCGGCAGATCGTTCGCCGATTTCGCCGAGCGGTACATCGATGGCCGGGAGCCATTTCCGTGGGAGACGACGTTGGCGCTGGGCGGCATGCGCCTGGTGAACGACACGATTCGGGAGCCGCGCCTGGGCATCAGCACCGCGCCGAACGAGGCTGGAGGCATCGTCGTCGGTGCGGTCGACCCAGCCAGCGCCGCGGGAGAGGCGGGGATCCGTGAGGGTGACATCCTGATCTCGATTGGAAACATCCCGATCGAGGACCAGAGCTTCGGTCAGCGTTTTCGGCAGCAGTTCGCCGCGCGCGAGGGCGCGCCGCTCGAGATCAAGGTGAGGCGCGGCGAGCAGGACCTGACGCTGCAGACGCGAGTGCGGATGGCGGCGAGGGTGGAGATGAGGATGGAGGCGGTGGCGGGGGCGAGTGCGAAGGCGGCGAGGATTCGGTCTGGGATACTGAGGGGGACGGTGGGTAATTAGCCAAGGCGCTGAAGGCGCTGAAGGCGCTGAAGGCGCTAAACCCCGCACGTCAGCGCCTCCAGCGCCTCCAGCGCTTTCAGCGCCTCCGCCTTCTGCACACTTCTTGCCCCACTCGCCATCCAACAGGAGCGAACGATGACGCGCATTCAATCGAACGGGCTGGCGATGACGCTGGCGCTCGCGGCGGCACTCACGGTGACCGCATGCGATCGCACGGAGGAGGACCGCGGGACGCTGGCCGACACGTCCGCCGGGATCGTGGACACGGCGCCAGCGACGACGGCGCGGTCGGTGGCCGCACTGCTCACCGATGAGAACATCATCGCGCTGCTCGACACGACCTACGACGCGATGCTGGAAGCCGACCAGCTCGCCATGGATCGTACCGACAGCGAGCAGGTGCGGCAATTTGCCTCACGGGCGGTGACGCAAAATGCGGCATCGCGCCGCGCGGTGATCGCCACCGCTCAACGACTGGGCGTCGCGCCGGTGCTGCCCGACATGGACCCCATCGAGGGGCATGCCGACGCGATGGCGCTGATGCGGCAGCGAGCGGGGTCGGACTTCGACGAGATCTACATCGATCAGGCGGTGGAGACGAGAAAGGAGCTGATCGACGAGATCGACGACGCTCTCGATGTAGATACGAGAGCGGGCGCGGTGAAGGAGCTGTTGAGTCAGCTCAAGACTCAGTTGGAGGCTGACGTCAAATCCCTCGAGGGGTTGGCGAGCAAAGGATAGCGCCGAACGGCAAAGAGGACAGAATTCAGAATACAGAATACAGAATTCAGACAAACCAACGGGGAGCCAATGCTGGCTCCCCGTTGTCGTTTCTGAATTCTGTATTCTGTATTCTGAATTCTGTCCTCTTTGCCGTTTACTGAGATCCCGTTCTCTCGTACCGCCTCACCAGCTCCGCATTGCGCGCGGGCACTCCGGCCCACCTCTGCGCCATCAGCGCCTCTACCTCACCGATCTCGCGCGGAGCTTTCGAGATCCACTCCACTCCGTTCGCCGTGATGATGTAGTCGTCCTCTATCCTGACCCCTATGTTCGCGTAGCGCTCGACCGCCGGACGGATCTTCGCGATCATCGCGCGGTTCTTCGGGGTGTCGGGGATGATCGAGAGGAGCTTCGAGCGAACGTAGACGCCCGGCTCGATCGTGAACGCGCTGCCGACCCCGATGCGGCCGCCCTGGTAGTACGCCTGCTCGGGGTCGTGCACGTCGAGGCCGATGCCGTGTCCCAGGCCGTGCATGTAGTACATGGTCCACTGCGGGCACGACGCCCCTGCCTGTCCGCATAACGCTTCGCCCCCTTCGACGACAGCGCCAACCGCCTCGATCAGACCGATCCGGGCGAGACCGCGCTCGATCGTCTCGGAGGCGGCTTGGGACATCGATCCGAAGGAGGCACCCGGCGTCGCCGCCTTCTCGGCGGCCGCCTGCGCGTCGCGTACGAGCTGGTAGATCGCGCGCTGCTCCGTGCTGAAGGTCCCGGAGACGGGAACGGTGCGGGTGACGTCGGCCGCGTAGCCGCGATAGGAGGCACCGATGTCCATTACCACGACGTCGCCCGCGCGCATGAAGCGGTCGTCGGCGTTGTAGTGCAGCGTCGTCGAGTTGGGGCCCGAGCCGACGATCGTCGCGAACGAGGGACGATCGGCGCCATTGCGGCGGAACATGTACTCGATGAGCGCCTGGATCTCGAACTCGTTCATGTCGGGCTCGATCGCCTGGAATGCCTGACGATGTGCCTCCACGGTAATGTTGACCGCGGTGCGGATGAGCTCGAGCTCGGCCGGGGATTTCTTCGCGCGAAGGCGAAGCACGACGGGTGTCACGTTGCTCAATGCCAGCGAGTCGTGGCGGCCAGCGATGGCGCGCATCACTTCCTGGTCGAACGACATTCCCTGCTCGCTCGGCTCGAGCGGATCCTCGTCGTCGGAAAACTCTCCGACGACGTAGATCGTGCGCACGACGCCGGCGAGGGAGTCGATGACCGGCATGAAATCCTCGGACGACCGCGCGACGAGCCCCGTGCGCGCCCGCGCCGTGTCGAGCCCCATGCGCGCTCCCGTCCACACCTCGGCCGCTGGATCATTCGGTTGGACGAAGATGGTTCCCGTCGTCCGCGCGCCACGCTTCACGATCACCAGCGCGGCATTCGGCTCGCGGACGCCGGTGAGATAGAGGAAGTTCGGCTCCTGGAAGAAGGAGAGATAATCCTTCTGCGGCTCGCGCGCCCCGAAGACGACGAGGGCTCCGTCCTGAATCTTGGAGACGAGAGAGTCGCGACGCGCGGCGTACTCTTGTCGCGGGATCTGCGCCTGTAGAGATCCAGGCAGAGCGAGCGCCAAGGCGGCGAGGAGAGCTATGGTGCGCATAAGGAGTTGGGTAAAGGCAAAGATGACAGAATTCAGAATACAGCATACAGAATTCAGAAACGACCGCTGAATTCTGAATTCCGTATTCTGAATTCTGTCATCTTTGCCGTTCTATTTCAGTAAGAGTTTCGCGATGGTCTGCAGCTGCATGTTGGACGTGCCCTCGTAGATCGTCCCGATCTTCGCGTCTCTGTAGAACTTCTCGACGGGATACTCTTTCGTGTACCCGTACCCACCGAAGAGCTCGACGCACAGCGACGTGACCCGCTCCGCGACCTGGGAGGAGAACAGCTTCGCCATCGCGGCCTCGGCGGTGAAGCCATGCCCTCCATCTTTCAGTCGCGAGGCGTTGTAGACCATCAGCCGCGCCGCTTCCAGCTCCGTCGCCGCCTGGGCGATCTGGAACTGCACCGCCTGGAACTCGGCGATCGATTTGCCGAACTGTTTCCGCTCCTGCACGTACGCGATCGCGGCGTCGAGGGCGCCGCGCGACACGCCGATCATCTGCGCGCCGATGCCGATGCGGCCCTCGTTGAGCGTCTCGATTGCGATCTTGTAGCCCTGCCCCTGCGTGCCGAGCAGGTTTTCTTCCGGAACTTCGCATCCGTCGAGGATGAGCTCCGTCGTGCTCGACGCGCGGATGCCGAGCTTGTCTTCCTTCTTGCCGACCGAGAAGCCCGGGAAATCGCGCTCGACGATGAACGCCGTAATCCCCTTGTACCCGGCCGATGGGTTCGCGTTCGCGAACACGACGTAGATGCCCGCTTCGGCGCCGTTGGTGATCCACATCTTGCGCCCATCGAGAATCCAGGTGTCGCCCTTCTTCGTCGCGCGTGACGCCATCCCGAACGCATCCGATCCCGACCCGGGCTCCGACAGCGCGTAGGCGCCGACGGTGTCCGACGTTAGGCGCGGCAGGTAGCGCGAGCGCTGGTCGTCCGTGCCGTACCGGAGAATGGGATAGTTCGCGAGCGTGTTCTGCACGTCGACCATGATGGACGCCGACGCGTCGACTCGGCTGATCGCCTCGACCGCCAGGGTGACCATGAGGAGCGACCCACCGGCGCCGCCCAGGTCCTCGGGGACCTCGATGCCCATGAGGCCGAGGTCGAAAAACTTGGGAATGAGCTCGGGATCGAGCTTGGCCGCCTGATCCATCGCGTGGACGCGCGGCCGCACTTCCTCCTCCGCGAACGCGGCCACCGCGTCGCGGAACATGACTTCTTCTTCCGAGAGAATCGTCAGTGCGCTGTGGCGGCTGTCGACCTCGGTGCTCATGCGTGCGCTGGGGTCACCACACCGGTGCGCTCGAGGATCACTTCGGCAAGCTTCTCATGGATGCCGAACGCGTCGGTGACGCGATAGGTGACGCCCGGAAACCCCGCCGCCGCTTCAGCGACGAGCCGCGGAATGTCGCGCGTGGAATGCTTTCCCGGCGAGAGCATGTAGGGGAAAGCGATCACCTCGGTGGCGCCGTCATCGACGCAGTGCCGGAACCCGCTCGCGATCGTGGGCTTGGCGAGCTCCATGTGCGCCGCGTGCACGATGACGCCCGGCCCGGCGATCTGTCTGACCAGGGCCGCAACGCTCTCGAGCATGTCGTTCGCTTCCTGGCGAACGGAGCCGTGGTCGATCAGGAGGATGGCTTTCATGCTTTTGGAAGGTATCGCGTGGCGGCCGACACCGACAGACTGGTATCGCGGCCCGGGAGCAGCCGAGAACGGATCACACGAATCGACGGAAGAGGCAGGATCGGCCCCGTGTGCAGGGAGCTCTCCTCTACACCCATAAAAGCAATTTGGCTTTCATCCCCCCAGGAAAATTCTCGGTGCCAGGAGCGATCACGGCCGTTTTCGTGAATTCGTGTGGTCCGTTTCGACTGCTCCTGCGCAGTGGCGCTGGGCCCTACGCCCCTCAGCCGGCGAGCGACGAAGCCGGCGCGAGATGCTCTCGGAAGACCTCGAGAGCGAGCTCGACCTTTCCAAATGGCGCCGACACCTGCACCCCCTGCACGCTCGGCCGCACTCGCTCGAGCATTTCGCGTGCAATCGCGATTCCCTCGGCCACCGCCGCTTCCTTCGACTTGTCGCTCGCGCTGCGCATGCGCACGATGATCTCCGGCGGTACCACCACGCCCGGCACTTCGTTGGCGAGGAACTCGGCATTGCGCGCCGAGACCAGTGGCCAGATGCCGGCGATGACCGGGATGCGCACGTGGGCGATCCGCTCGAGGAAGCGCTCGAGCTGCGCCGCGTCGAACACGGGCTGCGTG
>DATFFP010000042.1:0-46373 GCA_035249985.1 Gemmatimonadaceae bacterium
GTCTGCGGAATGCCGACGAGATTGCCGTTGAAGAGGCTCTTCAGCTCGATCCCATCGAGATAGAAGTTGCTGAAGCGCAGCTCGGGCATCGCGCCAGCCGATGGAAGCGCTCGACCTGCTTGCGGCGCGAAGCCTCGGACGCCGGGTGTGACCGCGGCCAGCGTCATGATGTTGCGGTCGATCGTCGGTAGCTGCTCGATCATTTGCTGCACCACCGGCGCGGACACCGAGGTGCGCTGCACTTCGACCGTTGTCGTGCGATCGGCGGTCACTTCGACGCCGGTGAGCTGCGTCGTCGATGGCTCGAGATCGAACACGAGATTGGCGCGCTGCCCGAGCAACAGCTCGACCACCTGGCTCTCTGGCTCGAAGCCGATTGCTCGAACGCTCACTTCATAACGACCCGGGCCGAGGCCGAGGACGCGGAACCGGCCGAGATCGCTGGTGTTCACTCCGCGACGCTCGTTCGTCGCGGGATTGACGACGGCGACCACCGCACCGACGACGGGCTCGCCCGCGTTGTTGCGCACCGAGCCTTCGAGAGTGATCGTGAGTTGGGCGTGAGTGACGCCGGGGACGGCCATCATGACGCCGATGGCTGTCATCAGAGAGAGAACCGACAACGGTATTCGCATGGGAATCTCGCGGGGTAGGAGGGAGCGTGCCGCGGTCGCGCCGAGGTTATGGTGCGCCGTCCGTCGTGTCAACAACAATGTGACCACCCTTGCCGCGCTGCTCGTCACCGCCATGAACGTTCCGTCGGCGGCGCGCGCGCAACTTACGGTGGCGGACTCGGTTAGCTCGCACACCGTCGCCACGGGCGTAACGCTTCGTCGCATTGTTCGCAGTAACGGCCCGTGGGTTCTGTCGGTGCTCGAGGTCGATCTGCGACGCCCGGAGATCGAGGTCCGAGGCGTTCGCGCATGCGACAATCTACTCGGACGCGAGCGACCCTCAGCAATCGCGCGGCGAATGCGTCAGGAGGGTGTCGACGTCGTGGGCGTTCTCAACGCCGACTTCTTCGATCTGCGCGGAGGCACCGGCGCGACGGAGAGCAACGTCGTCATCGATGGCGAGATCGTCAAAGCGGTGACGGTCACCGAGTCTCCGTTCGATGCCTTTGACAATGTCCACACACAATTCGGCATCACTGCCACCGGGGCGCCGGTGCTCGATCGGTTCCATCTGACGGGCGTGGTGCGAACGCCGAGCGGCGAGTGGCCGCTTGCCGCGATCAACGCGCGCGCGCCTGGCGGGCTGGCGCTGCTGACACGGTGGTTCGATACCGTCGCGCTCGCGTTGCAGCCTGCGGATACGACCGCGCACGTCGCACTCCTCAAGGTCGGCGGGCGCGGCGATACCGCGCGCTACCGCGTCGATTCCAAACCGAAGCGGGAACGCCCCGTGGCAACCATTGAGGAAACGGCGATCCTCGTCGCGGGCGGCGCCGCGCTGCCGGTGGTGGAGCGGCTGGTGCCGGGCGATCGCCTCGAGATCATCACGAAGCTCGTTCCCGATCGCGGCCCCCTTCGCACCGTCGTCGGGGGATGGCCGCGCATCGTCGAGGCAGGGCGGAACATCGCGCTCGCCGCCGACTCCGTCGAGGGCACCGTTCCGCGCTTCTCCCGGGCCCGCCATCCTCGTTCGGCGTTAGGCATCTCCCGGGACAGTACAACGCTCTACTTGGTGGCGGTGGATGGCCGGCAGCAAACGAGCGTTGGCATGACGCTCGAGGAGCTGGCCGACGCGATGATCGCCCTCGGCGCCTACGAGGCGATGAATCTCGACGGTGGCGGCTCGACCGCACTGGTCGTGCGCGATTCGATCGTCAACAGGCCATCCGACGCCAATGGGGAGCGCCCCGTTGGAAACGTCGTCGCGATCACGCGTCGCACCGGCGATCCAAGCGATCCTGAGCGTCGCGTACTGCCACGCAAGAGCGGAAGCGTTGCCTCCTGCGTCCTGCCGGTGCGCCGAGACAGCGCTGCGACGCCGCCGCGGCCTCCGCAGTAACTATCGCGATGCGCTGGCCGCGCTATCGAGCGCGCGTCGCAGCCATGACCAATACGCTTCGCCGGCGACGTCACTGACGTCGTTATGCCCCGCGCCGCGCACGAGCAGGAGCTCGCCGCGAATCCGGGCCGCCGCGTAAACGGCGCGCCCCATGCGCACGGGGATAACGCCGTCCCGCTCGCCGTGGACCACCCATGTCGGCACGTCGAGCTCTGCGACCCGCGAGCGAGTATCGAAATGGACACGCGCGATCACGTCCCAGAGTAGCGCCACCGGGGCCAGCGGTCCCCGTGCCATCTCCCGCGCCGACGTGAACGGGGCCTCCAGGATCAGCACCGCCGGTGCATGCTCGACCGCAAGCTCGGTCGCGATGGCGCTCCCCAGCGAGTGCCCGTACAGTGCGATGCGCGCCGAGTCCTTACCCAGGTGCTCGCGCGCGAGCCGATACGTCGCGCGCGCGTCGCGCTGCGATGAGAGGTAATCGGGCGAGCCACCGAGGCCCCCGTATCCGCGATACTCGGGGACGAGGACCGCCCACCCGGTGGCGCGCTCCACCTCGCTCGCCCACGGCACGACCCACGCGGCCAGATCGGCATTGCCGTGGTAGGCGATGAGGAGACCTGGCGCTCGCGCCGCATTGCCGACGAGGAATGCAAAGAGTGGCTGACCGTCGTCCGAGCGGTAGTCCAGGCGCTGCGGGTCGGCCGTAGGATACTGCGCGAGTCGCGGCGGCTGCCACACGATGCGCTCCTGCATGCGCCATGCGGCGATGAGCAGCACGACATACAGCGCGGCGAGGAACACGAGCGCGGAGATCACGAGCCGCACGGCTGGCAGCCCGCGCCCCTACGCGACCCGCAGCTCAACGGCGGGAACCGGCGCTCCTGCGGTGCGACGAGCATACCATTGTGCCCACGCGAGATTCGGCACCCAGGATAGCCATGACACGACCTGATATGCCGGAGTGAAATCGCCGAAGGCCATGATCAGCAGCGGAAGCTCAATACGCAGCGTGACCGCCGCGAAGATGAGGGCGTAGCTGGAGAGCATCCAGCGGCGGTGCGCCGCGATGGCGCGCTGCCGGGCCGCGAGGTACGCGCGCGTCGTCGTCCATAACAGGAGTACCGCGAGCATTCCGAACCCGAGGTGCGTCACCAGGCCGCCAAACGAGTACACGCTCATGTACAGCCCGGCGAGGCCGACGACGACGGCCGCGATGACGTAGCCCGTGCCTAACGCGCGGTGAACGGGGCGATGACGAATGAGCAGCCAGCGATTGAATTGCAGCGCGCCGAGCCCGAGCGCGACGGAGCCGAAGAGCGCGTGCGGATAGATGCCCCACGGCCGCGCCAGGAACGAGACGGCAAGATTCGGCGGGTACACGCGCTCGCCCAGCATGACGTAGGCGAGAGCGTAGCCGACGATCGGCACCGCGAGAACAAGTACCACCCACCAGGCGAGCGGAGGCCGTGTACGGGAAGGCGTCGTCACAGGGACTTCAACGAAAGGTGGTGAGCATCAACCGATCCTCATTACGCCTCACGCGCCTATTGGTTTCCCCGCCGCCTTGCTGTCCACGCGCTGAATGTGATACAATGCTCCCTGGGAGTCGCGTCCCGATGTCGAGTGCCGCCTCGGTTCATGAGCGGCCTGCCCAATGCTCCGGCGTTGAGGCGATCATCGGCGACGCGATTTTGTGTTTGCGGTAACCGTTCCGAGCGGCGCACGCGATACGAACGATCGAGGAGGCACCGCGCACCGTGATCCTTACGATACGTACAACCCACCAGCCCGCAACCGATCTCGGCTTCCTGTTGCACAAGAATCCCGCGCGAGCGCAGTCATTCCCCCAGTCGTTCGGGCAGGTGCACGTGTTCTATCCCGAGGCGTCTGAAGCGGCATGCACCGCTGCGCTCCTCCTCGATGTGGATCCCGTTTCGCTCGTTCGGGGCAGGCCGGGTGCGGGCGCCGATGGTGGTCCGCTCGCCCAGTACGTCAACGATCGGCCGTACGTCGCTAGCTCGTTTCTCAGCGTGGCGATCTCCGATGTCTTCGGCACAGCCATGGCTGGACGAAGTAAGGAGCGGCCGGATCTCGTCGACACGCCAATTCCCCTCACCGCGCGCATCGCCGTGATCCCCTGTCGCGGTGGGGAAGCCCTCCTTCGACAGTTGTTCGAGCCACTCGAGTATGTGGTCACCGCCGAGCAGCACCCACTCGACAACGCCGATCCCTCTGACCTGAGCCGGTATTTCACCGTGGAGCTCTCCGCGGCGAAGCGCCTCAAGGAGCTGCTGACGCATCTGTACGTGCTGGTGCCCGTGCTGGATGATCAAAAGCACTACTGGGTAGGACCAGAGGAGGTGGAGAAGCTCCTGCGGCATGGCGAAGGATGGCTCGCATCGCATCCCGACCGGGACAACATCGCCCGGCGGTATCTCCGGCACCGGCGCAGTCTCGTGTCCGATGCGATTGCACGGTTGACCGCCGACGAGGAGGCGTCGGAGGATGCTGACTCGGAGATCGAACGCGACGTCGAGGAACGAAAGCTCGAGCGGCCGATCAGTCTCAACGAGCAGCGTCTGTCAGCCGTGCTCGCGGCGCTCCGCGCCTGCGGCGCCAAACGGGTTCTCGATCTCGGATGCGGCGAAGGACAGCTTCTCCGCCTGTTGCTCGACGATGCGCGCTTCGAGGAGATCGTCGGCGTGGAAGTCTCGTACCGCGCGCTCGAGGTTGCCAGCGATCGCCTGCATCTGGACCGTTTGCCTCCAAAGCGGCGAGAGCGGATCCGGTTGATGCACGGCTCCATCGTGTATCGAGATTCTCGGCTCACCGGTTTCGATGCCGCCGCGGTGGTCGAGGTAATCGAGCATCTCGATCCGCCCAGGCTATCAGCGTTCGAGCGAGTTCTTTTCGAATTTGCGCGACCGACCACTGTCGTCGTTACGACGCCGAACGCCGAGTACAACTCGCAGTGGCCAACGCTTCCCGCTGGGCGCTTCCGCCACCGCGATCATCGCTTCGAGTGGTCGCGCGCGGAATTCGCGAGCTGGTGCCGCGGCATCGAGCGGTTTGGGTATGCGGTCCGCTTCGCTCCCATCGGGAACGAGGATCCAGAGGTCGGTCCACCGACGCAGATGGCGATCTTCACACGCATTGGTGTCGATGGCTGAGGGATCTCTCGACGCACCGCGAGCGACGCGCACCATCACCATCCCGGACCTCTCCCTGGTGGTGATGATCGGCGCATCCGGCTGCGGGAAGTCCACGTTCGCGCGGAAGCATTTTCGCACATTCGAGATCCTGTCATCCGACTTCTGTCGGGGGCTCGTCGCGAACGACGAGAACGATCAAGCGGCGAGCGGACCGGCGTTCGATGTGTTGCACTACATCATGGGGAAGCGCCTCGAGCGTGGGCTGTTGACGGTCGTCGACGCGACGAACGTGCAGGCGGAGGCACGCAAGCCGCTCGTGGAGCTGGCTCGCAGCTATCACGTGCTTCCTGTCGCCGTGGTCCTCGACGTCCCGATCAGCGTCTGCGAGGCACGCAATCGTACACGGCCCGATCGGGCGTTCGGATCGCACGTCATCCGACACCAGCACAGCCAGCTACGTCGGTCGCTCCGCAACCTGCAGCGCGAAGGGTTCCGTCACGTGCACGTGCTGCGATCCGTCGAAGAGATCGAGGCGGTGAGCTTCGAGCGGCAGCCGCTCTGGAACAACCGGAAGGCCGATCATGGGCCGTTCGACATCATCGGCGACGTGCACGGATGCGGCGATGAGCTCGAGGAGCTGCTGACGATGCTCGGCTACGCCCCGGAGGCCGATGGGGCGTGGCGTCACGCCACCGGACGCAGGGCCATCTTCCTCGGCGATCTCGTGGACCGCGGGCCACGCGTCCCGGATGTCCTGCGCATCGTCCTTCGGATGGTGGAGGCGGGGAGCGCCTTCGCGGTGCCGGGCAACCACGATGTGAAGCTCATGCGCAAGCTGCGTGGTCGCGAGGTGCACATCGCGCACGGCCTCGCGGAGACGCTGGCGCAGCTCGAGCGCGAGACGCCGGAGTTTCGCGCCCGCGTCGCCGACTTCATTGACGACCTCGTCAGCCATTACGTGTTCGACGATGGCAAGCTGGTAGTTGCGCACGCCGGGATGAAGGAGGAAATGCAGGGCCGCGGATCGGGCCGTGTTCGCGATTTCGCGCTTTTCGGAGAGACCACCGGAGAGACCGATGAATTCGGCCTTCCCATTCGGTACAACTGGGCGGCCGAATATCGAGGGCGCGCGATGGTGGTGTATGGACATACGCCCGTGCCCGAGCCGGAGTGGCTCAACCGCACCATCAACATCGACACCGGGTGCGTGTTCGGCGGCCGGCTTACCGCGCTCCGGTACCCGGAGCTGGAGCTGGTGTCCGTCGCCGCGCATCGCGTCTACGCTGACCCGGTGCGGCCGTTCCTTCCAGACATAGGTGGAGACGGCGGGCTGACCGCCCAGCAGCAGCTCGACGACGTGCTCGATCTCGCTGACGTGTCGGGCAAGCGCATCGTGAGTACGCGCTTGCACCACACCGTCACGATACGCGAAGAAAACGGGATCGCGGCGCTGGAGGTGATGAGTCGCTTCGCCGCCAATCCGAAGTGGCTCATCTATCTGCCTCCGACGATGTCGCCGTCGGAAACGACCAGCGAGCCGGGATTGCTCGAGCATCCCCGGGAAGCACTTGCCTATTATCGCCATCAGGGGCTCCCCGCCGCGGTGTGCGAGGAGAAGCACATGGGATCGCGGGCGGTCGCGATCGTGTGTCGCGATCCGGAGGTCGCGCGTCGGCGCTTCGGGGTGATCGAGGACGAAATCGGAATCGTCTATACGCGCACCGGCCGTCGCTTCTTCGATGATGCGGCCGTCGAGCGCGAGCTGCTCACGATCGTCCAGGAGGCCTTCTCGCGTGCCGGTTTGTGGGACAAGCTCTCGACCGACTGGGTGTGCCTCGACTGCGAGCTCATGCCGTGGTCGGCCAAGGCACAGGAGCTGATTCGTCATCAGTATGCCGCGGTCGCGGCCGCCGCACGTTCAGCTCTTCCGGAAGCCGTCGGAGCACTTGCCGCGACGCAGGCACGAGGGATCGACGTAGCAGCTTTAACGGATCGATACGCGTTGCGTGAATCGCTCGTCGCGCGATACACGGCGGCGTACCAGAGGTACTCCTGGCCGGTGCGGTCGGTGGCGGATCTTCGGCTCGCGCCCTTTCACATACTTGCGACGGAGCACGCCGTTCACATTGACAAGGACCACGTGTGGCACATGGAAACCCTGGCCGACGTGTGCCGCGCTGGCGCGGACGTCATGTTCGCGACGCCGTATCGCGTCGTCGATGTCACCGATTCAGCCAGTGAGCACGCGGCGATCGAATGGTGGTCCAATCTCACCGAAGCGGGCGGGGAGGGAATGGTGATCAAACCCCTTCCGTTCGTCGCGCGTGGCCGTCGCGGACTGGTTCAGCCCGCCGTCAAATGTCGCGGCCGCGAGTATCTCCGGATCATCTACGGTCCGGAATACACGCTCCCGGAGCAGCTATCGCGTCTGCGGTCGCGAGGCCTTGGCGCCAAACGCTCGCTCGCGCTGCGTGAGTTCGCACTTGGCATCGAGGCGCTCGAGCGCTTCGTGCGACGCGAGCCGCTGCGACGCGTCCACGAATGCGTCTTTGGCGTACTTGCGCTGGAGAGCGAACCGGTCGATCCGCGGTTGTAGACCCTCCGCGGCGACCGGACATTCATATGCCGGCGATCCGCCGCTTGTACTCGGTGAGCGCGGCATCGAGCCGCTCACGCGCCGTGGTGTCGCCGGGCACGTTGTGCGACGGATGGATGTAGAGCGTCACTCCTCGCTCGGCCAGCAGCTCGGCGACGGTCGTGATCGTCATCCAGACCACCGCGACGAACGCCATCGTCGACACCGGCCCAACATTGTCGACGTGGTTCTTCACGGGAACCGAGGAATCCCCGGCCGGTACGCGCGTATCGATCACCACGTCGGCGATCTCGAACAGCGTCCGACCGGACGGATGCCGCGACTTCGACGCCTCGGCGGCAGATCCCGTGGCGACGACGCGCATTCCCAGCGCCTTCGCGCGCAGGGCCACATCGATGTTGACGTTGTTGATTCCGGTGTGTGAGAAGATCCACATCGTGTCGCGCGGATCGAACGTGTACCCCTTCATGATCGCTTCGCCGTATCCCTCCGCGCGCTCGAGAAAGAGGAACTGGTGGATGCCCATCTCCCCGGTAATGCGCGTGAAGAACGTCAGTGGCAGCTCGATCATCGGATGAAAGCCGACGAAACCGCCGATCCGAGGATACATCTCTTCCACCGGGATCGTCGCGTGGCCGCATCCGAAGGTGTGGACCCACCGTTCGGCGGCGATCGAGTCGGCCATCAGCTTCGCGGCACGCTCAATGGCCGGAAGCTGAGAGCTCTCGATGTCGTCGAGAACGGCGCGCGTGTTCGACAACCAGGTGTGGCTCAACATCGTCAGGGCAAGGAGGGGCGGCGAAGCGCCCGCGAGAGAACGCCAAGCAGTACGCCCTGCACCACGAGCGCTGCCGGCACGATGAGCAGCGATCCTCGCATTCCGAACCGCTCTCCAAGGACGCCGGCGCTGTAGGGCAGACTCATCCCGCCGAGGAGCGCCATGGTAATGGCGGCGCTGAATGCGGTGCCCGACAATGCCGCGAAGCGCGACCCGACGAAACCAAGCACGGTCGGAAACATGGCGGCAAAGCCGACACCGAGTGAGAACACGCCGAGCGCCGCCAGGGGAACGCTCCGAGTCGTGAGAAGCAGGGCCGCACCGGCGAGGGCGATCGTCAGGCAGGTGTAGAGGATGCGGAACGGGGAGACGCGGCTCAATACCGTGCCCACCGCGAGCCGCGCGAGCATCATCCCCGCCCAGTAGAGCGAAAGCAGAATGAGCGCGCTCCGCTCGCTGACCGCCAGCTCCTCGGTGACGAACGTGGAGGTCCACCCACCCACCGTGATCTCGAGGCCACTCTCGAGAAACAGCATCAGTCCCATCAACAGCATGAGCGGATCACGAAGCAGTCGCCCGGCGTCCGTGATTGGAAAGCCCTGCGCCTGCTTGGGCGGCGGAAAAGTGATTGTCGCGATGGCCGCGAGCGGTACGAGAACGAGTGCGCCGATCCCCGCAATCAGCGACGCGTAGCCGAAACGGCTGGTCAACATCCCGATCATGAATGGTACGCCCATCGCGCCGACGCCGAAGAACACGCCGAGGAGATTGAGCCGGGGCCCGCGTGCCTCACCGCTGATGTCGGAGACGAGCGCATTCGCACCGCCATTGATGATGCCGCCGGCGAATCCGATCAGGAACACGGCCGCACGAAGCCAGCCGATCGACGGAGCGAATGCCACACCTTGGAGCCCGAGAATGATCAGGGCGGTGGAACCCATCAGCATCGCCTTGTAGCCACGGCGGTCGACGACGGGACCGAAGATGAGCGCCCCGAGAAGCACGCCAAAGGTCATCAGGAGGAGAAGCGCACCCCCGGACGCCTTGTCGATTCCAAAGCGCTCCATCACCGAGAGCAGCACCGTGCCCACCATCGTGAAGACGATGCCGAACGTGAGCAGACAAAGACACGCGCAGACGAACAGCGCGCGACTCGAGCTTGGCTTCACGTGTCTCCCTGTCCGAGCATGGCCAGCCTCCCAGCACCGATCAGTCCCGCGTCACCTCCGAGGGCAGTGGCGACGAAGTGCACCTGCTCGATCGCTATCGGCTGCGCCCAGCGTTTGGCTTCGGCACGAACGCGATCGAGAAACCGCGTGGCCGGACCGAACACGCCGCCACCAAACACGACGATCTCGGGGTTGAAGAGACTCACGAGGTTCGCGCATGCCATCCCCCAGAGCTCGATCGCGTTGTCGATGACCTTCGCCGCGACCGTATCGCCCTGGTCGTACGCCGCGAAGATGGCCCCCGCGTCGAGCGCGTCCGCGTGCGGTCGAAGGGCGCCACGGTAGCTCGCGTCGCCATCCATCAGATCACGCGCCACCCTAACGAGCCCAGGCCCCGATGCCTGATCCTCGAAGCACCCGTGAGTCCGGTACCGAGGCGCGTACGGGCGATCCAGCGCGAGCCAGCCAATGGCGCCGGCCACATCGCCATGACCGCGAAGCACGCGTCCCTCGGTGAGAATCCCTGCACCGATTCCGGTACCGACCGCGAGAAAGATCGCATCGCGCGCTCCAGCGGCCGCACCACGCCAGGTTTCTCCGAGAATGTACGCCGCCCGATCGCTATCGATGGTGAGGCTCGTATCCCCGAGCGCCGAGCGGAGCTCGTCGCGCAGGGGATAGTCGTCCCACCCCGGAATGTTCGGTGCCCACACGGTGCCGCGGGACGCGCGATAAAGTCCGGGGACGCAGACGCCGGCGCCGTCCAACCCGTGCTTTTCAGCGAGCTTTCCTATCCGCTCGACGATCAGGGCCCCGACAGCGGTTCCGCGACGGTCAGCCAGTGGTGTAGCCTCGCGGTGCAACAGCTCGCCTCCGGCCGTAAAGGCAGCGGCGGCGAGCTTGGTCCCGCCAAGGTCAATCCCAATGAAGGCCATGGGCGGCGCGAAGGTAATACAGCAGGAGCTAGGAGTCAGGGGTCAGGGATCAGGGGTGTCGGGGTGAAGGGGTTAGGAGATGCGTCGCGTTCTATCCTGAAACCCTTTCCCTGACACCCCCTGATCCCTGACCCCTGACTCCTAAGTCCTCATTTATCCAGAGTCTTACACCTGGCTCGATCTCGAGACTGGCGTCCCCGAGCCCGAAAGCCGTATCCTGTCATCCCCCCGTTTCGGAGGAAACGTGCTCTCGTACGCTTATCGTCGTGCCGCCGTCCTGCTCTTCCTCGCGCTCGCCGCCTGTACGCCCGGTGGATCGACGCGGGAATCTCAGGGATCGGTCGATAGGGTCTTCACGCCCCAGCAGTATTCGGTCGAAGACTTTTACAAGAACACGCGGTTCTTCGGCGCATCCTGGTCCCCCGATCGTCAGAAGCTCCTCGTCTCGTCGAATCTCTCGGGGATCTGGAATGCGTATTCCTTCCCGGTAGGTGGTGGTGATCCCCAGCCGCTGACCCAGTCGACAGGGAACTCCATCTTTGCCCAGTCCTATTTCCCTGGCGACGAGCGCATCATCTACACGAGCGACGAGGGCGGAAACGAGCTCACGCACGTCTACGTGCGCGACCCCGAGGGCACGACGAAAGATCTCACGCCCGGCACGAAGCTGAAGGCCAGCTTCCATGGCTGGGCGGGCGACGACAAGTCGTTCTTCGTCTCCACCAACGAGCGCGACGCCCGGTTCTTCGACCTCTATGAGATCGCCGCGGACGGCTACGCCCGCACCCTCCTCTACAAGAACACAGACGGGTTCGAGATCGGCCCGGTCTCCCGCGACAAGCGCTACATCGCGCTCGTGCGGCCACGGACGACGTCGGACGCCGACATCTTCGTCCACGATCGCACCACGAACACCACGAAGAACATCACCGAGCATACCGGCACGGTGAACAACTCACCGGCGGATTTCTCGCCCGATGGCTCGAAGCTGCTGTTCGTGTCGGACAGCGGCAGCGAGTTCGCCGCGCTGCGGAGCTACGACCTCGCGTCGGGTGCCAAGTCGACGGTGTATGCGCAGCCGTGGGATATCCTGGGCGCCGAGTACTCGAAGGGTGGGAAGTATTTGACGGTATACGTGAACGAAGACTCGCGGTTCGTCGCGCGGGTGCTCGATCCGGCAACATTCGCGGTGGTGCAGCTCTCCGACATGCCGACCGGCCTCGTCCGTGGCGTGAGTATTTCACCCGACGATGCATCGCTCGCGTTCTACGCCAGCGACGGCAGCGTGCCTGACGAGCTCTACGTCAGGTCCTTCAGCTCCGCACCGACTCGGCTGACGAATGCGCTTCACTCCGCGATTCGGCGCGAGGATCTCGTCGTTCCCACGGTCGTGCGCTTCAAGTCGTACGATGGCGTCGAAGTCTCCGGCGTGTTGTATCGTCCGCATCAGGCGTCGCCCGACGCGAAGGCTCCGGCGATCGTGAAGGTGCACGGAGGCCCGGGCGGTCAGGCACAGGTCGGCTACAACGCGCTCACGCAGGCGCTGGTGAACCGCGGGTATGTCGTGTTCGACATCAACAACCGCGGCAGCTCAGGCTACGGCAAGACGTTCTATGCGATGGATGACCGCAAGCACGGCGAGGCCGACCTCGGGGATGTCGTCGCCAGCAAGGCGATGCTCGCGCAGACGGGCTACGTCGATTCCACGAAGATCGGCATCCTCGGCGGAAGCTACGGCGGCTACATGGTGCTCGCGGCGCTCACGTTACAACCCGAGGCGTTCAAGGTCGGCGTCGATCTCTTTGGGATCTCCAACTGGATGCGAACGTTGAACAGCATCCCGCCCTGGTGGGCATCGTTCAAGGAAGCGCTCTACGCCGAGATGGGCGATCCGAAGACGGACAGCGCGCGGCTGCATCGGATCTCGCCACTGTTCAACGCCGACAAGATCAAGGCGCCACTGCTGGTGCTCCAGGGCGCGAACGATCCCCGCGTGCTGAAGGTCGAGTCCGACGAAATCGTGGCCGCGGCGAAGAAAAACGGCGTCCCCGTCGAGTACATCGTCTTCGAGGACGAAGGCCACGGCTTCGTGAAGAAAGAGAACGAGATCGAGGGCTACACCGCGGTGCTCGCCTTCCTCGATAAGTATCTCAAGGGTGAGGCGGCGGTGGCAGCGAACCACTGAGGAACTGGGGGTCAGGGATCAGGGGTCAGGGGGTGTCAGGGAGTGGGTTGTAGGAGAGTCGCGCCGTTGCTCTTCTCTCCTGAAACCCATTCCCTGACACCCCCTGATCCCCGACCCCTGACCACCAACTCCTCTTAATCAACGAACGCCCACAGCAGCTCCCGGCTGCGCGCATCCATCTTCTGAGGCGCGGCGAGCAGGTACAGATCACCACCCACATCACGAATGAGCAGGCCGCCCTTGGGCAGCACGCGCGGCCAGTCGTCGAGGTGCGTCTGAAAGAATCGGGGACCGTGTTTGGTCTCCACCTTCCATTGGCGTATCTCCACCTCTTCCTCGATCGACACGACCCGCGTCACCTCGAGCACGAACCCCGCCTCAGCCAGCGCGTGCTCGATCGCGACGCGAGACTCGTCGCCGAGCGTCGCCGGATCCTCTACTAATGCGACCTCCTCGTCGTCCTCGTCGCGAAGCGACAAATGCCGCTGCGGCTCGGACCACGGAAAGCACTGACGCAGCCGCACCGCGACCGCGACCCCGTCGACGATGGCGAAGAGGCGGCCGTCGCCGGCGGCTTTGAGCTCGAGCTGCGTCTCTCCTTCGAGCTCAAGCGAGTGAGCCATGGTAGTTCCTCCTTTAAGGCTAGGTTGATTACGGATTACTGATTGCTGATTGCGCATATCGCGGGTAAGGAACGCCAACCGCAATCAGCAATCAGCAATCCGCAATCGCTCGTTACTGCAACTGCAACTGCAACTCATACAGCTTCCGGTAGATCCCGTTAGGCCTCGCCAGCAACTCTCGATGCGTTCCGGACTCGGCGAGCCTGCCCTCCTCGATCACGAACAGCCGTGATGCGCGGCGTAAGGTCGACAGCCGATGCGCGATGGCGAAGACCGTACGGCCCGCGATCAGCCGCTCCAGCGCCTCCTGGATCTCCCGCTCCGTTTCCGTATCGACGCTGCTCGTCGCCTCATCGAGGATCAGGATGCGCGGATCGTGCAGGATCGCCCGCGCAATCGAAATGCGCTGACGCTCTCCGCCCGACAGCGTGTGTCCACGCTCACCCACCACCGTGTCGTAGCCCTGCCCCAGCTTGCAGATGAAGTCGTGCGCGTTCGCGGCCTTCGCCGCCGCCACGACCGCGCTCAACGACGCCGTCTGCATGCCGTAGCGGATGTTTTCGAGCACCGTCCCGTGAAACAGATACGGATCCTGCAGCACCATCCCGAGCTGCTGGCGATAGTGCCCCGTATCGAGCTGGCGAATGTCCACGCCATCGACGCGAACCGTTCCGCCGGTGGCATCGTAGAAGCGCGCCACCAGGTTCACGACCGTCGACTTGCCACCACCCGACGGGCCAACGAGCCCGATCAGCTCACCCGCGCGAACGTCGAAGCTGATCCCGCGCAGGATCTGCCGAACACCGTCATACGCGAACGTCACGTTCTCGAACGTCACGCGCCCGCGCACCGGCGTGAGCCGCACCGGCTCCGGCACATCACGCACCTCGGGCTCGCTGTCCAGCACCTCGAACACCCGGTGCGCCGAGGATGTGGCGCGATTGATCGTGCGCGCCATCTGCCCGATGATCTCGATCGGACCGACGAACATCGTCGTGTACAGCAGGAACGACACGAAGACGCCTGCCGACAACGGGGAGCCGTCGCCGAGCAACCGAGGCATGGCGAAGATCCACACCATGACCGTCGTCGAGTGTACCGCGAGCATCAGCAACGGCCAGAACGTCGTCCACATCTTGTGGATCTCGTTCGCCTCGTCGGTGCAGTCCTCGTTGCGTACACTGAAACGCTCGATCTCCCGTGACTCCTGGTTGAACGCCTTCACCACCCGAATGCCCGGAATCGTGTCCGACAACACGTCGGTGACACGCGACCATTTGCGCCACGCCCGGATGAAGCGCGAGTTGAGCGATTCCCCGTGGCGGTAGATCATCCAGCAGAACAGCGGGACGGGGAGTGTCATCACCAATCCCAACCGCCAGTCGAGCGAGAGCAGCACGAGCCCGAGCCCGAGCAGCATGACGAGCGACAGCGACACATCCACCACGCCGAACGCCACGAAATCCCACAAGCGATCGGTATCCGACGTCACGCGCGTGATCAGGCTTCCCGTCTTCTTTCGTGAGAAGAACGACAGGCTCAGGTGCTGGATGTGCTCGTACAGCTCGGCGCGCAGGTCGCGGGCGACCCACTCACCGATCACCGACATGAGACGCAGCCGCACGTGCGCCGCGATTTGCCGGAGCACGTAGAGCGCCGCCATCGCGCCAACGGCGATCCACGCGATCGTCGCCGCCGCACCGCGCGCCATCGTGCCGTCGTTCGCCTTGCGCACGACGTCGTCGATCAGATAGCCCGCCAGGTACGGCGGGACGAGGCTCGCCAGGGTCACGACCGCCGCGGCCGTGAGGCCGAGCGTGAGCTCGCGACGATAGCGCGTGAGATACTTGAGCAGACGCAGGATGACCGCCGACTGACGGCCGGCCACCAGCGCCTGCGCATCGCGCACCGGGCGCGCGACCGCGTCCGCGTACACGCGGTCGGGGTCGGTCGACTCCACCGCCCGCCCTTCGAGCGCTTCGTCGAGCACGAACCGAATGTTCTCGAACGCGCCGCGCTGCCGCTGGGTGTACCGGACGACCGCCAAGGGCGGATCGTCCGGCACGCCGAGCAGGAGCAACGCGTTCGCGCTGAGCCCCGGCGACTCCTGCACCGCCTGTATGTGCGCGCGCTCGACCGAGTGCACGTTCCACGCGCCGTTCCCCGCGGGACGCGCGAGCGCGACGTGCCGAGGGCCTAACGCGAGCCACGACTCGTGCAGTCGCAGCCCGTGGTCGAGATCGGCAAGGGCGTACAATTGAACCGGCTGGTTTCCCCACTCGCGCTCGATGCGCGCGCGCAGCTCGGTCGGGAGGCGAGCAGGTTGGCCGATGTATCGGCTGATGATTTCTTGATCTTGATTCATGAGTCGTGATCCGCGCTCAGAGTTAGGCAGCAAAAAAGCCTTTCAGGTCCATGGCAGCACCCAAAAGGCTCGGATCACGACATCGAATCCTGCGCTTCTAGGGTGCTCGGCCTCCGGCGGAGTCGCCGCCAAAAACCCACGTTCCAGGACGCACTACGCCCATCAGGGCGAAGACGCGCGGTCCGGAGACGCGGATGAGAGTGTTGAGTCGGAGGCTTTCTGTCATTTCAGGATTGGGTTCCCCTCGTGAGAGGTGCTGCCGTTGAGCCCAAGATAGGAGCGAAAACTGCGGAGGGCAAGATCCCGGTAGAACACCCGCCTCACAACTGTGTACGAACAGGACCCATGTCTGGATTCAAGTGCATCCCGCTGTATTGCGGGCTGATGGCGGCGGCCGCGATGTCATGCGTTGCGCGAGACGAGTCGGAGGGGATGATCGCGACCCTCTCGTGTGATGACGCTCACGTCAGGGAAGTCGTTGAGGGCTTCGGCGACGAGCTCCAGCGTGTCTCGCGACAGGCACGCGACAGCGTCCGCGTGACCGAGATTCGCGACGCGTACTCGCCGTACGTCACGAGGGAGTTGCTCGCGACATGGACGTCGGAGCCCTCGCGCGCACCCGGCCGCGACGTCTCCAGTCCGTGGCCGGAAAGGATCGAGCTGCGAGCCGTTAGGGCGGAAGGTCCAGCAACGTGTCGCGTCGAGGGCGACATCGTGTATGCGACGAGCACGGGTGAAATACGGAATCGAACACCGGTCAGGATCCTGGTGCAGCACGCCGACGGATGGCGCATTGGCGAATTCGAGGCCGAGGCCGCTGATGCAGACTCGACGACCGGCGCCGCGGCTGCGGACGTGCTTCGCCGTTTTTACGCCGCGATCAACGCCAGGGATTTCGCCGCCGCCTACGCGCTGCGTGAGGACGGTGCGACGCCCCGTCGAACACTCGACCAGTTCGCGGCCGGCTTTGCCGAGATCGTGCGGTCCGACATTGAGATAGGGCGGCCGGGGCGCATCGAGGGCGCCGCCGGCTCACGCTACGTGAAGGTGCCCGTCGTGGTCCGCGCCACGACTTCCAGCGGCGAAGAACAGCGCTTCGAAGGCACCTACACGCTGCGTCGGAGCGTCGTCGATGGAACGTCCGGCGAGGCGCGCGGCTGGCGCATTTACGACGCAGAGCTCGTTCGCGCTCGCTGATCTACGGCCACGGCAACGGCACGACGGCGAACCGCGACCTCGCTTCCGGATCATCCTCGCCCGCGAAGAAGCGATTGATGTCCCGGATCGCCGCCGCCCGATGGGCCCGATCGCCTGACGACCCGCCCGTCGTCGCCGACAGGCGGTTCTTCAACAGATCGAGATGCATCGCCGAGACGGACCGCACCTCCGCCAGTGCCCGGCGGTCGCCGGCACGATCGAGCAGTGTATTGAGCACGACTTGTTGCACTGCACGGCGGAGTGCCTGGTGACCTGCGTTGGTCGACGGCGTCGCGCCCCACGTCCGGGTCACGAGCGTGCGAATGACCTCGTCGAGTGAAGGGTTCGCCGCATCTCTCGTATTGAACAATACGACTCGGGCAGCGCGCTCGCGGTCGAGAATTCCCTCGATCACCTCCGTCGCCAGCCCGCCGGCGAGCGAGATCTGATCGAACGCCGTGCCGCCTGCCGAGCCGATCCACTCGATCGATTGATCTCCACCGGCTGGCGCCGGTGGAATCAGCGCCATCACACGCGCAGGAACGGCGAGCTTCGCGGGCTCGAGCTCATCGAGGACCATCGCGAGCGCGCGGCGCTGTTGCGCGGGCGGCACGACGGTGGTCGGCACCTGACTGTCACCACGCACCGCGTAGGTGAAGTCCATTCCTCCGATGTACTTGATGAGCCCCTCGAGCGAATACCGGTGATGCAAGTAGACGTGCGCGAACCGCATGTTGAGCAGATACATCGGCTCTCCCGGCTTGATGGCACGCTCGTCGAATTTCTCGATGAGCACCCGACGGACGGCCGAGGTCCGCTCCACCGCATCGAAGTTGGTCGTCCCCTCGACCCAGCGTGTCGCTTCGGGTATCGAGCCATCTGCGCCGGCGTGCTGATCGGCGACGAAGCGCAGCCCACGGGTGAGCCCTTCCTTCACGATGCGCGCGAGTCCGGCGCGTTCCGCCTCTGCATCCGGAAACCAGGTATAGCCGTAGCGAATGGCGAGCGAATCCCATCCACCGGCGAAGGGTGCGTACGCGCGCGAGAGATCGAGCCGCCCATTTGCGCCAACCGTGATGACCGGCACCGGATAGTCCATGACGGACGCGCGTCCCTGTGACGACGAGATGAAGTTGTGCGAGAGGCCAAGCGTGTGACCGATCTCATGAGCGACGTGCTGGCGACGGCGCGCCATCGCGAACTCTTCCGCCGGCATGTTCAGCCCGTTCGATCCAGCCGCGGGCAAGAGCCCGGCGTAGATGTTGTAATCGATCAATGAGCGCCACGAATCCATACGCACCACCGTGCGCACGATCTCACCGGTGCGTGGATCGGCGAACGACGGACCCACGGACGGACCCGGGCCGCTCCGATGCACCCAGTAGATCAGGTTGTATCGCGCGTCCATCGGATCCGCGCCGGCCGGCAGATCACGAACCTGAAAGGCGTTGCGCCATCCAGCCGCTTCGAAGACGGTGTTCCACCAGTGACCCCCGTCGCGAAACGCGGTGCGATACGGTTCGGGAATCGCGGGATCGAGGTAGTAGACGATTGGCGTAACCGGTTCGGTGGGCTCGCCGCGCGCGTAGGCGGCCGGATCCTTGGGGATGAGTCGCCACCGGTTGATGAACCCGGCGCGGTAGGTGCCCTCGAAGCTCTGCCCGAAGTCGTTGAACTGCGTCCCGAAGAACCCGGCTCGCGGATCGGCTGCGCGCGACGTGAATCCTTGCGGGGACGGCAGCTCGACCAGCGAGTGATGGATCTCCATCGTCGCTGACGATGGATCAGGAACGTGCCGGCGTACGGCTGGTCCGGGACTCTCGATCGCGAAAGTCAGCACCGCGTGAATCTCGGTATTGGCGGGGAATGATTTCGTGCGCGACGCGTCGATCCAGCTTCGGTTCGCGTCGACGCGCGCGCTCCCCTGCTGCGCACGCCGCAAGCTCTCGCCGATGCCGTACGTATCGGTGAGAAAGAGACCGGTCGCGTCGACGACGACAACGCCATTGGCCTCCGACTCGATTGGAAATGACGCGATCACCGATCTCGGATACGCCTCGGCCGCCGCTCGCTGGCCGGCGGCATCAGCACCCTGCGCGCGTGCACTCCAGTTGTCGCGGACGAGCAGCACGCGCTTTCCTTGGCGCTCGAGCCGCACGACGGCGCTGCCGCCGGTTTGGCCGCGATCGAGCCCCAGCGCGTTGGCTCCGAATCCAGTGGCGAGGACGCTTTGATGCAGCATGTCGCGATTCAACCGGCTCGGAGCAATCTCGAGCAACACCTTGTTGCGGTCGGCATCGACGCGAACCCCGATGAATTGCGCGAGACCAGCGGTTGGAGCGGCGACTGAAACCGCCAGCGCGGCGAGCAGCGCGAGCGAGAAGAGATCCTTCCTTCGCATCAACGTTCCTCCGAGGATTTGACGCACGTCAATCACGACCGTTTGGCGCCGCGCTCACCCGCCACACGACGTTCCCCACATCGTCCGCCACCAGCAAGGCACCCGACCTGTCGATGGCAACGCCGACCGGGCGACCCATGGCCTGGCCTTGGTCATTGAGGAAGCCGGTCAATACATCGACCGCCGCTCCCGACGGGACGCCCCCTGTGAATGGAACGAAAACCACTTTGTAGCCGCTTCGCGGTTTTCGGTTCCAGGACCCATGCTGGCCGACGAACATCCCCTGCGCGAATGGCGCGGGGAGCGTGGTCCCTTGCGCTGAGGCGAGCCCCAGAGAGGCGGTGTGCGCGCCTAACGCGTAGTCGGGACGAATAGCCGTCGCGACCAGATCGGGTCGCTGCGGCTTCACACGCTCATCCACATACGGACCGTAGTAGCTGTACGGCCATCCGTAAAACCCGCCGTCGCGCACCGCCGTCATATAGTCGGGGACGAGATCGCCACCAAGCTCGTCTCGCTCGTTCACCGCAACCCACAGTGCACCCGTCTCAGGCTCCCACGCCATGCCGACCGGGTTGCGCAATCCGGACGCAAAGACGCGGTGGTGGCCGGACCGTGTGTCGATCTCCCAGATCGCGGCGCGGCCTTCCTCGTTCGCGATACCTCGTTCTCCCACGTTGCTGTTCGATCCGACGGAGACGTACAGCTTCGATCCATCGGCCGACGCAACGAGACCCTTCGTCCAGTGGTGGTTGATGCGTCCCGCTGGCAGGGCGGCGACCTGGGTACCGGGCGCATCGATGCGCATCTGGTCCGCCACGTACGGAAACCGCACGACGGCATCGGTGTTCGCGACGTAGAAGTCAGTCCCCACCAACGCCATTCCGAATGGTGAGCTCAGGCTGTCGAGAAATACCGACCGTGTCTCCGCCGTTCCGTCGGCATCCGTATCACGCAGCAGCGTGATCCGGTTGGCGCTGGGAACCGCCCCTCCGGCTTTCTTCTGGAAGAATTTGAAGAACCACCCTTTGATGCCCGGACGATTGTCGCGGTTCGGAGGCGCGTTCGTCTCGGCGACCAGCACATCGCCGTTCGGCAGAACGTAGAGCCAGCGCGGATGGTCCAGCCCGGTCGCGAATGCTGTCGCTATCAGACCGGGATGCGCAACTGGCTTGCCGCCCGAGGGCCATCCCTTCGCCTCGGCGATCTCGACGGCAGGGAACAGTCCCCGATCGGGTGGCGGGAGCTGGGGCGCAACGCCCATCCCGGCGGACACAGGCAGTCGCGCAGCACCTTCGCACGCCGCGAAAGCGCTGATGGTTGCCGCGACGACGATGAGAGTGCGATTCATCGCGAAAGCGAGAGTCGAATCTCGTTCCCCTGTTGTTCGATCCGATGCGTTTCGATCGATTGATCCGCGGGGCCAGCCTTGAGCGCCCCGGTTCTCACATCGAACTGGGATCCATGCCAAGGGCACTGCACCGTCCCGCATATCATCGTTCCGCCGGCGAGCGAGCCGCCACGATGGGGACAGTGATCGTCGAATGCAACGTATCCTTGTTCGGTACGAGCGAGGACGATCCGCCGATCACCGACGTGGAGCAGCTTCATCTGGTCCACTTTGAGCTCATCGACGTTCGCGACGGTCACTGGCGCCCCCGGACTCGCCGCGATGCGCTGTTCCTTCCACTTGCCGGCGCTTGCGTAGCGATGGTCGACGCCGATCTGGTTGCGGTTCACCAATACGCCTCCCATCCATCCACCGGCGGTGAGCAAGCCGAGGGCAGCGAGCTCGAGTCCCAGCACCCAAATGTCGGGGCCAGCGATCATCCCGCGTCGTATGATCCACGCGACGGCAACCAGGGCCACGGCGAGCAGATTCACGAGCATGTGCCGCGTCGCACGCCGCTTGCCCGTGCTGCGCGGTGGGACGGTAAACAGGTAGTCGATGAACCCCGGCACGGCGGCGACGAGCGCAGTCGCGATACCAGCGGCTGCCAGGTGACCGCCGGTCGTCCACCAGCTTTCACGATCGGCTAGCCAACCCGCCGCATCAAAGAGAAAGGCGCCGGTCAGGAAGGCGAACGGGAAGGGGATGAGCGCCGGGTGGATGGGGTGTCCGCGAAAGCTGGCCTTGCTTCTCATGGATGCGCCTCCGAAGATTGCGGGGACTTCACGCCCGAGGCTTCCGTTGGGTAACCCCAGATCGCTGCTGCCTCACGAGGTCGAGATCTTCGTCACGCGTGAGCTGCGAAAGGCCGGGCTCGCTCCGTCCGCGCTGAAAGTGCGGGACCGGATTCTGACCGCGGGAAAGACCGACGACTACACCGTGGAGCTTGGGTGCTCGCTGCGCGTTGGTGATAGCGACCGCTACGTGCTGATCGAATGTCATAACCGGCCTGCTCCCGTGGGCGCCACCGCGATCGAGGCACTCCATACGAAGGTGCAGCAAGCCAAGGCCCACTACGCCATGATGTTCTCGACCAGTGGGTTCGAGAGAGAGGCTGTCCGCGCCGCATCGGTTCTGGGCATGCCCGTGTTTACGGTAGCGGACGGGAAAACCGCGTTCGCGCGCAGCCCGTGGGGGATGGCCGGCGATCCGCCGGCATGGGTGCCCGAATACATGGCGGAGTTCGTCGACGTCGACGTCGCGGGCGAGGCGAGACATGAGCTCGTTGCCGCTGGCGGGGGCAAGCGGATCATCGACCGGTTTGAAAGTAGGAGCTAGTGGTCAGGGGTCAGGGGTCAGGGATGGAAAGGGCCGCCGCGCTTCGCGCGTGCGGCCCTCATCAGATGAGCGCGGCAGCAAAGCTGCCGCGCCTTTCCATCCCTGACCCCTGACCCCTGACCACTAGCTCCTACTCGTGTCCCGAGATTGCGCGCGGGGAGCAGGAGCGGCCGCCGCTGGCGGCCTGAAGATCTCCGGACGCCGCTGCTGGGCCGAGGAAAGCGAAAGATCGGGTGCGGGGTCGTAGATGATCCGGTTGACGGTCACCGTATCCCGCATCTCGGCGAGCACCGCGGAGTCGGCAAGCATGCCACTCGCCGGTCCCTCGCGTATTCCTGCCTCGTCATCATCACCGCACGCGGCCAGCACCAGCGCCGCGACGAGCGCGCGGGAAGCAATTCGTGAGAGCCTCATCGCACCACTCCATTCCCAGAAGAAGACTCCCGGTCCTCCGACGGCGCACCTTGCGCGAGCCACTGTCGAAAGTCACCACTCACCCGGGTCAATTGCCACTCTTCCCAGATCGTGATCGCGATCGCCCGCAACGGTCCATCCGACGGGCCTTCGGCGAGACACCGCTCGAGAAGCCACCCCTCGAAATCATCGGGGGTTGGATCCGCGCTCACGATCTCCGCCAACAGGGTGCGCTTGAGCTCGAGCCCGATGGAGTCGGCAGTCGTGTCGCGGACACGGCGCTTGCGCCGGCCTTCCGATACCTCGATCGTCTCGAGGAGCTCGCGACAGATGTCCGCTGGGCGCATCGTCGTTAGGGCGTCGGCGACTGGAGCTCGCCTGCTCGCGCTCCGACACGTGACACCGTGAGCGTGAGATGGTGCGCGAATTGGGACGGTCGTGCGTACTGCCGCTCCTGCGCGATCAGGTCGAGATCGACGCTCGCGAGGTCGGTCATCGCGATCGTGCGCAGCACCATCGGTCGCAGCGTGGTGAAGGTCTTGAGGTATCCCTTGCAGGTGTAGCACACCTCGACGCGGCGCGTTTGCGACTCACCCTCGGGCGTCAGCGTACCGAGACGATCGTGATCGTCTTCGCCGCAGTACGCGCACTGGAGCACGGGCAGCGGCCAATCGGTGGCGCACCGACCGCAGCGCAGCCGGCGGCTGCGCTCGAGACCACGCAGCTCCGCCAGCGCCGGCCAGGCCGCGCACACCGGGCAATATCCATGCGTCCACGCCGACGGAACGTGCTCACGCCACCGGTCGGCGCAGGCATGCAGCAGCGGCATCACCGCGAGCTGCGCGATGACCGCGAGCGGCGGCGCGTCGATGCCCGCTCGCGCAGCAATCCGGTCCACCGCGTCGAGATCGCGCTTGATCGCGGCGTGAAGCAGCCCAACGGCATCCAGCCGGCGGCCGCGCATGGCCGTGGACCACTTTGCGCCATCGTCGCGTGCATCATCGGCGGTATGAATGAGCTCACGCACGAGCTTGCGCGCACGACGACCATCGAGGCGAATCGATGCCCCCTCGAGCAACGGTGCGTAGGGCGGCCACGCGGCGTCGCTGCGCACCGGAAGCTCGGGAACGGCCGATGCCCAGGCGGAGCTCTCGGCCGCCTGGAGCGCTACATCGAGCAGCTTGACCCACGGCCGCCAGGCCTGGTCTAGGTGCCCCTGCGCTTCGTGTCCGGAAAGTCGCCCGGGAGTCCCGATACCGCTGGTGGTCCGCTGCATTCGTCGTCAGGCATGAGGCATGGGGTATCGTAGTACATCTTCGATCCGGCGTGCGTTTCAATAATGGGGTTGCGATTCCCCACGTCCGCGCCTCGCTCACCACCGCCTCGTACGCGATCAGCCTCCGGACTGTCGCACGACGCCAGGACCATCACACTGGCGAGCGCGAATGCCGCCGCACTGCTCGACGGTCGAATGGTCACGGCGATATGACCCGGTGCCCCGCGATGTGGACCTGCTCCGATGAAAGAAGCGTGACGACGCGAAGCAGAAAGCCACCGGCGAGGACCAGCACGGCCGCCGTGGCGGGTTTCGTCGACCACCGCTTCACCCATCCCATCCCGATCGCGAGTGGAAGCAGGATGCCGGCGCCGATCACGCCGAGGACCAGCAGCACGCCCCACACGCTGAGGAACACCTGCGCCGCTGCGCCGAGCGTGACGAGGAACACCACGATGGCGATGAGCTCGAGGATCAAGGCCCACTTGTCGAATTCGGCGAGCTTTCCCAGTGAGGCGGCATCGACGGCGTCGCGACGCCGAGCGAGCAGGATCAAGGTGGCAGCAGCCGTTGAGGCAGCCGAAATGAGGAACAGCGCGCCTAACATGGGCGAGTCCGCCCACACCGGCCGGTTGGACACACTGAGCAGCACGCCGGTATAGCCGGCGAGGAAGAATCCAAGAAACCCGCCGATGATCGCGACGACGGTACGAAATCCACTCGCGACCACGAACCCCGGTCCCCAACGCACACGCTCTTCTTCCCGCGCGGCGCTGAGCGCCGCCAGCGCCGCGAAGAGTCCGAACAGCAGAAGCCCCCACGAACCGATGGACATCGGCGTCCACGCCTTGAACATGAGGTTGCCGGTGTTGGACTCGACGAGCATGTGCCAGAACCGGAGCGGCCGGTGCAGGTCGAGAATCAGCAGGATGCCGCTGATGACCACGCCGACGAACGCGACGTAGTAGCCGAGCCTGACGACGGGTCGGTCGCTCGGACGGCCGAACAGGTACAGCAGCGACGCAATGAAGAAGCTTCCCCCGGCGATGCCGCCAATGAAGAAGTAGAAGATGATCCACCACGTCCATTCGGGCGGCGTCGTGAAAAAAGTGTCAGGCACGCGGCTGCCCCCCACGCTCCGACTCGGCCACGTCCTCCGAGCGGCGCTTGCGCAGCGTCACCAGGCCGACTGCTCCGAGAACGGCCGCTCCAACGACCGACCCAGCGGCGCTCGACGCGAGGTTGCGGCTTGGCAGCTTCGGCTGGGAGGGCAGACCGTACACCTCGGGCTCGTCGACCAGGAGATAGAAAGAATTCAGTCCGCCGACCGGCCCCTCCGGATCAGCGCCGTAGAGCTGGGCGCGCGTCTCCCCCTGCGATTGCAGCTGCTCGAGCCGCGTTTGCGCCCGTCGTCGCAGATCTTCGATCGGCCCGAACTGAATCGAATCGGTGGGGCACGCTTTCGAGCACGCCGGCTCGAGCCCCACGCTCATGCGGTCGTAGCAGAGCGTGCACTTCTGGGCGGTGCCCGACACCGGGTTCATGTCGATGACGCCGAACGGGCAGCCGGCAATGCACGCGCGGCAGCCGTTGCACACGTCGGACTGGATGACGACGGTATCGAACTCGGTCCGGATGATCGCCCCCGTCGGGCACACCTCGATGCATCCCGCCTGCACACAGTGCTTGCAGACGTCGCTCATCATGAGCCAGCGGCCGTTGTACGGGCCGTCGAACTGCTCGATGAACTTGACGTGTCGCCACGTCGTGCCGCTGAGCTGCACCGTGTTGTCGTAGCTGATACCGCTCAACTCGGGCTGTCCGCCTTCCCGCGCCGGGAGCTGGTTCCAGCTCTTGCACGCGACCTCGCAGGCTTTGCAGCCGATGCAAACGGTCGTGTCCGTGAAGAACCCCATCGCTTCGGCCATCAGTCCTTCTCCACGTTGCAGAGGAACGCCTTGCCTTCGTGGATCGACACGTTGGGGTCACCCACCCAGGACGTCAGATCGTTCACGACGTCGCCCGTGCTCAGCCCTTCCCATCCCCAGTGCCACGGCATGCCGACGTGGTGCACACGCTTGCCCGCGATGTTCATCACGCCGATGCGGTCGGTGACGAGCGCCTTCGCGCGGATCTCGCTGCGCGGCGTGCTGATCTTCACCCAGTCGAGGTTGCGAATGCCCTTCTCGTCGGCCAGCGCGCGACCCATTTCGATGAACAGCTCGGGCATGAGCTCCGACAGCCAGGGTAGCCAGCGGCTCATCGCGCCCGCGAGGTAGTGCTCCGTCAGGCGATACGTCGTAATGACGTGCGGGAACGCCGGATCGCCCACCTTCGCCACCTGATTGTAGTTTTTGGCCTTCGCCCAATGCTTGTAGACGGGACTCGTCTGCTGCTTGGGATAGAGCAGGTTCTGCACGGGCGACTCGACCGGCTCGTAATGCGTCGGCAGCGGTCCGTCGACGAGCCCCGATGGCACGTACAGCCACCCCTTGCCATCCGGCTTCATGATGAATGCATCGAGCCCTGACATGGCGTCGAGGCCAATGCCATCCGCGCGCGGCTGTGCGTTCGGCGCCTTGGTCAATGCGAAGTCGGGCACATCGTACCCGATCCACTTCCCGGCGGGCGTCGGCGCGCCCGTTTGCGCATTCGGCGCGTTCGCCGCCGAGCCGTCCCACCAGATCCAGCGTTTGCGCTCGCTCCAGGGGCGACCTTGCGGGTCCGCCGACGCACGGTTGTACATCACTCGGCGATTCGCCGGCCAGGCCCATCCCCAATTGAGATGCGCGCCCGGTGCGCCCGGAGGATCCGGCTGGCGCCGGGCGGTGAGATTCCGGCCGGGGGCCGGATAGCACCCGCAGTAGATCCACGACGCGCACGTCGTGGAGCCATCGTCCTTGAGCTCGCCAAACCCGGCGAGGTGCTTGCTCGGGTCCGCCGTCTGGAATCCGGCGATCTCTCGCAGAATCTTGAGCTCGTCAGGCTCGTCGGAGATTTCGCCCGCCGTCTCGGCCGGCTCGCGATCGTAGTCCCAGTAGGTGTTCTTCCACCCCTGGTCGCGCGCTGCCGAGCTGTTCTCGTAGGCACGCTTCAGCCGCTTGCCAAGGTGGTAGTAGAACCACGTGTCGGTCTTGCAATCGCCTGGCGGGTCAGCGGCCTTGAAGTGCCACTGCAGCATGCGCTGCGTGTTGGTGAAGCTGCCGTCGTATTCGGCGATCTGCGTCGACGGGAAGAAGAAGACCTCGGTATTGATGTCCGCGACCTTCACATCGCCGTTCTTGATCTCGGGCGCGGAATACCATTGCGTCGCGGTCTCGGTGAGCCAGTTGTCCTTCACGACCATCCACTCGAGCTTCCGCATCGCGGCCCGCTGCGATGAGCCGTTGAGTGACGTCGCCGGATTCTGGCCGACGCAGATCATCCCCTTGACCTTTCCTTCTTCCATCGCGGCCATCATCGCCATGTGCGAATGGTCGCCGATGATCTTGGGGTGCCAGTCGTAGCCCCAGTTGTTCTCGCGCGTCGCTGCGGCGCCGTAGAACGACTTGAGGTACGACACCATGAACTTGGGCAGGTTGGCGTAGTAGCCGCCCGATGGCGTCTCGGTCGTGATGAAGTCGCGCAGCGTGTCGTGCTTCTTCAGCGCCGTTGGGTGACTCATGTACCCGTGGATGCTGTGGTACAGCGTCGGCACGTCGGTGGAGCCCTGGATGGCGGCGTGACCACGGAGGGCCATGATGCCGCCGCCCGGCCGGCCCATGTTGCCTAACAGCAGCTGGAGCAGCGCACAGCAGCTGATGATCTGGACGCCGTTGGTATGCTGCGTCCACGCCACCGCGTAGGCGAACGCCGACGTGCGGTCACGGCCCGAGTTCTGTAACAGCGCCTCGGCGACCTGGAGGAACTTCGCCTGCGGGCATCCGGTGACCTGCTCGACGACTTCCGGCGTGTAGCGCGAGAAGTGGCGCTTGGTGATCTGGAACGAGCAGCGCGGATTCTGGAGCGTTGGATCGCGCGGCGACGGCGGCTTCTTGAGTGAGCGAACGACGTCGTCCCAGTTCAGCGGTGCGGGGGCCTGCGCGTCCTGACCGGCACCAGGCGGTCGGCCCGCGTTCGGACCCTGCGCCTGGGCCTGTTCTCCCGAGCGGGCCGTCGGCGCGACCTGTTCACCCTGCCCCTGTGCCGCCGCCGATTTGTACTGCCACGAGGCCGGCTGATAGGAGCCGACGAACGCGTTGTACGGCCACTCGGGCTTCTCGGTGTATTGCACCAGCCCCGAGAACACACCCTCGAGATCTTCCGTGTCCTTGAAGTCGTCGCTGACGATCGTCGCGGCGTTGGTGTAGTTGACGACGTACTCCCGGAAGAACGAGTCTGTGTTCCAGCGCTCGCTGTTGATGACGTAATTGATCAACCCGCCAAGGAACGCGATGTCGGACCCGGCGCGAATGGGCGCATAGATGTCGCAGTTCGCGCTGGTGCGCGTGAACCGCGGATCGACGTGAATGAGCTTGGCGCCGTTCATTTTGGCCTTCATCGGCCACCGGAAGGCGACCGGATGGCACTCGGCCATGTTGGAGCCCATGATCACGAAACAATCGGTGTGCTCCAGGTTGCGCGGATAGACCGTCGCCGCGCCTCGACCAAGCCGTGACCCCAGACCGGGGACGCTAGAGCTGTGTCATATTCGGGCCTGGTTCTCGACCCCGACGATGCCGAGGCCGCGGCAGAACTTCTGGGCGATGTGATTGAACTCGTTATCGAGGGTGGCGCCGCCCAGGGCGAAGATCGACGTCGTCATGTTGACGAGCTTGCCGTCCGGCATCCGCTCGACGAACGTCTCGTCGCGTGTCTTCTTGATCAGCTCCGCCACGCGGTCCATCGCCCAGCCCATCTCGACGACTTCCCAGTCCTTTGCGCCAGGTTTGCGGTGCAGGACCTTGGTAGGCCGGTTGGGATTCCTGTGAAGCTGATAGATCGCGGCGCCCTTGGGGCACAGCGTTCCCTCGTTATGCGGGCTGCGTGGGTCGCCCTCGATGTTGATGATCTCGCCGTCCTTCACGTGGATCAGCGTCGCGCAGCCCACCGAGCAGAACGGGCAGATGCTGGGGACCGTCTTGCTGTCCTTGATGCGCAGCGCCTGGGCTTTGGCGCGCGCCGGGGCGAGGGTGAGGCCGAGACCGGCGAGGCCGCCCAGAGCGGTCCCGACGCCGGCGCCCGTCGCATAGCGAAGGAATTCCCGTCGCGTGGCTGTCATTGCGCTACTCCTCGCGCGAAGACCGGTGTCGCGAGTCGATCGGAAGTTCGCCTTCACTCCTATCTAAGGGCCCAACTTCAATCGTCAAGGTGCACCGCCGTCGACGATCGCCCGATCAGGCGGCCCGGCACGTACCCCCGTGGATGACGGCGGATCGCTGGCGGGAAAACTCTCCGCCGATGCCTCACCGACATCGTCGAGCGTGACATCCCTGGGTGGTGGAGCGGGGCGCCGCGCGCGTGCCTCGCTCTGCCCAGGGTCCCTCTGATCTTTGCTCGCCATTGCGACAAACCTCCTGATGCGCCCCGGGCTAGCGACGATTCCGGGTTGAGCGCTTCTCGCGTGGCGGTTCAATGACCAGCACCGAGCACGGCGCCGTGTCCAACACCGTTTCCGCCGTGTTCCCTATGACCCGCGCGGCAAGGCCCCGACGGGGGACCGTCCCGATGACGATCAGGTCAACGCGATGCCTGGTGGCGAACGCAACAATCGCCTTTCTGGGATCGCCGCGCTCGAGGTGGACGTGGACCGGATCAATACGATCCGAGAACGGGGCGACGGTGCCTTCGAGATCCTCACGCACCTGCTCGCGGGCATCCGAGATGTACTCTTTCAGTTCCGCTGGCGTGAGACCGCCACGACGCATGATGCGCTCGCCGTACGCCTCCCATGCGTGTACGACGTGGAGCTCACCGCCAAGAGCCTCGCTGAACCACAGCCCGGTTTCAATGAGCTCGGCGTTGAGCACGTCGGTCGCTCGTCCTCGCCACGGCCCCGTGTCCACGGCGACGAGAACGCGCGGGCGACGACGACGGCCATCATGCACGAACAGTATGGCGGACGGACATTCGCGTACGAGGCGAGTCGCGGTCGCGCGGTCGGGCTGACCGCTGTCCGCGGATGGCGTATCGAGCACGAGGATGTCGTGCCGCCCCCGAACGACCTCGGCGACAAGGGCGTTGACCGGGGAGCCATCCAGCAAGGCCACCCTTGGAGCGACGCCCAGGCGTCGGACGCTCGCCGCGGTCCGCTCGAGGTCGGCTTTTTTCTGCGATCGCGCGAGCGACCGCAGGTTCCAGCCACGAGGCAGAACCCGCCGAGCCAGGCGAGGCATCTCCTGCAGCACATCGGTCAGGGTGATGGCGGCACCGGTTGCCGCGGCAAGTCGTCCCGCGTATCGGGCGGCCGTGGTGCGTCGATAATCAGATGACCAGACGAGCAGACGCCCGAAGTCCCGCATGCAAGATTCCTTTTCTCCTGGTCCTTCTCACCTACATCGTGGCGGACGGGTGCGCAAGCACCCTTCACGGATGCGACGGCGGCGATACCAGGCCGGTACCGCCGCCGCGCACATCGCAGAGCCCTACGCCACGAGGGCGACGGGTTCGAGACTCCTTGCCGCGTCCCGCCGGGTCAGCGCGGTATCGATGATCTTCGCCGCGCTGATCCCGGTCACCGGTCCCAGCCCAGGCGGAAGCAGCAGCTCGAACCCGTAGTCCGCTCTGTTCAGGACCGGGTCGTTAGGCTCGAGGAGGCGGCCCACGGGTGCTCGACCGAGCGTGAGCCGTGTTTGCGAGCCGTCACGCCTCGCCCGCAATGCTCGCCTGGGTCCGGGCACGAAGTCGGTCCGCCGCTCCCGAGCAATCCAGCGGCGAAGCGCATCGAACGCCGCGCGCGCTGCATGGTGTGCTTCCTCGGCGGTCTCAAACCCGAGCAGCGCGACCGCTCGCCCTTCGACCCAGCCCACTTGCTCGTCGCCACGGTATAGCGCGAAGCCACCATGGTCGTTGGCCAGAATGCTGAGTGACATCACGGTATCCTCCACGCTGATGGTTTACGGTGTCGATCCCTTCCGGAACGGAGTCCTCCACGGTCCCCGCGATGTCCGCCGTCGCCGCATCCGTCTCAGAAACCGCTGGGCTCGCTGGTCGCGGCACGGGTTCGGCCGCCGTCGCAGATTCCCAGAGTGCCCACCGTATTCCGGCCTTCCGGAGTGTGCGGTAGATGAAATACGCCTTCGCGCGCATGCGGAGCTCATCCGTGACCTGAGGTATCGCGATCTCGAATCCGAACGAATCCGGGCCGGTCGGGCTGTGCGAGCCGGGACGGACCAACGTCGCGATCTTCCTTCCGCCAGCGAGAATCACCTCATCCTCGCCGTGCCGCTGGAGTGCGACGGGCTCGATATCGACCGGGATCGGACGCGTACCGTAGCGGCGCGCCAGGCGGCGGGACAGCGTTCGATAAGCGACCCAGGCCGCATGGGCTGCCTCGACCTCATCGGCGAATCCGCGAAAGCCTACGCCGTGGCCGGAAATCCACCCCACCGCGCGGTCCGCGTCCATCAGGTCCATCTTGAGCGGGGGCGGTAGCCCGAGGTGGTTGGGCAAAACGTGCGTGCTCATCCCAGTGCTCCTTGATAGTGTGTGGTGAGGCGCCGCGAGGTCCGACATGGCCTTCGCGCGCTGGCTGCATGAGGGCGGCGGTCCGTCACCGGAGACGCCGCCGAGCAGGTGCCGACGATGAAAGACCAGCTCCGCCCATGATGCGCACACGCGACCGATGCCGGTCGATGAGTGCGACGACGCCGCCGATGGCGAATCCGAGCACGAGTACCGTGGCCAGCGGAATCGTGACCTTCGCGGGCGCCATAACGACAAGGGCGGCGAGGGCCAGGAAGGCCAGCATGATGGCGATGACCGTCATCCGAACGGCCAGATTGATCGGCAGCGCCCCGATGCCGGCCGACGATGTGCGACGGCGCAGGTTCCGGGGAATCGGGCGCGAGCTCGCCGAGAATCGCGCTCCGGACCGTCGTTGCATGCTGGTGGCGAGGTGTGTCATGATCCGCCTCCTGGGCACAAGGGTATTCGCTCGTTATCGGCTATATCGTTGTCACGACTATTATGTCGAGCTGCGTCGAGGCGTGCTGCGGGATTACCGGCCCTCGAATCCGAACGTCTCGAGGAGCGCCAGCAGAGTGCGGAACTCGTCCCGGGTCAGGTGATCGAACTGCCGCGCGTGGAGAGCGGCGATCGATTCGCCAAGCTTGTCCAGGACCGCGCGTCCCTTTGCGGTAATACGCGCCGTCACCACGCGCCGGTCTTCCGCATCCCGTGAGCGCTGGACGAAGCCGCGCGCCTCGAGGCGATCGAGCAACCGCGTGACATCGGGATCGTGCCGAACCAGCCGCTCGGACACGTCGCTGCAGGCGAGCCCGGCCGTCCCGGCATTGCGCAGGATCCGCAGCACGTTGTATTGCGCCGGCGTAACCTCCGCTGGCTTGAGTGCCTGGGCCACTTGTTGGTCGAGCTCACTGGCCGTCCGAAGGAGTAGATCGAAGGCCAGAAGCTGCGGTGTCTCGAACCGCGCGCCTCGGCCGTCCGGTTTCCCTTCACTCCCGCTCGGGGGCGCGCCCCGGTGAGCACGTTTAAGCATGGGATAAGGATAGTCGTTATCACGAGTATTGTCAAGTGCCGGACGCCCGGGACAATCCATTCCTCGGACACCGGTGCTGCACCGCAGTCCTGTTCGGCGCTGACTCTTCCGGTTACTGTGAAGCGCTGACGGGCGGGAAGACGACAGGTCCTGGTCCGAAACGCGATCCGTCCTGGAGCCGGCCATTGTGTTGTCCGACGGAAAGAGCGCCTGCCTGATACCGCGTTAGGCGTGCGACGATCAGCGTCCCGATGATCGCCTGGCTTCTCGGATTCGCCTTCCTGGGAAGCTGTGCCGCCTGGCCACTGTCGTTCCTCTTCGGACGACGCGCGTCCGGCTGGCTGCTCGCCCTCGTCCCCGCCTCGCTGTTCGTCGCCTTCATGGACTTCGCTCCCGCGATCGCTGCGGGGCGCGCGGTCACGTGGCGGATCGCGTGGGTGCCGTCGCTCGGGGTCGATGTCGCGCTTCGTCTCGACGGGTTCTCCTTTCTCTTCGCCCTGCTCATTACCGGCATCGGCGCGCTCGTCGTCCTGTACGCCGGTGACTACCTCTCCAAGGAGAGCGCAGCGAGCCGGGCCCGTTTCTTCACGCTGATCCTGCTCTTCATGACGGCGATGCTCGGCGCCGTCCTCTCCGACAACCTGCTCGTCCTGTTCCTTTTCTGGGAAGCGACGAGCATTCTGTCGTTCCTGCTCATCGGCTTCCATGCCGACAGCCCGCACGCGCGGCGCGCCGCGCTCATGTCCCTGCGCGTCACGGCCGGCGGAGGCCTGGCGCTCCTCGCCGCCATCATCCTCACCGGCATGGCGCTGGGGAGCTACCTGCTCACTGACGTCATTGCGCGGGCGGACGAGCTGGCACAGAGCCCGTGGATCGTGCCGATCCTGATCGGAGTCCTGATCGGGGCGTTCACGAAGTCCGCGCAGTTTCCCTTCCACTTCTGGCTCCCGAATGCCATGCAGGCGCCGACGCCGGCGTCCGCCTATCTCCATTCGGCGACCATGGTCAAGCTCGGCATCTATCTCCTGGCGCGATTCGAGCCCGTCATCGGCGCCGTGCCTCGAGGGCGCGACACCCTGATCGCCTTTGCCTTGGCGACGATGCTCATCGCGGCCTTCCAGGCATTGCGTGCCGAGAATTTCAAGACCGTCCTCGCGTATTCGACCGTGGCCTCGCTGGGCATCCTCGTTATGCTCGTCGGTCTCGATGGGCCCATGGCGACCGTCGCCATGGTCGGCTTCGTGCTCGCGCACGCGCTCTACAAGGCGACGCTCTTTTTCTGCGCGGGATCAGTCCTGCACGCCACTGGCCTCAGCAAACTGCGCGCGATGGGTGGCTTGGTGCGCTTCCTTCCCGTGACGGCGGCCGCCGCCGCCCTCGCTAGCCTCTCGATGGCAGGACTTCCGCCCTTTGTCGGGTTCATCTCCAAGGAGTTCCTGTTCGAGGCCCAGATCCAAAGCTCGTGGAACGCCGTCCCCGTGGCGGCGGCCATGTTCGTCAACGCCGTTCTCGTGGCGGTAGCAGGCGTAGTCACACTGCGGCCTTTCTTTCTCGATCGCGGGAAAGTAAAGAGCGTGCAGCACGGAGAGACGCCCGCACTGCTGCTCGGTCCAGTCGTCCTGTCGCTTCTCGGACTCCTCCTGAGCCTCGAGCCCGATTGGATTACCGCGTCGGTGATGCGACCCGCGATAGCGGCCGTGTACGGAGCGGACGTCGCCCTCGAGCTACCATCGTTGCGACATGGCGTGACGCTGACGCTCGCGCTGAGTGCGGTCGTCGTCGGCATCGGAGCCCTGATCCTCAGATTCTGGGGGCCGATCCATGCACACCTGCGTTCGCGGACGCTGATCGACCGCTACGACACGGAGCACGCCTACGAGTTCATCACCCGGCGCGGTGGGCGACTGGCCGCTGCTACCGCCCGCGCCGTCCAGCACGGTGATCTCCGCACGTACCTGTGGGTGGTGCTGGCGTCGTGCATGGCGTTCGTCAGTTGGGGCCACCTCGCCGCAGGGCGCTGGCCGCGGTTGCCTGACACGCTCACCGGTTGGCGAATCGGACCCGCCGTGGTCGCCCTCATCGGAATCGGCGGAGCGTTCGCCGCGGTGCGGGCGAGGACCCTGGTGTCGACCATGGTCGCCGTGGGCCTAACGGGCTTTGTCGCCGCTCTGGTGTTCATGATGAACGGCGCGCCCGATCTGGCGCTGACGCAGTTCGCGGTCGAGTCGCTGATCGTGGTTCTGCTGACGCTCGTGCTGCTCGTGCTGCCTCTCGATGCGCCCTCGACGCGTACGAGACGAGAGCGCACCCTCGACGCGAGTCTCGCCGCTGCCTTCTCGCTGGTCGTACTCGGCGTCCTGGTGGACATGGGCACGACGTCGCGGGCAACGCTCGTCTCCGACTTCTTCGCCGCGCACAGCTACGTCTCCGCGTTCGGGCGCAACGTCGTCAACGTCATTCTCGTCGATTTTCGAGGGTTCGACACGCTCGGGGAGACGACCGTCATCGCGCTGTCCGCCATCCTCGCCTGGTCGCTGCTCGGCCCGAGAACGTCACGCGCGGGCGGCGCGGCAGCCGCCCCCGGACGCACGATCTTCATTCTCGTGATGACGAGTCGGCTCTTCTTCTGGCTTCTCACCGTGCTGTCGGTGCTCATCCTCCTCCGCGGCCATAACGAGATCGGGGGTGGGTTCGTCGGGGGGCTCACCGCGGCACTCGGGTTTGCGCTGATCTCGCTCGCAGAGGGCACCGATCGGGCTCGGGCGATGCTCCGCCTCCACCCCATCTCCCTGGTTGGTGGCGGACTCTTCCTCGCCCTCGCGAGCGGCTTCCCCGGGCTCTTCCTCGAGGGCGATTTCCTCCGTCACCTCTGGCTCGAGCTCGAAGTCTTCGGCATCCGGATCAAACAAGGAACGACGCTGCTGTTCGATCTCGGTGTCTATCTCGTCGTGGTCGGTGCGGTGCTCGCGTTTCTGTTCGGCCTGCGGCGCGAGGCGGCTCGATGAGCGCTCTGTACGCCGTGCTCGCAGCGAGCCTGTTCGGCTGCGCACTCTACATGATTCTCTCGCGCAACCTCGTACGGCTCCTCCTCGGCTTATCGCTCCTGGCGACCGCCGTGAACATCATGCTGTTCCTGGCCGGACACCTCCGGTCGGTGCAGCCGCCGCTGATTCCGGAAGGGGCTGACACACTGCACGATTCGGCCGATCCAGTCCCTCAGGCGTTGATCCTCACCGCGATCGTGATCGGATTCGCGCTGACGGTGGTACTGTCCGCGCTGTCGCTCCGTGCCTATCGAGCGCAGGGCACGCTCAACACCGAACAGATTCGGGCGGCCGAGCGTCTTGGCGATCCCTCCGCAGGTGGGGCCAGCGGTGATCGCTGACACCATCGCTCGCGGCATTGCCGTGTGGCCGGTCGCGATCCCCCTCCTGGGCGCCGCGATCACTCTGCTGCTTCGCCGCTCGCCATTCCTTCAGCGAGGTGTGATGGAGGCCAGCGTGACGCTGATGCTCGGCGCATCGGTCTCGCTCCTCGTGCACGTTGCGCGTGGCGACGTGGCGATTATGGCCTTTGGCGGGTGGGGGGCGCCCTTCGGCATAACCTTCGTCGCCGATCGTCTTGGGGCGGCGCTGTCGCTCGTCACCGGGATCGTGGCCCTCGCGGTCGCCATCTACGCCCGGGCTGACGTTCGGGCACGCCGGCGGAGGGCTGGGTTCGATCCGCTGTTCCTCGGCATGCTCGCAGCGGTCAACGGCGCATTCCTCACTGGCGACCTCTTCAATCTCTACGTCTGGTTCGAGCTGATGCTCGTGGCCGCTCTCGGGCTCATTTCACTCGACCGGCGGCCGGCCCAGATCGACGGCGCCATTCGTTATGCGGCCATGAGCATGGTGGGCGCGTCATTCATCCTGATCGGCATCGGCCTCCTCTACGGTGAGACTGGTACACTCGACATCGCGCATCTCGCAGCGACTCTCGTCGGCAGAGAGCCCACGCTGACCCTCAGCGCCTCCGCGTTCATGTTGCTCGCCGGGTTCGCGCTCAAGGCAGGACTCTTTCCGCTCTTCTTCTGGCTGCCCGCGTCGTATCATACCGCGCCGATTTCGGTGACCGCGGCGCTCGCCGGGCTGTTGACCAAGGTGGGATTCTACGCATGCCTGCGCGTGCTGGTCGTCGTATTCGGCGTCGGCGCCAATGCGGTCGTCCCTGGGATCCCACAGCTTGCGGCGCTCCTGGCTGCGGTGACGATGATTGTCAGCGTCGTGGCCGCCATGGCGCAGGCCGACATCCGGAGACTGCTCGCGTTTCACATCCTCGGCCAGGTCGCATATCTCATGATGGGACTGGCTCTGGCTTCCTTGGCGGGCGTCGCGGCCGCCATCGTCTACATGCTGCATACGATGCTCGTACAGACTGGTCTGTTTCTGGGCGCGGGGGCGATCGCGCGGGCGCAAGGCAGTTACAACCTGCGGGACGGCACCGGCCTTATTCACGACCGTCCTCTGTTCACGGCGCTGTTCGCGGTGATGGCTCTGTCGCTCTCAGGCGTCCCACCGCTGTCGGGCTTCTGGGCAAAGTTCCTGGTGATCGATGCCGCGTTCCGTGCCGATGCCGCGTGGCTCGCCGGAGGAGCAGTGATCGTCGGCTTCCTGACCATGTATTCCATGAGCGCCGTCTGGTCGGACGCTTTCTGGGGAACCACCGCGAGGCGCGCGCGCGTCATTCGCCCGATTCCTCCCGCGATGATGTACGCAATGGTCCTGCTCGGTGCGTGCACGATCGGTATTGGGCTCGCCATCGATGTGGTCTTTGCCTTCGCCACGGACGCCGCCTCGCAGTTGACGCAGGCGATGCCCATCGGAATGACGCGATGAACCTCACACGTCGCACGTGGGCCGGAATCTCCCTGGCGGGGATCTTTCTCTACGATCTCGTGGTGGCGTCACTCGCCGTGGCGCGCATTGCCCTCGCGCCGCATCCCCGGCCGATGCCGGCGATCGTCAGAGTGCCTGTCGACGCGCGAACGGATTGGGGGATCACGCTCTTCGCTTACCTCGTGTCGATGACCCCTGGCTCGACCTGCTTGCACGTCGCCGAAGACCGCAGCGCACTCTTCGTGCATTTTCTCCACGCGCCGGACGAGCACGCGCGGGCCGCCGAGATCAAGGCACTGTTCGAGCGTCGAATACTCATCCTCGAAGGACGGAGGTAGAATCGTGCTGGAGTCCGCATTCGCGATGGCGCCGACGGTTTTGAGCGCTGTTCTCGCCATTCCGTTCGCGCTCGCCGCCTATCGAATGGTCAAAGGGCCGGGATACGCCGACCGCTTCGTGGCGCTCGACATGCTGACGGCGGTCGTCGTGTGCTTCTCGGCGCTGGCGGCGCTCTCGACCGGCCGAAGCGCCTTCCTCGACATCGGTTTGGGAGTCGTCCTCATCAACTTTGTTTCGACATGCGCCGTCGCGGCGTTTCTCGAGCGCAAAGGAAACCGTCCGTGATCCGGATGATGATCGCCTCAGCGATGCTGGTGATTGGGGTCGGGTTCATTACCATTGCCGCGCTTGGCGTGGCGCGACTCCCCGATGTCTTTCAGCGGATGCACGCGGCGACGAAGGCCGGTGGCATCGGCGTCAGCCTCGTCGTTGGCGGGACGCTCGTTGCGGGCGGCACCTCGAAGCCAGTGACCGGCGTTCTCACCATCGTCCTGATGCTTCTCACGCTGTCGGCGGCGTCTCAGCTGCTCGCTCGCGCCGCGTACGTGTCGGGTGCCGAGCTACACGGTATCGAGCGGGGAGACCCGCTCGCTGGAGTGCTCCCGCGGCAGGACGCTCCAGTTCGCCGAGAGGTGTGACTTACCCAGGGCTGGGGCGACCCCGCGCCTCCATTATCGAGCTCGACCTCACCCGAGTGATCGACGGAGATTTGGACAAGGTCATGAGCTGGTACGACAACGAGTGGGGCCACGCCAATCAGATGCTTCGGCAAGCGATGTCCCTGATGCGTGCGGACGCGATCGCCGCGTACCTGGCGAGAGGGACGCGGTCCGCCGGCGAGGACCCTGGGGGAACTTGCGAGGCGCCTCAGGCGTTCACTACACGACGGCGTCGCTGAGCCTGCGATTCGCGCATAGCTCGATTTCTCCGATGTCGCTGCGCGCGCAAAGCAATCTTTTGCTTCCGAGGATGTGGATGATCGCATTCCCAGTTTTATCACTTGCTGCTCGTCGCCGCGGAGGCCACGGCAGTACGGCGCGCACGTTGGCGGGTGCGTATCGCACCCGCAGCATCGGTCACGATCCTCCATGAGCGCAGGGTTCGCGTAGGCCATCTCCTCCATAGAGAGGTGGCCCAGTAAGGCACACGCGACGACCGCCCCACCTGCGCTGTATGCCAGGTGGGGCGTTTCTCATCCAGGCGCCAATGCGAAGGCGCCTCGTACACCCTTATGTCCCCGGACGGAGATCATTATGGCTCGCGAACACGTTCTATCACGCCGCCAGCTACGTGAGCTGGAAGCAGAGCTCCTGAGCGAGCGCAAGCGACTCGAGCGGTCCATGGATGTCGACGCATACATGGATGAATCGCTGTCGAACGGCGACGGCGGTGTGACGACGTGGAGTGACGCCGGAGTGGGCGGTGGAGTTCAGACACAGACCCACGCCCGCTACGACGCGATCGTCAACGCGCTCGATCGACTCGCCAGGGGAAGTTACGGCACGTGCGCGGGATGCGCCCGTCCCATTCCCTACGGACGGCTCATCGTGATGCCGGAAGCGCTGCACTGCATCGCCTGCAGCTCACGACCCTGAGTCGACGTGATTGAGTTTCCTCCCTAACGACGGATAGCGCCATGATACAGCACCCCGAGCGGTTCGGAACGATCCCAGCGGCGGGAGAACGGACTCCCGTGTCCGCGCGGGAGCTTCTTCGCGATGACGTCTTCGAGTCATCGGCGGAGAGCTTTCCCGCAAGCGATCCACCATCGTGGTCTGGGATGCGCCTCGGACCACCGGATCGTTTCACGGCCCGGCTCGGGACGGTGGACTAATGTCTCCGGGTTCCACGCTCCGCCATGTCGCCTCGATGTCGACGACGCTCGCGGATCCAAAATACTCCGCTGATGCAGGAGGGCCTCGCCCGGCGGTTGGAGCCGATTTTCACGCGCTGGGGCCCACGCCCCGCCGCGTCTTCTCCGGAATTCAGCCAACCGGAAAATTGCATCTCGGCAACTATGTCGCAGCGATAAGTCCGTGGGTTGCTGCGCAGAGCGGGAGCGAGACGACCTTGTGTATCGCCGATCTGCACGCGCTGACGACCCCGGAGGCAGCTCGGCATACACCACCCCGGACCAACGTCCGCGAGACCGCCGCGATTTTGCTCGCCTGCGGCATAGATCCCGTTTCCGCGACGCTATTCGTGCAATCGCATGTGCCGGCACACGCGGAGTTAGCCTGGCTGCTCCTGTGCGTGACACCTGTCGGCTGGCTGCAGCGGATGACCCAGTTCAAAACGCGAGCGGCGCATGTCGAGACTCTTGGCACCGGGCTACTCGCCTATCCCGTCCTCCAGGCCGCGGACATTCTGCTGTATCGCGCGCACTTCGTCCCGGTCGGCGAGGACCAGGAGCAGCATATCGAGCTCACTCGTGAAATCGCGCGGCGTTTCCACGCTCTCTTCGGTCATGTCTTCACGCTTCCGTACGCGGTCGTCGTACAGAACGGCGCGCGGCTCATGGGCCTCGACGATCCTGGCGCAAAGATGAGCAAGAGCATCGCGGCGATGCGGAAGGGCCACGCGATCGGCCTCGTCGACCCCCCCGACGAGATCCGCGATGCCGTCATGCATGCCGTTACGGACTCCGGTCGTGAGGTACGACCGGGACAAACCTCTCCCGGAATCACCAACCTGCTGACGATCTATCAAACACTCTCCGGTCTCGATGAGCGCGCAGTAAGCGCGGAGTTTGCTGGCAAGGGGTACGTCACCCTCAAGCGCGCGGTCGCGGATCTCGCGATTGCGAAGCTCGCCCCGATCCGGGCGAGATATCATGAGCTCTCTGTAATTCCCGAAGCCGTCGATGCCGTTCTTGCAATGGGCGCTGACCGTGCGCGCGTCGCCGCCGCGCCAACGCTGGATCGAGTCAAGCTCCTGATGGGCCTGAGTACTGGCCGGAAGCGTCACGCGCCGTGATGCGCGGACGAGGAATGAGGAAGCGCCAGGCCGCCTTCCTCATTCCTCGGTCCTCGTTCCTTCAGTAGTAGAACACCTGGAGCTGCGTCGTGAACTGATTCGACGCGTTCCCCGCATCGGGGTCGAATCGTGAGTACGCGACTTTCAGGTTCGCGTTGTGACCGTACATGTAATACGTAAACCCGGCCTGATACCGCTTGTTGTCAACCGCGGCCGCGGCATCGAGGTTCTGCGTCTCGAACTTCACGAACGGCATGAGCCGCAACGGTTTGAAGTACAAGCCCGCCTCGGCGAAAATCGCCGTCTGCTCGGCCACCGTCGGGAAGGTCTGCCCGCCGTCGTACGAGAAATAGTCGACCTGCGCCGTCACTGAGACCGAGTCGGTCAGCCGATGATCGAGGAACGCGTCGATCGTAAATGCCTTGTAGTTGTCACCGGGCCCCGCCTGCATGTCGAAGCCGCCGCCGATGGCGAGCACGCGCTTCGTGCCAAGGTACGTCCCCGTGTAGAAAATGCCGGGCGTCTCGGGCTCGAAGAGATTGATCTGAAGCCGACCGACGCCGCGCAGCGGATTTCGCGAGCCGGCCGCGCGAAATCCCTGGAAGGCGCCGACACGATACTCGATTCGGTTCCCGTTGAAGTAGCCTTTCGCCTGAAAGCCGACGTCACGACCGACGCTGGATTGCGTGGCGGGCGTGGCGAGAAACGCAAAAGAGCTGTAGTCGAGGCTCAGGAGCGTGGCCGCGCTCTGAATGCAGTTCCGGCAGAACGGCACGAACATCAAGCCGGCGGACAGCGTGAGCGGATCCGACAGCTTCACCTCCGCCAATGCATCCTGAAGGATGAACCCACTGCCGAGCGCTTTTGGCGCGCGTCCGAGGTTCGGATTGTCGGTCTCGATGAAGAAGGTGATGTTTTTCGCCACCTGCCCCCCGACCAGGAGACGCGCGCGTCGCAGATAGAGGTTCTGCGCGTAGCCCTCACTCACGGGATCCTGCGTCCAGTCGCCCCATCCCTGAAGGAGCGTCCCGAACCGGATCGTGACGTCCTCGCCGACCTTGATCGATGCCTGCGCGCCGATCGCCGATGGCGTCGTCGCAAGGGTGATCGCGAGCAGCGCGTAGATTCCCGCGCGCCGCGTGAACCGAGTGATTCGCTCAGCCGACCCTTTCGCGGTCATGTGACCTCCCCCGGGTGCGAGTTCGTTGCCCTGCGCTCGCGTGCGATGCTACGCATGCCGGTCATGGTACCGAGACTGGGCATCGGGGGACCACGACCTGTCTCACAATCCTTGTCAGAAGATCACGATCAGCTGCCCCACCAGCTCGTTGGCGGAATCCGTCGGCCGCTCACGCTTCACGATCCAGTTTGCTTGAAAACGGATCGCCTCGGCCCCCGAGACAATGTTGAGCCCATAAGTCGTCCACGTAAGGCGCGCTTCAGATGTCACACCAGCCTCGGTGCGAGTATCTCGCATCTGCTCCCACTTCACGACCGGTTGCAGATGTCGACCTACACGGTATGACGCCATGAGATAGCGGCCAGCCGCACGTTGCGCGATGCCGGCGTTGATCGGGCCACGGCGCTCGATGCGCTCTCCCTCGAGGACCAGCCCGTTCATCATCCAGCGCACGTCATATCCCCACCGGTGATCGGCGCCTTCCCCCGCCCACTTCCCGGCAACGGCGAGGCTTGGCGCGGGCATGACCGTCAATCGACCCGCCGCAAGCTGCTTGCCGTTTGCATTTCGGAGACTGTTGGGACCCTCACCATTCACGATCGTCCCGGCGAGCGTCGCGAGATTTCTGAAGGCGAGGTGCACCATGACCCCGACATCACGACGGACAGCGAGCTGCTCGACCACCTGGGAGCGGCCGGCGGTCTGAAGAAGGGAAAACCCCGTCAGGTATTCCAGGCTGAACGGCGTCTTGAACTGACCGAGGATGACGGTGGGACGAATGCCGCCGATGGTCCGCTCGTTAGGGGGAGCCAGCTGCACGTACGCGTCGGTCACGACGAAGCCGGGAATGGTATCGCCGGTGGTGCGCCCGAGCGCCGCCAGGTTGCCCTGCAGCTTCACCGTCGCGAAGTCGCTCGGCGCGACCGTCACCGTGATCCGTGCCTGATTGACGTTGAACGTCGAGGAGTCACGGCGGATCGTTTCTCGAATCGACACGTACCCGCCGAGGCGCACCTCGCCCCGGAGTATCCCCGGGTCGAGCACCGGCGACGGCACCAGGGGGTATTGTGCCCCCAATGCCCTGGCGCCTATCACGAACGCGATCACGATGGGAGACGTGCGGAACAGAGGAAGTCGCAGGTCGACCCTCATGCGTACCGGGTGACGGGACGCTCGCGCTGCATCAGCATCCGCCGTCGGAGGACATCGAAGCTTCGCTACCCTGGGGCGCGGCGCAAGACCGACGGTCGATCATCTCGTCGCGGCTCACGCACCATACATGCTGCGGTAGAGCTCGCGATTCCGCAGAATGATGCGCACGTAGTCGCGCGTCTCCCGAAACGGAATGCGCTCGACGAAGACTTCGGGATCGGCCGTCCCCGGCTTCTCCAGCCACCGTTTCGCGCGCGAGCTCCCGGCGTTGTACGCGGCGAGCGCGTGCGAGACGTGCGCATAGCCGCTCAGCAGACCAGCGAGGTGCGTCGTGCCCAGCTCGAGGCTCACGTCGGGCTGGTAGAGGAGCTCCACATCCCACATGTGGTAGTCTTCGGCCGACGCCAGCTGCCGGCCCACGGCGGGCATGATTTGCATGAGACCGCGCGCGCCGGCTCGTGACGTCGCCCGGGGCTCGAAGTTGGATTCCTGGCGAATGAGCGCTGCCACGAGCGCCGGATCGAGCCGGTGGCGCTCCGCCTCACGAGTGAGCGCCCCCTTGAACGCGAGGGGATACAGCACCTCGTATAGCCGCTCATCGCGAGCGGCGCCGCTCGACAGGGCCTTGTTTCCGAGGCGAATCGCGCGCGGGGCGAGATCCCGTTGTCGGAATGCGTGTGCCGCCGCCAGCGTCGCCTCTACTGAGCGCTCGGCCTGCGACGCAACCCAGTCGTGCTCGAGCTGCGCCTCGCTGTCCATCCCGAGCTGCCGCAGAAGCTCGGCGCGCTGCAGGGCCGCGAGCATCGCCGAATCGACCGCGATCGTGTCGGTCCCCGCGCTGGGCGCCCAGGGCTCGCGCCGCAGTCGCCGCGCCGCGAGCATCGCGTAATACGATCCCGGCTCCCGCGTGATCACCTCTGCCCATCGCGCGTGCGCGGTGGCGCTGTCGCCCGCGCTGTCCCAGGCGCGCCCACTCCAGTACAGCCCCGAGAGCGTCTCGCTGCTCCGCGGCCGGTGGAGCGCCAGCGTGTCGAGCTCGAGCGCCGCCGTTCGATAATCCTCCTTGACGAATGCGAGGATCGCGGCGCGGAATCGAGCGCTCGGTCCAAGCGCTGCCGATGGATACTTCGTCGCGGCACGCCGGAAGAACCCGCGCGCGTCGTCATCACGCCCGTCATCGGCGGCGAGGTCACCGAGGAGGTAGAGGGCGGACGACGCCGCCGAGGTATCGGAGACGAAGCGCGTGACGATCGCCTGCAGCGCGGTGCTGGCTCTGGTTCCCTGGCCATCGCGCAGGAGGCCACGTGCGCGCTCGTAGGCCGCCCTCGCCGCCAGCCTCGACGACGCAGGCACCCTGGCGAATTGCGCGGCGGCCTCGCGATACCGTCCGGCATTCGCCAGCGTCGAGGCGTAGGTGTATCGATCGTTAGGCGTGCCTCGGCCCGCCTTGAACGCGCGAGCGAAGCCGTCGAGCGCACGCGCCGCTGGCCCGGAGACCGCTGCGCTGCGCGCGATCGCCAGCTCTTCGTCCGCGGTGAGCGGCGTGAGGCTGCCGTCGATCAGCTCCACGGCCAGGCGGGCATTCGTGCTTCCCCGACTGGATGTGACGATCCGAAAGAGCTCGCGGCGTATCGTGTCTCGGGCCGCGCTGTCCCCCGCGGTCGCGGCCGCCGCGAGACGCAGGCGAAGCACAGACATGCGAGCCCCGAGTGCCTCATATGCGGCGACCGCGCCGGCGAGATCACTGGTGCGCTCGCGCGCCTGCGCCTCCACCCACGACACGCGTGCCCTGGCGACGTCCGTCTGAAGCGCGACATAGTGCGCCGTGCGCGCGGCGCTGTCCGCGGTGACCGCGGCGGCGCGCAGCCGCAGCCAATCGCCCGCCTCAGGAAGAAGCCTTGCCGCTTCGACATAGGCCGATGCCGCGCGAGCCAGCGAATCCATGCGATCGAGCGCGCGTGCGAGGAGAACGACTCGCGTGCCTCGCTCCCGCGAGTTGCTCGCCTGATTCACCGCCAGCTCCGCGTGACGAAGGACGAGCGTATCCTCGCGGCGCGCGGTGGCGGCGCGCGCCAGCAGCTCGCGGCCAAGTCCGTCGAACCGCGAGTCCAGCCACGACTCCTTGCCGAGCAGCCGGTCGACCTGGCCCCATCCTCCCCACTCCGCGGCCGCCCTCGCGGCGAGAAGCACGCGCTCCGGCGTTCGCTGGGTCGAGTCGCGGAGTACCGGCTCGAGAATCTGCGCCGCGCGCCAGGGCTGGCCGTTCTGGAGCGCTGCGGCGGCATTGATCAGGATGGAATCGCCGGTCGCGGGCGCGTCGAGTGCGCCCTCCGACATCTCGCGCGCCGCTGGCTGGCTGCAACTCGCCGCGGAAACAAACAGACAGAACAGCAAACGTCTCATATCCACCTCAGACTACTCGTCGACCTTCGCGTCACGCGTCGAAGGTAGGGCGGATATTGCAAGTCCAAGTCCGCCTATCCCTCATACACCAGCGGGGTTGACGAGATCGACGAACACGTGCTACGGAACCGTCGCGGAATCCTCGAGTCGGTCGTGCGGCGCTGGTTCCGTCATTGGGCGAGCGGGAGTGTCAACGTGAACGTCGATCCCACGCCGATCTCGCTCTCGACGGTGAGATCGCCACCCATTCCTCGCGCGAGATCACGGCTGATTGCGAGTCCAAGGCCTATCCCATCCTCGGTTCGCGTGAGTCGCGCGTTGACTTGCACGAATGGATCGAAGATCGCGTCGATCCGGTCCGCGGGGATGCCGATGCCCGTGTCCGACACCTTGAACGCGAGCATGTCCCCGTGAGGTTCCGAGCGCAGCCTCACCGTGCCGCCGGCTGGAGTGAACTTCACCGCGTTGGACAGCAGATTGAGGAAGATCTGACCCACTCGCTCCGGATCGGCGAGAACGCGGTGATCACCGCGTCCGTTCTCCCACTCGAAGGAGAGCGCCTTGGCCTGCAGCAGAGGCGCGACGAGAGGCTCGATCGTCGACATCAGACCTCGGGCGGAATGTGGCGCGATCTGGTAACGCATCGCACCCGCCTCGATACGCGTATAGTTGAGCACCTCGTTGATCAATCCAAGAAGATGGGTCTGGCTTCGCTTGATACGCGCGAGGTCGTTGCGCTGCTCATCGGTCACGGGACCCCTCACCCCCATCTCGATCAGCTCGACATATCCCCCGATCGCGTTCAGCGGGGTGCGTAGCTCGTGGCTCATGACGGCGAGGAACTCGCTCTTGGTGCGGTTCGCCGTTTCGGCGTCGGCGCGTGCGCGCGCAGCCTCCGCCGCGGCCTCCTGCG
>DATFFP010000043.1:0-30224 GCA_035249985.1 Gemmatimonadaceae bacterium
CGCTAGAGGCGAAGCCCCCAGCGCCCTTAGCGCCCTTAGCGCCCTTAGCGCCCTTAGCGCCCTTAGCGCCCTTAGCGCCCTTAGCGCCCTTAGCGCCCTTAGCGCCCTTAGCGCCCTTAGCGCCTCAGGGTCTCGACCCCAGCCGCCGCTTGATGCGCGTAAGCTCCTCGTTCGTCTTGTCGAGCTCTTCCTTCAGCGTCTGAATCTCCTTGCGGAGCGCCTCTTCTCGGACCGTCGCTGCCTGACGAGCCGCCGTGTTGGTGCTGTCCGTGGCGCGGGACGCGGAGTCGACGGCGGTGAGAAGATTCCGCAGGATTCTCGCCTCGGACATGTGCGCCGTCATGCCGGTGTCGGCGAGATAGGCGTCGAGGTTCCGCTTCGCCTCGTCGCGATCGGCCTGCGACGTCGCTGACTCCAGACGCAGGATCGCGCGCCAGTAAGCAGCTTCCCGCGCCTCGGGGGTATTCGGATGCGCCTCGAGGAACTGCGCGAGCATGCCGTCGGCTTCCTCGCGCTGCCCCGCCGCCGCCGCCACGCGTGCGCGCGTCACCACGTCGATCAGCCGCTCCTCCGGAGTAGGCTCCGGCGGCTGCTGATGACGGGCCACGCACCCGGAGAGGAGCGCGATCGCGCCGAGAAGGATGAATCGCTTCACGCCGGCTCGCCCACCGCAAGCTCTCGCGTGAGAGCGGTCGAGGGACGGCCCGTCCGGATGGGAAGAGTAATCGTGAACGTCGTCCCCACGGCGAGCGTGCTGTCGGCGACGATCGATCCACCGTGTGCGACCACGATCTGCTTTGCGATGGCGAGTCCCAATCCAGTTCCTCCCAACGACGACGGCCCCTGATTGTCCGCCTGAAAGAATTTCTCGAAAATGTGCGGCAGTTGCGACGGCGGAATCCCCGCCCCGGTATCGGTCACGGCCAATTGAATCTGATCGTCCACGGCCTCGACACGAAGTGTGATACGGCCCTCCCGTTCGGTGAACTTGAATGCGTTGGACAGGAGATTTCCGAGCACCTCGTTCATGCGATCCGCATCCCAATGCACTTCGCCGGGGAGATCGCCAGCCTGCTCGACATCGAAGTGAATGCCCCGCTGGAGCGAGAGTACCCGGAACGTTCCCTCGAGATCGTGCAGGAACCGCCGCAGATCCATCGGTCGCGGATAAATCTTTCCGCCGCCCGCTTCGAAGCGGCTGACGTCGAGGAGCTGGTGAACGAGCCTCGCCAGCGAGCGCGTCTGCGTATCGAGCGTCTTGATGATGTCGCGCTGCCGCGTCGAGATCGGTCCATACACGCCTTCCTCGAGGAGCTGGAGGTATCCGAGGATGACGTTCAGTGGCGTCTTGATCTCGTGCGATGCGACCGAAATGAACTCCGCTTTCAGGCGATCGAGCTGCGCGAGCTGTGCCGCCATGGTGCGGAAGCTTCCGGACAGCCGACCGAATTCGTCGCTCCGCTCGGGCGAGACCGACAGCCGATGGCCGAAGTTGCCGTCGGCGACGGCAGCCATTCCCTGCGCCAGATCGTGCACCGGCCGGCTGATCGAGCGCCACAGCGCGAAGGCGATGAGCAGCGCCAGCCCGATCGCGAGCGCCAGCGCTCCAGCGGCGACACGTTGAGCTTCCTCCGTGAGCGTCGCCGTCGCCTGAACGCGCTCGCTCGTACGCTCACGCAGGGACTGCTGCGCCGCCGCGAGGGCTCGATCGACGCTCGCGATCGCCGGTACCACGTGGCGATTCGAGAGCGTGTCGGCCGCGCGCGTGCGTCCCGCGAGGGCCGCCTGATACTCGAGCGGTGCGTAGCGCACGACGGACGCGATCGACGAGCGAATCTGATCGGCGGCCTCGCGCAGCTGGTACGTCCGCAAGGTGTCGAGCATCGCCGCCAGCCGTGAGATCTGCATCGCCATGGCGTCGCGACTCGAGACCTCTGGAATGAACAACAGCGAGGTTTCCGCGCCGCGCAGATCTTCCGTGGCCGAGCGCATTCGACCGAGCAGGAGCGAGGCGGCGAAATCCCGATCGCGAAGGGCCATCGTCTCATCGTGCACGCGATCGAGCGACCGCAGGGCAAGCCCGAGCGGGAGCAGGAGCACGACGGCGATCGCGAAGAGACCGAGCGCGAGGCGGGTGCGAATGGACACGATCAGAACGGGACTCGAGCGCCGAGCAAGAAGGTTCGGTGGTGGAACGTGGGCGCGCTCTGGGCAGAGCGTTGCGGCGACGGATAGGGAATGTTGTCAGGACGACCATCCCCGCGCAAATCGTACAGGAAAAATGCGACGCCGCCGAGGAGGGTGATCTGTCCCGCGACGATTCCTGCTCGCGCTCGGCGGTCGTGCCGAACCGCCCGCTGGTGCAGCGCCTCGGACTCCACGTCGCTGTATCGGCCGTCCACGACCGTGCACACGTCTGGCGCCGTGTCGCACCGCTCCCGCAGGCGAGCCTGCACGCGTTCCGCGGCATCGTGTTCGGTGTAGGCGTAGACGCCCAGCGCGAGGGTCGCACCGGCAAGCACCCACTTCGCGACGCGCGCCACGCTGCGCCAGTCGCGCTCGGCATGCGACGCCTGAGCACGCAGCGGCAGCGCGATGGCCACCAGGGCCAGGACCGGCAAGGCACGGACTCGGGTCATCGGAAGCCGAAGATCTCTCCGCCGAGCGTTGCGAGGACCATCTGACGATCGAGCACGACCGGCGGATGGCGAATGGTTCCGCCCGTCTGCCGCGTCCAGACTGCTCTGCCCGTCGCCCGCGAAATGTACGTGACGTCACCGGACACTGTTGCAACGAGTACGCCGCTACGCAGCAGGAGCGGCGCTGTGACGGTAACGCAATTCGGAAGCGCGTCGCGTCGAGGCACATTCGGGGCGTGACGTGGAACACGAAACAGCGTGCACGAGCCGCCGAGGGCGAACACCGTGTCATCGTGCACGACAGCGGCTCCGGGGATCGGCTCCTCCGTGCGCACGCTCCACCGAACTGCTCCGGTGCCGACGTGAATGGCGGTGATGGATCCCTCGGGAGACGTGATTACCACGGTGCTATCATCGACCAGAGTCAGGGGCGCCGCCGTCGGAGACCGGAGCCGGAACGCGCCGACGACTGTTCCCGAGTGCCGGTCGAGGATGATGAGGGAGTCGCGAAGTGTCGCGATGACGATGCGATTTACGCTCACCAGCGGTCCCCCTCGCGAGGGACCGGTCTCTCGCCTCCAGGAGACGGTGCCACGCGAGGCGCTGAGCGCGAACGCTTCGCCGTGATCGTTCACGCCGTACAGCACCGAGTCTCGCAACGCGAGTGGGGCCGACACGTCGCCGACCGTCGTTTGCCAGATGCGGCCGCCGTCAGTCAGCCGAAGCGCGGTGACGCGTCCCCCCGTGCCCTCGGATGCGACGAACACGCGACCCCCGGCGGCGACTGGAGCGATCGCAAACGGCCCGTCCCCTCGTCGACGCCAGAAGGTCGTGCCACTGCGCGTGTCGATGGCGTAGACCCATCGGTCGCTGGAGGAGACCAGCGTGACGCGCGATGAGACCGCGGGAAGACTTGCCACGCCACGACCGATCGTGGCGCGCCACACGAGCCGTGGCTCACCGTCCATCGTTTCCCCGGCGGATGGCGCACGCGTCGGCGTGAGCAGATACTCGTGCACCTCGACCGGCAAGTCGCGTGGCACTTCGCGCGATGCGCCCGCACAGGCGACGTTGACTCCGACCAGGGCCGAAAATAGCTTGCGCGTCCACTTCGGTAACCGCCGCAATATCAATGACATCCTCATTCGTCCGTATCGAGGCGCTGCGTGAGCACGTCGGTCGCGCCGCCTCGGTTCGAGGCTGGGTCACACACCTTCGCTCGTCCGGCAAAGTCGCCTTCATCGTGCTGCGCGACGGTACCGGCGTGCTCCAATCGGTCATCGTCAAGACCAGCGTCGCGCCGGAGGTATGGGAGCGATTCCAGCAGTTGACCGTCGAGACGTCCATCGCCGTGACGGGTGACGTGCGCGAGGACGCGCGCTCTCCTGGTGGCGTCGAGATGAGCGCCACCGCGCTCGAGATCATCGGAACGAGCCCAACCGACTATCCCATCCAGCCCAAGGAGCACGGAGTCGACTTCCTCCTCGACAACCGTCACCTCTGGCTTCGCAGCCGCCGGCAGCGCGCCATTGCGCGCGTCCGCAACGAGATCGAGCAGGCGATCCACGATTTCTTCTACGAGCGCGGATTCCTTCGGGTCGATACGCCTATTCTGACGGCGGCCATTGGCGAGCGCTCGGGACTGTTCGAGACCGAGTACTTCGACGAAGGCACCGCGTTCCTCGCGCAAACCGGGCAGCTCTACGGGGAGGCAGCCGCCGCCGCCTTCGGGAAGATCTATACCTTCGGCCCGACCTTCCGCGCCGAGAAGTCGAAAACGCGCCGGCACCTCACCGAGTTCTGGATGATCGAGCCGGAGGTCGCCTGGAACGACTCCAATGACAACATGCGCTTGCAGGAGGCGTTCGTCTCCTACCTCGTAGAGCGCGCGCTCGAGCGATGCGCCGAGGAGTTGAAGGAGCTGGAGCGTGATAGGGCGAAGCTGGCGACCGTCATTCCTCCGTTCCCGCGCATCGCGTACACCGAGGCCGTGGAGATTCTCCACCGGAAGGGGAGCTCCATCAAGTGGGGCGACGATCTGGGGGCCGAGGATGAAGCGCTTTTGGTAGAGGATCACGACCGACCGATTTTCATCTACAACTATCCCAAGGAGGCGAAAGCCTTCTACATGAAGGAGAACCCCGAGGACCCGCGAACGGTGCTGTGCGACGATTGCCTCGCCCCCGAGGGATATGGGGAGATCATCGGTGGCAGCCAGCGCGAGGACGACCACGACAAGCTCGTGGAGCGCATCAAGGCCGAGGGGCTGCCGATGGACGCCTATGGTTGGTACCTCGACCTTCGGAAGTACGGCACCTTCACGCACGCGGGCTTCGGGCTGGGATTGGAGCGCACCGTCGCATGGATTTGCGGAACGCCGCATATCCGGGAGTGCATCGCCTTCCCGAGGCTAATGAACAGGCTTTGGCCCTGACCGAGCATTCATAGTCATCCAGTGCTCGGCCGCTCGCTCGCCTTCGCCTCATCCCACATCGCATCGAGGCGCTCGAGACCGAGATCGGCCATGCGCTGTCCGCGCGTCTCGGCCATTCGCTCCATCGCCTGAAAGCGCCGCGCGAACTTTTCGTTGGCGCGGTCGAGCGCGAGCGACGCGTGCACGCCGGCCTTCCGGCACATGTTAACGCACGCGAACAGAAGGTCCCCAAGTTCTTCCTCCAACGCGAGATGGCGCTCGTCGAGCACAGGTACTCCGCCGGGGCCGGTCGACACCGGATTCTCTCGCAGCTGCTCGCGAACTTCGGCCAGCTCCTCATCGACTTTCTGCGACGGACCCTCCACGTCGGGCCAGTCGAAGCCAACGCCCGCAGCCCGGTCCTGAAGCCGATGGGCGCGATGAAGCGCGGGCAGGTCGACTGGAAGCCCGTCCACGATCGACGCGCGCCTGGCGGCCTTCATGTGCTCCCACGAGCCGCGCGCGCCGCCGCCGTAAAGGTGGGGGTGCCGTGCGCGCATCTTCGTCACGAGCGCATCCGCCACCCCGTGCGCCGTGAACGCGCCGCGCTCCTCGGCGATGATGGAGTGGAAGAGCACTTGAAGCAGGACGTCCGCGAGCTCCTCGCGAATCTGGGGGTCCGCACCGGCGCGCAGCGCATCGTCCAGCTCGTGCGCCTCCTCGAGGAGATACGGGCGCAGTGAGGCGTGTGTCTGCGCGGCATCCCACTCGCACCGCGCCCGCAAATCGCGCATGAGCGCGAGCGCATCTTCAAGCGTTGTCTTGTCTTGCATGGCTCCTCCGAAGCCGGTTATACTACCCGCCCAAGTCGAGACGCGTCAATGCAAGCACCCGAGAAGCGCGCCTGGGTCGAAATCGATCTAGGCGCGCTGCAGCGAAATGCGGCCGCGGTCGCGCAACGTGCGCGGGCGCCGCTGCTGCCAATGATCAAGGCCGACGCGTACGGCCTGGGTGCCACTCCCGTCGCTCGCGCGCTGGAGCCGCTCGACCCGTGGGGCTACGGAGTCGCGACCATCCTCGAGGGACTCGAGCTCCGCGCGGCCGGCATTACGCGTCCGCTCGTGATCTTCACGCCGCTTGGCGACGATGAGCTCGGCGACGTGCGTGCAGCGGGGCTGACGCCGTCTCTTTCTCGTGCCGAGAGCATCGAGCAGTGGAGACGCGATGGTGGCGGTCCGTGGCACCTCGCGATCGATACTGGAATGAGCCGCGCTGGCGTTCGGTGGGATGAGGTTGGTGGCCTCAGCGACGTGATCGGGCGTTGTCCGCCGGAAGGTGCGTACACGCACTTCCATTCCGCCGAGCTCGACGACGGCTCGGCCGACGTGCAGGAGGAGCGCTTCCGTCAGGCGCTGGCGAGCCTGCCCGAGCGGCCGAAACTCCTGCACGTCGAGAATTCCGCGGCGGTGGCCAGGCGCCACCAGAGTGCGTGGGACTGCGTGCGTCCCGGCATCTTCCTCTACGGCGTCGGAAGCGGAGAGGGAACGCTCGTGAATCCGGAGCCCGTGGTGCACGTTCGCGCTCGCGTCATCGACCTGCGTCGCGTCCGCAGCGGGGAAACGGTGAGCTATGACGCCACGTATCGCGCCGTCGGAGACAGGCGCATCGCGACCCTTGGGATCGGCTACGCCGACGGATATCCGCGCTCACTCTCCAATCGTGGCTGCGCGATCCTCGGTGACCGGCGTGTCAGCATCGCTGGGCTCATCACCATGGACATGACGATGGTCGATGTCACCGGGGTTCCTTGTGCGTTAGGCGACGTCGCCACGGTGATCGGGGATGACCCGGCGCCCAACGTGGCGGCCGTCGCCCGCGCCTCCGAGATGTCTCCATACGAGCTACTGACCGGTCTGCGCAGCCGGCTTGCGCGCGTATACCGCTCGGAAGGCGTTCACGCGTGAAGCGTCGCGCCATCGTCATCGTGCTCGACGGAGTCGGCGTCGGCGCGGCTCCCGACGCGGGAACGTACGGCGACGCCGGCAGCGACACCCTTGGCAATCTCGCTCGCGCCGTCGGTGGACTCGACGTGCCGAACCTGGAGCGGCTCGGACTCGGACGGATCAAGCCGCTCGAGGGCGTCTCGCCCGTTGACGACCCTCGCGGTGCATGGGGCCGCATGCGTCCGGCGTCAGCCGGAAAGGACAGCACGACGGGCCACTGGGAGATCTGCGGGATACAACTGGCCCAGCCGTTCCCAACCTACCCGAGCGGGTTCCCGCCAGCGGTCGTCGACGAGTTTGCGCGACGCGTGGGCCGCGGTGTCATTGGAAACGTCGTCGCCAGTGGAACCGAGGTCATCGAGCGATTTGGCGCCGAGCACGTGCGAACGGGCAGACTCATCGTCTACACCTCGGCCGACTCGGTCTTCCAGGTCGCCGCCCACGAAGGCGTGGTTCCCCTCGAGAGTCTCTACGACGCGTGCACGGTCGCTCGCGAGATGCTGGTCGCGCCGCACGACGTCTCTCGCGTCATCGCGCGTCCATTCGTCGGCGAGGAAGGGCGCTTCACGCGAACCCCGCGTCGCCGCGACTTTTCGATCGCGCCTCCCTCGGAAACGCTTGTCGATGCGCTGGCAAGCGCGGGCATCGATCGGCGCGGCGTCGGAAAAGTCGACGACCTGCTCGCTCGGCGGTCGATCGAGGCGGAGCACACCGCCGACAATGCAGCCGGCCTCGAGGCGATCGCCCGCGCACTGCGAGAGATGCCCAGTGGGTTCCTCTTCGCCAACCTAGTAGATTTCGACCAGCTCTGGGGGCACCGAAACGACGCAGCGGGGTTTCACGAGGCACTCCGCACGTTCGATCGAGCCCTTCCCACGCTTCTCTCCGCTCTGCGCGAGGACGACCTGCTCTTTCTCACCGCCGATCACGGCAACGATCCAACGACGCCTTCGACCGACCATTCCCGGGAGATCGTACCCCTTCTCGTAACGGGCGCGCGCGTGCGTCCGAGCGACCTGGGTGAGCGGCCGACCTTCGCCGATCTCGGTGCGACGGTCGGGGAATGGCTCGGGGTGGGATTCCGGGGGCGCGGCACCTCATTCCTGTCCGAGCTGCTGGCGTGACGACCGCGTCGATCGACGTTCTGCGCGCCGCTGCCCTCGGCGCGATGATGCGCGCGTACGCCCCGTACTCGGGCTTTCGCGTCGGGGCGGCGCTCGAGGACTCCGAGGGCCACGTGCACGTAGGATGCAACGTCGAGAACGCCTCGTTCGGCGGCACCATCTGCGCCGAGCGCGGCGCCATCGCGGCGGCGGTGGCGTCGGGGGTGCGGTCGTTCAGTCGAATCGTCGTGGCCACGGAAGCCACCGAGCCGACGCCGCCGTGCGGGGTCTGCCGCCAGGTCCTGGTCGAGTTCGCGCCTGCCATCGAGGTCGTGAGCGTCACGGCTGGCGGTGACGAAGCGCGCTGGACGCTGGATGCGCTCCTGCCGTCTCCTTTCACGCCGCAGTCGCTCACCCACCAATGAAGCTCGGTCGCAGCGATACGGGCGGCATGATCGCACTCGGCAGTGTCGGCGCGGGCGTGGGCGAGGTCACTCTCTACACCAATGCACATGGTTGACAGTTTCGACATTGAAGGCCGGAGTACTCGTCTTGCCTAATCGTCTTGCCGTGCTCCTTGCCGCCATCACGGTCGTGGTGGCCGCGGGCGCGTGCTCGGAGGACTTCACCGGCGGCGGTGCCTGCCCGGTGCTGTGTCCCGAGAGCGGCGTCGAGATCATCAACGACACGCTCGAGGCGGTGGTCGTGCTGGACTCGAGCGTGCGGGGCTTTCCGTTGCCTGGCACGGAGCGTCAGCTCACTCTCCTGCAACGCTTCGGTAATGGCGATACGGCGGTCACCGCGGGCATCGTCCGGTTCGACTTCATTCCGAAGACGCTGCCAGTCGGGGCCGATTCCGCTCTCGTCGCCAAGGTCGATTCCGCGGAGCTGCGCCTCTCGATCTCGAGCGCGCAGCTGGACAGTCTCAGCCGGCGCGATACGCTCAAGCGCGTGCCGGTGACCATCGAGGTGTACGATGTCGACACGACTGCCTCGGACTTCGATACTGCGGCGGTTCGCGCGCGTTTCCGTCCGAGCACGCTGATCGGGTCGTACACCGTTAGGCGCGACTCGCTTCCCGACAGCGTCTTCGTCCGCCTCGATACCGCCGCCGTTCGTGCGCGGGTGCAGGAGGGTCGCCTGCGCGTGGGGCTCCGCATCCGGTCGGACTCCTCGATGCAGGTGCCGGTCGCCGCGATCAATTTCCTTCGATTCTGGGCTCGGGCCCCTGGGCTCGATACGGCGGTCCTGCGCACGGTCGGGCCGTCGTCGAGCTCGACCGGCGAAGAGGGCGACCTGCCAGCACTCGATCGCTACCTGATCGTGCTGCGCGGCACGCCGGCGCCTCCGCCCCAGGTGCTCGCGGTCGGTGGATTGCCTGCCCAGCGGGCGTACATCCGGCTGTCGCTTCCCAGCAATCTGGTCGACTCGGTGACCGTGGTGCGTGCCGCGCTGGTGTTGACGCAGGCGCCGGTGCGCGGCCGCACCGACGACACGCTCAGAGCAGCGGTGCAGGCGAACGCCTCGATCGCCCGCGGGCTGGTCGATGTCGGTCGGGCCGCGTTGCTCGTGATCTCGAGGCCGGGCCTCTTCCAGCAGATACGAGCTCCGCAGGACAGTGGGCTCGTTCGCTTCGAGCTTGCTGGAACGATTCCGTTCTGGCGCCAGCTACCTGAGGCCGAGCTGCCGAGGGCGATCATCTTGCGGTCGTCGCTCGAGGGAGAGTTTCCGTCGGAGTTCTACTTCTACTCGAGTGAAGCGCCCGCGAACCTGCGGCCTCGCGTCGAGATCAGCTACATTCCCCGCGTCGACTTTTCCCTGCCGTGATGCGTCCCCATTGGCTCCTCGCGCTCCTCGTGCTGGCGTCGCCGATGGCGGCACAGGGCACGTTGAGCACACAAGGCTTCGGCTATCACCCGGGGCAGATCAGCTCGCGCGCCCGCGCCACTGGCGGAGCGCTCGGCGAGTTCGATCCGACGTCGGCACTCAACCCCGCTGCGCTCGCGTGGTGGGAGCGCTCGGGCGTGATGCTCGAGTACGCACCCGAGTTTCGTCGCGTGACGACGGAAGGCTCTCGCGAGAGCGCAACCATCGCCCGCTTTCCGCTCGCCGGCGCGGCGATCGCCTTTGGCGGCCGCACGATCGTAGGCGTCACGCTGTCGACCTTTCTCGACCGTACGTGGGAGACGGCTCAGCGGGGCACGCACCAGTTCGCTGACGACCTCATCCCTTACCAGGTCGAGTTCCGAAGCGCCGGCGCCATCAACGACATCCGCCTCGCCGGCGCGTGGACGGCGTCGACCGCGCTTCGTATTGGTCTTGGGGCCCACGTGTTCGCGGGGTCGAACCGACTCGACGTCGTCACGTTCTTCAGCGACACGCTCGGACGCGTGGCCGATTTCAGCCAGCGGTCGCGCATCAGCTATTCGGGCGCGGCGGCGAGCGCTGGCATCGACTGGCGCCCGATTCGGTCGATCGGCGTCGCGGTATCGGGACGCTTGGGTGGCACGCTCCGCGCCGTTCGCAACGACACCACGCTCTCGACGGCCGACATTCCCATGCGACTCGGCGCCGCCATCGCGTATACGGGATTGCGAGGCGCCGTGATCGCCGCGAGCGGTGAATGGCAGGACTGGTCGAGGCTCGACGGACTCGGGAGCGCGCAGCTCTCGACGTTCGACGGATGGGACTACGGCCTCGGCGCCGAGCTGCGGGGCCCTCGCTGGTTCGGTGGTGACGTGCCGCTGCGTATCGGCGTTAGGCGCCGCACGCTGCCGTTCGGCGCTGCCGGGGCGGAGGTCGAGGAGACCTCGATTTCCGGCGGGTGGGGCTTCACCATCGCCGGCGGGCGAGCCGTCGCCGACTTTGGTCTGGCGCGCGCATCCCGGACCGCCGAGGGTGGCGCCAGCGAGCGCGCGACGACGTTGAGCATCGGGTTGATCGTCCGCCCCTGAGCCGTGGCTGATCCCGTCGCGCCTGCGCCGCTGATCCTCGTCGCCGACGATGTTCCGGCGAACGTGGAGCTGCTGTGCGATCAGCTGGCGACGCTGGGATACCGGGTAGAAACGGCGACGGACGGACCGTCGGCCGTCGACGCGTGCTTCGCGAAAAAGCCCGACCTCTGCATCCTCGACGTGTCGATGCCCGCGGGGTCTCTGGGCGTCGACGATCGCTCGACGGGGTTCGAGGTCTGCCGCCGTATCAAGCGCGATCCGCGGACGGCGCGCATCCCGGTCATCTTCGTGACGGCGTTGAACGATACGACCGATCGCGTCAAGGCGATCGAGGCGGGTGGCGACGATTTCCTGACGAAGCCGCACAATCGCCAGATTCTGGGTGCGCGGCTCCGCAGCCTGCTGCGACTCAAGTTCGCGACCGACGCGCTCGAAGAGAGCTATCGGAAGCTGCGCGAGCTCGAGAAGGTCCGCGATGATCTCATGAAGATGATCGTGCATGACCTCAAGTCTCCGCTGACGTCGGTGCTCGCCGCGCTGGAGATGGTGCTCGACGGCGACTTCGGCGCGATCAACGATTCCCAGCGCCGCGCGCTGGGCGATGCGGAAGGGAAGGCGGAGGACCTCCTTGCGCTCATCGAAGACCTGCTCGAGGTCGCACGAATCGAGGAGACGAGCATCCAGCTCGACGTGCAGCCCATTGCGCCCGCCGCGCTCCTCACCGAGGTCCTGCACGAGTGGGGGATGCGGCTCGCGCAGGAGGAAGCATCCGCGACGATGGATGTCGCGGATGACTCGCCGGTGTTCCACGCCGACAAGGGACTCGTGAAGCGCGTATTCTCCAACTTGATCCAGAACGCGCTCACCCACTCGCCGCGCAACGTGAAGATCTGGGTGCGCGCACGGCACGACGGGGCGACGGACGGGGTCCTGTTCACGGTTGCCGATAACGGGCCGGGAATTCCGAAGGAGTACCACGAGATCATCTTTCGGAAGTTCGAGCAGGCGAAAACCCCGTCGGCACCGCGCGTGCGAAGCTCGGGACTCGGTCTGGCGTTCTGCAAGCTGGCGGTCGAGGCACACGGCGGCCGCATCTGGGTGCAGAGCGAAGAGGGGAAGGGAAGTCAGTTCCATTTCACGCTCCCGGTCCACCCAAAGCGCTCCGACTGACATGCGAGTCTATCTCCGCACGTTCGGATGCCGGGCGAATCAGTACGACACGGAAGCCGTGCGCGAGATGATCGGCGCCGCGGGGCACACGATCGTCGCGTCCGCTCGTGACGCGGACGTCGCGGTCTTCAATAGCTGCGCGGTCACCGCGGCAGCCGAAGCCGATCTGCGGCAGGGCGTTCGGCGCGCGGCGCGTGAGAACCGCGCGTTGCGCAGCGTCGTCATGGGATGCGCCGCGGCCCTCGATCGCGGGACGATCCGCTCCCTGCCGACGGTGTCGCACACGGTCCAGGGCGCGGATCTCGCTGCGCTCGCAGCCGCGCTCGATCTGCCGCCGTCCGCCGCGACGAACGGGCTCACGCGTGCCCAGTCGTCGGCCCGTGCTACGCTGCGCATTCAGGATGGGTGCGACGAGCACTGCACCTTTTGCGCGACGACGATCGCGCGGGGCAGCACGCGGTCTCGCGTGATCGACGCGGTGGTGGCCGAGGCGGCTGTCCTCGCAGAACGCCACCAGGAGATCGTCCTTACGGGCATCCACATCGGAAGCTGGGGTGTCGACCTGGGACAGCCACTGAGCGTCCTCGTCGAGCATCTCGTGAGGCAGGTGCCGGCCGTCCGCTTCCGACTGTCGTCCCTCGAGGCCACTGAAGTCGACGGCCGCCTGCGCGAGCTCCTCCGGTCTGACGACGGCCGGCTTGCGCCGCATCTGCACGCCCCGTTGCAGTCCGGGTCAAATGACATCCTGCGCCGCATGGGCCGCCATTGGTACACAGCGGAGAGCTACGCCTCGGCGGTGAGCTCGCTTGTCCGCGATCGCGACGTGTTCGGACTCGGCGCGGATGTGATCAGCGGGTTTCCGGGAGAGACCGAGGACGATCATGGGGCGACGCTCCGGCTCATCGAGCAGTTGCCCTTCACTTACCTGCATGTTTTCCCGTACTCCCCGCGACCCGGCACCGCGGCCACTCGTCTGGGGCCGCCGGCATCGGCGGCAGTGGTCGAGCGCCGGACCGCGGACCTGCGCGCGCTCGCGCATCAAAAGGCGACCGTGTACCGAGCCACTCGGGTGGGTGCACTCGCGGACATCGTGATCACGCGAGGTGGTCCGCGCTGCGAAGGCATCACTGAAGACTTTCTGACTATCGCGATGCGGCAGCCGGTCTCCCGCGGGAGCCGCCTGCGTGCGCGTCTGACGAATGATGGCGGCTCACTTTTCGGGACTCCCGAAGCTGTCGAGGCTGCGTCATTGGGTTATCTTTCACCGTCATGACCCCGCCACGGCGCGGCACCGTATACGTCGAGACGTACGGCTGCCAGATGAACGTCAGCGATTCCGAGCTCATGCTCGGGTCGCTCGCCGAGATTGGCTATATGCCGGTCGATGCACCCGAGGGCGCCGACGTCATCCTGGTCAACACCTGCGCGATTCGTGATCACGCCGAGCAGCGGGTGATCGGCCGGCTCGGGGAGCTCAAGCGACACATGAAGGCGGACACCGTTCTCGGGGTCACCGGCTGCATGGCGCAGCGTCTCGGCCCGAGGCTGCTCGACCGCGCAAAGCACGTCGACCTCGTGATCGGACCGGACGGATATCGCGCCCTTCCCTCGCTCATCGAGGGCGCGCGCGACGGACGGCGTGCGAGCGCGGTGGATTTCGATCTCGAGGAGCACTACGAGGACGTGTCGCCGCGGCGCTTCGACCGCGTGCGAGCGTGGATTCCCGTGCAGCGTGGCTGCGACTACAAGTGCACGTACTGCATCGTGCCGACGACGCGGGGACCGGAGCGCAGCCGCCAACTGGTCGATGTGGTGCGGGAGACGGAACACGTTGTCGCCGAGGGAATCACCGAAGTAACGCTCCTCGGTCAGACGGTGAACTCGTATCACGACGGCGCTCACGACTTCGCTGACCTGCTTTACGCCGTCGGGGCAGTGCCCGGGCTTCGGCGTCTGCGCTTCACGAGTCCGCATCCGAACGACTTCTCGGATCGCGTGATCGAGGCGATGGCGACAGTCGAGGCAGTATGCGAGCATGTCCATTTGCCGATGCAGTCGGGGTCGACGCGCACGCTCAAGCGCATGCTCCGCCGCTACACGCGCGAGGAATACTTCGACTGCGCCAGCCGCCTCCGTGCGGCGATTCCGGGGCTGTCGCTCACGACGGACGTGATCGTCGGCTTTCCCGGGGAAACTGCCGAGGACTTCGAAGAGACGCTGACGGCGGTACATGAGCTCGCCTTCGACGACGCGTTCACCTTCAAGTTCTCGCCGCGGGAAGGGACGCCGGCCACGCGACTGCCTGCTGAGCTGACCGTGCCGGACGAGGTGGCCTCGGATCGCCTTGGTCGACTGATCGCCGCGGTGCGTCAGGGCGCGCGGGGGCGAAATCTCTCGCTGCTCGGAACGCGCCATGAGGTGCTCGTCGAGAAGGTGTCCCGTCGCGGGGAGCTCCTGCAGGCGCGCACGCGAGAGCACCGGACCGTCCTCGTGCCAGGCGAGGAGTCCATGATCGGCGCGTACTTCACGGTGGAGCTCACCGGCACGACTGGCTCGACGTTCACAGGCGCCATTGTCTCGGAGCGCGCGGCGCTCCCGCTCGCGGTATGAAGAATCTGCTCGAGGGCGCAGTGAAGGATGTGTACGACGAGCTTCGCTCACGCGGGAGCCCTCCGGGCGAGGCGGCGTTTTGCGGCTGCGCGCAATGCGAGGAGGATGTCCTGGCCTTCGCGCTCAACCATCTTCGTCCCCGCTATGCCGGCGGCACTCGTGAGGGAGTCGCGGTAACGTCGGTGGACCTCCAGCGCGATCAGACTCGTGCCGAGCTCATGGTGGCGGTGCTCGACGCGATGCGCCGTGTGGCGAACAATCCACGTCATCCTGCAGGCGACACCAAGCGCAGAGGTGCCGCCGGGTAAGGCCCCGTGCCTCTCGTCGCTCTCGCGGTGATCGCGTACGCCGCTGGACTCGCGCTCGGGTTCGGCGGCGTCGTGCTTCTGACCGCGTCCAGCGTCGGGTGCGCGGCGATCGCTGGCGTCGTGGCCCGCGACGCGCGCGTCGTCGCCCTGGCGGCCTTCGCGGTCGCGGGCGCGCTGGCAGCGCGGGGAACGGCCCTCGACGAGGCGCGCTGCGCGCGCACGCGAGGACCGATCGTGGCGGTCTTTGCGGAACCGTTGGCGCCAGGTGCGTTCGTGCGAGGCGAAACCCGGTCGATCGCGGGGGCGACCTGTGCCACGCCGGTCACCGTCGCCGTGCGTCGGGGAAGTGTCGCCGCCGGCACGGAAGCGCTGATAACCGGCGACGTGAGCGCCACGGGCGGGCGGCTCCTCGTGCGCGGTGCCTCCGTTCGTCCTGGACGCGACCGCGATATGCTCGTCGCCTTCCGCGCCCGGCTCGGACGCGGGCTCGACAGCGCCTTCGGCATCAACGCCGCACTTGCGCGCGCGCTTCTCATTGCCGACACACGCTCGCTCGATCCAGCCGTACGCGATCGTTATGCGACCGCGGGGCTCGTGCACGTGCTCTCCATCTCCGGGCTGCACGTCGCGATCATCGCATTGGCGGTGGAGCTCTTGTGTCGCGCGGCGCGATTGCCGCCGCGCGGGGCGTCGATCACGACGTTGGCGCTGGTCGCGATCTACATAGCGGTGATCGGGGCGCCGGCGCCGGCGGTTCGATCGGCCGTCATGCTCGGCGTCACGGCAGTGTGTCGGCTGCTCCAGCGTAATACATCGCCCTGGGCGTCGCTCGCGATCGGCGGAGGCGTGCCGCTCCTCGCGCCGCGGACGGTCCTCGATCTCGGCTGGCAGCTTTCGGTTCTCGGAATGGCGGGGCTCGTCGCGAGTGGAACGCTCGCCCGGCGGTTGATTCGAACCGAGCGGCGACAGCGGTGGCGTGCGCAACTCGCCACCGCGCTGTTGGCGTCGCTCGTGGCGTCCCTCGTCACCGGTCCGCTCGTGGCGTGGCATTTCGGCCGCCTCAGTCTCGTCGCGCCGGTGGCGAACCTCCTCGCCTCGCCGATTGTCGCCGTCCTTCAGCCAACGCTTTTCCTTGCGCTCGCGCTTACGCCCATCCCAGCAGCCGAGCGGTTCGTCGCGGACGCGGCGTCGCCGCTCTTGTGGGCGCTCGATGCGGTCGCGTCGGGCGCCGCACAGGTGCCGCACGCATCGGTCGGCGTGTCACCCTCGCTTGCGACGGCGTCGATCGCATCGGTCTGCGTGCTGGCGCTGATCACTGCCTGCGTGAGCCGTCATCCCGGCCGCGCCGTCGCGGTGGGAATGGCATCGCTCGCCGCGATGGCGTGGTCGCCGCTCACACCGCTGCGTGTCCGCGGCGTGGAGCTGCACATGATGGACGTGGGGCAGGGCGACGCGGTGGCGCTCCGCACGCCGCAGGGTCGCTGGATTCTCATCGATGCCGGGCGCGCCTGGCGCGGGGGCGATGCGGGGCGTGCGACGGTCATTCCATATCTGCGGCGCTACGGCGGTTCCGTCGCCGCCTTCGTGCTCACGCACCCGCACGCCGATCACGCAGGGGGAGCAGCGACAGTGCTCGCCGCCACGCGCCCGGACGTGTTCTGGGACGGCGCCTACGTCGGCACGAGTGACACATATCGTGATGCCCTCACCGCGGCGTCGACCGCCGCCGTCACGTGGGAGCGCGTGCGACCTGGCCATCGCCGCGTCATCGATGGTGTCGAGGTCGAGTTCCTCGCCCCTGACTCCGCCTGGGCCCGCCATCTCGCCGACCCAAACGAGGCGAGCGTCGTGCTGCGGGTCACCTACGGCTCGGTGCGATTCCTGCTCGTGGGCGACGCCGAACGGGAGGAGGAGCGATGGCTGCTCGCGCGAGACTCGCTGGCGTTACGGGCCGAAGTGCTCAAGGTTGGGCACCACGGCAGCAGGACGAGCACGACGGATGGATTTCTGCGCGCCGTGCGGCCAGTCATCGCGCTGGTGTCGGTCGGCGCCGGGAACACGTATGGTCATCCGAGCCCGCACGTGCTGGCGTCGCTCGCCGCGAGCGGTGCCACCGTGCTGCGCAGCGACCGCCTGGGCCACATCATCGTGCGGACGGATGGGTCGACACTGCAGATCCAGGCACAGGGAGAGCGATGGGCATCATCGGTCGTATCCGAACGACCCTGATCGGCGAGCCAGAGACCCTCACTCCCGATCTGCTGGTGCAGTATCCGGATTTGTCGCGGTTGCGCCTCCGCCGCGGCGGTCTGCCACCGCGCGTCGGAGGGTGGGCGCTCGGGCGCGCGACCGTCGCGGCGATCACACTGCGCCGATGGGTGTTCGTGGCTCCTGACGTGCCGCTGCGGCCCCCGTTGCTCTTGCACGAATTGCGGCACGTAGAGCAGTTTGAGGCCAGTCCGCTCTTTCCAATGCGATATCTTTGGGCGAGCCTGCGGCACGGATATCATGACAATCCGTTCGAGGCGGACGCGCGCGACTATTCCGCGCGCCGGTTGCGCGCCCTCGAACCCTCGTCTGCTGGAGATCGTTAGCCGTGGTGTACAACACGCCCACGTCGGTCGTCACGATCGATCGATTCATCATCGAGCAGGAGCGGCTGCATCCCGAGGCGACGGGCGAGCTCTCCGGGATACTGTACGACCTCGCGCTTGCCGCGAAGATCATTTCCAGCAAGGTCCGCCGCGCCGGGCTCGTCGACATCCTGGGTTCCGCCGAGGCGGAGAACGTGCAGGGCGAGATGCAGCAGAAGCTCGACGTCTTCGCCAACGAGACGATCGTGAAGGCGCTCGATCACGGCGGCCGGCTGTGCGCGATGGCGTCCGAGGAGGTACCCGACATCATCCCGATCCCGGACGGGTTCCGCTGCGGCAAGTACTGCCTGCTGTTCGATCCGCTCGACGGCTCCTCGAACATTGACGTGAACGTCCCTGTCGGTACGGTGTTCTCCGTCGTACGCAAGATTACCCGGGGCTCGCGCGGCGAGCTCGAGGACATGCTGCAGCCGGGGCGGCGTCAGGTGGCTGCAGGCTACGTGATCTACGGATCGAGCACGATGCTCGTGTACACGACAGGGCAGGGCGTGCACGGCTTCACGCTCGATCCGTCGATCGGGGAATTTCTCCTGTCGCATCCGAACATCCGCATCCCCGATCCTGGCCGGTATCTCTCGGTGAACGATTCGTACGAACAGCATTGGGACGAGCCGGTGAAGGCGCTCATGCGCCGCTATCGGGGTCTCGATGGGGAGCGGAAAGCGATGAGCGTCCGCTATGTCGGCTCCCTCGTGGCAGACTTCCACCGCAATCTCCTCGGCGGCGGCATTTTCTGCTATCCGGCGAACGTGAAGAGCCCCCAGGGAAAGCTGCGCCTGCTCTACGAGGCGAGCCCACTGGCGTTCGTCGTCGAGCAGGCCGGCGGCGCCGCGACCGATGGAACACGTCGCATTCTCGACATCCACCCCACCGAGCTTCACCAGCGCATTCCGCTGTACGTGGGCAGCAAGAGTGATGTGGACACGGCGAGTGCCATGCTCGGAGGAGAGAAATTGACGGGGGTCGGCGCTTGAGACGAACGGCAGAGCGGACAGAATTCAGAATACAGAATTCAGAATTCAGCGCACGTCGTTTCTGAATTCTCAATTCTGAATTCTGAATTCTGTCCTCTTTGCCGTTCCAACCAATGCCTGAGCCCCTTCGAAGTCCCTCCGGCATCGAGATAGAGCCCGTTTACCGGGATGCCTCTATCGACTACACACGCGACCTCGGCGATCCCGGGCAGTTTCCATTCACGCGTGGCGTCCAGTCCACCATGTACCGCGGCCGCTTCTGGACCATGCGGCAGTACGCGGGCTTCGGGACGGCGCAGGAAACGAATCGCCGCTTCCGGCTGCTCCTCGATGCCGGGCAGACCGGGCTCTCCGTCGCGTTCGACCTGCCCACGCAGATGGGCATCGACTCCGATGCGCCTCGCGCACGGGGAGAAGTCGGTCGCGTCGGGGTTGCGATCGATTCGGTCGAAGACATGCACACCCTGCTGGCTGAGATCCCGCTCGAGAAGGTATCGACGTCGATGACGATCAACGCGACGGCATCGACCCTGCTCGCGATGTACATCGTCGTCGCCGAAGAGCGGGGGACGCCACGCGCCACGCTCAGTGGAACGATTCAGAACGACATCCTCAAGGAGTACGTCGCGCGAGGGACGTACATCTATCCCCCGGCGCCGAGCCTCGCGCTGGTGACCGAGCTGTTCCGGTTCTGCGCCGCCGAGGTGCCGAGCTGGAATCCGATCTCGATCTCCGGATATCACATTCGGGAGGCCGGGGCGACGGCGGTGCAGGAGTTGGCGTTCACGTTCGCGAACACGGTCGAGTACGTGTCACGCGCGCTCGCGGCGGGACTCCGCATCGACGACTTCGCCCCGCGCCTGTCGTTTTTCTTCGCGGCGCATAACGATCTCTTCGAGGAAGTCGCCAAGTTTCGCGCCGCGCGCCGCATGTACGCGCGGCTCATGCGCGACCGATTTCAGGCAAGCGACACCAGTGCTCGGCTGCGCTTTCACACGCAGACGGGCGGTGTCACGCTGACGGCGCAGCAACCGCTGAACAACGTGGTGCGCGTCACGGTGCAGGCCCTGTCGGCGGTGCTTGGCGGCACCCAGTCTTTGCACACGAACGGGTACGACGAAGCGCTCGCGCTGCCGACTGCCGAAGCAGCCACGCTCGCGCTGCGCACGCAGCAGGTGCTGGGCTACGAAAGTGGGGTTGCCGCCACGGCGGATCCGCTGGCCGGGAGCTACTACGTCGAGCAGCTCACCAACACGCTCGAGCGGAGCGCCATGGAGCTGCTCGATCGTGTGGACGCGATGGGCGGCGCGGAGAAGGCGATCGCGGCCGGCTTCATGCAAGAGGAAATTGCGCGAAGTGCGTACGAGCAGCAGAAGCGCCTCGAGCGTGGAGAGAGCGTGATCGTGGGCGTGAATCGTTTCGCCGACGGGCAGGAGCCTCCGTCCATTCCATCACCTGATTACAGCGCGCTCGAGCGGGGACAGGTCGAGCGTGTGCGTGCGGTGCGCGCGGCGCGCCACGCCGACGCTGTGCGGCACGGGCTTGCCGCGCTCGGGGAGGCATCACGCGGATACGCCGCGACGGGGGGCGATCGGCCGCCGCTGATGCCGCTCATCATCGATGCCGTCCGCGCGCGTGCCACCGTCGGCGAGATTGCCGATGCGCTGCGCGGTACATGGAGCGAATACCGACCTACGTGAGATTGTCGCCATCACGACCGCGAGCGGTCATGCGCGTGGCGCGCCTTCGACTTCCTTGAGTTCCTCGACACCCTCGATTCCCCAGCACTTCTATGGATTGGTTTTCCGACCCGAATGCCTGGCTCGGGCTGCTCACGCTCACCGCGCTCGAGATCGTTCTGGGCATCGACAACATCATCTTCATCTCGATCCTCGCTGGAAAGCTCCCGGCCCACGAGCAGGGCCGGGCACGTCGGCTGGGTCTCATCGGGGCGTTCGTCTCTCGGCTGCTGCTGCTGCTGTCGATTGCCTGGATCGTCCGCCTGACGCAACCCCTCTTCGAGGTTTTCGGGCGGGGCGTCTCCGGCCGCGATCTCATTCTCGTGCTCGGCGGGCTCTTCCTCATCGCGAAGGCGACGCACGAGATCCACGACAAGCTCGAGGGAGAGGAAGGACACGTCAGCGCGAAGCTGCGCACATCACTCGGACGCGTCGTCGTGCAGATCATGCTGATCGACATCGTCTTCTCGCTCGACTCGGTGATCACCGCCGTGGGCATGGTCGACCAGGTCAGCATCATGATCGGCGCGAACATCATCGCGCTCGGGATCATGCTGGCCGCCGCGGGGGTGATCGCGCGCTTCGTCGAGCAGCACCCCACCATCAAGATGCTCGCCCTCTCCTTCCTCGTCGTGATCGGGGTGAACCTCGTCGCGGAGGGAACGGGGTACCACATCCCGAAGGGATACACCTACTTCGCGATGTTCTTCTCGATCATGGTGGAGCTGTTGAACATGAAGGTGCGGACGAAGTCGAAGAACCCGGTCAAGCTCCACCAGCCCATTGAATGATGGAACGGCAAAGACGTCTGATATCTGACGTCTTTGCCGTTCCAAAACAGCTTGAACGCCCGTATCGCGGCGCGTACCTTTCCCATACGCTCCCATCCCTAAGTGCCATCGGAATGCCGACTTACGATTTCGTCTGCCCTGCGCGCCACGAATTCGAGAGGTTCTTTCGGAAGATCAGTGATGCCCCGCTCGAGATGCCGTGTCCCGAGTGCGGCGCCATTGCGATTCGAAAGGTGTCCGGCGGCGCAGGACTCGTGTTCAAGGGTTCGGGCTTCTACATCACCGACTACGGAAAGGACGGCAAGAAGCCGCAGGGCCAGCCCGAAAAGAAGGACGCGTCGGCGTCGGGCGCATCGGGCTCATCCGAAGCGGGCACGTCGTCCAGTGGCGACGCATCGAAGGACGCAAGCAAGAGCAGCACCGCGTCAACACCCAAGCCGCCCTCGTCCGGCAGCGCTAGCGGAGAATGAACAGCGCGACTACGGACTGCATTCGTGCCGAGCTCGCGCGCGCGGCACGCGACCTTGGCGCGCCCGACGCTGTCGATCCGGTGCTGGAGCGGCCGCGCGATCCGGCGCACGGCGAATGGGCGACCAATCTGGCCATGACGCTGGCGCGACCACTCCAGCGAAAACCTCGCGACATTGCGCAGCAGCTGGTCGAGCGTCTGGACGTGGGGTCCTGCGGCGTGGCGCATGTGGAGATCGCCGGACCCGGCTTCATCAATTTCCGCCTCGATCCGGCGCACACCGCGCGCGCGCTGGCGACCATCCTGCGCGCCGGCGACGCCTACGGACGATCCACCGAGGGCGGAGGCCGCGAGGTCAACGTCGAGTTCGTCTCAGCCAACCCGACCGGGCCGCTTCACGTCGGGCATGGGCGCCAGGCGGCGTTAGGCGACGCTATTGCGTCGCTGCTCGAGGCGACGGGATGGAAGGTCACGCGCGAGTTCTACTACAATGATGGCGGGGCGCAGATCACCAACCTCACGCTGTCGGTGATCGCCCGGGTGCGCGAGCTCGCCGGCGAGTCGCTCGCGATTCCCGAGGGTGGCTACCACGGCGAGTACATTCGCGAAATCGCCGAGCGGTTCGTCACCGCGCGCGGTGGAGACCCGCGTGCTGTGCTGCGCGACGGCGACCTGGATCCCGGGGGCGCGCTGTTCGAGGAGATCCGACGCTTCGTCGTCGCGGAGCTGCGAGCGGAACAGGACCGCGACCTTCAGGCGTTTGGCGTCCGATTCGATACCTACTTCCTCGAGTCGTCGCTCTATACCGACGGACAGGTCGAGAGCACGGTTCGCGCGCTCGCCACCGGGGGCCGGACCTACGAGCACGAAGGCGCGCTGTGGCTTCGCACGACCGACTTTTCGGACGACAAGGATCGCGTCATGCGCAAGCGTGACGGCACGTACACGTACTTCGTGCCCGATGTCGCGTACCACGTGACGAAATGGGACCGCGGGTACCACCGTGCCATCAACGTGCAGGGCGCCGATCATCACAGCACGGTGACGCGTGTGCGGGCCGGGCTCCAGGCCCTCGACATGGATATCCCCCCGGGATACCCCGAATACGTGCTCCACCAGATGGTGACGGTGATGCGCAGCGGCGAAGAGGTGAAGATCTCCAAGCGTGCCGGCAGTTATGTCACCGTACGGGATCTCGTCGACTGGGTCGGGCGGGATGCCGTGCGTTACTTCTTTCTGATGCGACGTGGAGACTCACAGCTCGTGTTCGATGTCGATCTCGCCCGCACGCAGTCGGAAGAGAATCCGGTGTACTACATCCAGATGGCGCATGCGCGCCTCTCGGGCATCTTCCGCGTCGGCGGGATCGATCCCGCGCGCATCGACCCCGACACGCCGCTCGAGCCACTCGTCGAGCCGGAGGAGCAGGAGCTCATCAAGCGCCTGCTGGATTTCCCGGCGCTCGTGACCGGCGCGGCGGAGGCACTCGAGCCGCAGCGTATCGCGTCGTATCTGCATGAGACGGCGTCGCTCACGCATTTGTGGTATCACAAGCATCATGTGCTCAACGAGCCCGCGCCGATCATGAATGCGCGCCTCGCCCTGGCGCGCGCAGCGCAGATCGTTCTTCGAAATGGGTTGGCGCTGCTGGGCATCACGGCCCCGGAGCGCATGTAATGAGGGGTCAGGGGTCAGGAGTCAGGAATCAGGGGTTCCGGCGGGTACGTGCGAGGAAAAATCCCACGCCATCTCCTGTGACCGCTTACGCCTCACTCCCCCTGATCCCTGACCCCCAACTCCTGACCTCATGACCGTCCTCGTCGTCGGCTCCGTCGCCCTCGACTCCGTCGAAACCCCGTTTGGAAAGGCCGACAACGTCCTCGGCGGCTCCGCGAATTTCTTCGCCGCGTCGGCGAGTCATTTGACGCCGGTGCAGCTCGTCGGCGTCGTCGGCACGGACTATCCGATCGACGACCTGCAAGCGCTGGCCAGGCGCGGTGTCGACCTCGCGGGGCTCGAGCAAGCGGAGGGAGCCTCGTTCCGCTGGCGCGGCCGGTATCGCCATGACCTGAATTCCGCCGAGACGCTCGAGACGCACCTGGGGGTCTTCTCGCACTTCCGGCCGAAGATTCCCGCACAGTTCCGGGACGCACCGTTCGTCTTTCTCGCCAACATCGACCCTCGGCTCCAGCTCGAGGTGCTCGAACAGGTGAAAAAGCCGCGGCTGGTAGCGTGCGATACCATGAACTTCTGGATCGAGAGCCGGCGGCCCGAGCTGCTCGAGCTGCTTGCGCGCGTCGACCTGATCACGCTCAACGATGGGGAAGCGCGCCAGCTCACCGAGACCTCCAACCTCGTGAAGGCGGCGCGCTGGATTCTTGCCCGCGGGCCGAAGCACGTCATCATCAAGAAGGGCGAACACGGGGCGTTCATGTTCACCGAGAAGACGGTGTTCTTCGCGCCGGCGTATCCCCTGGAGGATGTCTTCGACCCCACCGGTGCCGGCGACGCGTTTGCCGGCGGATTCATGGGATACCTCGCACGCACCGGCGACTTGAGCGAGCCGAGTCTCAAGCGCGCGGTCGTGTACGGATCGGCGATGGGCTCGTTCGCGGTCGAGCGTTTCTCCATTCAACGGTTTCAGGAGATCTCGCGGGAAGAGATTCGCGCCCGCGTGAAGGAGTTCTATCGCCTCGTGTCCTTCGAGGAGGATCTGCTGGCGTGACGCGTCCCGTCGACTACAAGTCAGCCGGCGTCGACATCGCGGCAGCCGACAACGCGAAGGAGCGGCTGCGTGCGCTCGTCGAATCCACGTTCACCGGCGGTACGCGCGGGGGCTTCGGCGGATTCGGGGGCATGTTTCGCGTGCCCACCGACGTACCATCGCCGGTGCTCGTCGCCAGCGCGGACGGGGTCGGCACGAAGATCAAGGTCGCGATCGATGCGCATCGCCACGACACCATCGGCCACGATCTCGTCAACCACTGCGTCAACGACATTCTCGTCCAGGGCGCGCGGCCCCTCTTTTTCCTCGACTACGTGGCCTTCGGCCGGCTCGAGTCCGACGTCGCGGAAGCGATCGTGAGTGGGGTCGCGGCCGGGTGCCGGGAGAACGGATGTGCGCTGCTGGGCGGGGAGACCGCCGAGATGCCGGGCGTCTACGTCCCACCGGATTACGACCTGGCAGGGTTCATCGTCGGATATGTGGACGAAGGACGCATTCTCGGAGCCGACCGCGTGCGCGAGCAGGATGTGCTCGTCGCGCTCGCCAGCACGGGGCTGCATACCAACGGCTACTCGCTGGCGCGGCTCATCGTCACGCAGCGATTGCACCTCGGGCCGAAGGACCTTTTTCCGGGTACGCACAGTACGGTAGCGGACGTCCTGCTCGCCATTCACCGGTCGTATTGGCGGCCGCTGGCGCCGGTGCTCGATGTCACTCACGCGATGGCGCACATCACCGGGGGCGGGCTGCCCGGAAACGTGAACCGCGCGCTGCCGGACACGTGCGATGCGGTGGTCGACACGTCGACCTGGGATGTGCCTAACCAGTTCCAGGTGCTGCAGCGAGCGGGCGATGTGTCGCGCGAGGAGATGTTCCGCACGTTCAACATGGGCGTCGGCATGGTGGTGATCACCGACGCGCGTTCCGCGGATGCGGTGATCGCAAGCGCGCGCGCGACTGGCGTCGAGGCCTGGGTGGCCGGGCGGGTCGTGCGCGGAAGTGGCAACGTGACACTCGAATGAAGGAGCCGTAGATGAACGCACGCGTGGTCGTGGCGAGCCTGGTCCTCGCCTGTTCGGTGGCGCCAGCGGTTGCGGCGCAAAGCGCGGTTGACTCGCGCTGCATGGATCCGGCGCTCGTCGGAGAGAGCAACGAAGGGCAGGACGCCTGTCAGAAGGCGATCGATCTGCTCAACTACATGACCCCCCAGCTCGGAACGCTGATCGCCGGCGGCAATGCGACCATCGGTCAGGGCGGTACGTTGGGCGGGCTCGGTCACTTCGCGTTGAGCGTCCGCGCGAACGCCATGCGCGCGAGCCTCCCCGATATCGATGGCGCCGGCGTCAACTATGGGACGGCGCAGCGCAGTAACTACGTGACCGAAGCGCAGTGGGCGGCTCTCCCGGTCGTCGATGCCGCGTTCGGACTGTTCAAGGGAATTCCGCTGCCGCTCACCAACGTGCTCGGGGTCGATGTGCTGGTGAACGTCTCCTATCTGCCCGAGCTCGAGCATCACCCGCTCTCGCTCACCACGCCTGATGGATCGTTCAAGTTCGGCTACGGAGCGCGCATCGGGGTGCTGCAGGAGTCGCTCGTGCTTCCCGGCATCTCGGTGAGCTACATGAAGCGTGATCTCCCGCGCACGACCCTGATCGCCTCGTGGGAAGGCGGTGCGCTCGCGAGCGCCGACACCGCCCGGCTGGAAAACTTCGAGATCGGCACCACGTCGTGGCGCGTCGTCGCGAGCAAGTCCCTGCTCGCGTTCAGCCTCGCCCTCGGTGTCGGTCAGGATCGCTACGAGGCCGAGGCAGGCGCGTTCTACTCGGTGAATGAGCCGCTGGCCCGCTTCGAGGGCGGACCGGTTCGCTATGCATTCGACGTCACGCGTACCAACGTCTTCCTCGATCTCATCACGAATCTCGGTCTCATGAAGATCGTGGCGACGGTGGGTGGTGTCTCGGGCGGCGACATTCCAACGTACAACAACTTCGATAAGGAGGCGGACGCGTCCCGCATCTACGGCTCCCTCGGATTTCGTATCGGCCTCTGATCGCGCGCATGCTGACCGAGCGCCCGGCTGACGCCGCAGGGACAGCGCGAGATCGCGCGTTCATGCGCCGGGCGCTCGTGTTGGCCCGCCGCGGATGGGGACGCACGGCGCCCAACCCGATGGTGGGCGCCGTTGTCGTTCGTGACGATGAAATCATCGGCGAAGGATGGCACGCCGAATATGGCGGGCCGCACGCCGAAGTGGTCGCGCTCGATGCGGCGGGGCCTCGCGCCCGGGGGAGCACCGTGTACGTGACGCTCGAGCCATGCGCGCACCACGGCAAGACCCCGCCGTGTACGGATGCGCTCGTGCGCGCGGGTATCTCGCGCGTGATGTGCGCCGCGCGCGATCCAAATCCGGCGGCGGCTGGAGGGGCAGCGCGCCTCGAGGCGGCGGGCATCGACGTCGCGTTCGGCATCGAGGAAGCGGACGCGCTCGAGCTGAATGCATCGTTCTTTCATGCGCTCACGTCGACGCGTCCGTTCATCACCCTCAAGCTCGCGACATCGATCGACGGGGCGATCGCTGATGCGTCCGGGCGATCGCGGTGGCTTACCGGAGACGCCGCGCGGCGGTACGTCCATCGACTGCGCGCCGGTCATGACGCGATTGCCGTTGGCGCTGGAACCGCGATCGCCGATGACCCGTCGCTCACGGTTCGCGGCGCACGTCGTCCGCGCCTCCCGCCGGCGCGCATCGTATTCGACCGGCGCGCACGGCTTCCCATGACCTCGTCGCTCGTTCGCACCGCACGCGAGCTGCGCACCGTGGCGGTCGTCGCCGATGCGTCATCGGGCCAGGCGCGCGCGCTTGGGGACGCCGGCGTTCAGCTGGTCGAGGCGGCGACGCTCGAGGGTGCCCTGCGCCAGCTCCGCACGCTCGAGCTTCGGTCGATCCTCGTCGAAGGCGGAGCGGAGCTGGCGGGAGCCCTGCTGGCGGACGCGCTGGTGGACCGGATGATTATCTTTCAGGCACCGGTCGTGTTGGGGTCAGGGGCACGGAGCGCCTTCGCGCACGCTCCCACGTATGCGCTTCCGGACGCGCCACGGTGGCGCGTTGTCGGCCGGCGCCCGATCGGGCAGGACCTCATGACCGTGTACGCTCCCGGAGCTGCTTGACATGTTTACCGGACTCGTAGATGACATCGGAGTCATCGAGCGCGTGACGCGCACGACGGCGGGTCGCCGTTTTCGCATCACGTGCAGCTACGAGAATCTGGTAGACGGGGAGAGCGTCGCCGTTAACGGCGCCTGCCTCACGATTCTCGCGCATGGCACGGGGTGGTTCGAGGTCGCGGCGGTCGAAACGACGCTCGGCCGTACCACGCTGGGGGAATGGCGCGAGGGACGCCGCGTGAATCTCGAGCGGGCGATGCGCGCGGACGGGCGCTTTGGCGGCCACCTCGTGCTCGGGCACGTCGATGGCGTCGCACGGGTTCACCAGGTGGGTCGCGCGGGCGATGCGGCCGTGATCGACCTCGCGATCGAGGGTGACCTGACCGAGCTCATGGTCCCTCATGGCTCGCTGACCGTCGACGGTGTGAGCCTCACCGTCAACGAGCTTCCCACGGCGACTACTGTTCAGGTATCGTTGATCGAGCACACGCTGCGTCATACCACCCTCGGCTCGCTCGCTGCAGGCGACCGGGTCCACGTCGAAGGCGACATCATCGGCAAGTACGTGCGTCGCCTGCTCGAGACGCAGGCCGAATTCCGTCTCCCGCGCACCTAACCATGGCTTTCGCCACCGTCGAAGAAGCAATCGAGGAAATGCGCGCGGGCCGTATGGTCATCGTCGCGGACGATGAGGACCGCGAGAATGAAGGGGACCTCATCTGCGCGGCGCAGCGCGTGACCGCTGATCACGTCAACTTCATGCTCAAGCATGCGCGGGGGATGATCTGCGTCGCGCTGACCCCGGAGCGCGTCGACCAGCTCGGCCTCGCGCCGATGAGCGATGTCAACACCGAGGAGCAGCGCACCGCCTTCACCGTCAGCGTCGATGCGGCTCCCCGGTTCGGCGTCACCACCGGCATCAGCGCCCAGGATCGCGCCAAGACGATTCAGGTGCTGGTGGATCCGGCAACGGTGCCAGCGGATCTCCGGCGGCCGGGACACGTCTTTCCACTGCGGGCGCGCGAAGGCGGCGTCCTTCAGCGCGTCGGGCACACGGAGACGGCGGTCGATCTCGCGCGCCTTGCCGGCTTGTATCCCGGTGGGGTGATCTGCGAGATCCTCGATGACGACGGCACCGCGGCGCGGCGGCCGGAGCTGGAGAAATTCGCCAAGCGACACACCCTGAAGTCGATCACCGTCGCTGACCTCGTCGCCTATCGGTTGCGTACCGAGCGGCTGGTCCACCGCATCGCCGACGCCCGCCTTCCCACCGAGTACGGAGAGTGGCGCGTGATCGGGTACCGGAACGACGTCGATGATCGCGAGCACGTCGCGCTCGTGTTCGGTGATGTGAAGGACGGTGAGGGCGTGCTGGTCCGCATGCACTCGAAGTGTCTCACCGGTGACGTCTTTGGATCGCTGCGATGCGACTGCGGGTGGCAGCTCCACGCCGCGATGACGACGATTCAGGAGCGCGGCCGCGGTGTCGTGGTGTACCTCGATCAGGAAGGCCGCGGCATTGGGCTGCTGAACAAGCTCAAGGCGTACGAGTTGCAAGACACCGGGGCCGATACGGTCGAGGCGAACGAGCGCCTCGGCTTCAAGCCCGACCTTCGCAATTACGGTATCGGCGCGCAGATTCTGCTCGATCTCGGACTCAAATCCATTCGGCCGATGACGAACAATCCGCGGAAGCTCGTCGGACTGGAGGGATACGGCCTCAGCGTCGAGGAGCGTGTGCCGATCGTTCCGCCCGCGACGTCCGAGAACCAGGGCTACCTCGACGCGAAGCGCGACAAGCTCGGTCACCTCCTCGCGCACTAAATGGCTGAGTTCGTCGGCACGCCCGCGGGCGCCGGACGTCGCGTCGCGGTTCTCGCGTCCCGCTTCAACGAGTCCGTCACCCAGAAGCTCGCCGATGGTGCCATCGAGGCGCTCGTCAGGCACGGCCTGGTGACCGAGAACATCGACATCATCTGGGTGCCCGGAGCATGGGAGCTCCCCGCGGCCGCACGCCGGCTGCTCGCCTCCGAGCGGTATGACGCACTCGTCGTGGTTGGCGCCGTCATTCGCGGTGAGACGCCGCACTTCGATTACATCGCCGCCGAGGCGTCGCGCGGTCTCGCGCAGGCGAGCTCGGACTATGATGTCCCCGTCGGCTTCGGTCTGCTGACCACCGATACCACCGCGCAGGCGGAAGCGCGCGCGGGCGGCGATCATGGCAACAAGGGGTGGGACGCCGCGATCGCCGCGCTGGAGATGGCCGATCTGTTCGACCGGCTCGATGCCCCGCCTGCGAGCTGAAACTCGGGCGCGGGCGCGCGCGCTGCAGGCGCTGTATGCGTGGGACCTTCGCGACGGCGAGCCGCTCGATCGCATCGCCAGCCAGGTGTGGGATGATCTCGCGATCGCGCCTGACGAGCGGGCCTTCGCCAGCCGTATTGTGCGCACCATCATCGCCGAGGGAAGCGCCATCGACGATGCGCTGCGCGATGTGACGACGAATT
>DATFFP010000044.1:0-50382 GCA_035249985.1 Gemmatimonadaceae bacterium
GATACTTGTACGGCGCGATCTGCGCCTTCACATGGTCCTGCAGCGCTTTCACGGTTTCGAGCGATGCCGCGGTGCCGTCGTGCAGCACGACGACCGCCTTGACGACCTGCCCGCGCTGCTCGTCCGCAATGCCGATGACCGCGCATTCCTTCACGAGTGCGTGCTCCAGCAGCACGTTCTCGACTTCCGGGCCGGCGATGTTGTAGCCGCCGGAGATGATCATGTCGTCGGTGCGCGCCTGATACCAGAAGTAGCCCTGCTCGTCCTCGATGTACGCATCGCCGGTGACGTTCCAGCCGTTCACCACGTAGCCGCGCTGCCGCTCGGCGTCGTCGAGGTAGCGGCAGCCGGTCGGTCCGCGGACGGCCAGGCGGCCTACGGTATGGCGGGGCGCCTCCCGGCCGTCGTCGCCCAGCACGATCGCCCGGTATCCCGGGACGGCACGGCCGGGCGAGCCGGGTCGGATGTCGTCATCGGCAGCCGAGATGAAGATGTGCAGCATCTCGGTCGAGCCGATGCCGTCGATGATGCGGATGCCGGTTGCCTGGTGCCACGCCTCGAACGTCGCGCGCGGCAGTGTCTCGCCGGCGGACACGCAGCGGCGCAGGCTGCCGACACCGCCGCGCGCCGCCTCCTCGACGAGCGCGCGGTACGCCGTCGGCGCGGTGAAGCAGATGGTCGCACCGAATGTGCGGATCCCGTCCAGCAGCTGGGGCGGACTCGCCTGCTCGAGCAGCAGCGACGCGGCACCGATGCGCATCGGGAACATGATCAGCCCGCCGAGCCCGTACGTGAACGCGAAGGGCGGCGAGCCACAGAACAGGTCGTCACGGCCAGGGCGCAGCACGTGCCGCGCGAACGTGTCCGCGCAGGCGAGGATGTCGCGGTGGAAGTGCATGGTGCCCTTCGCGCCGCCCGTGGTACCGGAGGTGAAGGCGATGAGCGCGACGTCGTCGGCGGCCGTGCTCACGGTCTCGAAGTCCGCCGGCTTGCGCGCCAGGTGCGCCTCCAGCGAGGGCGGTTCGGCGCCGCCGCCGAAGCGCATGACGTGGCGCAGCGACTTCGCGCCGCGCGCCGCTTCGTCCAGCGCATCGGCAATGCGTGCGTCGGTCAGCGCGATCGCGACCTGCGCCCGGTCCAGGAGGTAGGCGAGCTCGCGCGTCCGGAGCAGCGGCATGGTGGCGACGACGATCCCGCCCGCCTTCAGCACCGCGAACCAGCACGCCGCCATCATCGGGTTGTTCGGACCGCGCAGCAGCACACGATTTCCGGGGACGAGCCCCAGATCTCTCGTCAGGACGTGAGCGATGCGATTGGAGTGCTCGAGCAGCTCGCGATACGTCCAGGTGCCGCCCGGAAAGCGCAGCGCGATGCGGTCTCCATTGCCCTGACCGACCATGGTGTCGAGCAGCTCTGCCGCGCAATTCATCACATCCGGGTAGCGCAGCTCGCCCATCGAGATCTCCGGCCAGAGCTCTCGGGGCGGCAGCATGCGCCGCGCGAACTGGTCGACGTGAGCGGTCACGCGCGCCCCGTCACCGTGCCGGCGATCACGATCTTCTGGATCTCGCTCGTTCCCTCGTAGATCCGGAGCGCGCGAATCTCGCGGTAGAGCCGCTCGACGATCGCGCCCTTCTGCACGCCGCGAGCGCCGAGAAGCTGGATCGCATCGTCGATGACGCGCTGTGCGCTTTCGGTGGCGTGAAGCTTCGCCATCGCTGCCTCACGAGTGGTTCGGCGTCCGGTCGTGTCGCGCGTCCACGCGGCGCGGTATACGAGAAGCGCGCTGGCGTCGATCCGCACGGCCATCTCGGCGAGCCGCGCCTGTGTCATCTGATGGTCGGCGAGGGCCTTGCCGAACACCTCGCGCTCGGCGACCCAGGCGCAGGCCTCGTCCATCGCGCGCCGCGCGAGCCCCAGCGCCGCCGCGCCGACGGTCGGGCGAAACAGATCGAGCGTCGCGAGCGCGACTCGCAGTCCGGCGCCCGCCTCTCCCACGACGCGATCCGCCCCCACGCGGCACCGCTCGAGCCGCACGGTGCCGAGGGGATGCGGCGCCGAGACATCGATCCGCTCGGGCACGCTGATGCCGGCGTCATCGGCCTCGACGACCAGCGCGACGTAGCGCCGTTCCCCATCGCGCTGCTTGCCGGCATCGAGCTTCGCGAAGACGACGTAATGATCGGCAATTCCTGCGTTGGAGATCCATGTCTTCTCGCCGTCGAGGACGAACGCCTCTCCGTCCCGGCGCGCGACGGTTTCCATCGCCCCGACGTCGGAGCCGGCGCCACGCTCCGAGATCGCGAAGGCGGCAATGCGGCGTCCGGCTGCGACGTCGGGCAGATAGCGCCGTTTCATCGCGTCCGATCCGAACAGAGTGATCGGCCCCGTCCCCAATCCCTGCATCGCGAAGGAGAAGTCAGCGAGCCCTGACGCCGTCGCGAGCGATTCCCGAATCAGGCAAAGCGAGCGCCCGTCGAGCGCGTCGCCCACACCGCCATACGCCGCAGGCACCACGTGCCGCAGCCACCCCGCGTCGCCGAGCTGCCTGACGAGCGCTCGGCAGGCAGCATCGACGTCGTCGGGTTCGAGTGCATCCCAGAGCTCCGCTCGAGCCCAGTGGCGAATCTCGAGCCCGAGCGTCCGGTGAGCCGCCTCGAAGAACGGCCACTCGAGGTGGTCGGCCTCTTGGATCACGGGCGAGCAAATCGCGAAGGAAGGACGGCAAAGACGTCAGACGTCAGAATACAGAATTCAGAATTCAGATGGGTCTCACTGAATTCTGAATTCTGTATTCTGACGTCTGACGTCTTTGCCGTCATTCAATTCCCTTCGAACACCGGCGACTGCTTCCGAGTGAACGCCTCGTACGCCCTCGCGAAATCCTCCGTCTGCATGCACATCGCTTGCACCTGCGCCTCGCTCTCGATCGCCTCGTCGATCGCCATCGCCCATTCCTGGTGCAGCGCGCGCTTGGTCATCGCGTGGGCGAACGTGGGACCCGACGCCAGCGATCGCGACTGCGAGCGCACCTCGTCGTCGAGCGCCTCCGGCGTCGTCACCTTGTTGAAAAAGCCCCACCGCTCGGCCTCATCGCTCGAGATGAACCGGCCGGTATACAACAGCTCGGCGGCCCGGCCCTGGCCGATGATCCGGGGCAGCATCGCACACGCGCCCATGTCGGCCCCCGAGAGGCCCACGCGCGTGAACAGGAACGCGACGCGGGTCCGCGAGGTCCCGATACGCAGGTCGCTCGCCATGGCGAGGATGGCTCCGGCGCCGGCGCAGACGCCATCCACCGCCGCGATGATCGGTTGCGGGCAGGCCCGCATCGCTCGCACGACATCGCCGGTCATTCGCGTGAACGCGAGGAGCTCATCCATCTTCCCGTCGCGTTTCATCTTGACGAGCGGCCCAATGATCTCGTGCACGTCGCCGCCTGACGAGAAATTCCCGGCCGCGCCGGTGAGCACCACGACCTTGATGTCGCTGGCGAACGCGAGCTGCCTGAACGTGTCGCGCAGCTCGGCGTACGCTTCGAAGGTGAGCGGGTTCTTTCGCTCGGGACGGTTCAGCGTGATGGTGGCGACGCGGTCGTCGATGTGCCACTTGAAGTGGCGCGGCGTGAGATCCGTTCCGCGAATGCGCGTGGTCATGCGGCCAACATAGAGCGAACGGTCAGGGGCGGGAAGCGGCGAGCGTCACATGACCTCCCCGCCCGCGACGACGATCGCCTGCCCGGTCACCGCGCTCGCCCCCGGGGAGCACAACCAGGCTACGGCGCTGGCGACCTCCTCCGGCCGCACGAGGGAACCGCGGGCGCTGCCACGATTCAACATGTCCCGGGCCTCCTCCTCGGTCTTACCCGCGCTCTTGAGATTGCTGATGGCGCGATGGAGCAACCCCGTCTCCGCCGTGTACCCGGGACACACGGCGTTTACGGTGATACCGCTCTTCGCCGTCTCCAGCGCCAGGCATTTCGTTAGGCCCAAAATGCCGTGTTTGGCGGCGCTGTAGGCGGCCATCCGTTTGTACCCTTTCAGCGCGGCCGTGGAAGCGATGTTGACGATACGCCCCTCACCCGCGTCGAGCATCGAGCCAATGACATGCCTCGTGCAGAGAAACGTCCCGGTGAGATTCACCGCGATCGTGTGATCCCAGCTCGCGCGGTCGAGCTCGTGGAAGAGCGCGGCGGACGCGTCTCCGGCATTGTTCACGAGTACGTACGGCGTGCCGAGTGCGCCGAGGGCGTCGCTGAAGGCGCTCGCGACCAGCCCTTCGTCCGCGACATCGCAGACGAACGTCTCCACGCGCGCTCCGCCCTCCCGAATCGCGGCGGCCTGACGGTCGAGCGCCGTCGTGTCCCGGCCCAGGAGGGACAGCGATGCCCCATGGGCAGCCAGCTCACGCGCGATCGCGGCGCCAATCCCCTTGCCGCCCCCCGTGACGATGGCGTGCTTTCCGGCGAGAAACGCACCCTCGGCGCGCGTGGTCAAATCGTGGCCGTCCCGCGCAGCTCCTGCGCGCGCTCCAGTGCGCGCTCGAGCTGTCGCTTGCCCGTGAGATATTGCACCGGCCAATGCTGCGCGGAATACCCGGCCGTCGCCGCGGCGAGCAGCGTCCAGTGCGGATTGGCCAGGTGCGGTCGCGCGAGTGCGCAGAGGTCGGCGCGCCCGGCGGCAACGATCGCGTTCACCTGGTCGCCGTCCACGATGTTGCCGACGGCGATCGTCGGCAGCCCGCACTCGTTGCGCACCTGGTCGCTGTACGGCGTCTGATACATGCGCCCATAGACGGGCTTGGCATCGATCGATGTTTGACCGGTGGAGACGTGAATGATGTCGGCGCCGGCGCGACCAAACGCGCGGGAGATCTCGACCGCGTCGTCTCCGGTGACGCCGCCGTTCACCCAATCGGTGGCCGAGATGCGCACCGACATCGGCCGATCGGCCGGCCACACCTTCCGCATCGCCGCGAATACTTCCACCGGAAAGCGTACCCGATTCTCGAGAGTGCCGCCGTACTCGTCCTGGCGGTGATTGCTCAGGGGGGTGATGAAGCTCGAGAGCAGGTAGCCGTGTGCGCAGTGGAGCTCCAGCATGTCGAAGTCCGCCTCGAGGGCCATGCGTGCCGCGCGCACGAATGCATCGCGCACCCGCTCCATGTCGGCACGCGTCATCTCGCGCGGCACCGGCATGTGCGAGGTATATGCGATGGCGGACGGCGCGATTACCTGCCAGCCCTGCTCCGTGAGCGGCGTGTCGTCGCCTCCCTCCCACGGGAGCTTCACCGAGCCCTTTCGGCCGGCGTGGCCGAGCTGCAGGCAGATCCTGGCGCGGCTCCAGCGGTGCACGAAGCCGGTGATGCGGCGCCAGGCCGCAACATGCGCGTCGGCGTACATCCCCGTACATCCGAGCGTGATGCGCGCGTCGGGGGAGACGCACGTCATCTCGGTCACGATCAAGCCTGCGCCGCCGAGGGCGCGTGCACCGAGGTGCACGAAATGAAAGTCGCCCGGCGCGCCGTCGACCGCGGAGTACATGTCCATCGGCGCGACGACGACGCGATTCTCGACCGTCATGCTGCGCAACCGAAACGGGGTGAACATCGGCGGAGGTGGTGACGCCTCCTCGGTCGAGGGTGCGCCGGCGTTCGGGGACGTCGCCGCGCGGCTCGCGAACCATCGCTCTACGCCCGAGAGATAGGCCCCATCGCGCAGTCGGAGATTCTCGTGACTCACCCGCTGGCTGCGCGTGAGCAGCGAATACGCGAACTGTGGGGGATCGAGCTTCACGTACCGGCGCACGTTCTCGAACCATTCCATCGAGTTGCGCGCCGCGTTCTGAAGACGCAGGGCCTCCGTCATCCGCTCGTCCTGGTAGCGTCGCAGCGCGCTCGGCAGATCCGTCATCCCGTGCTCGTCGATCACCCGGGCGAGCACGATCGCGTCCTCGAGCGCCAGCTTCGTCCCAGACCCGATCGAGAAATGTGCGGTGTGGGCCGCGTCGCCGATGAGCACGATGTTGTCGTGAAACCATGCGGCGTTGCTGACCCGCACGAAGGTGAGCCAGGGCTTCGCCCGCTGGTGCGGGGCGTTGTGCATGAGGCGATGCCCATCGAGCCACGCCCCGAACATCGACTCGCACGCGGCGAGCGTCTCGCCGGCATCCATGCGATCGAAGCCGGCGTTCCGCCACGACCGGTCATCGCATTCGACAATGAACGCCGACTGCGCTTCTTCGAATCGATAGGCGTGCACCTGAAAGACGCCCGCCTCGTTGACGACGACGATAAAGGTGAAGGCGTCGAATCGTTGCGTGGTTCCGAGCCAGATGTAGGGCGCTTTCCGGATGTCGAGATTCGGCCGGAAGTGCGCGGCGAGCTCCTGCCGGATCATGCTGTTGATGCCGTCGGCGGCGACGACGAGGTCGGCGTCGTCGCAGCCGAGGCGCTTCAAATCGGCGAGCCCGCGGACCTCCTGACGAAATCGAAGATCGACGCCGAGCGCTTGCGCGCGCTGTTGAAGGATCTCGAGGAGGCGGCGGCGCGCGATGCCGGCGAACCCATGTCCGCCGGACGTGATGGTGGTGCCCTTGAAGTGAATGTCGATGTCGTCCCAGCGCGCGAAGCTGTCGCTGATCGCCCGATAGGTGGGCTCATCGGCGGCACGGACGTTGTCGAGCGTCTGATCGGAGAACACCACGCCCCACCCGAACGTGTCGTTAGGGGCGTTGCGCTCCAGCACGACGATGTCGGCGTCGGGACGGCGCTTCTTGAGCAAAAGCGCGAAATACAGCCCGGCCGGGCCTCCGCCGACGGTGACGATCTTCATCGGCCGGAATGTCGCCCGAGCCGCGTGCCTAGGCTAGGAGGCTGGAAATGGGGCTGGCATCCAGGTTCTTCGAACCTGAATGCCAGCCCCGCACGCCGGCTTACTGCGCGCGATACACTCGACCCGCCACGAGCGTATCAGCACCCGCATTCTGGAACCGGATCCACACCGTCTGGCACCCCCACGCGACGCAGTCGCGCGTGACGTCGACATGCAGGTGCGGCGTGGTGCTGTAGCCGGTATCGCCGCTCAAGCCGATCGTGTCACCCGCCGCGACGCGCTGACCGAGCGACACCAGTGCGCCGTTCACTGTCAGGTGGTAATACCGGGCGAACGTTCCATCGTCGTGCCGCAGAAAGACGAGGTTCTCCTGCCCCGGCGTACGATTGCCGTCGAAGTAGCGCTCTTCGACGGCGATCACCTGTCCCGCGCGCATCGCGGTCACCACCCGGCCGATCGTCATGCGAAAATCGAACGCGTACGCCGAGGGTCCGAAGTGCGTGAACGAGCCGTTGTTGCCTTGAATGACCTGCGCGCTGTCGCCGACGGGGAAGGGGAGCAGGTACGTCGGCTCAGGGTCGGGCGCCGTCGGCCCATCGCTACACGCGACCGCGGTCACCGCGATGAATATCGATAGGCGCCCCGCGCGCACGTTGGGCACCGTTCGCCAGGTCATCAGCTGATCCAGGTGCCGAGCGCGAAGGCCATCGTCGTCGCGGCGAGAGCGACGACGCCGAGCGCTCCGAGAGCCGCCAGTGCGACGCACAGGGCCCGCAGTGCCTGCGCTCCGCGGGAGCCGGCCTCCATCTCGCGCAAGCTACGATCGCTGATTCCCCACGAGCCAAAGGCCAGAATGGACACCGCGGCGCTGAGAACCACGGGCCAGGCCGGCGGCCGGAAGGCGAGGGCCAGCGCACCGACCACGAGCCCACTCGCGGCGTCGAGCACGAGTCGTCCGTCCGATGCCTGGCGCGCGCGACGGACGAGCACCGACGCCAGGGTCTCCGAACCGTTCGCCTCCGTCATCACGATCGACCTTCAGCGCGGTGGGGACGCGGACAACGCAGGCTCCGCGGCGCGCGGCCGCATGGCCAGCCACAGCACGAAGAGCAGCAGCGGCGGTCCCGCAAACCACAGCAGAATCGACATCATCGACGCGCTCCCCTGCCAGACGACACCACTCGGCTCCGATACCGTCATCGTGAAGATCCCGTCGGTGACGCCCGCGCTGATGCTGCCGTGCGCCTCCGGATCGCTCGTCACGCGCCAGATCGCGGCAATCCCGGAGCGAAGCGCAATCAGAAGCGCCACGATCCAGTAGACCACCCAGGAGACCAGCAGATGGCGCGGACGCCAACGACGGAGGGAGAGAGCCATGATGCCGACTCCTGACGGGGTGCGAGACGACCTCGCTCATGGTGGGCGCGGGGTCGCCGAGCCGTCAAGACCAAAAGGTGCAAAGTCCTTGACAATTATTTTAGTTATATCTAAAGTAATGTCGTGAACGTCTCCGCTCCGCCCGCGCCCACGGTTCTCGCCGCGCTCGCGTCGCCCCGCCGCCAGGAGATTCTGCGCCTCATCTGGACGCAGGAGCTCGCTGCGGGGGCGATTCATCGAGCGATGCCGGACGTCACCTTCGGCGCCGTGTCCCTGCAGCTACGAGCGCTCGCCGAAGCCGGCCTGGCCGACGCGCGCGCCGAAGGGCGACACCGATTCTACCGAGCGCGGCGAGAGGCGCTCGGCCCGTTAGGCCGCCTCCTGGAGCAGATGTGGGACGATGCGTTGTGGCGGCTGAAGCTGGCTGCCGAGCTCGAGCAGACCCGTCGCGGTCCCCATCCGCGACGCCGACCCGTCAAGGCGCGAAAGGGGTGATCACCATGGCGAATCTGCCGTACCGGCTCGATCGCAGCGTCGTGATTCAGGCGCCGCGCGAAAACGTCTTTCGCTTTCTCACCGACACCCCACGCTGGGCGACGTGGTGGGGAGCGGGATCGACCATCGACCCGCGCCCGGGCGGCGCGCTATTGATTCGATATCCGGACGGAACCGAGGTGACCGGAGAAGTCCTCGAGCTGAAGCCGCCCGAGCGCATGGTGTTTTCGTACGGGTTCGTGACAGGCCAGCCCATCGCGCCCGGTAGCTCCCGCGTCACCATCAGGCTCGAGCCCCATGGACTCGGCACCCACCTTCATCTCACGCACGAGTTTGCCGAGCCGGCCGTCCGCGACGATCACATTCAAGGCTGGCGCTACCAGCTCGCGCTGTTCTCCAACGTCGTGGCCGATGAGCTGCACGCCGACGCCGCCTCATTGATCGATACCTGGTTCGACGCGTGGGCCGAGCCTGACGCGCGAACGCGCGAGGCCGCACTTCGGCGCGTCGCCGAGAGTGAGCTCCGTTTTCAGGATCGCTTCGGGAACACCGAGGGGCTCGACGATCTCCTTCCGCACATCGCGGCGGCGCAGATCCACATGCCGGGGTTGCGGCTGCGGCGTGCCGGGAACGTGCGGCACTGCCAGGGAACGGCGGTGGTGGATTGGGTCGCAAGCAGCAGCGAGGGACAAGAGCGCGCGCGCGGCACCAACGTCTTCGTACTGGGCTCGACCGGCAGAATCCGGTCAGTGACTGGTTTCTGGACTGCGCCGCGTTAGGCGCGTCGAGTCGCTGACGCCTTCGGCAAGCTCAGGCTGAAGGTTGCGCCCTTGCCGGACGTACTTTCGACGGTCACGTCGCCGTTCATCGCGCGCGCGAGATCACGGCTGATCGCGAGGCCGAGGCCGGCACCCTCATGCCCGCTGGAAAGCGAACGGCCGAGCTGGACGAAGGGCTCGAAGATGTCGTCGATTCGGTCCCCCGGAATACCCGGTCCGGTGTCGGCGACCGTGACCGTGACCCGTTCGTCGTCGCTCTGGCAGGCGACCGTCACGCGGCCCGCAGGCGGCGTGAACTTGACTGCGTTCGTGACGAGGTTGAGAACGATCTGCTCGACCTTGAGCCGATCGGCGAGCGCGATCACGTCATCGCCACATGGAGGCGTCTCCACTGTAATGTTCTTGCCCGTGGCCTGGGGACCCACCATGGTCGCGACTGCGTCGATCACCGCGGCGAGAGGCACCTTCTCCTGCTCGTACGTGAGCTTTCCCGACTCGATGCGGCTGTAGTTGAGCAGATCGTTGATGATGCGCAGGAGGTGCTGCTGGCTGCTGCGAATGCGGGCCAGATACTCGCGCTGCTGCTCCGAGACGCTCCCGCCAAGTCCCATCTCGATCAGCTCCGCATATCCGCCGATGGCGTTGAGCGGCGTTCGCAGCTCATGCGACATGGATGCCAGGAACTGGCTCTTCGCCCGGCTCAGCCCCTCGACTTCAGCCAGACGTCGCGCATCGTTGATCGCGCGCTCCTGTGCCTCCATGCGCTCGGTGAGATCGCGCGTGATCTTGGCGAACCCGACGAGTCTTCCATCATCGTCGCGGAGCGCGGTGATGACGACGTTCGCCCAGAATCGAGTTCCGTCCTTCCGGAGACGCCACCCTTCATCCTCGATCCGGCCGACGTCCATTGCAACCTCGAGCTCCCACTCCGGCTTTCCGGCTCGCTTGTCGCTTTCGGGATAGAAGGTCGAGAAGTGTCTTCCGATGATCTCGTGCGCGAGGTAACCCTTGAGCCGCTGCGCCCCTGGGTTCCAGCTGATAATGTGTCCTCCCGGGTCGAGCGCGAAGATGGCGTAGTCCGTCACCCGCTCGACGAGCAGACGATAGAGCTCGGTCGTGTGGGGAGAGGGGGGCGGGCCGGATTCGCGGGCCGGTGGGCTGCCGATGTTCGGCAAGGTGCTAGGCTCGAGGTTCGCTGTCCGGCGAACCCAGGATAGAAGGTGTGTCCCCGCGGGGGGGAGTCGTTACCGCGCCGTTCCTTTCCTTCCTGGACCGATGCCGGCGGTGCTTTCGGCGCCGATTGCGAGGATCGAACGGGTCGCGACCGGTGATCGCGGGGTAGGCGCAGGCCAGGGCCAGAACACCGAGCACCAGCGTAGCCGCCCAGTGTCGGTCACCAATGGCGACCCACACAGTGCTCGCAGCGATCAGTGTCGCCAGTCCCAAGCCGCCCCTCTCCAGTGGGCGCAGCCGCATCGCCGCCTCCCCAAGGGTCATCGCAGCGGACACAACGTTCTCACAACCGGTTCTTATGCAAATGTGCTACCGCCGCGCCTGGTGGCCCGAGCGGCGGGTCAACCGGGGTCAAAACTCCCGCTTCTTCATCTCGCGAAAGATCGCGTCCGCCTCGCTGTCCTCCGGCGGTTCCTCGGGACGGGTCACGTCGAGGGTCGCGTCGTACGTCTTCTTTTTCAGCTTCTTCTCCAGATTCGCCGACTTGGCGGCGTTCTTCCGGGCCAAAGCGAGCAGCTTCTTGTTGTCCATCGGAGCCTCGAATAGGGGTACGCGCTGACGGCTGCCAACCTACACCTTCGCTTGTCGGGTCGTCCAGACGGCCTGGGCGGCCTTCGCGAACTTGAGGTGGTCCTTATGCCACACCGGAACGTCCTCGATGGTCCAGAATCGGGCCCCGACCACCTCGTGCGAGAGCGCGATCTCTCCGCCGCGCACCTCACAGAGATAGACGATCGACACCACCGCGTGAGGTCCCCAGTGGGCGCTGGCCGGCCGAAACATCACGTCCACTAGCTGCACCGGCTCGACCTCCAGCGCGAGCTCTTCCCGCGCCTCACGTCGCACGGTGTCGACGGGCGCCTCGTTCGGGTCCACCCACCCAGCCGGTAATCCCCAGCATCGGTCGTCGGAGCGCTCGACGAGGAGAATGCGGCCCTGGTCATCGAAGATCGCGGCGTCGGCACCGACTTTCGGTGTAATCGATCCGAGCTCGCCCTGAAGACGGGCGCGAACGTCCTGCGCGGGAAGGTCGAGAGCTCGGCCATAGTGCGTCGCCGCCAGCTCCAGCAGCCGAGAGTAATGCGCTCGCGCGTACGGATCGGTGCTGTAGTTGAGCCCTGTTCGCGCGATGCTCTGAAGCTCCTCGAGAAGAGTGAGAATGTCGCTCACGACTGCTCGCGCCGCCGCCTCTCGATGAGCTCTCGATAAAACTCCAGCGTCACCTGCGCAATGTGCGTCCAGCTGAAGTGCTGAAGAACGCGCGTCCGCGCCGCCTTGCCCATCGCGGCGCGACGCTCGGGGCCGGCCATCATGAGCTCGTTCACGGCCGCGGCAAGCGCACGTGAGAACGCGTCCGCATTTCGTGGCTCGGGTGAGTCCCCCCCTTCAGCCTCGAGCGGCACCAGAAGCCCGGTCTCGCCCGGCACCACGATCTCGGGGATCCCCCCAACGGCCGCGGCCACCACCGGTGTCTCGCACGCCATCGCCTCGAGGTTAATGATTCCGAACGGCTCATAGACCGATGGACAGACGAAGACCTCGGCGTGCGTATAGAGCGCGATGACGTCCGCCTTCGGCACCATCTCCGGGATCCAGACGATGGGCGTCCCGGCATCGCGCTTCGCCTGCGCAACGAGCTCCGTCATCTCCGTCGCGATTGCCTCGGTGTCTGGCGCGCCGGCGCACAGCACGACCTGGACACCCTCCGTCAGGTATTTGATCGCTCGCACCAGATGCAGGATGCCTTTCTGTCGCGTGATGCGGCCGACGAAGAGCACAATCGGCACGTCGGGGTCGACGCCGAGTCTCCGTAAGGTCGACGGTGCGGGGCGCGGGCGATACTCGTCCGGGTCGATTCCGTTGTGAATCACGCGCACACGCTCGGCGGCCACACCGTAAAGCGCCTGGACGTCCTCCTTCATCGCCTGCGAGACCGCGACGACGCCATCGGCATTCTCGTACGCCGTGCGCTCGATCCACGTCGTCGCGTGATAGGCGCTCCCCAGCTGCTCGACCTTCCAGGGCCGATGCGGCTCGAGTGAGTGGGTCGTCAACACCAGCGGTGCACCGGTGAGCGGACGCGCGAGGCAGCCCGCGAGGTGGGAGTACCAGGTGTGACAGTGGACGACGTCGGGCGACTCCACCGCCGCCACCATCGCCAGGTCGCGCAGAACGGCGTCGAGGAACCTGGCGTGTCGAGGGTCCTGCGTGGGGAAGCGCAATGACGGAGCGACGCCGCGCACGCGAAGGTTGCCGGCCGTCTCGTCTTGGTCACCGAAGCACAGGACGTCCACGTGATGCGCGCCGGCATCGGCCCGGGCCAGCTCGCGCGACAGGTACTCGACGTGGACGCCAGCTCCGCCGTAGACGTTAGGCGGATACTCGTTCGTGAACAGGGCGATGCGCACGCGACAGCGTCAGATGACGGTGCCGTCGGCGATCTCGGCATTCTTCACGACCACGATGATGCCATCGCGGATGTAGAAGCCGGGGCCTTCGCCTTCCTGGATGCCCGCCGCGTTCGTGATCGTGCAGCGGTTGCCGATCGAGGCGTTCTTGTCGACGATGGCGTTCTCGATCTGCGTCCCCTGACCGACGCCGGGATAGGTCGGCCCCTGGGCGCTGTTGCGGGCCTCCGACTCCTCCCACCGGAAGTAGTCCGCACCCATGAACACCGTGCGGTGCAGTCGCGCGCCGCGATCGATGAACGACCGGAGGCCGATGACGGAGTTCGAGATGTCACTGTCGACGACTACGCTGCCGACGCCGACGAGCGTGTTCTCCAGGCGCGACCGGCTGATCTTCGCCGGCGGAAGCATCAGTGCGTCGGTGTACAGCGGAAAGTTGGGATCGTACAAGTTGAACGCCGGATGCGGCTGCGCGAGCATGATGTTCGTCTCGAAGAACGAGCGCACCGTTCCGATGTCGTTCCAGTACCCCGTGAAGGGGTACGCGACGACGGCTCGCTCGTGAATCGCGTTCGGGATGATCGCCTTGCCGAAATCGTGGTCATCCGGCCGGGAGTCGAGCAGGTCGTACAGAACCGCGGCCTCGAAGAGGTAGATGCCCATCGATGCGAGATAGATGCGGCCCTGCGCGGTGAGCTCGGGCGAGACGGGACTCTCCTTGCCCGCGAGGTCGTGGAGCTTGGGCTTCTCGTAAAACTCGGTAATGCGCTGCGTGTCATCAGTTTTGAGGATGCCGAACGCCGGCGCATCGGCTGCCACGACCGGCGTCACCGCCACGGTGATGTCCGCCTTGCTCTTCTGATGATGCTCGAGCATCAGCCGGTAATTCATCGTGTACAGCTGATCCCCGGAGAGGATGAGGACGCGGTCGTGGATCTGGCTCTTGAAGTGGGGAATCGAGCGGCGCACCGCGTCCGCTGTGCCCTGATACCATTTCTCCGACGATGGCGTCTGCTCGGCCGCGAGTATCGTCACGAAGCCGCCGCTGAACCGGTCGAACGCGTACGCGCGCGCGACGTGGTTATTGAGGCTCGCGGAGTTGAACTGGGTGATGACGAAGATCCGGTCGAGCTTCGAGTTGAGGCAATTCGAGATCGGGACGTCGACCAGGCGGTACTTTCCGGCGAGGGGAACGGCAGGCTTGGCGCGATCGCGCGTGAGCGGAAAGAGCCGCGTGCCCGCGCCGCCGCCGAGGATGACCGCCAATACCCGATCCATGAGTGGTGCGCAGAGATTTCCGAGGGAGCTCGCAGGCCGGAACGTATCCCGGTCTGGGGGATGAATCCATATGCACGGTCTGCGCCCGGGCAGCTACTCCCTGGACCCGCCCAGCCAGCTACGTCCCAGACTTTGGGCGGCCTTTACGCTCGACAGGGTCGGTTTCGCGCGCCGTCCCATCGACGAACCGGGCGGGGCCGGAGCCCACGGCTCGGGGACTGCGATCGCTGTCGTTAGGGCGGCTTCGTCGGGCTGCGCGGCCCAGCACCGCCCCAGCGAAGAGCAGGCCGGCCGCCGCAATGAAGGCGAGCTTGTACATCCCCACCGTGATCATCCACGACGGGACTCGGCTCATGTCGAATCCAACGGCGAGTCCTATTCCGGCGGCGGCTCCCACGAGCGCGCCAACCATCACCAGGGCTCGACCGGCGCTCGATAGACGCATGGTATGAGTTCCCGCCACGCCTACGGCTGACGCCCAATCGCGCGAAGCCGGCTACGTGCCTCGTTGCTCGCGGGATCACGTCGCAGCGCTTCGCGGAACGCCGCCTCGGCGGCGGTCGTGTCGCCTCTCATCAGGCTGATGTTGCCGCGAAAGACCGACGTCCCCGCGGAGTTGGGGAAGACCTCTTCGTTGAGGCGCAGCAGCGCGAACGCGTCGTCGTATTTGCCCGCGCGGCCAACACGCAGCGCTGCGGCGTTGAGCGAGCCCTCGCCAAAGTCGTACGCGTCGCGCCCGTGGAATCGCTGGCGAAGCGCCCGGTAGGCACGGACCGCCGAATCGGCGCCCGCGGCCACCGCTGCGTCGGCGATGAGCGTCGAGAGTGGCGTCGGCGTGCTGACGCCGCGATGACAGGTCGCGCAGCTCACTTCGAGTCCCGCCGCTGCGCGGCCAGGAAGCGTATCCAGCCGTCGATTGATCTCCTGGACCATCCGCATCATCTGGCGCGCTACGAGCTTCGTGCGCTTCTCATCGCTGGCGAAATCAAAGCGGTCCAGCGGCATGCCTTCTTCGCCGACGTGGCAGAACTGGCAGCGTACTCCGAGTCCCATCGCGAAGCTCCGCATGGCCGCCGTCACTTCGGCGACGGGCGTCGTGCGGGGGAAAACCTGCACGTTGATGAGCGAGTCCGGTGGAAAGCGGCCCGCGGCCTGCGGCCGAACCGCCGCCGGCATCGTGAGCACCGCAAGCACAGCGAGGACGAGTCGCACCGAGCGACCTCCGGAAAACAGGGTCCGACCACAGTTACCGCGCACCAGGGACGCGCGCCATGGCACGTGCAACTTCTAACCCTTTCCTGACGGCCCCGCGCTCGTGAACGTCGCGCGCGGCGGAAGATCCGATTGATCCCGCTCGACGACCGTCAAACGCTCTTCCCGCGCGCGCCGTCGCGCAAGCAGCAGTGCGATCGCGACGGGAACCAGACCTGGGAGCGCGATCGTCCAATGCGAGGCAATGGCCGCACACACGGTTGCGACGAGGCCGACCCCAGCAACCAGCCACCAGTCGATAGCTCCGAGGAGACGAAACGGCGACCGATTGCGGGCGAACGCCAGGCGGAACGCGGCCAATAGCAGGCCGGTGGCGACAGATAGAAAGAAGGTCATGCTCGCCCAATCGCGGACGTCGGCGCTTTCGAGCCAGCCTGGCGTGAGCATCGTGGCGGCGACCGGACCGATCAGCACGGTGGCGAGTCCAACCACGAACAGCGCGAGGAGGATCCGAACCAGTCGTCGAGGCATGTCGCTTGGACTGTGGGGGCAGGGCTACGAGGCGCGAACGAGCAGCATCGCGCCCAGTGCCAAGATCGCGATCGAGACCACGCGGCGGAAGCGCTCCGCGGTCATCCCGAGCAGGATGCGCTCGCCGACGAGAGTGCCGCCTAACACACCGGCGGTGGCGAGGACGATCGGGATCCACAGGGCAAGGAGAGTGGGACCGGCGCGCCAGAGGTACACTGGCGTGCGCGCCGCGTCCACGAGCAGGGCCGTGGCGGTGGCCGTCGCGACAAAGGCGGCCGGCTCGAGCCGAAACGTGAGGAGCGCCGCCGATCGCAGCCCGCCCTGATTGCCGGCGAGCCCGCCGAAGAATCCCGAGATCGCGCCGAGCAGTCCAGCAACGCGTGGGGAGCTCCACCGTGTCAGGATCCCCGTTAGGCCCGTCACACCGGTGAGGATCAGGAGGCCGGCGAGCGCGAGCGTGAGCGCACCGCCGCCGAGGCGGGCATACAGGAGCGCACCCGCCAGGCCGCCAGCCGCGCTGAGCACACCGAAGCGCCGGACGACGCTCCAATCCACTGCGCTCCGCAGTCGCCAGAAGCGAAGCGCCGTAGCGGCGGCGTGGGGGAGCGCGATCGCCGCGATCGCGGCCGGCATGCCAACGCGCAGCGCGAGCAGCGGTGTGAGCAGGCTGCCAATGCCGAAGCCGACAACCGCGGCCGTCGCGCCCGACAGCACCGCGACGACCGTGAGCGCGACGAAAAACCAGACTGTCACCGCCGCTCAGCGGTAATCGTCGCGCACCGGGTGAAACACGTCCAGCACCTGACACGCGGTCAGCGCACGCGCCGAGTGCGGCACGCCACCGGGAATGAACGCGACCATCCCGGCGCGCAGGATTTTCACTTCGCCCCCGACGGTGAGCTCGAGCTCACCCGACAGCACGGTCGTGAGCTGCTCGTGCGGATGGGCATGCTGCGGGAGGCGCGCATCGGCACGCACTTCGACGCGAGCGAGCGTCACGCCGTTCGTGTGCACGAAGCGCGCGGAGAATCCGGGCGCGATCTCCCGCGGGGCGATGTCGCTGTAATCGAGAAAGGTCATGCGCAGAGGCTATCGGGCAAACCGGGAACGCGCCACCTCGCACATCACTCGTCCGCGGGCCGCCATCCTGGCGGCGCCTCGGGCCAGCTGCGATCGGGGCTCACCGGCCCCGGCTGCTCGGGCCCGAGATTGCTCGGGTCGATGCTGGCGACGATGAAATTCTCGGGAGGTACGGGACTGCCGGCGAGTCGTCGCAAGAGGGCGAGCTGTCCGGCGTGGGTCATTGCGTCGGCGAACGGTCCCTGGAGGAGGCGAGCCGGCGTCGTGCCGTCGAGCGCATCGCCGCGCGCCAGGTGCGCGGCCAGGTCCTCGACCATCGCGTGGAAGCGGTGAATCTCGCTCGCGAGGTCGGGCTCAGGGTCAGGCCAATATCGTCCGCCCACGAAGAACGTGCGCGCGTAGCCGAGCACGCTGGTCATGTGCCTCACCAGCTCCGAAGGGGTCCGACAGGAGCCGCCCGCGCTGAAGTCACCGAAGTTCAAGGGTGCATCGCGCAGTGCCTTCTGCGTGCGATACGCGAGCGCGGCGAGGAAATGTCGGAGCAGGGCGCGCTCGTGCGCCTCGCGATCGTCAGCGGGCATCGCGCGAGCCGCGCTCACTCACGCCTTTGCGCCATGCAAACACCATGGCGGCGAAGATCGCGATGCCCGCGATGATCAGAAACAGCGCCGTGGCCGCGGGCTCGGAGATCCCGAGCGCTCGACTCGCCTGTCCGCTGCGGTCGTAGGCGGTAACCAGCGCCAGCGCCCCGATGAGGGGCAGGAGGATCGAAGACACCGACTCTCCGCCCCAGAAGCGCGAGTGGCCGCGGACCGCGGCGAGCCCGATCGCAATGCCAGCCACGATCTGCACGATCGCGATCGCGATTACCGCCACGGGCGCCGCCGAGATGTCCCGCGCCGCGGCGATCAGCAGCAGTACGCCAACGACCAGCAATGGCAGCGCGAACACCGCGAGCAGGACGCGCACCGGCAGGGGCAGCGTCGGCGCCTGGGTCGGCTTCGGTGCGGAGGTGCCTGGATCGCGGGTGTCCACAGCGCGCGTGCCGTCTACAGTCCGACCACGGCGCGCCACTGCTGCGCGATCAGCGCATGACCGGCCGGTGTGGGGTGCACGCCGTCCTTCGCCAACGCCTCTGCCCCCGTCTCGGCCGCACGCGCGTCGAAGATCGCCTGAAGTGGCACGAACCGCGCGCCGACCGCGGTGGCGACCCGCGCGGCGGCCGCTCTTCGCTCGTCGAATGCCGGGAACCAGCTCGCATCCACGACCCCGGCCCGCAGCACGAATGGCTCGAGCACGACGATGGTGACGTTAGGCAGAGACGCCCGGGTCTCGCTGAGCAAAGCGGTGTACTGTCGCTCGTAATCGGCCGCAGTGCCGGCATACCCGAAGCTCCGCGTATGCCAGTAGTCGTTCACGCCGGCCAGAATGCTCAGAATGTCGGGCCGGAGCGCGATCGTGTCGGTGGCCCACCGTGCCTGCAGCTCCGGAAGCTTGTTGCCGCTGACGCCCCGGTTGTAGAAGCGCCAGGGAACCTCCGGGTGCGCGGCGCGGATGTCGCGCATGAGCAGCGCTGCGTAGCTCGAGCCGAACGCGGCGTCGGTGTTCGGTTCCAGAATGCCGCGATCGCGGCCGCCGTCCGTAATCGAATCCCCCTGAAACACCACCACCGACCCGCTCGGCGCTCCGCTGCGGCGCCCCGCGCACGCCAGCGCTGCCGCGGACGCGGCCACAAGCAGAAACTCGCGGCGACTCACGGAACCTGCGAGGTCATAGTCGGACACGGCGCTTCCTCCTGAACGACCTGAATCTACGCGATGGGGCTCACGCGGGGATGAGAATGCTGCAACACGTGACCGCTCCTTCGGCCTTGGCGAGCTCGCTCAAGTCCACGGATTCTACGCGGATGCCAAGCTGCTCCAGCCTTTCCCGGGTTCGAGGAAAGGCCGCGGCATGAATCACGTGGTCAGCGACCTGGAGCACGTTTGCACCGTATGGCTCGCCCGGGTGAACGTCGACGATCTCGAATCCGGTCAGGTCCGCGGTCGGAATCCAGGCGCGGTTCACGACCAGCACTGTATCGGACGCCGCCGTCATCGCCGACTTGAGGTGCAGGCAGCCGCGAACCTCGACCTCGCGCACATCGTAGCCTAACGGGCGAAGCGCGCACCGCAGCTGGCCGACACCGGCGCTGTTCGTCCGGCCGGAGCAGCCGACGAACACGGTACGACCGACCCGAAGCACGTCACCGCCGTCGAGCGTCCCGGGTGGCTCGATGCGGCGGACCGGGCGCATCCGGGCGACCGCGTCGGCCACCGGTGGTGTCTCGGCGCGTCGTGATGCCGCGCCCGGCCGCGCGATCACCGCGATCTCATCGAACACGACGGCGATATCCTCGATGAACACCGAGTCGGGCATGTCCGCGCCGGCCTCCAGGCGCTGAACGACGCAACCGGCCGTCTCGAGACAGTGCTCGTAAACCCCGTGCTGCGCCCGAGCGATCTCGAGGTCGATCGGCGTTCGCTCGAGATGCGTCAGCTCGCACTGCGCAATGGCCGGGCTGACGTCGCGCGTCAGCGCAATGAGCGTCATCGAGGTGTCAGTCGACCGCTTCCGCCGCGGCCGGCAACATCGCGTAGAACTCATCGCGGAAGCGATGCATGTACGCCGGAATCAGCTCGTGCACGCGCGCGCGCGTCGGCGATGCCACGATCACGCCGACGTGGTGACGTTTGCGCAGACGCCACACGATTTCGGGATCATCGTACGCCGACGTGTCGGGCCACTCCTGTTTGGCGAGGGAGATGACCAGACCGGCGTAGTCCCGTCGGGGCCGAGGCGGATCGTACGGCTCGCCACGTGCGTGGGCGACTTCCAGGCGTGCCCACTCGCGCCACAGGTTGATGCCGGTCGCGGCCTCGACCATCTCGACGATGAACGCCCCGCCGACGCGCGCGGCGGTCTCGAGGAAGTAGAAGGTGCCGTCCGCGGCGCTGCGGATGAACTCGGTGTGCAGCACGCCCCGCACCATGCCTAACGCCTGCGCCACGTCGGCGTTGAGCGCGGTGAGGCTCCGCTCCTCGGCTGAGCCGACGTCGAGCGTGCTCGTCGCGAACAGACCACCACCGTGGTAGACGTCGAACGGCGGATTCACGTACCCATGCGCTTCCGCGAACCGGACATCGCCGTCCGTCACGATCGAGTCCACGTGGTAGACGTCGCCCGGGATGAAGCGCTCCAGCAGATGAAACGACTGACGATCCCCGAGCTCGTCGAGAATGGGCCAGAGCTGCTCTGCACGGTCGAGCTTCCGGATGCCGATGGCCGAGGCCGAGAATCGCGGCTTGAGCACCCAGGGTGGAGGTACGGTCGCCAGGTACTCGCGGATACGGTCGTAGTTCACGATCGCGACGAACTCGGGCACGGGGACGCCGTGCTCCCGCGCGCGCATGCGCATCGCCAGCTTGTCGCGGAAGTACCGAACCGTCGTCTCGCCCATGCCCGGGATTCGGAGATGCTCGCGCAGCGTCGAGGCCATCTCCAGGTCGAACTCGTCGAGCGGGACGATTCGATCTATCGATTCGGTGCGCGCGAGATAGCTGACGGCATGGATGACGTCCTCGCGTCGCATCAGGTCGGGCATGAGGTAGCGCTCGTCGATGCTCTCGCGTGGCCAGTCCGCCTCCTTGTGCTTCTCGACGGTCAGGAGGAGCACGCGGCACCCGAGACGCTTGCACTCGCGCATGAACTCATGGCCCTTTACGTAGCTGGCCAGACAGAGGATGGTCGTTTGGCGCACGCTCATGTGCCCGTGTCGCGCATGGCGGCAAGCATCTTCGCGTCCTGCCCGAGGCGATTTTCGAGCAACGCCACCACCTCGCGCTGGATATTCACGAAGGTCTCGAACGCAGCCGTGTTCGCGGGCGTCGTCAGCGCCGTGAGATCATGCCGGCCCATGGGCAGGTCCCGGTAGCCGGCCATTTCCGTTCCGATCGCGTGCAGGTGCGCGGCCGCGTCGCGATGCTCGTTCGCGAGGCGGCGGTACGCCTCGAACTCCTTCGTGGAGGCCGGGTCGGTGAGATCCAGCGCCCGCATGTGGAGCTCGAGAATCGCTCGCACCGAATCGGTCAGCTCGGCCAGCTTGATCGGAAGCGGGGAATGCTCCGCCAGGCCGCGTCCACAGGTTTGTGGTGTGTCCACGGGTCTCTCCGTCCGTGCGTCGAACCAGACTCGGATGTACGCGCCGGGCGTGGCGTTGGCTAGCCTCGACCCCGCCAGGCGTGGCTGGCACGCGGGCTGCACGTCCGCGCCTGCACCTTCATCCGAGAAGTCCGAAGATGCCTAGCCAGAACGTCGGTTCGAAGAGAAAGAACACACGCGACGCCGAAGTCCCGGCCGAGCTGGCGCAGCGGGAGGCGCAGGATCGGCCGAGCGGCAAGTCCGGAAGCGGTCGCGCCGAGAGCCCGGTCGACGCGATGCACGTGGACGCGCCGAAGAAGCAGGACAATCGGCGCGGGCACCAGCAAAAGCGACAGACGTAGGTTAGCGCCCTCTGCGCCCTTAGCGCCCTTAGCGCCCTCAGCGCCCTTAGCGCCCTTAGCGCCCTTAGCGCCTCAGGGGTTTCCGACCGTCGCAGTGCCTTCCGTTCGCTCGGAAAGCCCCGCCATTCCAACGCGCACTCGGTACGTACCGGGCGCGAGCCCGGACACCGTCGCTTCGACCGGCACCCACATGGCCATAATGCCGAGGCAAATTCTATCGGTGTCCACCGCTCGGATCTCGAGGCCGATCACGTTGCGCCACCGCCGCACCTCGGCCTCCGGCCTGCCGCAGCCGACGAAGGCCTGGCCGCGAACGACCAGACGCTCGCCGCCTTCGACCACGGGCGATGAAGGCCACTGCTCGAACTCCTCCTGAGTCGCGAACGCGACCGTCCGCAGAGAGACGGTGAGCGGGTCCACGTCCGTCGGAGAGCTACAGGCGGCCAGCGGAAGGGCGGCGATCAACACGCGAATCGCTTGCGCCAGCAAAGCACGGGGACCAGTCAGAGGCATGGCGAGGGCGAGTTAAGTGCGCGAGGAGCGGTTCCACGAGAGATACCCGCCCAGCATTCGCCGGGTCACGACGCGAATTACGCCGTCGGGAGCCCCAAATCAGGCATTATCGCGTGCACGGTGGTAGATTTCGATTCAACCAGTGGAGCACCCATGACCAAGAAGTTCAGTTTCGCTGATGGCGACCGGAAGTACACCTGCCATATCGAGGGTTTGGCTGGCCGACCGGAGGCTTGGTGGTGGTTCGAGGTGTCGGGCGATTCCCACCGTTACGCCCCGTTTCAGGCCGCTCGCGGTGATACCGAAGCGTCCGTTCGCGACCGGATCGTGGCCTACTATCAGAATATGCTGACGCGCCGCGCCGAGCCCGCGCGAAGCTGGCATAATCGTGGGCAACCGCGGCCTGCCGCCGCGGCAACGACGCCGACCGAAGGGAACGGCACGCCCGCCTGACGTCTCGCGGGCGTCGTTGGCGCTCGCCAGCACCGAGAATGGACTGCGAGTCGACCTCGTGCGCTACCTAACGGCGTGCCTCGCGGCACGCCGTTAGGCGTCGCTCGCGCTACAGCCCCTTGACCTCGGCCGCCGCTTCCAGCACGGCGCCGATTTCCTTTGAAAGAGCTCGTGCCTCCTGCGTTGCCGAGGATACGTCGGAGAGCGCGGACTCGAGGCCGGACGACCGGAACTTGATCAGGTCGAGCCGGAGGCTGCCGAGGGCAAGGCCGGCGTTATCCATCTGACGGGCGAGGGTATCGCGCCGCTGCACGAGCTCTTCGAGCGTCGCGCGCTGGCGCTGCAGCAGGGACAGCCGGCGCTGACCTTCCGGTGAGCCCTCGGTCTTCACCTCGGCGATCCGCGCGTTGAGGTCGGTGAGAAGCCGCACGTCGATGCTCTGCTCCAGGCGATAGACCATCTGCGCGAGCTGGGCGACGCGATCGACGAGTCCCTTGACCGCGGGATCGATGTCGGGAAGCAGCGCGCGATCGACCTTCGAGAGCTTGGACACGATGTCCACGATCGCGGCCCGATCCTCGAGGGCGCGACGGATCGCTGCACCGTACGGGCTGTCGATGACCTCCCGCGGAGCGAGCTTCAGCAGCTGTTGCTGGTTAGGCACCGGTGGCGGGGCCGGCAGTACCGACCGTGCTCTCAACGCGAGAAAGACCCGACGAAGCTTGAGACCGCTCGCCCGCAATGACCGTCCCCGTCTCCTCAGCTTGACGCTCATGAAGTAGGGAACGATGGGCGCAAGCAACAGTGGCGGTACTCCCTCGGCGGCACCGGCCACGAAGCTCCCGATGCCCGCGAACCACATCGCCGTCGTGTACAACGTGTAGCCGCGCATCGCCTTTACGCGATCGAGCAGGCTGATTCGTCCATGCCAGAGGCGAAGGTCGTCGCGCTGCGCCGGCGTCAACGACGCGAGATGCTCGGGCTCGACGATGGCGTCGCCTGCGATGACGACCGGTACCACCGAGTCGGGACGCCCAGCGGCGACGGGCGACCCCCGTCGCGGCGAGACGAGCCGCACGTCGGCCCGTGCGGAGTCCCGGGAGCCGCGATCGCGGCGCCCGGTTTCAGGTTTCGGCGAGGTGTACCGCACCTGATCGCGCTGCTCGGCGCGCCACGAAGGGGGTGGTTCGTCGGACATGATCGCCATCCGCATTGAACCAGCCGTTGGCCAGCGATCCTCGGGCGCCTTCATCAGCGCGCGCTCGATGGCGTCGCGCAGCGGCTTTGGGGCATCGGGACGCAGGTCGACGATCGGCAGGGGGCGCTCGTTCACGTGCTTCAGCAGGAGCGCCATCGTGTTGCCGCCGGTGAAGGGCAGCCGCCCGGTCATCATCTGGTAGGCGACGACGCCGAGCGAGTAGATGTCGCTCCGACCGTCCACTTCGCGCTCTCCAACGGCCTGCTCGGGTGACATGTACTGCGGCGTTCCGAGCGCATTCCCGGTAATCGTGAGGCGAGTGCCCGCCTCGATCGCGCGCGCGATCCCGAAGTCGGTGACGATGGCGCGTCCGGTGTCGGCATCCAGCAGGATGTTGTCGGGCTTGATGTCCCGATGGATCACCCCGCGCGTATGGGCGTACGCCAGCGCATCGGCGATCTCGGAGAGCAGGCGGCGTACTTCCTCGATGGGCTGGCGCGGCTCGCGCGCGAGCAACGCCGCCAGGTTCCCGCCCGAGACGAGCGCCATCACGAAATACGCGATCCCCTCGCGCTCGCCGACGTCGTAGATGGGAACAATGTGCGCGTGGGAGAGTTGCGCCGACGTCTGTGCCTCACGCGTGAAGCGCGTGCGAATGGCGGGGTCGTACGCCAGCTCCGGCGGCAGCACCTTGATCGCGACGATGCGATTGAGCCGAATATCGCGCGCGCGATACACGATCGACATCCCGCCTCGGCCGACCTCGCTCTCGACCTCGTATTGGTGGCCGAGGGCGGCGACTACGCGCTCGGTGAGCGAGTCACTCATGCGGCGGGAGTTGATGGCGGCTGAGGGAGCGGGAAGGGCGTGCGATCGGCATCACGGTTTGAACGATACGTCCGCGGAAGCAGGTGGTTTCAGGACGCACGAGACGCGCCGCCACGAGACTGCAATATCACCAGCCCCAGCGGCGACAGCAATCAGGCTCGAAGCGACGGCGCCCCGGACCGGCGCAGCCGCGCAGGCGCCGAAGACAGGATCCGCGCCGGCCAAGGGAACGCGGCGCGCCAGCGCGAGCAAGAATTGACGTCCAGGGAAGACCGGCGCCTCCCGTCCCGCGAGAGCGAAAGAGCGTTAGGCGCGCTCCTCACGTCATCAACGAACCCGACGCCACCGCTCCTGCGGAAAGAGCGCCTGAACGAGCGCGAGGCTGATAGCTCCGGCGATGGCGCCGCGCGATCGCGCGTGCGCCTGCGTATCGAACGCCGAGCTGCGCAGATCCCACCCATACAGCGCGTGTCCCCAGAGCATGCCGATGAGTGCACCGCCTACGGCGCCGGAGACAGCACTCCGCCAGCGTGACGTGCCGCGGCTGACGTGAAGGCGCTGCACGGCCGACCGTGGCACATCGATCGGTGGAAGGAGTGGGTGTGGCCGCACGGTGAGCGTGTCAGCGGTGGCGCCGACGAGCTCGCCAACGAGAGATCGCTCGGGCCGAATGACGCCGAACCGGCGCGGTCCCGGCTCCGGAAGCGTTAGGCGCACGCGGGCTCCCACCGCCACCGGTGCGGGGGCGACCTGCGCCTCTGTCGTAGCAAAGGCAGAAAAGGCCAGGGCGCCGGCAATCGTTAGTCGGCGTAGGAGTGTCACAGTAGATTCCTCCTGAGTCGTTGATCTACTCGATCGCTTGTCCCCCGCGATCCCCCCGCACCTTCTGTCAGATCTCGGACAAAGGTCTGGCCGCCAGGTACATGAACCGTGACAACCGCCGCTCACTCGACAACGTATGGACCGCTTCGAGAAAGCGCTGCACCCCTTCGAACGCGGTCTCGCCCTCGAGCGTCACGAGCTCCGCGCGCCGTTTCGCTCGAGCCTCGCGCCATTTCCTCGAGACCGACGCGACGTTGTCGGTCACATCGCGTACCTCACGAACGATGAAGCCCGTCTGCGCGAGCAGTGGCTCGTTGAATTCGGCAGGAGTGAAGAGAAAGAACCCGATCGAGCTGCGATCGCGAATCTCCTCGTTGGTCAGCTGCCCGGTGACGACGATCGGATCGGTGAACAGCAGGCGGCCCCCCGGTCGCAGCACGCGGTACCAATCGCGCAGCACATCGGCGCGACGGGGAAGGTGGTTGATCGAGTCGTTGCAGAAGACCGCATCGAAGGACTGGTCAGGAAAGGGAAGGGGCTGCCCCGCATCCGCGATCTGAAACGACACGCGCGCGGCGAGACCCTGCTCGGCGGCCCGCTGACGCGCGGCGCTGATCCCCTCGGCGTTGATGTCGACGCCAACGCAGCTCGCCTTCGTCTCCACCGCCATGCGACAGGTGACGCCGCCTGATCCGCAGGCCACCTCGAGCGCGGTCTGCCCCGGCCCAAGCTCCAAAGCGTCAAAGAACTCACGGGCTTCGGCGAGCGTGATCCAGCTGGCCTGTCCGAGATCCTCATCGTAGGTCTCTCGGCGCACCGCCACCTGCGGGTCGGCGGCAATGTAGCCATAGTGTGCGTCGTAGAGATCGACTTCTTTCTGCATGGGCCTCCCTAGAATCCGCCTCGTTCGTACGCACGGTACCACGCCCAGCTCATACTGGCGAACCACCCGCCATTCCCCACGAGCAGTCCGGCCCAGAAGAAGACCTCGCCGGTGCGGACGTCAGTCGTGTGCACGGCGTTCCCTATAAGGAAAAGACCCAGCGCGACCGACCCTACCGCCCCACCCAGGGCAGCGAGGTAGGCGTGCCGTCTGTCACGGCTCTCGGCGCGCTCGTCGGCGAGGAGCCGATCGGCGCGCTCCGATGGGGTGAGCGGGGTCAGCCGTTCCATAGGTCGGATTACCTGGCAGTGCGCGACACGGTGGCGTCGCTCATCTACGGATATGGATGCGGAAGTGGCTCGCTACCATAACACACGGCGGCGGCAGCAGCGAGTGAGCTCGCATTATCGCGTCGAGTCGATGCGGCGCGGTCGGCTGGCCAGGCCGCCACCCAGTACGACCGCGAGGGCGGGGAGTCCAACCCAAATGAGCTCGCTGGCGAACACACGGAGGCCGCGTGCCGAGACGATCCCGGAGAGCCCGATCGGTGATACCTCGATCGGCCGCCATGGGAAAAAAAATCGCTCGTTGCTGAACGGCGCGAGCAGCGCGACGCCCAAACCACCATCGGTGAGGGCGTCGAATAATCCGTGCGAGGCGGTGGCGAGCGCGAGGTAGAACCAAAGATGAGTGCGGGAACGCTGCGGGAGCGTCCGAAACAGGAGCAGCGCGCCGAGCCCCCCGAGCGCTACCGCGAAGGCAATGGAGTGCGTGAGTCCCCGATGGCCGAGCAGATCGGCGTAGTCGATGCCGAGCGGAAATCCAATGACATCGAAGTCCGGTACCACGGCGGCGAAGGCGCCGGCGAGCGCAGCGCTCCGAGGCAAGCGATGCCGGAACGGCATGTACAGGGCCGCTCCAAAGACAGCGTGCGATATGACGGTCGGCACCTACAACACATGCATCGGTAGCGGTGTGTCCGCCAGGCGATCAGGATCGCGATCTGTGGCCACGCACCCGCGTCACCGCTCACCGCCGAAGGTCGGCCTCGAAGAGATACTTGGCTCGCGGGTACAGGACGTCCATTCCGGCGCGGCGCATGTTGCGATAGGACGGATTCGGTTGCGCCGCTGTCTCCGGTTGAGTGTCCGCGCTTACCCATGCGCACCCCAGGGCGGCGGCGTCGCGAAACCGACGGGCCAGGAGAGCGGTCTGGGCTCCGCGACCGCGATCTGAGGGAAGCGTAGCGCTGAGCCCGAGCCAGGCGCCTTCGCCGCGAATGAACATGGCTGCACCGGCGATGGGTCGCGCGCCGTCCCGCACGACGTAGAAGCGCCAGTGGGGATCGCCGACGGTCGACCGAACCACGGGCGCGATATCCCGCGGAAAGCCTAGCGGGTCGGCCACGATCTCTTCAAACGTTCGTGCGTCGGCTCCGTCGATCTCGACGACCGCCAATGGGCTGCGCTCGACGCCCGAGACGCCGACGTCGAGCCTGCGCCACAACTTGAGGAGAGGCGTCATCGCGCGTCCGCCGCGATGCGCGAACCACGTTTCCGCCGATCGCGGTCGTGCCTCCGGGCTCCAGTCGAGTAGCCACCGTTTGATGCCTGCTGACGCGTACCAGTCGACGATCTTGCTCAATAGCGGCTCGGTGAGCTCGGTCTCCACACCAAGGCCGATGGTCCGGTTCCCGCTGGGGACGTCGGCGCCTAACGTGCGGACAGAGAGCGCACCGCCGAAGCGCGCCACGTCACAGCCCAACTGCCTCCGCAGATTGGAGGGCAGCGCCAGATGGAGCTGGGCCCATGCCTCGGCTTCGATGAGCTCGATCTCGGCGGCAGCCTTACCGCGATTCACGGCGTCCAGGGCTGCCCATTCGGATGCGCGGAGGACTCGCAGCAATCGTTATGCGGGCGCCGAAAGCTGTACCGGCCGCTCGCATGCTCGCATGCCGGGTCCTCTTCCCGCTCGAGCCCTCTTCCAACGATGGCGACGATGGCTCCGAGGATGATCGCCGGGCGATTCCCCGTGTATGCACCCCAGGCAGCGACTCCCGCCGCGACGAAAGACGAGGCCATGTAAATCGACGTCACCGCGTCGTTCGCGAGGCGGAGCTCCGAAACGGACAGGGGCACCGCACTCCCGTAGGCGCGCGAGCGGAACAAGCGGCTGCCATCGACCGCAACGGTGATGGGAGCGAGCCACCACACCCATTCCGTGCGGGTCACGCGGCCGAATGCGTACGCGGCCAGGCACATGCCGGCGAAGCTCAGGGGGATCGAAACGACTCGACGATTCACGCTAAAGACCGTGTGTGCTGGTGCTCGCCGTTACCTGCGTACTCACCCGCCGAGTCCGCCCAAACGATATCGCGGCCGCCTTCCGACGACTAGTGGACGGCGAGCGAAGTGCGGAATGCATCGCTCGACGACCCAAGCTCTGCCGCCGTCTACTCTGCGTCTCGCTGGTGAAGCAACATCCACGACGTGCCGAAGCGATCCCTGAGCATCGCGAAGCGATGCGCGAAGAACGTTTCCTCGATGGGCATGAAGATCTGCCCGCCTTCCGTGAGCAGCTTGTAGATCCGCTCGGCCTCGTCGATGCTATCCACCATCAGGGTGAGATAGGCGCTGCGCATGGGCTGAAAGCGGTCCGGAGGGATGTCCGCGCCGAGGAGCATGGTCTCGCCGATTTCCATTCGCGCGTGGAGGACGGCATCCTTCCAGTCCGGCGGAACATTCGCCTCCGGTAGCTCGCCATGTGTCGCAAGCGATGTGATCCTGCCGCCGAGGTGCTCCACATAGAATTCGAAGGCCTGACGACAGTTGCCGCCGTAGTTCAGGTACGTGTAGAGCTTCATCAACTGTCTCCTTGGCGCCTTTGCGGAGGATGTCCGCAAGCAGTTCCGCTACCCAGGATGGCAGGAACGCGGAGCGTCCTCACCTCGGGTCCGTCCAGGCGAGGACACCGCCGGTAGTCCGTGAGGGGAGAGGATTTCGGACAATGAAGTCCTGCCAGGTGCTATACAACCGGACGCGGGAGCGTGGCGTACCACCGAGATCCACGTCCGCGATCTCGATCTCATAAAGCGACGGCCGCCACGCGACGTCGTAAGGGCCCGCATGAGAGCCGCGCAGTGGCCGACGCCACGCAATTCCGAGAGTGCTTTTGGGCGCGAGTGTGATGGGTTGCGGCAGAGTCTCCCCGACCGTGTCCCCGAGGGACAACTCGGGACCTACGATGTGGGCCGAATACAGCACGACGGGTTCGTCGCCGCGGTTCTCAACGACACCCCGCACGTGCACGGCATAACGCTCCCACTCTTCGAGCGGCTCACGACTGATCTCGACATCGCGTATCGATACGCTCACCCGAATGCTGTCGCGCAGCGGTTCGTTGACGCGATCCAGGATAATCGCTTGGCGATCGCGCAGTGCGATCGCGAGCACGAGGGCATTGGGAAAGGCGACGACGCGCCAGTGCGAACGACCGACCGGTACGAGCGCGAGCGTCAGCGTCGCGCTGGTATCGAGGTACGCATACCGGAGCATGCGCTCGACGAGTGCTGTATCGCCGACGTAGCGCACCGCTCCGTCGCCAACGATCTCCACCCCTGAGGCGAGGACGTCCTCCGATGGATCCGCCGGAACGAGGTCTTCATCCGGGTCGTCGGCATGCAAGCTCGCCGTGTCGTCCGTCGTAGCGACGGAGGTTTCGAACCCTAGCTGCGTTCGCAATATGGCCCGCCACTGGGCTCTCGCGGAGTCGAGGCGGATGCCGATATCGGTACTCAGGCTGTCATCGGCAGGGAGATCGAATGAGTCTCGTCCCACGGCGACGAGATCGCTGGTCAGTCGGGCGACGATCGCGTCCACGTCGATGTATTGGAGCGTAGCCGTTGTATCCCCAGCGTCGACAGCACGGCGAAGCTGCAGCAGTGACACGTGTGGCGACTCGGCGACGTCCGGCGCGCAGGCGGTGAGGACGAACCACGCGAGCGCTGCGGGAATGGCGACCCTTCGCAGTCGAGACGCTCGGCTCACGGGACCCGCGGCCACGTTGTCACCGCCCGATGATCATGCCTAACCAGTACCGAACGTCCCGGCATAGACGAGAAGGCCGAACGCGGCCTGAACCGTGCCCAGAATCAGCAATGTGATGTCATGACGGCCTTTCCAGAAGCGCCATCCCAGGCCGGCGATGATGGCGCCCGTCACGAGCGAAGCGCCGACGAATCCGGCGATGTGGTGTTGGTAGTGCACGGTGCTGCCGCCTGTGGCGTGCGCGGCAAGAACATGACCCGCCAAGCCGACCACCAGCAGTATTGCACCGAGCCAAATGCGACGGCTACGTGCGACGCTGGCGTCGTGGGGCGTTTCCACTGTACCTCCAATGATCGGGGACCAGGCGGCGATGACGAGGGCTCCAAGGCAGACCTGCCAGCACACAGGGGAAACTCGCGCGCAGGAGTGCTCGATGCATGGCGAGACTACCGTCAAATACCCGTTGCGAAGAACATCCACTCGGTCGTCCCGTGAACGCGACGCGCGCCCAGAAACATGACAAACACGGTCGTGACCTCACCAGCCTTGAGGTTGGCCTCCGCCCACTCCGTCATACCGTCCTGCACGGGTAGCCAGAAGCTCGTCTGACCTTCGCGGAAGTGAACCTCCCGTGAGTACCGGCTCGCCAAGGCGGTGTCCTTTCCCATGCTGCGGAGCCACTTGGTGAGAAACGCGCGCTTGTGTGGTGGCAGCGGGCGCGACGCACCGACGTACGTGAGCGTGGCTCGGGTTGGGAAATCCTTGGCTGAAATGGCGAGCACCGAATCCTCGGCGGGGGACTCGGCAATCACGGCCGAGTGCCCATCGACGATGCTCTGCAGGCGACCGGGAACGTAACGATCCCATTGGCTCGCTGGCTCCTGCGCGCTGAGCCGGATGGTGACGGCCGCGATCGCGAACAGGATGGTGGCAGGGAATCTCGCTCTCACGAAAGCCTCTTGTCTCCGCATAACGCCGGCGTCCCAGCGGTGAGTGTGAGCTACCATAACACTCCCGCTGGCGAGTTGCGACGGCTATTCAGGGGGCGAATCCGTAGGCGGGGGACCCGGTGGGAGTGCCGTATCCGATACAGCGGTAGCGGATTCTGACCACCTCACTTCGAACTGTTTCACCCCCGACGGCACGACTGCGCTCTTCGGCCGAGCGTCGAGGAGCATGAGAAGCCACGCCGCCGCGAGCATGTTGAAGCTGACGGCCAATGGCGAGACGTTGCCCCACGTCAGCACGAGCTGACCACGAAACCCGACGTTGAACCCCGACTGTACCTGGCCGAAATAGACATCGGCAAAGGGGCCGGCGCTGACGGCGTACGCAAGCGGCGGGATAGAGAACCGGACGAGTTGGAGACCCTGCACGAGACGCGACCACGTGTACCCGCGCGCGTCGTCGCGCCAGAGCCAGACGCCAGCGGCTACCGCCGTCGCGCCGACGCTCTCGATCGCGAGGCGGAACCAGAGAGGACCGACCCCCTCGAGCGCAGTGAGCGCCATGACCGCCGCGCCCCCAGCCATCTCGGCGCCAGCCACAAAACGACGCAGGCCGTCGGGAAGGGTTCGCAGGTCCGCGGCTCGAACGAAATCGGTGCGGCGAACGAAGTCCGGTCGCGCGAACGCCGGCAGCGCGCACGACACGCACCGCTCGGAGAAGAGGCTCCATCGGATTCCGCCGAACGGGTTGCCACATCGCGGGCACGGCCACGAGCGAACTGCCCAAACGGCGACGACGGACGCGGCGACGCTGATGAGGAACCCTGCGAGGCCGCCCGCGATGAACCACACGGGCAGCGTAAGGGGCACCGCCGCAACGAGCGCGAGTCGACGAGCACGAAGCCCGCCCCAGTAGCGCTGCCAGCTAATCGATGAATCCGATTCCATACCGCCTCGACGACTGAGACAGAGTCCGCATAACGCGTCCGTTCAGTGCGTCGCTTCCACTTTCGCCGCACGTTTGTCGAGTGTGCTCCGGGCACCGGGCGAGTCGTACTCGACCGCATGCTCCCGCGCGAGCGCCATCACGCGGTCATAGAGGCCGGCGTCTCGCAACTGTGCTTCGGGCAGGTACACCGGTGGCATCCCCGTCGCCGAGAGCATGAGCAATCCGTCGCGCGAATGCCAGACGCGAATGCCCGACCATGCACTCTCGGCGTGCAGCGGCCCTCCCTCGATCCACACCCCGTAACCGCTCACGCCATACGTGATCGGCCCGTGCAAGTAGCTACTCTGACGATACTCGTCGCGCCCCGCCTTCGGGCTGAACCGGAACAGCAGCCAGAAGCCGAAGCTCGTCAGCACGATGAAGCCGCCAAACGGGGCGGTCCAGCGGGAGGCGAGAAGCGCCAGGCCAAACAGAACGACAAGCCCCAGTTTGACGCGGCCCCAGCGAGACACGATGGGCCCGATACGTCTGAGGTGCACGTACTCAGCCTCCGTGAACTGAACGGTATGCTCGAAGCGGAACCCCGTCTTGAGCGGCTCGGTCACGCGCAGGGAATCTCCACGTAGGCAGTTGCGACGGTGACTGGTTATGCAGGCGCGGTGCTCACGTAGCAGCGGCGTAGCCGAGGACGCGCAGTGCGGCACGCGCGGCGTCCCGGACTCGTTCCCACTCTGGCGCGTGGCGGAGCGCCTCCTCCGTCCAGAGAATGCGGTGCTCGGGCCCAGTCATCCGATCGAGCAGGCGATCGACGGCCGCAACGGCGTCACGTTCGGCAGCGGAGAGCTCGAGCTGCTGGCACTGTCGTAGCAGCAGATACGCGTCGTCGAAGTCGAGTGCGAGCTCATCGGGCTTGGCGACGATATCCGGAAAGCGCGCGAGCTGCTCGTCGGCGGACCCACCGAGGGTGCGGAGCGCGATTACGAGACGCTCAATCATGCTCGCCGGGCGCTCTCGCCTGTGGCTCTCCGAAATACAGCGTGTGTCCCTGATCGTCGTGGATCACGAGCTCTCGCGTTCCCCAGGGAGTCCCGTGAACATCTTTGGCCAGTGGCACGCCGGCACGACGACACGCGTCCGCGACGGCGCTCACGTCGGACGTTTCGAAGTAGAGGTGCAGATGCTCCTCGCGGGCCACGACGTCGATCGAGGGATCCTTCGCATCGACGAGCTTGAGATGAAAGAGCTGCGGGCCGGCGCGAATGCCTGCATAGAAGTCATCGTACTGGAAGGCGAGCGTGAACCCCGGCAGCGCCGTGTAGAAGCGGATCGACGCGTCGAGGTCGGTGGTCCGTAGTTGGGCAATGACGTTGACTATCTGCACGTGGTCTCCACGGAAACATGGTCGTTCAACATGCTTGACACCGCCGCGCTCGTCGGCTAATGTTCAACCAACTGGTTCATCAACCATATGGTTGAATCTCATAGGCACGGGAGAGGGCAATGGCGGACATCATTCATCGAGTCGGCATCAAGGCACCCATTTCGAAGGTGTACGCAGCGGTGTCTACTGTCGAGGGTGTTGCGGGCTGGTGGACGGAAGCGACGACGGGAGTCTCACAGCCGGGCGGGGCGATCGACGTCCGATTTCACCGAGCGACAGGCGAAGAGATCGGCGGCATGACCATGGAGGTGCTGGAGCTGGAGCCCGACAGGAAGGTCCACTGGCGCTTCAGAAAAGGGCCCGAGGAATGGATCGGAACGGACGCGGTCTTCGATCTATCCCAGGACGGCGATTACACCATCGTGCTGTTCGGGCACAGGAACTGGCGTGAGCCCGTCGAGTTCATGGCCCATTGCAGCATGAAGTGGGCGTCGTTCATGTTGAGCCTCAAGGAGCTCGTAGAAACGGGACGAGGGAAGCCGTCGCCAGATGACGTCAAGATCGACAACTGGAACTAGGCATCACGCGCCGCGGGACGATGCGCGGAACCGCGTTTGAGCCCGCGGCGCGGCACGACCGGCGAGGAGCAGCGGCTCAGCCGCGTCTTTCACGCCCTCGCCGACCCCGCGCGACGCCGGATCATCGCGCTGCTGCGCGAGTCCGGTGAGCTGCCGGTGGGCGTGGTCGCGGACGCGTTCTCGATGACGCTCAACGGCGTGTCGAAGCACGTCAAAGTGCTCGAGCACGCCGGTGTCGTGCGCCGTCGCATCGAAGGTCGGGTGCACTGGATTTCGGTCGAGTGGGGCGCGCTCCAGGTCGCCTACGAGTTTCTGCACGCCCATCATCACTTCTGGAGCACGCGCCTCGATGCGCTGGTGGACTACACCCGAACGAAGGGGCGCTCGAAGAAAGGGAATGCACAATGAATGATTCTGCGCGGTCGGTCGTTATCGAGCGGCTCATTCCAGCGCCGCCGCGGGTGGTGTTCGAAGCGTGGCTGGATCGCGAGGCGCTCGAGCGCTTCATGTGCGGGGGCCCGGGCGTGCGGGTCACGCGCGCCGAATGCGATCCCCGCGTCGGCGGCGAATTCCTGATCGTGATGAACGTGGAAGGCCATGACCTGCCGCACCATGGGGAATATCTCGAGATCGAGCGTTACACACGCATCGTCTTCACCTGGCGTTCGCACCTCGCGGGCGACGGCAGCCGCGTCACGTTGACCTTCGCCGACGGGCCACGCGGGCAGACCATGCTGACGCTCGAGCACGTCGGGCTGGGTGACGCCGAGATTCGGAACAAGCATCACGTCGGCTGGAGCCACATCCTGACCGAACTAGCGGGCGTAACGATGCCTCGGGAAGCGCAGTGAGCATCTACGGGGGCTGGCCGGATCCGAAGCGAGTGTAGCAGGTCATGGGATCGTAAGGCGCGCACGCACCGCGGCGATGATTCGCCGGTTCGACGGAACGATGCCGAGAGCGGTCAGGGCTCCGGCGTCGATTACGACCTCGTCGTCTACCAGCACTTTGAATTCCCCGTAGCTGCCGTGGATCATGGTGACATCGCGGCTGAATTCGCGACGGAGGCGTGCCGCCACCCGGACGGCGTGGAGGCCGGAGAGTCAGTATGCGCAGTAGCGGATTGCGATGTCAGACACAAGGCATCTCCAGTTAGCTGTGGATCGGCGCTCAAACGCCTAACGTTCCGCGGCGCAGCTCGACCAACAAAGCGGTCGGCGCCGTGGCGATCCGGCTCGGGCGGCAAGGGGACCGCTGCCGCGCCCACATTCGTGGGATTGGCGCTCGACACGGGACGAATGCTGGTCCCCACGCGTGATTTCCGCCCCAGCCCTGGGCGACATCGAAAGTGCGTCGACCGGTGAGCATGGCACCAAGTTCGGACGTGAGACCACGAAGGTGCTCGGCGCTCGGCCCGGACACCTTGAACGTCATGGGGTCCGACCCTCCGGTGTGGATTTCGACGTCCCCCGAGGTGAAGTACCAGTCGAACACTTCGGCCACACCATCGTTGAGGTCGGCGACGTAGCCGTCGAGCGACATGGACATGATTGCGACAACCTTCGACATCGCGCTGTTCCTTTCGAGGGCAGACACTGCGTTCAGGTGGATCGCACGGTTACCACGATAGAATGCGAAGAGCCCGCATCGTGGCGTCCAATCGAACCGCGCGTCTTGGCCGTTACCCGCAACTACAGAGATCGGGCCCGTGCAGCGATCGCGCGGCCACCGGGTCATCCGAACATGAAGCAAGCAGCACCATCGCGCTGACCATCGGGCATCGTAGCGTGCGCCGCTAATGAAGCCGTCTCGTCACACAAAGAGGCTGGCTGTCACGGAACGGTGCGTTCACCTGCGAGCGACCTTCCAGGAGATGGCGCGGCGGTGGTGTTGCCCTTCGAGGAGCCGAGCCGCGATGACTACCCTAACGATCGCACCTGACGGTTGCGGCAGCTAGTTCTCGGGTGGGTCGGCCTCCGCCGCCCGCACGCCCCGGCGTCGACACGCCCGTTCCTCGTTCTCTTTCGCTTTCCGGTCGAGGGTGGCCCAGTCCGGCGGTGGATCAGCGGCGTTTGAACCGGCCGGGAAACCGGAACGTGCCTCGACCAGCAACGACGGCGCGCGAGCAGCATCGGCACAAAGACCACTCTCTTGAAGCAGCAAGGCAAGCGTCGTGGCAGTGGCTCCGAGCAGGAAGCCCGTCGTGTGCGACGAGTCGATTCCGTACGCCACGCGGAGTGACGCGAGGGCCCGCTCGATGTCGCGACGCTCGCCAGAGTTGCGCGAAGCACGAAAGTGCTGGTCGGCGACGATCAGCGCGTAGTGCCCGATGAGAGCGCGATCCCCGCGCTCGGCCAAGGCCGCGAGAATCTCGAGCGTGTCGGCAGTGGCAGGGAGTGCGGTACAGAGCAGCGCGGCGGGCTGATCGAAAGCAAGAATCGCGTGGCGCGTATCCGGCGACACGCCTCGGACCTGGATTGCGCCGCGGCAGGCAGCCGCGGAGTCGGCCGAGGGGAGTTGCGCGAGCGTGGGTGCAGCGATGCCGGCGCTCGCGATGGCGAATGCCGCCGCGAGGGCCCAAGGGCCTACCAGTTCGATCCGTCTTGACTGGCCGCGAGGAGTCATGGTCCCGGGTATCTCTTTCCTTCGAGCACGTCGTCGTTTGCAGAAGCGCCGCGTTCAGCTAGCGGCGACCTCTCCCAAGACGCGCGACAGCGCGCCGGTGTGGCTCTTAAAGACACCGAACGCGATGAATACCTTAGACATCGCGCCTGACAGGTGCAACAGCTAGTTCTGCGGCCGGGGACGCGCGCGCTCGAGGACGCCGGGCGAAACGACGGCCGCCGGTGGTTGTGCGCCCGCTGCCTGGCGGCTTCGGTCATAGAACGTCCGCTGCGCCGGCGGCATCTGCGCGACAAAATCGGGCGCTAGTCCAAGAGCACGCCCCCACAGCGCCATGGCCTCTGCGTGACGACCAAGGCGTGCGGCGGAGAGTGCCGCATAGTGCCAGGCAGAGGCATCGGCTGAGTCGAGCGCCGCGGCCTCGCGGAACCACGCAAGCGCCAACTCCTGACGTCCTGAATTGGCGTGTTGGACGCCAATGTGCCAGGCGACTGTTTGAAGCATGCGTGGGTCGCCCGGCTCCAAGACGAGAGCGCGCTCGAATGCCGCCAGCGCCGAATCGGATTGGCGCAGGAACTCATACATGAGGCCTAAATTGTGGTGGCCTTCTGCGGCTTGCGGCTCCAAGCGGATGTACTGCTGCCAGGCATGGACGGCTTCGGCGAGATTCCCCGCCCGGGCGAGGGCGCTCCCCAGCCCTTGCCATCCGACGGAGTTGTCGGGCTCTCGCTTAACGAGGGCGCGACACGCTTTGAGCTGGGCAGGATCGCCGCTAGCTGCTCGCTTTGGGGAACAAGCGGCGTCCTGAGCCGACGCGGACGTCGTTAGGAAAGCGAGGAGGTGAAGAAGGGCGAACATGAAGCGCAGCGGCGAGCATCGGATCATGATAAGCGGGTGATGGTGGTGATCCGGCGGGACCCTGGGATGCGGAAAGGCCGGTGGTCCGCAGAACGCCGCGCTCGCTGTCGCGGAGCGCGACGGCGGTGAAATGCGATGGCTACCTTAAACCTCGCGCTCGTCAGGTGCAACAGGTGGTTATACGGCCGTTAGGATCTCTCAACCCCGCGCTCCAGAAGCGCGGCGCCTTGGAGTTCCTCGCGAGCGCTCGCAAGCTCCGCGGCACAACTGCGGATGTCTAGCGCGGTACGCTCGTTAGATCGCTAGCCGCGATCTCGAAGAACCCCTTGGCAGAAGAAGCAGAACCGGCCGCGCCAATCGCCGGGCTACGGCAGGGGAGTATAGCGGCGCCGCCGGGTAACTCGCCGCCACAGCAGCGGCATCGGCAAGCCGAGTAGGACGATGAACCAGTAGGGCAACGTCACCATCCGCGCGCGGGCGCTGACAGGCCCGCCGACCTCGTCGCCGTCGTCGACCAGCCGCGCGTCGGAGTGCAATGCGAAACCCAGCCGACTCGCCCACGGCCGAGAGTCGGGCATGCGACCGAATACTACGGCCTGCTGGCGCGCCCGGCCCGGCAGGTCGATGATCAGCGATGGCGGCGAGGCGTATACCCGGCGCAATGTGCCGTCGTAGTCGACGTTCTGCGCGAGCAAGGTGAGTCGCCCGGGCTGGCTCAGCGCCCACCACGCGTCCCAAAACCCGTAGTGTGGAGCGTTCGACCAGTTTGGCGCGGTCTTGAAGAGCACCGTGCGCCGTTCGCTGTTCACCCGCGTCAAGTCCGCTGAGTGCGCGATCCCGAGCAGACGCCAGTCAGGCGACCGCGCGTAGCTCATCGCCCATGCCGCAGCGGCCGCGAGCGACAGCAGCAGCGAGAGCGCAGCCGCGAGGTTGAACAGCCACCGCTTCATGAGTCGGAGTCGCACGCCGTCTAACGCTGTAGCTCAGTTGCGGGGGAGCCCAATAGATGGCGCGGGTGCAGCCCGCGCCAAACCGCAGATCCCCCGGCAGGTGCAATGCTCGTTAGATCGCATCGCCGCGATGCTCAGCTGTCGCACGGTACACCCGAGGAGAACGCGCGCACAGCGCGCCTTCGCTGTTGATCTTAAAGGGGTTCAAACGCGATGGCTTCCCTAGACGTCGCGCCTGACAGGTGCAACAGCTAGTTATGCAGCCGCCTCGCAGAATTCACCTCCCTGAAGGGGCCGAGTCCGTGTCAGGCCAGCGTCTCATGTACCACTCGTGAATTCGGTCTGCAATCTCTTCGGGCGAGACTTGTAGGAGCTCCAGTTGAGCGTACGTCAGCTCCTCTCTAAGGAACTGCGCAATAGTGGTTACGGGCTCCTTGGTCTCAAGGTAGCGGAGAATCGGCCCCACCAGCGGTTCATACTCGTAGGCCTGCGGCTTTCGGCGACTGCGCTCGGATCGATAGGGGTCCCATTCATCCAGGAGAGCGTGCAACTCGGCAGACCGCCGGCGGAGCTCACTCCGCGTCAGATGCCGAAGGGGTTGTTCGGTCTGCACGGGTGGATGCGTTCGATGAACTGGTGGGACCGCATCCAGCCATCTAAAATCGTCGCCTACACACTCAGCGAGGTCTGTGCGGGTGCCCCATTGTTCCAGGCCGTGGACGAGGACGTATCGCACCGGCCGCCCGCCAACGGTCGCCGCGAGGGCCGGGGAATCATTCAGCAACGCCTCCAACTCACCCCGTGCCCGACCCAGCGCGTCGCGTGCCCGGCGCTCCGTCACGGTGCGCCGGTCCATGAGAGTGCCGACCGCACAGACGAGCTCATCGGGTAACAGTGTTAGGGCGACCCGTCCCCACTCAATGGTCTTGCCTTCACGTAGCTGGCTGAGCAGCAGCTCAAACCGCGAGCCGAACGTGTCGCTGAGTTCCATACGAATGGTCGTGGCTGCATAACGCGGCTTCACCTGCAGGCGACTTATCAAAGGCGCGCTGGAAGCGCGCCGTGCAGTTGCACTTCAAGAGGTTCAAACGCGATGGCTTCCTTAAACATCGCGCCCGACAGGTGCAACATCTAGTTCTGCCCCAGGCGCGATGGACTCTAAGAGCACGCGCGATGCGCGATAGGGACGCACTGAACGCGGCCTAAGGTACGGGCAGTCCATAATCGCCCGGTGGTTGACGCTCGAGTTGAGCGAGGCGATGACACGCCCAGAAGATCACTTTTTTCGCAGCATGTTCATCCAGCGAAACCGAAGGCTCCGGAGTCTTGGGCGTCCATTGGCTGAACACGTGCCCGGCTGCGTCGTACAGGATCATCCCACGTTCCTGCACGCGTCGCGCGGCGCAATCGAGTGTGACTGGCCAATCCATCCTGGTGTACTTGGCTGTTGTGTCATCCCCAAACGTCTTCGCGCGGGCGTAGTCAGTGCTGAGCGTGACGTCGACTGCCCCCGTGCGATCGCCCACGATGCGCGAGGTATCGAACCAGGAGCTGACTTCCGGGGCGCGCATGAATTCGACCCACGGTGCACTACGCGCGGACGTGGAGCGCGGGATTAGCTCGAGGTAATCGACGTGTTGCGACTCGCCACACGATATCACGCCGAACACGACGGTGGTGACAAGCGCGAATCGGGAAAAGGGCATCGTTGTCGGCAGAACGCTGCGTTCACCTGCAGGTGGCTTCTCAAAGGCGCGCGGAACGCGCGCCGTGCAGTTGCACTTGAAGGGGATCAAACGCGATGGCTACCTTCGACATCGCGCCTGTGAGCTTGCAGGTGCAACAGCTAGTTATGCGGGGGTCGCATTGATATCTATACGAAACGGGCAGCATCGCCACAATCGAACCCCACCATAATCGCGTGCGGAAGCTTGAGTTCACGTGCGGCGAACTTTGCGAGGATCCCGGCTGCGCCGAGCATGAGCCCATAATCGAAAACATTGTAGTCGGCGCCGAGCGCCTTACTCGCTAACCGGATCTCTTGGAGCAGGGCGCTCTCGAGGAACGCATCGTCGGGGTAGTATGGCAGCCGTGGTTCGGCGAGCTCAGCCTCAGGATCGTCGGCGATGCCGCCCGCGAGGTGGAACCCCACCTCCTCGGACTCGGTCTCCGGGATCCACAGATCAACGAGGCCGAAATAGAGAAAAGTGAGATCTGGCGGGAGCGGTATGTCCTCCGTGATCTGGGCCAATTGCGCCGTGATGTGCGCGACCTCGCGTGACGCGTCCCACGTCTGAAGCTTCGGCGGGACGATGTGTCCGCTCGGCGCGACCGCGTGAACCGTGGCGGTCCAGGCGGCCGCTGCTGACGGAGCACTTGTCACCGCGCGGAGCACAGCGCGGTTCAACGCCGCCAGATTAGGGCTCACTCCGACTCCGAAAATGAGTTTGTGCTCCGCATAACGCTGCGTTCACCTGCGAGCGTCCGACGCCGCGGCGTCGGACGCTCGCTGTCGCACGGAGTGCGACAAGCGGTAAATGTGATGGCTAGCTTAAATCTCGCGCTCGTCAGGTGCAACAGCTAGTTATGCCGCAGGCGATCTGGTGTTGAGGTAGGATCGGCATGAGGCTGCAGTAGAGCGCCAGCGATGGCATCCCAAGCTGGGCCCGGGAGAGCCTGCAACAGCAGGTGTGGCCCGGCCAGGCGGACGACGGACACGGGCGCCGACGCGGCGGCTAGGATCGCCTTCACACTTGCTTCGGGCACCAGCCGATCTTCGCTGCCGCGTAAGTACAGGATCGGCACGGAGACGCGGGCGAGTTGATCAGCGACGGCGACACTCAGGACAGCTTGGACGCGCGCGGCGAGCACGGGGGGCGAGACGGCTGCGATCGCGGCGCGGACCTCTGCGACGAGAGCATCGGACGCGGCCGGCCCCACCAGAAACCGCCTGACGAAACGGGTAGGGGGACGAAGGCGGAACAGGAGTGGAATCGCGAAGGCACGGAGGGCTCGGGAACGGGGCGGTGCGACGAAGGAGTTGCAGAGGACAAGGGCGGCGAGATGGTGTCGCGCGGCGAGCGTGACTGCGAGAGGGCCGGAGAAGGACTCCGCGAGGAGAATCGTGTCCGCGGTGAGGGCCAGGGTTGCCGAGAGATAGTCCGCGAGCTCGACGTAGCTGGACGAGCTATGCGGAAGCGCGACGACATCGGCGCGGATACCGGGGGGTGCGACGCGCACGAAGGCATCGAAGAGTGCGCCGGTCCCATCGAGGCCCGGCAGAAGGACGACGCGGTGCATCCCTGAGGGTCAGAACCAGTTCGTTGTCGGCATAACGCCGCGTTCAACTGCAGGCGATTTCCCGAGGGCGGGCTTCGCCCGCCTTCGCCGTTGCACTTCAAGGGGCTCAGACGCGATGGCTTCCACAAACATCGCGCCCGTTAGGTGCAACAGCTAGTTCGGCAGCCGGTGATCGAACAGTGTGAGTGACTCAAGGATACACACCGGTGTGCTCGCCAAATCCACGATAATGCTATCGGTGTAGCCGGGTCGCACTACCACAGGCACTGTGTAGGCGCGATACCCAATGCGTCGCACTTGTGCCAGGGTGTAAGCAATGGGTACCGCGTCCATGACGGCAATGCCGGCCGAATCGCCGATGCTGCCGAGTGGTGGCAAGTCTGTCACAGCAGAGTCACCGAGGGCGACGATGTAGCCATCAATGACCGCCCCGGGATTGATTGACCACTCCCCGCGCACGTGAAAAATCAGCCGGCCGAGGCTGCGGCGAACGTATGCAGTGTCGAGAACACGTCCATGGCGAATCTCGTGCTTGGCCGATGGCGCGTGCGTGGGCATGGTCCGCAACAGGAAGGCCGGATCACACCGGTTTGGAGCTGCGCGCGGAGTCGCGCAGGCGACGAGTGGGCCGGTGAGGAGAACTGCAACGGCTGATGTCAATCGCATAGCGGATGTCAGTGGCTGCAGAACGCTGCGTTCACCTGCAGGCGGCGCTCAGAAGGCGGGCCAACGGCCCGCCTTCGCAGTTGCACTTAAAGGAGATCAGGCGTGATGAATACCTTAGACATCGCGCCTGACAGGTGCAACAGCTAGTTCTGCGCCGTCACGGCGGGGATCGGGACTGGCGGCGAAACGTCACGACCCATGCGTTATCCCAACGTGCCCACGTATGGCCATCGCGGTCGGGCACGTGAAGCCGAGAGCGGACGAGGCCTTCGTTAAGCGGAATGGAATCGTTCGCCACGCGGAGCAGGTCAAACGTGACGGTCGTCCCGGACCAGTCCAGACGGCCGGTGAGAAACATCGCCGCGACGGGCGCTGCGTACACACCAGAATAAAAGAATCGTTGAGCACGTGGATGGTACCAGAGTACCCCATGTCCCGTCCGGTGGGAGGCGGCATACGATTCGTCCCACACGACGCGCAATGAGTCCGGGAGTAGTCTGTACTGCCGAGTTCCCGTAGGCCCGACGCCATCGGCCGACCGCCACTCAAAGCTCCAGGTGCCAGCGAGGTGTCGAAGAAAGCGCCGAGCGGCCTGCTCGCGTGCAACGGAGTCTGGAAGCTGAGCAGGGACGATGGCGGCTCCACACGTTAGGGCCGCGACCACCGCAGCGGTTCGTTCGAGTGTTGACGCCATGATTGTATCCCGCAGACCTTACTAAGCTCGAGGCTGCCTCAATCAGTAGCGATGTTCGTAGTGCGCAGAACGCCGCGCTCACCTGCAGGCGGCCTCTCAGACGGCGAGCGAAGCTCGCCTTCGCAGTTGCACTTCAAAGGCGATCAAAGGCGATCCCTACCATAGACATCGCGCGTGACAGGTGCAACGCTAGTTCTGCAGCTGCATCGCGATCGCGGGCTCGCGACTAGCGGGCCAGGTCGCGATTGGTCCACCAGATGGCCCGGGAGAGAGCGTGAATCGCTCGATTAACTCGACGCTCACCGTGGGTGAACAGCACGAGCGAGAGGGCGAATCCGCCGAAATAGATTCTCCCCTCATTCTCGGAGAGTTCAGGGAGCTCGCCGTGCAGTGCGAGCAGCGTGCCGGTGACGGCGAGCCCTAGTGAACCTAGGGTCGACCAACGAGCGCCCGGGGTATAAAGCCGGTCGAACTCAGCCGCATGGGTCACGCCCGAGTCAGAGCGACTGGCGAAGGGAACGAGCGGAGTAGCGCCCCACATGCCGAGCGAAAGCACGCGATGGCCGGCAAGGCCGCGGAGGACATGCCGACCTTCGAAGCGTAGGGCACACGTATCGTAGGTACAGGTGATCGAATCCGCGATGCCCTTCGGGTCCTGGGCCAGCGCGCTCGTCCCACCGAGCAACAGTGCCGCGACGACCCAGAGGGAAATTGGCATGTCTATGTGTGCCGTGGAAAGACGTAGCTGCAGAACGCTATACCGTTCACCTGCGAGCGATCTGCTCCGAAGGAGCAGGACGCTCCGCCTCGCGCGAAGCGCGAGAAGGGGTGAAAACGTGATGGCTACCTTAACACTCGCGCTCGACAGGTGCTACGGTTGGTTCTGCCGCGCCTTTCTTAGCCACGCTGCCGATCGGCGCCACCGAGTGTCTGAGCGGCGTGATCGCGACCGTGTTGCGGGCAGCAGCGCTCGGGGCGTCCACCGGCCGCGGCGGAATCGCGACCGTTTTCGGGTGACAGTCGTGAGGCGCTCCCTTCGTGGCGATCGGCGCTCTCTGTGCGTGATGATTAAGAAAGCGTCTTGCCTTTTCGATTAGCCGGTGGCGCGAAGCGCGTGGAACAGAAGACCGTGCGTCGGCAGAACGGCCGGAGCTTAGCGCGCGCTCGGCCTCTCCTTGCATGCCGCGAGTCCGTGTGCTATATACTTTACCGTATGGTAAAGTATTCGCAGGTTCGCCTCGATGCCTCGTTCGCCGCGCTCTCGGATGCCACCCGACGCGGCGTTCTGGAGCAGCTCGGACGGTCAGACGCTTCGATCACGGACCTTGCCCAGAAGTTCCGCATCACCCTCGCGGGCATGATGAAACACGTCGGCGTTCTGGAGCAGGCCGGGCTCGTCACCACGGCGAAGGTCGGGCGCGTGCGGAAGTGCAGGCTCGGCAGGCACCGATTGCAGGAAGAGACGGCATGGCTCGAGAGGCACCGCCAGCTCTGGGACTCACGCTTCGACGAGTTGGACAATGTTGTCGAGGAACACAACCGCAAGGAGAGAATCGATGGACGCAAGAATCGAGAGTAAGCCGGCCCCCGAGAAGAACCGCACCACGGTGGAACGGAAGTCGGACCGCGAGGTGGTTGTCACGCGGATCATCAACGGCCCAGCGCGCATCGTGTTCGAGGCATTTTCCAAGGCCGAGCTGCTCAAGCGGTGGTGGGTGCCCAAGTCGATGGGAATGACCCTACTGTCGTGCGAGGTGGATGCTCGTGTCGGAGGCAAGTACCGATTGGAATTCGATGTCGGTGGCCCCGAGCCTGTCGCGTTTTTCGGCACGTACGTCGAGGTGAAGCCGTACTCGCGCCTGGCGTGGACCAATGACGAAGGTGGCGAGGGCGGGCCTGTCACCACGGTGACCTTCGAGGGAAAAGGCGGCAAGACGCTGGTGGTCCTGCGCGAGAGCTATCCTTCGAAGGAAGCGCTCGACGCCGCCGGCACGGGCTCAGCCGATGCCCTGGTCGAGGCGTTCGATCAGCTGGACGAGCTTCTTATCGCCCTAGGCGAGGGCTCAGGACAGTAACGAGATGTCGATCTCGCGGTCGGTCGTGTGATGGTCCCGGCTCACAACTGGCCGGGGCTATCGGTCCCCGCGGTACTTAGTGTCGTCTGTCCGACATGAGTGCGTGGGCGCCATCTAACTGCGGACGAAACTCGACGGTGCGCAGCAGGGCGAGAAATTGACGAAAGCGCACGCGGTCGCGCGTCTCCGCCGAAATGGTCAAGTGGTCCTTCCCAGGGATGGTGCCAGGCAAGTCACGGACATTGCGCCACGCAGCCACAGCGAGCTGACGGCCATCCTGCCGCGGCCAGTTGGGATTGATGAGGATAGCGGTTACCAGCGTGGCGCTGCGCCCACCGATTACTTCGGCACAGCGACTGTAGTGGGCATACATGCCGGGGTCGAAGGCCACATCGCCACCGTACCAGCCGAAGTCGAACGTGACCCGGCTCATGCCGCCGTCGGCCTCGAACTGTTCGACGTACGAGTCGATGCCTTGCGCCGGGATTTGGTGGAAACCGGGTGGGAGTCGGAACGTGAATATTCGGCGGTCGATGAGGTCCCAACGCGAGACGTCAATGACCGGAGCTGGGCACGGTGCGCGAGGCGCCTGTGCGTATTGGCGCGCGGGCGTGCGGCATGCTGGGGAGACGAGGGCGAAGCCGAGAAGAGCCGCGCATAGTCGCACGTGATCTCCCTACGCCACTCGGCAGCAGCAAGTGAGTCGTGGCCCCATAACGCTGCGTTTACCTGCAGACGGCTACTCAAAGGCGCGCTAAAAGCGCGCCGTGTAGTTGCTCTGGAAGGCAATCAGACGTGGTGGCTTCCTTAAACATCGCCCCTGACAGGGACACCAGTTAGTTATGCAGGCGAGCGATGCGCTCGCATTCACCTGCCCGCGGCGCAAACCCATCAAGCTGCAACAACCACTCCAGGGTTCGTGCATGGTTGCCGGTGAAACGATAGGCTAACAGGCGCACATCATACCCGTCGAAACGCCAGGTCCGCGTCTCTCTAATGTGCGTGAGGGACGAATGGGGTAACTCACACAGAATTGGGCTCCCGCCGCGGCGGCTGATCTCGCCCGCAATCGAATCGAACTGGAATCGCCAGGTCGCCGAATCGGGCGGGGCTATCGTGACCTGCACACGTGATACCCGGCGCGTAAGCTCGTCGTACTCTATTTGCTGCCGATCGTGCGGACGACTCGCATCGGCCGGGCCATCGCACGTGGCCTTGCGACTAGGAATCCACCCCCATCGCGTTTGCGTGTACCAGGCCCCGCACCGTCGGTTGCCTGCATAACCCGATGGCCCGGGAAGGCCCATGGTGCGAAGCATGGGCGATCGTGGCGTCGACGCCAACCATACCAACAATCCTGAGAGACCGATGAGAACGATCCCGCCGGCGATCCAGTCGGACCTGCGCATCCTCTACCGTCGCTGGATGGTTGTGCCCTGCATAACGCCGCGCTCAACTACAGTCGGCTTCTCGCAGTTGCACTTCAAGGAGATCAAACGCGGTGAATGCCTTAGCCATCGCCCCTGACAGGTGCAACAGCTAGTTCTGCGGCCACGGAAGAGCACCCTGATAGCTTGCTCGCTCCGCACGCAGGAAGCCGTCGACCCACTCGCCGCGCTCGAGGTCGCTAACGATGGTGCGCACCAATTCAGATCCGCCAATGCATCCAGCCAAAGTTGGAACAGTCGGATGAAACGTTCGAAAGTCACGCGCGGTCTCGGCGAACAACTCCGGGTTGGTGACGCGAAGCCCCGCCAGTGCATAAAGCTGCCCTGCTGGGGTGGCGGTCTGAAGAAGCTTGCGGAGGAGGCTGTCAGGCGCCGCACTGCGGACGACGGTTAACCATGCGACGACACTGGTGGGCACACTGCCGGAATAGCCGACCGCAGCAGCTTCGAACCTCGGCGCATGTCGCAGGATATCCATGGACTCGGCGACGGCGCTGATGGGGGAGTGAATGGTCGGCGGCGTCCATGCGGGGGTGGCGACGACCGAGGCGGCAGGCGTCGAAGCTCGAGGCTCGAAGCGGCTGGCCCGTAGCACTGCGACTCCGCCAGCGGCAGTGACGGCGGCGAGCAGTGCCAGATTTTGCAAGAAACTGTTCAAGCGCGCCCCTGTTGCGTCGGGCACCAAGCATACGCGCCGGTAATGAAACCAGCGTGACGCGGGGATTACGATTGGATTAGGCCCGCACGGTGAGCGGAAGGTTGCCGTACGAGCCGCAAGGTAACGAGAAGATCGGTGTCCGCAGAACGCTGCGTTCACCTGCAGGCGGCCCTTCTGGAAGGCGAGCGAAGCTCGCCTTCCGCAGTTGCACTTCAAGGGGTTCAAACGCGATGGCTTCCTTGAACATCGCGCCTGACAGGTGCAACAGCTAGTTCTGCGGCAGGCGTTACGCACCCGCACTACTTTTTCTAGAAGATCAAGCGAACCACGCCGTGGAGCAGGCCCGCCACGAGGGCAATCGGGAGCGTGAGGAGTCCATCCCGAATGGCGCGCCGCCATCGGTAGCTGCGCGGGCCCCAGCGCCGGTACGCGAACCGCCCGAATGCGACGGGCGGTCCGAACGCGAGCCCGAAGGCGAGATCTTCGCCAAGCGCGGGAAGCGCGCTCAAAGCGAGGGCCCAGCCCGCGACGATGCCAAGGAGAGTGATGGTGGTAAACCAGAGGCCATCGGGGAGGCCGAGGTCGCGGCCACGACGATCGGCCGGGATGGCGTCAGGCTCGGGAACCGTGATGTCTTCGGGTTGTTCGGCTGTGGCGTACTCGTGGAGCGCGAGTCGCGCCTGATCGCGAAGAGAACGTGGTGGCCGAGTCATATCGTCAGCTTGCTGTCCGCAGAACGCCATACCGTTCAACTGCAGGCGATCTTCTTGAAAGCGCGCGATAGCGCGCTTTGCCTTTGCACTTGAAGCGCACGAACTGCGATGGCTACCCTAACGGTCGCGCCTGACAGTTGCAACGGGTAGTTCTGCGGTGCCGTTCGCGATGTCGACGTCAACGGAGCGGAGGCAAGCGGCGCGCTCCGTGGATGACGGCAAGAACCTCAATTGCGTCGCCGCCTCGTCGGTAGATCACGCGATAGGATCCCTGGATGATCTCGCGAATGTCTGGCCGCCTGTACTCGGGCACCTCGCGACCGGAGTCGGGAAACTCGCCGAGTTGTCCGCTCCGATGCCAAATGCGGTCGACGACGCCTTCGGCGTAGACGGGCGAGGTTTGCGCGATGTACTGATAGATGGCCGCGAGGTGTTGGAGCGCCCCTTCCGACCACAGGACACGCACTACGCCGAGCGTTTCTTCCCGAGGCCGAGGCGCGCGCGGACTTCCTCGTGCGGGATGACGCGACCGGCCTCGACGTCGGCGAGCCCGGCGTCGATGGCCTGGCGGACGTAGATCTCATACATGAGATCATCCCAAGTGGCGTCGTCGGGGAGCTGATCGATGAGGCGTCGCGCTTCGGCCTTGATATCCATAAGACGGGGTCGGGAGAAGCTGGAATATGCCACGGAGCGCGTCGGCGAGCCACCTCAAAGTCGGGACAGACTCTGGCATCCGCAGAACGCTGCGTTCACCTGCGAGCGGTCCTTCGAAGACGCGTGGAAGCGCGCTTTCGGTTTTGCACTTTAAGGGGTTCAGAGGCGATGGCTACCTTAAACATCGCGCTCGTCAGGTGCAACAGCTAGTTCTGCGGCAGGCGCGTCTCCACTCAAACCTCAACTAAGTGAAGAGGTCGAACACAATCCAAAGCGCAGCGACCCCTGCAACGGTCTTGATGAAGAACGCGAGAACTCGGCGATTGAACGCGACTCCTTGAGGCGTCCACTTCTCCGGACTCAGAATGCGCCAGGGGGGCATGAAAGGAAGGCTGTTGGGATCGCGAAGGTGGTCGGCCTTCGGAACGATGCCAAATCGCGTGACCGCATAAACGGCCGCGCCGGCGAGCCACGCCACGAGCACCCAGCGGGCCCATTCCGCAATGGAACCATCCACGAGCACCTCCTCCGCTGGGGAGCTACATGCAGATTTCGCGCTGACTCAGAGTTGCCTAACGGTCGACTGTCCGCAGAACGCCAGCGACTCAAGAGCCCGCGGCTCGCGATGCGCGCATCGCTGTCTCCACAGCACCGGACACCCTGGTACCGTGGCCAAATGTCGCGGCCGTTCTCCGTTAGGGTCAGTACTTCACCCCGAGTGAGTCACGTATGGCAAGGTCAAGGCCCTCGCGGTTTAGCGCCACGGCGATCCAGACACGGGATATCAACTGGATGACCTGATCCCTTTGGACTCCGGATACCAGGTCGATTGCGACAATGCGATAATCTCCGGACCCCATGCGATATGTGCTGTCCAACGATGGCGCCGGCGTAACTAACACCCCGTCGCGCCACGCACTCGGCACAAGGCCGCTGAACAACGTTGTGTCTAGACCAGTGCGGATAAGGCGAAGCGTAACGCGGGCCGGTTCCAGCCTTGTATTCGTGATTCCGGTATGGACGACGCCGGTGGCGGGAACGCGATTCGTATGCGACGGGACACATCCACCGCCAGCGCCGGCAACCACGGCGAGAACCAGCGATATAATCGTGGTCTCAGAGACTAATCGCGCGAATCGGGCTCTCTCAGACCGTCGTCCCCGCCGGAAGGAGCTTGGCATAAAAGTCTGGACCTAACGAAGAGATCGCTGTCCGCAGAACGCCGCGTTCACCTGCAGGCGACTTCTTGAAGGCGCGCTGAAAGCGCGCCGCTGCTGTTGTTCTTAAAGGCGATCAAACGTGATGGCTTCCTTAAACATCGCGCCTGACAGGTGCAACGGCTAGTTATGCGGTGCTTCCGAAATCACGACCGCCTGA
>DATFFP010000045.1:0-24783 GCA_035249985.1 Gemmatimonadaceae bacterium
GTGCAGGACCTCGACGTCCGCACGCCGCAGGTGGCGATCAAGGCGAAGATCATCTTCGTCAACCGCACCGATATCGAGGCGCTCGGCGTTACCTACGACCTGGGCAGCCAGACGCAGTTCTTCAATCGTCTCGTCCAGCGCACCGACCCGAGCACCTTCGAGCCGGTGGACACCGATGGCGACGGCATCAACGACGCCTTCGGCGGCGAGCCGTTCGATCGGAATACCAACCTCATCGACATTGGCGGTAACGCGCTCGCGGCGATCTCCAACGCGAGCTCCCGGATCGTCAACCCGGCGCTCGAGCTGATCTTCTCGACCGCGATCGGCAAGTTCGACCTCACGGCGTTCATCGACGCGCTCCAGGAAGTCCGGCTCGCCGACATTCAGGCGGAGCCGAGCATCGTGACGCTCGACAATCGCAAGGCGGAGATCCTCGTGGGTGAGGAGACCCCGATTCGCGTGATCGACCTGGGCTCGCAGGGCCAGGGCGGCGGCGGCCAGCAGAACCAGCCGCGCGCGACCGTGAACTTCAAGGAGACGGGGATCATCCTCTCCGTTACGCCGCACATCACGAACAATCGGCACATCCTGATGACCCTGCACTCGGAGCGCTCCAACCTCCAGGCGGCGGCGTCGGACCTCGGCTTCACGTTCCAGAAGCAGCGCGCCGACAACCAGCTCCTCGTCGCGGATGGCGAGACGGCGGTCATCGGTGGGCTCACCGTTACCGAAGTGACGGTCTCGAAGGTCGGTATCCCGATTCTCGTGGACCTGCCACTCATCGGAAAGCTCTTCGGTCAGACCACGACCCGTGAAGAGAAGCGCGACCTGCTGATCCTGGTCACGCCCCACATCATCGACGAAGGAGAAAGCATCGCGCCGCCTAACGGCCGCTGATGCTATCCTGATCACGCCATGACGACCCTGCCGAACATGCTCCGCAGCCGCGGAGTCGCCCTTGGCGCATTCGCCATCCTTCTCGGGATGGCGGCATGCGCCGAGCAGCAGCCTTCGGGCTCGCTCGGTGATCTCGATTCGCCGGGCCTGACCCTGACTCCGCTGGACGCTCCGAACGACAGCTCGATCGCCTTTACGGCGACGGCGGTCGATAACCTGGGCATCAAGTCGATCCGGATTCTCGTGTCCGGCGGCGTCACCAACGTCATCGACACCAACTTCACGGTCAACCAGACCCGGGTCACCGTTCCCTACACGCTCGCCATCCCGACGACGGTTCAGCCGGGCACGGCGATCGTGCTCATCGGTACCGCGACCGACGGCGCTCGCAACGTCTCGGCGCCCGACACGCTGACGCTCACCGTCGGCGGCGTCGCGCCACCGACGGTTCGTATCGTCTCTCCGACCGCCGCCGATGCGGCGGTGGTGGGACGCCAGGTGCTCATCACGATCACGGGCTCGAGTGAGCTCAAGATCCGCTCGCTCGGCTACATCGCGACCGGTGCGGTGACCGGGGTCGATTCCGTGGTGTACGGTAACCCGCTGCTCGTCGATCGGACGTCGATCGACACGCTCACGATTCCGCCGACCGCGGCGCCGGGCCCACTCACGCTCCAGCCATTCCTCGTCGACTCGCTCGGACGCCAGCGGTTCCTCGGTGCCCCGGTCACCTTGCAGGTGATCCCGGCCGCCGGTGCAGGCACGCGGCCAGTCGTCGACTTCGGCCTCAACGAGCGGATCGAGGTCACTGACACGATCTTCGTCACGGCCAACGATCCGGCCGGCATCTCGATGCTCGGCTACGACGTTCGCCTGCTCGACGGCACCATCGTTGGGCAAGATTCCCTCGTCTCGTCCGGACAGATCACGTCGCTCCGCAACACCTTCACGATGCGGCTCAACGTGACGACGTTCCCGACCCGGGTGCTCGTCCGGGCCTGGGCCCGCAACTCCGCCGGTACGTCCGACACGGCGCGAGTCGGCGGGGTCGTACGTGTCGACACGGTCACGGTCGTTGCCGGGAGCACGCGGCCGCTGCCGGTCGGCGGACTCGTCGCCGACGGTCTGTACCACCAGGCCAGCGACAAGCTCTACCTCTCGAACATCACACGGAACCAGCTCGAGGTGTTCTACCTCGGCGACTCCACGTTCAAGACGCCGGTTCGCGTCGGTTCACGTCCCTGGGGTGTCGCGGCCTGGCCGCGCGATCGCGGAGACGTCACCGTGCCGCGCCTCGGCCAGGGCGACACGATTCTCGTCGCGAACAACGGCGGGACGTCGATCAGCTACGTCCGTGTCAACCCGGCCGATCCCAACGACAGCGGGCTCGAGGTGTACCGCTACCCGCTGCCGAACATCATTCTCTACACGATCACGGCCAAGCTGTCCGAGAACACGGGGCAGCTGCTCCAGGTCCGCACGCGCTACGACTTCAGCGACCGTCCGCAGTGGTTAGGCGCGGTCTGCAAGGGCGCGACGACCGCGAACTCACCATGCACCGAAGTCGTCGCCGTCTACTCGACGTCGCCGACCCTCGGTCAGAACGTGCCGTTCGACAAGAACAACGGGACGATCCGGTGGGAGAACCTCACGACCCGCCAGAGCCACTACTTCTGGCAGCAGGCCAACGGTCAGGGCGACCGTCGCGCCGATACGCTCGAGATCGAGCGCTTCGGGTCGATGGACGCGAGCGGCAACATCGTCGGTCACGCCGACTCGCTCCTGGTGCCGTTCCTCCAGATCGGCACGCACGCTTCCGGCGACACCGCCCTCGTGGCGAACGTCGTGAGAATCCCGGAGCTGGCGTTCCGCGATACCACCTTCGTCCGCAACTCGGGTAACTTCCGCCGGGCAATCATGGGCGAAGGCGGACGCGTGCTTGGCGATGACATAACGAGAAATGCGCGCGCGATCGGGTACGATGCGACCATCGGCATGAAGCTCAGCAACTACTCGCATCCCGGGTACGTTCTGCCGACGCCGGTCGCGGACTCGGGAATCTCACGCGCCATGGACGTCACCGACTACGTCGCGAACACATCGTCGCGCGTGCTTGGCGTGAGCATCAACTTCGACGGCCAGATCGCCGCGTTCCGCGCCGATTCGGTCTACCTGATCGACCCGCTGCTGCGTCTCCAGGGTGTGTTGGAGGTCAACGGCACGAACCCCGGCTTCGACTTCCACCCGCTCAACTTCGGTGGTGGTGATCCCGGCGTCCCCGGCTCGGTGCTGCCGACCGAACGTCTGGCCTTCTCCGCCTCGCTGCAGCCGGAAATCGAAGTGTACGACACGTGGGAATACCGCCGCGTCGGCTGCGTGCCAGTTCGCGACCCGATCATCGGGCCGATCAAGGCGTCGGTGCGCAACGGACAGGTCGTGCTCGTCGGGGCGACCGCCCGCGGAGTGATCATCGTCGCACTCGGGAACCTGCTGACGTCGAGTTGCCAAGTACCCTGAGGCGCTAGAGGCGCTAGAGGCGCTAGAGGCGCTTGAGGCGCTAGAGGCGCTAGAGGTCACTCCTCTAGCGCCTTTAGCGTTTCGCCCTTCAGCGCCTTCAGCGCCTTCAGCGCCTCTAGCGCCTCTAGCGCCTCTAGCGCCTTTAGCGCCTTTTCCCGTAATGCTCCGCTTCACCACGGCCGGTGAATCTCACGGCCCAGCGCTCGTCTCCATTCTCGAGGGCGTGCCCGCCGGCCTGCCATTGCTCGCCGAGCACGTGAATGCGGAGCTCGCGCGGCGGCAGCGCGGATACGGGCGCGGTCGGCGCATGCAGATCGAGCAGGACGCGATCGAGTTCCTCGGCGGCGTGCGCGCCGGCGAGACCATTGGGGCGCCGGTCGCGATGCTCATTCGGAACCGGGACTGGGACACGTGGCGGGAGATCATGGATCCGGCACCCCAGGAGGCCGACCCCGAGCTTCGGCGGCGGGCCGTTAGGCGACCGCGCCCCGGGCACGCCGATTTGACGGGCCTCCTCAAGTACGCCCGCGACGATGCACGCGACATCCTCGAGCGCGCCTCGGCGCGCGAGACGACCGCCCGGGTGGCAGCGGCGGCAGTGTGCAAGCGGCTGCTCGGCGAGTTCGGCGTTCGGATCGGCAGCCACGTGGTACACCTGGGCGGGGTCGATGCTCGCCGTCCCGACGAGCTTCCCTCGGACCTCGCGGCCGCCGCGGACGCATCACCGCTCCGCACGCTCGACGCCGATGCCGAACGGGAGATGATCGCCCGCATCGACGCCGCCAAGCGGGAGGGGAACACGTTAGGCGGCGTGTGCGAAGTCGTGTGCCAGGGCCTGCCCGTGGGACTCGGATCTCACGTGTCGTGGGATCGGAAGCTCGACGGGCGCCTGGCGGCTGCGATCATGTCGATCCCGGCGGTGAAAGGGGTGGAGATCGGCCTCGGCTTCGAGGCCGCGAAGCGCCCTGGGGCGGAGGTGCACGATGAGATCGTCCCCGCCGTTGATAGCCCCCGAACGGGTCACGTGCGTCGGATGACCAACCGCGCCGGGGGGCTGGAGGGTGGAATGACCACCGGCGAGCCACTGGTCGTGAAGGTGGCAATGAAGCCGATCAGCACCTTGATGCGTCCTCTAGGTACAGTGGATCTGGACTCTGGCGCCCGGGCCGAGGCGGTCGCCGAGCGGAGTGATGTGACCGCCGTTCCGGCGATGGGCGTCATTGCAGAGGCAATGGTGGCGTTCGTGGTCGCGCAGGCGTTCCTCGAGAAGTTCGGCGGCGATTCGCTCGCCGAGTTGCGGAGGAACCATGACTCATATGTTTCGGACATTGCCGCCCGAATGGGCCGGCAAGGAGACTGAGCGACACCTCGTGCTGGTCGGTCTTCCCGGATGCGGGAAGACGACCGTTGGACAGGGTGTGGCCACGCAGCTCGGTCGCGCCTTTCTCGATCTCGACCATGAGATCGAGCGGCGCGAGGGATCCGACATCGCCACGATCTTCGCGGAGAAGGGTGAGCCGTATTTTCGCGAGTGCGAGCGGACGGTGACGGCGGAGCTCGCCGAGATCGGCGGCCTCATCGTGTCGCCCGGCGGCGGCTGGATGACGAACGCGGACGCCCTCGCTACCCTTCGGCCGCGCGCGAAGGTGATCTATCTCAAGGTGAAGCCGGAGACCGCGCTCAAGCGAATGGGCGCATCGCGGACCAGCAGACCGATCCTGGTGCATCCCGATCCGCTGGGCGAGCTGCGCCGACTCCTGCTCGAGCGAGGTGGGGTCTACGAGCGCGCCGACGAGGTCATCGACACCGAACGCATGAGCGTACAACAGGTTATCGCGAAGGTCGCAGCGCTTGCCCCCAGGAGAGGTGCGGCATAGGTTGAAACCCTTCGTGGCCGAAACGGTATTACATCTATCATTAGATGCAGATGCGCCCTCACGATGGGGCGCGTGGCGTTTCGGTGATGGCGCAGCCGGGCTCGGCCGCCAGGGTGGAGGTGAAACCTCCCCGTCGTTTTCTCGAGGGCACGACTTCCAGTGACTTTTCGCGTAATGGGGCCTCACGAGCAGGGCCGCTTTGCACCCGAGGCGTGGGGACGCTTGCTGCAATTGAAGGGATCCGGGGCGCTCAGCGCCCCTGAGCTCGAGCAGGTGATCGAGCGCGCGCTGACGCACATCGATGGGCGCATAGCGCTCGACGACCTTCGTCTGCTGCTCGAGGGCGTAGGCGTGATCGATGACACCGACGGCCCCAGCGCCGATCGGGTGCATTGATCATGGCCGGGAAGAAGACAAAGGCGCCCAAGGCATCGAAGGGGTCCAAGGGAACCAAAGTCGCGAAGACGGCGCGGAAGAGCACCAAGGCGATCGTCCCCGCGCCGGCGAAGGTCGTGGCGCGGCGCTCCACCCGCAAAACCGCCGTGGGCAAGGCACCCCCAGTCGACGACACGCCGTCGGTGATGGGGTCGGGTGCGTCGCTCGTCATCGTCGAGTCGCCCGCCAAAGCCAAGACCATCGGCAAATACCTCGGCCGCGCTTATCGAGTGAAGGCGACGGTCGGGCACGTGCGCGACCTCCCGCAGAAGAAGCTCGGCATCGACATCGCTTCGGGCTTCGTCCCGGAGTACGTCACGATCGCCGGCAAGGAGAAGACGCTCGCCGATCTCAAGACCGCCGCGAAGGATGCGCGCGAGATCTTCCTGGCGACCGACCCCGATCGCGAAGGAGAGGCGATCGCGTGGCACGTTGCCGATCAGATTCGCCGTCGAGGCGGCGCGCCGATTCGTCGGGTGCTCTTTCACGAGATCACCAAGGACGCAGTGCAGCACGCCATCGACAACGCCGGCGTGATCGACGAGAAGAAGGTGGAAGCGCAGCAGGCGCGACGGGTGCTGGACCGGCTCGTGGGCTACAAGGCCTCGCCCCTGTTGTGGAAGACCGTGAAAACGGGCCTGTCGGCGGGCCGCGTGCAGACGGTGGCGCTCCGCCTCATCGTCGAGCGCGAGCGCGAGATCCGCGCCTTCACGGCCGTCGAGTACTGGAGCATCGTGGCGCAGCTCGAGAAAGAGGGCCAGCAGTTCACCGCACGCCTCCACCACGTCGACGGCAAGAAGCCGGAGATACCTAACGAGCAGACCGCGAAGAGCATCGTCGACGCGGTGACCGCGATCGCCAAGCGCGAGATGGCCAGGTTCGCAGCACGCAGTACGCAGCACGCAGTGGGCCTTTTCCCCGTCAGTGACGTCAAACGCCGCGAGCGGCGAAAGAACCCCGCCGCGCCGTTCACGACGAGCACGCTCCAGCAGGAAGCGGCGAAGAAGCTCGGCTACGGCTCCAAGCGGACCATGCGCGTGGCGCAGGACCTCTATGAGGGCATCGAGCTCGGCGACGAGACCGTCGGTCTCATTACGTACATGCGCACGGACTCCACGCGCGTGTCGCCGACCGCCGCCGGTCAGGCGCGCGATCACCTGCGCGTGTTGTTCGGGAAGGAGTTCCTCGCCGACTCGCCGCGCCTGTACGGGAACGCGAAGCAGGCGAACACTCAGGACGCGCACGAGGCGGTCCGCCCAACCGACCCGACGCGGCACCCCGAGCACATCCGCCGTTACCTCGACGCCGATCAGTTCAAGCTCTATCAGCTGATCTGGCAGCGCTTCATGGCGTCGCAGATGGCGCCGGCCGTGTTCGATACGACAACGGTCGAGTACCATCTGGAGTCCGACGGCTCGCAGGGTGCAGCACGCAGTACGCAGCACGCAGTACGCAGCTTTCATTTCAGGTCCACCGGCTCCGTCATCAAGTTCGCCGGGTATCTCGCGCTGTACCGCGAAGCGCACGAGGAAGGGGAGGGCCGAGCGCTCGAGGATGAGCAGCCGCTGCCGGTTCTCGAGACCGGCGAGCGCATCCCGGTTCGCGAGATCGTGCCGAACCAGCATTTCACGGAGCCGCCGCCTCGGTTTAGCGAGGCGAGCCTGGTGAAGGAGCTCGAGCGCCTCGGGATCGGGCGCCCGTCGACCTACGCATCGATCATCTCGACGCTCACCGAGAAGCAGTACGCGCGCCTCGAGCAGCGTCGCTTCTTTCCTAGCGACCTGGGCGAGAAGGTCGAGCGCGTGATGGTCAAGCAGTTCCCCGACATCTTCAACGTCAAGTTCACGTCGGAGATGGAAGAGGAGCTCGACAAGGTGGAGGACGGCAGCCTCGGCTGGCAGCGCGTGCTCGAGGAGTTCTGGAAGCCGTTCGAGTCCGCGCTCAAGACCGCCGATCCGCAGAAGATGATCGCCGATGCGCACGACCTGGGCGATCTCGTCAACGAGCGCTGTCCGGAGGATGGCGGCCGTCTCATTGCGCGCAGCGGCCGCTTCGGACCGTTCATCGCCTGCGAGAACTACCCGGAGTGCAAGCACACGCGTCGTCTCGCCGGCGACAAGAAGCCTGACGAGCCGACGAACGAGGTGTGTCGGGAGTGTGGCGCGCCGATGCTCATCAAGCACGGCCGATACGGGCGCTTCATGGCCTGCAGCCGCTATCCCGAGTGCAAGCACACGCGTCCGATCCCCCTGGGCGTCAAATGTCCGAAGGATGGCGGCGATCTCACCGAGCGCCGCTCCCGCCGTGGCAAGATTTTCTTCGGGTGCGCGAACTACCCGAACTGCGACTTCGTCTCCTGGAATCGCCCGGTCGCCGAGCGATGCCCAGAGTGCGGCTTCGAGGGCGCGGAAGCGAAAAGCACCAAGGCGCGCGGCGAATTCCGCAAATGTCTCAAGTGCGGCAATGAGTGGGACGTCGTCGCGCGCGAGGAGGAAGCCGTGGCGGTCTGAAGACGATTGCGGAGTGCGGATTGCTGATTGCGAATGGGTGGTGCGAGCGACTTGCGCCACCCATTATTGCATCATGATGAAATCCGCAATCAGCAATCCGTAATCGTGGCGATCGTTCATGTCGTCGGCGGCGGCCTCGCCGGCTCCGAAGCCGCCTGGCAGCTCGCCGAGCGCGGAGTCTCCGTCGTCCTGCACGAAATGCGGCCCGTGCGCGAGACGCCGGCGCACAAGACCGACCGGCTGGCCGAGCTGGTGTGCTCCAACACCTTCAAGAGCACAGAGGTCACCAACGCGCACGGGCTGCTCAAGGCCGAGATGCGCGCGATGGGGTCGATGATCCTTCAGGCGGCCGACGACGCGCGCGTTCCCGGCGGGAGTGCGCTCGCGGTCGACCGTGATGTGTTCTCGGCCGCCGTGCACGAGCGGGTGACGTCGCACCCGCGCGTTCACGTCGTCCGCGAGGAGGTGACGACACTCCCCTCGCCCGGCATCATCGCCACCGGCCCGCTCACGTCCGATGCGCTCGCCACGGCGATTCGCGCACGGCTCGGTGTCGAGTCGCTCGCGTTCTATGACGCGATCGCTCCCATCGTGTCCGCCGATTCCATCGACGCGTCGATCGTGTGGCGGGCGTCGCGCTACGATCGCGAGACGATGGCCGGCACCGGGGAGGGCGCGTACATCAATTGCCCGATGAATCGCGAGGAATACACTGAGTTTCTCGACGCGTTGACGATGGCCGATCAGCACCACGGCCACGAGTTCGACACGGTGCCTTACTTCGAGGGCTGCATGCCCATCGAGGAGATGGCGCGCCGCGGTCGCGACACGCTGCGCTTTGGGCCGATGAAGCCGGTGGGATTGCGCGACCCGCGCACCGGTCACATTCCCTACGCCGTCGTGCAGCTGCGCATGGAGGACAGGGCGGGGCAGATGTGGAACCTCGTCGGATGCCAGACGCGCATGCGCATCCCCGAGCAGCAACGTGTCTTTCGCCTCATCCCAGGTCTCGCCGACGCGGAATTCCTGCGCTACGGCTCGATCCATCGGAACTCGTACGTCAACTCGCCGGCATCGCTCACGCCGCATCTTTCCTTGCGCGACGACCCGCAGGTGCTGTTCGCGGGGCAGCTCACGGGGGTCGAGGGATACACGGAGAGCAGCGCGACCGGCCTCCTGGCGGGCATCAACCTCGCGCGCATGCTCGGTGGCGAGGAGCCGGCCATTCCTCCGGCGACGACGATGCTTGGCGCGCTCTACCGCTATCTCCGCGAAGCGGACCCACGCCATTTCCAGCCCATGAACGCGAACTTTGGTCTCGTGGACGACCTGCCGGAGCCGGTTCGCGACAAGCGACTCAAGCGCGAGCTGTTGGCGGAGCGCGCGCTCGCGGAGCTCGGGGCGTGGCTCGAGCACATGGCGGTTGCGCACCGATGACCGTGGCTGCGGGCCCGCTCGACGACTTTCTCGACCATCTCGCGAAAGAGCGCGACGTCTCCCCCAACACCATCAAGGCGTACTCGCGCGACCTGGCCGCGTTCGTCGCCTTTCTCTCCACCTACTACGGGACGAGTGAATGGACGTGGGGCGGGGTCGACCGCCTGGCGATCCGCGGGTTCATGGCGCACCTAACGAGAGCCCGGCTCGGCAAGCGCTCGATCGCGCGCGCGTTGTCCGCGGTCCGGTCGTTCTATCGCTTCCTGCATCGCACCGAGGTGGTGGAAGCCAACCCGGCGCGCGGCGTGGGATCGCCGACGGTGGAGAAGCACTTGCCCGGCTACCTCGACCGGGCGCAGATCGGCTTGCTGTTTCAGATGGCCGAGACGCGCGCGTGGGAGGGGCGGTTCTCCGATGTGCGCAACCTCGCGATGCTCGAGCTCTTCTATTCGACCGGCCTGCGCCTCTCGGAGCTGCGCGGCATCAACCGGATCGATCTCGATCTCGTGTCGCAGCAGGTGAAGGTGCGCGGCAAGGGGCGCAAGGAGCGGATCATTCCGGTCGGCGATCACGCGCAGCTGGCGCTGCGAAACTACGAGGCGAAGCGCGACGAGCTCCTGCGGCACGTCGGTGCGCGCGGCGATCGCACCGCCTACTTCCTGAGCCGAACGGGCAAGCGCATCTCGGTTCGCGCGATCCAGGTTGCCGTCGCGACATTCCTCGACGAGCTGGACGAGGACGCCGGCCTCTCCGTGCACTCCCTGCGTCACACCTTCGCGACCCATCTGCTGGATGCCGGCGCCGACCTCCGCGCCGTCCAGGAGCTGCTCGGCCACGCTTCGGTCTCGACGACGCAGGTCTACACGCACGTGAGCGTGGAGCGGTTGAAGGAGGTGTATCGGAAAGCGCACCCAAGAGCCTAACTGGGGGTCAGGAGTCAGGAATCAGGGGGTGTCAGGGAAGAGGGTTCAGGAGTGGCGCGAGCCGGTTCTCCTCGAACCTTCCCCCTGATACCCCCTGATCCCTGACTCCTGACTCCTGACCCCCAGGGTCAGGGGAATCATCTTTGCATTACGACCATGCACAATGCGTCTCGAGCACATCCCCTTGTTCCTCGGCCTCCTCTTCGTGGTCGCGGGCGTGGCCCTCATCGCCGACGCCCTGATCCGCGAGCAGCCGCTGATGATGACCGACCGGCGGAAGCGGTCGCGTGCCCCGCGCCATCGCGGCGGCCAGGTCGCCATCGGCATCGGAACGCTGTTCGTGGCGGCCGCCCTGTTCGGTCGCGATGGCTGGCGGTATGGGACGGTCGCCGTGTTGCTGAGCGTCGTCGCCTTCGCCACCGGCGTCTGGCTCAACTGGGGGTACGTCAAAGAGTTCATGCTCGGCCCGGAAAAGCGCGCCGAGGAGCCTGACGAGGAGGACGAGCGACCGATGACCCGCCGGCGAAAAGTGCCGCTCGATCGAGAAGTCCCGACTCCCGCCGTCGCCGGCGACCTGGTGGGAGGCGTTGCCCCCGAGCTCGAGCCCGAGCCGCCCCGCACCTCTGTCCCTCCAGGCGAGACCCGCCGGCTGCGCATTCGGTAGAGGACGGGGGCGCTGGAGAAGGGCTGGAATAGCGCTGGAATAGCGCTGGAATAGCGCTTCCCCAGCGCTTTTTCCAGCGCTTCTCCAGCGCTCTTTCTTCCACCGCCTTTAGCTATCTTTCCCCGATGCCCAAAGCTCCACGCATCCGCTCCACGACCATCCTGGCCGTGCGTCGCGATAGTCGCGTCGCGCTCGGCGGCGACGGGCAGGTCAGTATCGGTGAGACGGTGATGAAATCGAACGCCCTCAAGGTGCGAACCCTCAAGGGCGGAAAGGTGCTCGCCGGATTCGCCGGCTCGACCGCCGACGCGTTTACGCTCTTCGAGCGCTTCGAGGAGAAGCTGGAGCGCTTTCCCGAGAATCTGCCACGCGCCGCGGTCGAGCTCGCCAAGGATTGGCGAAGCGACCGCATGCTGCGCCGGCTCGAGGCGCTGCTGGCCGTCGTCGACCGGCAGCACAGCTTCGTCCTTTCCGGCACCGGCGACGTGATCGAGCCCGACGACGGCATTCTCGCGATCGGCTCTGGCGGCCCCTTCGCCCTCGCCGCCGCGCGCGCGCTGAAGGACCACTCCCCCCTGGCCGCACCCGACATCGTGCGCAAGGCGCTCGAGATCGCGGGGGAGATTTGTATTTACACGAATTCGAAGATCACAGTCCTGGAGTTATGATGATCCCGGATTGCTGATTGCTGATTGCGAGCCATACCTGGCGGTTCGATGGGATGCCACACGCAATCGGCAATCAGCAATCCGCAATCGCCTTCTTGCATATGCTCTCTAAGCGCACCCAGGCCGCGGTCGCCCGCCTCGCCGACCTCACACCGAAGCAGATCGTCGCCGAGCTCGACCGCTACATCGTCGGGCAGGGCGACGCGAAGAAATCGGTCGCCATTGCGCTGCGCAATCGGTGGCGCCGGCAGCAGGCGCCCGATGCGATTCGCGATGAGATCTCGCCCAACAACATCATCCTCATCGGGCCCACCGGAGTCGGGAAGACCGAGATCGCACGCAGACTCGCGAAGTTCGCTGGTGCGCCCTTCATCAAGGTCGAAGCGTCGAAGTTCACCGAGGTCGGCTACGTGGGACGCGACGTCGAGTCGATGGTGCGTGACCTCGTCGACAGCGCAATCGACATGGTGCGGACCGAACGCGAGACGGAAGTCGAGGATCTTGCCCACGAGAAGGTCGAGGAGCGGCTGCTCGATCTCTTGCTGCCCGTACCGCAGGATGCGAAGCAGCCCGCCGCGAAGCCCGAGCCGGCCGCCGCCGCGGCCGGATCGCCGACGCTGTACGTCGTGTCCGCTGCCGGCGAAGTGCAAACGGAGCAGGACGACGGCGCCAAGGAGCGCTACCGTCGTACGCGCGAAAAGCTGAAGCAGCTCCTGCTCGATGGGCAGCTCGAGGGCCGCGAGGTCGAGATCGAGGTCACGCAGTCGGCGGGCCCGATGTTCGACATGATGGTCCCGCAAGGTGCCGCGGAAGGGATGGAGAATTTCAGCGACATGATCCAGGACATGCTGCCGAAGCGGAAGAAGAAGCGCACGGTGAAGGTGTCCGAGGCGCGTCGCATCCTGCTGGAGCAGGAATTCGACAAGCTGATCGATCAGGAAGATGTCACCTCCGACGCGCTGGAACGCGTGGAGAAGCTGGGCATCATCTTCCTCGATGAGATCGACAAGATCGCCGGCGAGCGCGGGCAGTCGCACGGACCCGACGTCTCGCGCGAGGGGGTTCAGCGCGACCTGTTGCCGATCGTCGAAGGCTCGAACGTGCAGACGAAGTACGGCATGGTGAAAACCGATCACGTGCTCTTCGTCGCCGCCGGGGCCTTTCACGTCTCGAAGCCGAGCGATCTGATCCCGGAGCTGCAGGGGCGCTTCCCGATTCGCGTCGAGCTCAAGCCGCTCACCGAGGCCGACTTCGTCCGCATTCTCACCGAGCCGGAGAATGCACTCATCAAGCAGTACGTGGCGCTCGTCGAAGCGGAGGGCGCGACGCTCGAGTTCAAGGAGGACGGCATTCGCGAGGTCGCGCGCATCGCCGCCACCGTCAACGAGCGCATGGAGAACATCGGCGCTCGGCGCCTGCACACGGTGATGACGACCCTGCTCGAGGATGTGCTCTACGAGCTGCCGGATCGGCCATCGAAGACCATCGTCGTCGATGCCGCTACGGTGCGAGACCGGCTGAAGGCGATCGTCGAGGACGAGGATCTGCGCAAATACATCTTGTAGGAGCTGGGAATTAGGGGTCAGGGATCAGGGGTGTGAGGGAGTGGGTGGGAGGCGAGAGCGGCGACACGCCGACGCTCCTGCAACCCACCCCCTCACACCCCCTGATCCCTGACCCCCAGCTCCTGACTCCTAGAAGCGGATTCCCAGCGACAGGGGCACCCGATCCCCGAACCCTGCGCTGTGAAGGCGCGACTCGACGAACATCTCACGGCCGAACGCCGTGAAATTGAGCCCGAGACCGAGGTTGGCACCGAGCGTCGCGTTGCTGAACGTGCGGACCTCCTGGCTGCTGCCGAAGTCGTGGGTCCGCACCTCACTCGAGTATTGATACACGCCCAGGCCGGCGATGGCGTACAGCCGGCTACTCCGGCCCAGCAGACGATAGGTGCTGTTGATCGTTAGGCTCGACGTTCGCTGTTGTGCCATACTGATCCTGCCGTCCAGCCCGCTCGACCCGCTCGTGTTGTAGTCGAACATGGCCTCGACGCGAAGTCCGAATCGCGAGCCCGGCTGCTGACTGGTCAGGCTGAGCGCCGCGTGGCCGCCGTCTGGCCACCACCACTCGTCGTCGCCGAACGCGCTGCCCAGCGCGACGCCGAATCGCAGCGGGGCGATCGACTGCGCCTCTGCGCTCGCGGTAAGACATACGATCGCGATACTCCCGAGTACCAACCCCCTACGGAGCATGGGTCCTCCTCGTGGACACGCCTTCACCATAGCATCGGCGCTGCCACTCGCAAGGAGATGGCGAGCTGTGCGCCGACTCCTGGCTCCCAGCTCCTCGTTGCGAACGGACATCAATCCCGAGTGGAGCTCGACACCGCGCCGCCACATGTGGCGTCGAGCGAACAGCGTAAGTGCTTGTCGATTCACGATCGGTTCTTGACTGTTGCATGGAACGCAGAATGCGTGCGGCGCGCGTGTCCTTCACCGCAAGAGGCCACGATGCGCCAAGCACGACGCCGTGCGTTCGCCGCCGCGACCAGTGTGCTCCTCGTCGGAGCGCTCGCGTGCGCCGAATCCGGAACGCCCACCGAGCCGTCGCTGGAACCTGCCGGACCCGCGTTCAATGGAGATGGATCCTGTCCCACCCAGTCGTTCGCCCGCACGGGCAGCCGCCTGGGTGTGACCCTCGCCAACGGCGAGGAGCCGCCGCCGGAGCAGTGCAGCTTCATCGAGGGACGGATGACGGGAGGTGGGGGCCAGATCATCGTTGGCGATGTGTTCGTGTCTCGAGGCCTGACGATCCACTGCGACATCGTCCTCTCGAACAACCTCGAGATCAACTGGCCGGGAAACAAATGGCACATCGACAAGCCACTCGATGCCGCCACCTGCATCGATGACCCGGCGTTCAATCCCGTTCCACCGCGCGCGCCATTCGACACCTTCATCGGGGTCGGCACAGGCTCGCTCAATGGGGTCGACGGCTCCGTCGTGATGTTCACCTTCATCGACAACGGCGAGCCAGGCCGCACCGACATGGCCAGCATCCAGATCTTCGATGCCGGCGGCGCGATGGTCCTCAACGTCCCGCTCAGCAACCTGGACAAGGGGAACCTCCAGGCGCATTACGATCAGCCGCACGGGAGCAACGGGAACTAGGAGCTAGAAGTCAGGGGTCAGGGGTCAGGGGGTGTCAGGGAATCGGTTTCAGGAGAGAACTTCCGGTCTCTCCTCGCACCCACTCCCCGACACCCCCTGATCCCTGACCCCTGAATCCTGATTCCTACGCAGTTCGGAACCTCGACAACATCGCCTGCAGCTGCTGCGCCGCCCCCGCCATCTCGCTCGCCGTCGCCGCCAGCTGCTCGGCGGCGGCGGCGTTTCGCTGCGTCGTCGAGTCCACGTCGTTCATCGTCCCGGTCACCTGATCGATCTCGGTGCCCTGCAGCGTCGACGCGGCGGCCACTCGCTGCACGAGCGACGTGGACTGCTGCATCGAGGGCGCCAGTGTCGACAGGAGCGCATCGGAGCGCTGCGCGATCTGCTCGCTCGATTCGGCCAGCTTTCCGATCTCGCGCGCCGCATGCTCGCTGCGCTCAGCCAGCTCGCGAACCTCCTGCGCGATGACGGCGAAGCCGCGCCCATGATCGGCGGCGCGCGCCGCCTCGATCGATGCGTTGAGCGATAGCAGGCTGGTCTCGGACGCGAGCTCGGCGACGATCGCGGTGCGCCGGATGATCGTCTGCAGCGCCGCCGCCATCTCGCGCACCGCCGAGCCGACCTCGACTGCCTCGCGAGCGGCGCGCAGCGTCACCTGCTCCATCGCGACGCTGTCCTCGGCGCTCCGCGCCGCCGAGGCTCGGACGTCGCCCAGCGTCGATACGGTGCGCTCGACGTGCTGGGCGTCGCGCGCCGTGCTCTCCGAGAGATCGCGCGAGGATGACGCGACCTCCGTCGACGCTGTCGCGATCGCCTCCGCGCCTTCGCGAACGGCGTGCATGGCCTCTGACAAGCGACCGACCATCGACACGAAGGCGCGGCCGAACGCGTCACGCTCGGTCCGCGGCTGGACCCGCACCGTGAGGTCCCCTTCGGCGATCCGATCGGCTACCCGAGACATGTCGCCGAGGTATTGAACCATTTGCTGAAACGCGATGCCGAAGGCGTCGTGGGCGGCCCGGGGCGTCACTTCCACCGTCACGTCGCCCTGGGCGAGCGACGCCGCGTGCGCGGCCATCTCCTCGAGGTAGATGACCATGCGCTGCATCGAACGCAGCAGCGCGCCGATCTCGTCCTGGGAGGTGACCTCGATACGGACGGTGACGTCGCCTTCGGCGAGCCGTGCCGCCACACGCGCCGCTTCCTGGACCGGCCCGGTGATCGAGACGGAAACCAGCCGCGAGAGATGACCGAGCAGCAGGATGCAGACGCCGATCACCACCGCGCTGCCGACCCAGGCGGCTCGGCGAATCCAGCGTGTCGTGCGGAATGCGCTCGCGATCGCTACCTCGTTCTGCTCGCGAGTCGTCTCCAGGCCGTTCCGGATTGCGCCGTAGCGCTCGGTAAGATCGGGGAAGGAGCGGAGCTCACCGTCGCGCTTGCCGTTGCGGATCATGTACGCGCTCACCGACCGCGCGCGCGCGTAGTACATCCCCACCGCGCTGTCCACGGGGAGCGCTCGCGCCGCCCGGGCGGTGCGGCCGAAGACGTTGCGAAGGGAATCCGCGGTGGCGAGCGCGCCGCTGTCACCGCTGGTGACGGCATCCTGAAGCGCGCGCTGCACGGTGCGCAGCTCCGCCTGGAGATCGCGCGACGCACTCACCGCCGGGTAGTAGTCGTTCTCGATTGCGTGCTGTCGCAGGTCGGTGAGAAGCCCGGTGCCGACGTTCAGCAGCAGGATCGCGGTCAAGGCGACGGCCGCGACCGAGGGGATCAGGCCGAGCTTTTCTTGAAATCCGAGCCGCTCGATGCGGTTCCGCCAGAGCGCGATGGCGCTCATCGTCCGGCGCTCGCCGGCGAGATCCTGCGCATGGCTGGTGGCCCGCTGAGTTGGAAGGATGTCGTGGGATGAGGAATTCCTCATCTACGACGACTGAGGGGGGAGGTGCGTCTCCGGGCTGGTCAGCTGCAGCCGCGTGAACAACTGCTTCACCACAGAGGCACAGAGGCACAGAGAAGGGCGAACTGCGTGAATCGCAGTTCGCCCTTCTCTGTGCCTCTGTGCCTCTGTGGTGAAGCCGTTCGGCCTCAACGCATCAAATGCGAATCCCGAACGAGAGCGGAATCCTCGACTGGAACCCGGTCGTGTGGTACCGGGACTCCACGAACATCTCCTGGCCGCGCAGGTGGAACGAGTAGCCGACTCCCGCGTTGAGCCCGGCGCGTGCGTTCGACCACACGCCGCGCTGCGATTCCGTCTCGGGCTGGTCGTCGTTGAGGATCTGCTCGTTCCACTGGTGATAGAGGCCGATGCCCCCGATCACGTACAGACCCACCGGGTTCTTCGAGAACCGGCGGACGGCGCTGACGGTCAGCGCGAACGTCGCGTGTCGTCGGATGTCGGTCATCGATACGGGACGCTGGCGCGCCTGCTCGGTCGCGTCGAGCATCGTCTCGAGACGATAGCTGAAGAGGGACGTGGCCGGGCGCAGCGTGGCGCTGAGCGCGAAGTGCGTTCCCGACGGACCTCCCGCGCCTCGCGTTTCCCAGCCGGGACCGAACGCCGCCCCAAGCTTCACCCGCGATCCGTCCTGCGCTTCCGCGCGCGGCGCTACTACCGTGAGCGCCAGTACGCCGACGATCGTGAACGTTGTCCTCATACGTCCCCCGCAGTCGATGGCCTGAGTGCCGCCACCCGTGTGGCGCGCGTTGCACCCTAACGCAAGTGCGGGGCCGAAGTCTCTCGGAGTTCCTTCGCGCCTCACGGCAGGCCTCTCCCACTCGCGACCGACCGCCCGCGTCCACTAACTTCCCCGCACTCGCCACGGCTTTCGCCGTTATAACCCCGGTTTTCGCAATCCGCAATCTCGATCTTCATGCCCGATCGTTCACACCGCGATTTCCTCGCGATCCCCGATTTCTCCGCCGAGGAGTTGCACCGGCTCTTCGATCTTGCTGACACCATGTCGCAGGGCCGCTACACGAAGAAGCCGCTCGCCGGGAAATCCCTGGCGATGATCTTCATGAAATCGTCGACGCGCACACGCGTTTCCTTCGAGGTCGGCACCTGGCAGCTCGGCGGGCATGCGCTCTTCCTTTCGCCCCGCGACGTTCAGCTCGGTCGCGGCGAGCCGATCGCCGACACCGCGCGGGTGCTCTCCCGCTACGTCGACGGGATCATGATCCGCACCTTTGCGCACGCGGAGATCGAGGAGCTCGCACAGTACGCCGACGTCCCGGTGATCAACGGGCTCACCGACTGGCTGCACCCCTGCCAGGTCCTCGCCGATCTGCTCACCGTTAGGCAGCACCTTGGCGGGTGGGACGGGAAGAAGGTCGCCTGGATCGGCGACGGCAACAACATGGCGAACTCGTGGATCAATGCCGCCTACCGGCTGGGGTTCGAGCTGGCACTGGCGTGTCCCCAGGGGTACGACCCCGATCCGAAGCTGGTGGAGCGGGCCCGAACGCGAGCGAAGGTCACCGTGGTCCGCGATCCGAAGGAGGCGGCCGAGGGCGCGCACGTCATCAACACCGACGTGTGGGCGTCGATGGGGCAGGAGGAGGAACAGGCGACGCGCGCGAAAGCGTTTCGCGGATTCATCGTCGACCCCGGCCTGATGAAGCGCGCGTCTTCCGACGCGATCTTCCTCCATTGCCTGCCGGCCCACCGCGGCGAGGAAGTGGCGGCCGAGGTCATCGATGGAAAGCAGAGCCGTGTGTGGGATGAGGCCGAGAACCGCCTGCACGTGCAGAAGGCGATCATGGCCGTGCTCATGGGGGGCGAGACGCTGTCATGATCGGGTCGTCTCCATTGAGGAGACGCCAATGCACGCTTCGCCTTTCAATCGGTCTCGCGCCGGTTTCACGCTCGTCGAGACGCTGTTAGCCATCGTCGTCCTCGGCATTCTCGTCGGGGCGTTGGCGCCGGTGGTATCGCGCCAGATCAGCCACTCGCGGGTCAATAACGCCGCGCAGCTCCTCGCCGCCGATCTCGAGAACGCGCTGTCGCTGGCTGGCCGGCAGCGCTCCCCGGTGCGGGTGACAGTGGACCCCGCGCAGCTCACCGTCCTCATTGCCGATCGCGCGACGGGAAACGTGATCACGCGTCGCAGCTACGGCCCGACTTCCGAGTTCAAGGTGGAGACCCTGACGGCGTCGCCTGCGTCGGTCGACCTCCTTCCGCAGGGCAGGGCGACGTCCGCGACGACGCTCACTGTCTCCATTGGCTCCTACGCTCGGCAAGTGACGTTGTCGCGCGCAGGCCTCGTGAGGAGTCAGCCCTAGGCGCGAGCGTCCCCTGGGGCACTCGAGCGCGGCCTTCGTTCTAAACGACCGTTTTGCCGAGCCCTGTCGCGAATTGCCGCACCTCTCGCACGATGCCCGGTCATTAAGCCCGCTACAAGATTAGAAAAAGATCACAAGTAGCTGCTGGATAACGACTTAAATCAGTGCCAGCAACGGGTATGCGCCCTGCTTTAGAATGGGCCCATGATTACCCGACTCGCACACCCGACTCGCGCCCTCCGCGCCGGCTTCTCGCTCATTGAGATGATGGTGACGGTCTCCATGCTCGGCATCATGGTCGGCATGGTGGCGCCGAACGTCTCGAAGGACATTTCGCACTCCCGCGTCAACAGCGCTGCGCGCGTCGTCGCCGGGGATCTCGAGCAGGCCCTCTCCATGGCGGGACGCCAGCGCCGGCCGGTTCGGGTCGTCTTCGACGGCTCGGCCAAGGAGATCCGCCTGATTGACCGCGTGAGCAACCAGCTGATCTCGCGCCGCGCCCTGGGCGACCTCAGCGAGTACAAGCTCTACTCGCTCTCGGGGGCGCCGTCTACGGTGGATCTTCTGCCGCACGGTGTCGCGACCGCCTCTACGATCGTCACTATATCGGCAGGTGGCTACTCGCGGACCGTCACAATGACCCGCGGCGGCCACGTGCGCGTCAGCCCCTAATGCCTATGCGAACCCAGCTTCGATGCCGAACGGGTCCTGGTAATGCCGCGCTTCGCCGCGGCATTACGCTCATCGAGGTCGTCGTGGCGCTGACCATCTTCGCCATGGTGACGGCGGGGATCGCCGGCTTCACCACTCAGGTCGCCAGAGGCTCGCGGTTCAACAGTCTCGCGTCGGTCCGCACCGGCGCGCTCGCCGCACAAATCAACCGCCTCGAGGTGCTGCCGTACGACACGCTGCCGAGCCGTGCGGGATGCACCAGCATCTCGACGGGACTCGTGCCGCGCACGGAATGCGTCGCGGTGCAGGACATCGTCGACGGCCGCCGCCGCGTGACGTTCATTCAGCGCCCGAGCAACACGGCGCTCCGCCCGGATACCGTGGTTCTCGAACGGACCCGGCCGCGCCAGTACCATCCGCTCAACCTCTTCTAAGCCATGCTCACCCTTCGCCGACGCTCGGGTCTCACGATCATCGAGCTCCTCGTCACGGTCATCGTTCTCGGGATCGTTGGCGGTGGGATCGTGCGCATGCTCACCTCGCAGGCGCGCTTCTACGAGCACCAGGGCGCTGGACGCAGCGCCCGCTCCGTCTCGCGCGCGGCGGTGAACGTGCTGCTCAGCGAGATGCGCATGGTCGATGGGACGCAGGGCGTTCTTGCCGCGACGTCGAGCTCGGTCACGCTCCGCGTGCCGTACACGTTAGGCGTCTACTGCGGCACGGTCGGCGGCGTCGCGACCGTCGCGCTGCTGCCGACCGACTCGGCGATGCTCGCCGAGCCCGGATTCACCGGCTACGCATGGCGTGGCCGCCTGGGTCCGTACAACTACGTCGAAGGTGGCGCGGCCCTCGCCGCGCCCGTGCCCGGCCAGTGCGTCGTTTCCGGGCTCACCCCCGTGCCTGGCAGCGTTCGCATCGGACTTACTCCCGGCTTTCCCGTGGGTGTCGATATCGGAACGGTGGTCATGCTGACTCGTCGCACGACCTATTTCTTCGCGGGCTCGGCCGCCATCCCCGGCCGCGTCGCGCTCTGGCGCCGCATCGAGGCGACTGGCGCACGTGAGGAGCTCGCCGCGCCGTTCGATGTGACGTCGCGTTTCAGGTTCTACCGACTCAATGACAATACGGCGCAGGATGCGGTACCGGCGCTGAACGAGATTCGCGGCTTCGAGCTCGTCCTCACGGGCGCCAGCGAATCGACGCCGCGACTCACCGGCGGACACCAGCGCTCCGCATTCACGACGTCGGTCTTCTTCAGGAATAGACTATGAGCTCGCTTCGGATGGTCAGCCCGCTCGCGGGCCGCAGCCGGCGTGGCGCGGCGCTGCCGGTCGTCATCCTGCTGATGGTGATCCTCGCGCTCTCGCTCACCGCCGCGTTCACGATCAACTCGAACGAGTCGCGCGCGGTGGACAACCAGCAGGAGCAGATCGAGGCGTTCGCGCTCGCCGAATCGGGGCGTGAGCGGTACCTCGTGGATCGTGCTGCGTTCGGTCTTGCCGGTGAGCCCGCGGCGTCCGAATCGATTCGCGTCGTCCAAAGTGGCGGTTATGCGGATGTCGTCGTCACGCGCATTCGCCAGTCGTTTGGTGGGAGACCTGGACTGTACGCGCTGCGCTCGACCGGTGTGCGCACCAATCCACGCATGCCTGGCCAGCCCGCCGCGACGCGCACCGTCGGCCAGATCTTCAAGTGGGAAACGGGGAACCTGAGCGTGCCCGGCGCGTGGACCAGTCTCTCCGGCATCAACAAGAACGGTGGATCGGGGACGATGAACGGGGTCGACGAATGCGGCATGTTGCCCGCCGTTGCCGGCGTGGCCGTGCCGACGGATCCCGGCTACACGCAGAGCGGTGGTACGTCGATTCCTGCTGGTAACCCGCCGATCAAGGACCTCGGGATGCCGCCGTCGTCGAACGACTCGGCGCGCGTCGACTGGGCTGGAGTGCTGAGTGGAACGTCGCTCACCCCGACGATCACTATCCCACCGCAGACGTTCCCGACTTCCGCGGCCTTCGCCGATACCTCGTTCTGGCCGATCATCAAGGTGACGGGCGATCTCGCCCTGCCGGCAAGCGGGCGCGGCATTCTCATCGTCTCGGGTAACTTCACGATCGGTGGTGGTCAAAGCTGGGACGGCATTCTGCTGGCGGGTGGCACGGTCACCTCCAACGGGTCGACCACCATCCGCGGCGCGGCCATCAGCGGCCTCAACGAGCAGATCGGCGTCGACGTGCCGGCGAGCGACATCGCCAACGGAACCAAGATTTTCCGCTACAACTCCTGTCTCATGGCGCGCGCCCTCCGGCCCTTTGCCGGCATCGTCCCCATGGACAATGCCTGGGCCGACAACTGGGCGTCGTACTGAGCGACACGTCCTCAAGTGCGCTTCTTTGACGACCGGGTTGATCCCCGGTCGTTTTTTTTTTGGTTCATGGGAAGATCGTCGTGGGATGATCGTCGTGCCGAAACGGGGCGAAGCGATGGGACGCCGCGATAGATTCGGAGCATGCCGTTCATCCGCGCCGCCTTACCAGTCGTTCTTCGATTCGGAGCCCTGGTGTTCCCGATGGCGTGCGCTCCACGCGCGGCGGCGATTCCAACGACGATCCCCGGAGTGCGCTTCGAGGCCGCTGTGGACCACGGTCAGGTAGGCCCGTCCCGGCGCTTCGTCCGTGCGCGAGCGAGGCTGATGAACGACGGGCGCGATACCGCTCGCTTCGCGGTGTGGGGTTGCGTTCTGAATCTTCACGCGTATGCCCCAGACCAGCGCGACGGCGCTCCAGTCTGGAGCTCGGCCCGGGCTCGCCGTGCGTGTCCCGACGTTCGAAGAAGGTGGGCCATTGCTCCCGGCGACTCGGCGGTATTCGAGGAGAGCTTCGCCGTCGACACGACGGCGAGAGCCGGCCCCCCACCGGGACGCTACGCGTTCGCGGTGAGCATCATGTTTCTGGAGCCCTCCATCACGAGTCCCGAGTATCCAGCCGGCTCGCTCACGATCCGCTAGGACGAGGTGGCGCCGTCGTCGGCCAGCGCCGGAAGCGTCACCGTGAACGTGCTTCCCCGACCCGGCTCGCTCTCGACACCGACCTCGCCGCCGAGCAGCTGAACGAGGCGCTTTACCACGCTGAGCCCGAGGCCCGTGCCGCGACCGCGCGTCCGTTGCCCCGCGTCCACCTGCCAGAACGGCTCGAAGATGCGCTCGAGGTGCTCGGGCGCGATCCCCACTCCGGTATCGCTCACCTCGATCACCGCCTGGCGCCCGCGCTCACCGCCTAACGCCACGCGCACCCGTCCGGATTCCGTGTACTTGAGCGCGTTCCCGGCCAGATTGAGCAGAATCTGTCTCACCTTGTCCGGATCGGTGCGGAGGGTGAGTGGCGCGTCGGGCATCGCGAGCTCGAAGCGGAGGCTCCGCTCCTGTGCCAACGGCTCGATGACCGTGGCCACCTCCCGTGCCACGTCGCGGAGGTCGACCTCGATCGCGTGAGCCTCCTCCCGGCCAGACTCGAGCCGGGCGAACTCGAGCAGCTCATCGAGCAGATACAGCAGGTGCTCGGCGGCAGTGCTGATACGTTGCAGTCGCTCCCGAGCACTCTCGGGGACCGGCTCCGGCACGCCCATCTGCAGCAGCCTGGCGTAACCCATGATGGCGTTGAGCGGGGTGCGCAGGTCGTGCGATACGATCGCGAGAAAGTCCGACTTCGATCGATTGGCGTCCTGTGCCTCCTCGTAAAGCAGCGCATTGTCGAGCGCGAGTGCGGCGCGGGCGGCGATATCCTCCGCCAGCGCGAGGTCCGGGGGACCGAACGGCCGAGTGGGATTCGACCGCATCAGGCCGATTGCGCCGAGCACGCGTTCACGAGCGACCATCGGCACGAACATGACTGAGGCGATGCCGAGCTGGTGAACGACGTCGCGATGCCGCTCGTCGACGATCGTGGACTCGATGAGCGCGTCGCTCGCCGTTTCGGCGATCATCGGCTGGCGGGACTCGAGCACCCTCAGAACGGGATGCCGGCTGGCCTGATCGATCACGACGTTGCGCAGCTCGCGCATGAGTGGCGCCTTCGCGGCGTCGCAGTTGGCGCCCTGCAACCGCGTCACGACGCCATCCTCCAGGCTGTACACCTCCGCCCAGTCCGCGATCTCGCTGACGCACATGCGGGCGAGCGCCGTGTATGTCGCCTCGTGGTTCAGCGAGGATGTGAGCTCGGTGGTGGATTCGAGCAGAAAGCGAAGGCGGCGCGCGACGTCCTCGGCCGCGCTGCGCGCCGCGTGCTCGCGGAACAGCTCGCGCGCGTTCTGCTCGGCGCGTTTCCGCTCCGTGATGTCGCGCAGCGAGGCGAGGTAGGCGATCTCGCCCTCCCACTCCGACTCCACCACGCGCATTTCGGCGACACGAGTCTCGCCATTCGCCAGGAGGTCCACCTCGGTCGTCTCGGCGCCGACCAGCGGGAATCCGAAGTGGCTTCCCACGAGTGAGCCGCGCTCGGCGCCGAACAGCGTCGTCGCCATGCGGTTGGCGAACCGCACGACGCCGCTATGGTCGATGACGATGATCGCGTCGGCGTTCCGGTCGATGATGTCGCGGAAGCGGGCCTGGCTTCGCTCGAGATCGGCGGTGAGGCGATCGACCGCCGCGCGCAGCCGCTGCGCCTCGTCCGCGCCCGCCGGTCCGTCGGCCGTTAGGCGCTTCGCCGGTGCGCGGAGCTCACCCGAG
>DATFFP010000046.1:0-17508 GCA_035249985.1 Gemmatimonadaceae bacterium
CAGGAGCTTTTCCAAAAGCACTTGCGGTTGAAGTTCCTCTGCGTCCTCTGCGTCCTCTGCGGTAAAAAAGAGTGTCGCTCTCTGCGGTAAGAAGGCTGTCTGTTATGGAATGCGCACGGTAAGCGACGGCGTGTTGCACCCGAGCACCGGGACGAGCGCCAGCTCAGCCTCTTGACCTTCACGCCGTATTCGAAGGCGGATGGTGTCGCCGACGGCGAGATTCGCGAGCCGCCTGCCGCCCTCGCGCGTGGTGATCGGAACGTCGTCGATCGCCAGCACGACATCCCCCACGCGGAGCTGCCGGGCGGGAGCAAACGTCGCGTCGACCGCCCCCACCCGCGGCTCGACCGCGAAATCGTGCGCGTACCCGCCACGCCCATCGCGGCCACTGACGCTGCACGATCTGCCGACGCACTCGAATCGCGTGATGCCGATGGTGCCCGCCATGGCCCGATTCTCTGAACACGCACCCTGCGCATGCCCTTCCCGGACCGCGAGGGCGGCAAGGGTAACGCAGGCGATGCGGCGAAGTACTCTTCGATTCATGGCACCCTCTTCAGCGGTGAAGACCGTGCGACTCGATCGCGCATCGCGCGCGTGAGCTCCAGCAGCTCCGACGCATCGGCGTCGGCACCGAGCGGCGCGACGGCTTCGGCAGCCGCACCGTACAGCGTCGCCAGAGCAACCTCGCGCCCGTAGATCGCGGGGGCGTCATCGGCCCCCTCAGCCGCATTGAGCCTGACGAGTGCCGCGATGAAGGACGTGCCCGCCTGCTGCACGTCGAGCGCCGGCCGAAGATCGGTCGGCGGTGGGGAAGTCGCCTCAGGTGCGCCACGCGTAGCTGACCCTACGGCCACTCCCGCGCCGAAGATCACCGCCGCGGCAGCCGCGGCCATCAAGGGCGACGCGACCCTCCATCCCGCGCCATGTGCGCGCGCGGCAACGCGGCGCCGCACGTCGGCTTCGATCGGCGGAACCCTGCGCGCCGTCGTCGGAAGTGACCGCAGCTCATCGGCGAGCGAGCGCACGCGTTGGACATGAGCTGCACACTCGGCACAGCGCTCGATGTGCTGCGCGACGACCTGCCGCTCGTCGACCGCCGCGGTGCCGTCGACGTATGCCTCCAGCAGAAGCGGTTCGGGATGCGATGGCTGTGAGATGTTCATCGATCGAGACGCTCCAGCAGAAGTTTCCGTGCGCGATGCACCTGGGCTTTCACCGTGCCGACCTTGATCCCCAGCATCTCCGCGATTTCGGCATGCGAATAGCCTTCGATGGCGAAGAGAATGAGGATCTCCCGCGCCCCCTCGGGCAGTGCCGCGACCGCCTTCTCGATGTCGATGCGATGGCCGGGATCGTCGTATTGCGCGGCAATTCCATAGGCCGAATCGGCGCTCGACTCATCATCATCGAGTGCCACTGTGGGGTGACCGCGGCCCCGCCCTCGCAGAACGCCGCGCCAGGTGCGAACGGCGATCGTGTGAAGCCAGGTATGCGCGCTCGATTCTCCGCGAAAGCGCGGCAGTCCGCGCCAGGCACTGACGAACGTCTCCGCCAGCACCTCAGCGGCGTCGTTCGTGTCTCCGCACAGGCGCAGCGCGAGCATGTAAACGCGCGGCGCGTGCTCATGGTAGAACCGTGTGAAGGCATCATCCTCTGACAGAGGCGGTTGCCTCACCGTTTCGCGCGTTGGATGCTGCACATCGACAATCGGTGAGAGGCGATCGCCCCGGGTGGTCCGTCGTTGGACAGAAGGAGTCACATCCATTCGTGGCCGCGAAGCCCCGAAAGGTTGGAAGGCAGCCCGCCGAAGGCGCGGGCCTGGCAATTGCGGCTATCCGTCAGAAATAGCGGAGGGTCTCATGGCCGAGGAAAGACGAAAAGGCGCGCCCGATCGCCGGCGCACCCGCGCCGCGAAGGCCGAGCAGGCTGGAGAACAGAGCGTGACCTCGCCGGGTCGCTCCCCGGATGTTCAGGCAAACGAGGAGGCGCGGGCGAGCAATCCTAACGAGGCCGCCGCGTTCGACGCCGACCAGCTCGACGAGTCGATCCGCGCCCGCCAGCAGGAGGACCGGGGAGAGGTTTTTTAAGGCAAACGAGGAACGGAATGGAACGAGGAACGAGGAACGAGGACGCGCGAACCGGGCCTCAACTCGCCACTTCCTCGTTCCGCGTTCCTCGTTCTTCAGTTTCGCCCGTTTAACCCGCATGGCCAAGATTAGCGCCGGCCTCCTGATGTACCGCCTCCGCGCGGGTCATCTCGAGGTTCTCCTTGCCCACCCCGGCGGCCCCTTCTTTACCAACAAGGACCTTGGCGCCTGGACCATCCCCAAAGGGCTCGTCGACGAGGACGAAGATCAGCTCGCCGCCGCCCGGCGCGAATTCGAGGAGGAGACCGGCACCAGACCCGAGGGCGACTTCGTCGCGCTCGGCGAAGTCCTTCAGAAGGGCGGCAAAACCGTCGTCGCCTGGGCCTTCGAGGGCGACCTCGATCCGGCCGCCATCAGGAGCAACACCTTCAAGAAGGAATGGCCGCCGCGCTCGGGACGATGGCAAACCTTCCCCGAAATCGACCGCGCCGAGTTTTTCTCGATCGCGGAAGCGAAGACAAAGATCAACCCGGCGCAGGCCCAGTTCCTTGGACGACTGGAAACGCTCCTCCAGCCGCCGATGCAATGAGCTGCATTCAACGGTTGGTTTTCACCGCGAAGGACGCGGAGGACACAGAGGAAACTTCAACTGCAGGAGCCTTTTCCAAAGCTTTTGCAGTTGCCGTCCTCTGCGCCCTCTGCGTCCTCTGCGGTAAAAAGCCGTTGCTGTCCCCTATTTCGCGGAGTAACGCTCCGGCCACCCCGGTTGATCCATCCACGCGTCGAAGAGATCGTCCGCCAGCCTGACGATCTCACCACGGAGCTCGACGTCACCGAACGCCAACAGCGACAACGCGTCCTCGCCATGAACGGCGCCGAGGATGTTCCCGGCGATCGCGCCCGTGCTGTCGCTGTCTCCCGAGTGATTGACCGCGATCATTAGCCCTCTCCGTAAGTCCGTCTCGCCGACCATCGCGGCGTACGCGCCAATCGCCAGCGCCTCCTCAGCCACCCATCCTTGCCCCAGCTGCTCGACGTCGCCATCGGGGCCGTCTGCCTTCCATAACGCGGTCGCCTGTCTCAGCGCGTCCATCGTCTCCGCACCACCCGGCTCCGGCACGAGCCTTACGAGAGCGGCGGACACTCCCTTCGCGATACCATGCCCCTCGAGCACTGTTCTGATCATTACCGCCAGCGCGCCAGCGGCCAGATAGCCGCTGTGGTGGCCATGTGTGATCGCCGCGACCTTGTTCGCCAGCTCGTAAGGATCCCACTCCTTCACCAGTGCGCAGGGAGCGATTCGCATCACGCCACCGCACCCTTTGCTGGCGTTCAATGGATGGCCCGGCCTGCCCATGCGTCCGCCCATGAGCGCCGACAGGCACGTCGTCCCCGGCGCGCGGCGCGCATGGAGCGCTGTCACGTAGATCAGCCATCCACTCATCTCACTGCCTGACGAGTCCAGCTCGCCGGTAAAGCGCTGCGTCCTGAGCCACCGCAGATACGCGCGATGCACAACGAGCTCCGGCGCCTCCTCGATTCCACTCCGACGCCGGCTCAGCGCCTGCAACAACCCCTCGGCGGTGAACATCGTCATCTGAGTGTCGTCGGTGATCGCGCCCTCGCGACCGTACGCGACATCGAAGCGCCCGATGCCCCGCTCACCGTAACGCTCGCGAATCTGCGCGCGACTCAGAAACTCGACGGGCGCGCCGAGCGCGTCGCCGATCGCACCGCCGAGGAGGCAGCCGCGGAAGGATTGCCGTGTCGCGTTCATGGTTGGCGAAGCACCGCCTTCGACGCCAGCTCATCGATGCTGGTCGACGAGAATCGTGTTCCCATCGGGGTCGAGCGCCACAAAATGCGCGGGCCCCGTCGTGCTCTCGTCCGCTTCCATCACGAGGGCCACGCCCTGCGCCTTCAGACGGCGCTGCAGCTCACGAACGTCCGTGAACGGCTCGACCGGTTGCCCGTTTTCGTCCCATCCCGGGTTGAAGGTCAGCAGGTTCTTCTCGAACATGCCCTGGAAAAGGCCGATGACCGCCCGACCGTTCTTGAGGATCTGCCATCCATTCGACGCATCCCCCATGAACGCCACGAAGCCGAGCTTCTCGTAGAACTCGCGCGATGCCTCGAGGTCCTTGACAGCGAGGCTGACGGAGAAATTGCCGAGCTGCATCGGTTGCATGGACCACTCCGATCGGAAGGTGACGAGGCCAGGTGTATTGCTGACACTATGTCTGTTCTGTCGCTCTGGCGAGATCACCCGAAGGGGTGATTTTTCTCGATACGTCAGAAAAGCGATGGTTTTTTTGTCGCGGTTTCACTCCTTCCGCGCGACCTTCGTCACCGTCTCCCACGTTCGCGTCGTCACCGCCTTCCCGAACGTCTTCTCGATCAGCGTCATGAACACGGGGCCCTTCGGGCTCGGCACGTACGCGCTGAAGATCTCGCTGCCTTTCATTAATAGGATACTGGCACCATCCATCTCGATCGGCAGATCGAGGTTTGTCATCGGCTTCTCGCGCAGAAAGGTGACGACGCGTTTGGCGTTGGGTGGCAGCCCGAACGCGTCGTAGGGATCGCTCGCCAGCAGCTCGCGCAACGCGTCCACCGGCCGCACGATGGTAAGAAACGATTTGCCGAGTCGCTTCTCCATCGCGGCTTCCGCCTTCTTCTGAATCGACGCGTTTGACGCCGCGCGAGCGCTGAACACGACGTTCCCGCTCGAGAGTACGGTCTTCACGTCTTCGAAGCCCGCCGCCTCGAAGGCCTTCTTCAGCTCCGGCATCTTCGCGTTCATCGGGCTCACAGCCCTGAGAAACGCCGCATAGCGTGGCATGCGCGGGAAGCTGCCGTCATCGCCCGGGCCGGGCAATCCTTATGCGGTTGCCTGCCCGGTACAAAAAAATGCTCGGCACGCTTCGAAGCATTGCTCGCGCGACCCGCCCCGGGGAATTCCTGTCGAATTTCCCGAACTCGTTCGACGTGAGTGATAGCGCTGGCAATACGGCCGGCGAAAACCATGGGAGCCGATATGCCACACCGGAAATACCTCTGCATCCACCGGCGCGTGCCGGGGGAGCGGCAGCAGCCCTCCGCCGCCCAGATGGACGAAATGCGCGCCGTGTTCCACGCCTGGAAGGAGAAGTTCAAGGCGAGCATCGTGGACATGGGCGGTAGCCTCGAGCCCGGCGGGAAAGTTCTGACGGCGTCCGGGGTGACGGATGGGCCATTTGCCGAGGCCAAGGAAATCGTCGGAGGCTACATGCTGGTTTCCGCCGAGAGCTACGAGGGTGCGCTCGAGGTCGCGCGGGAAAGCCCGGGCCTGATGATGCCCGGATCGAGCATCGAGATCCGGGAGGTGGCGGGCCCCTGAGGGGAGGCGCATTTTATGGCCATGCCAGCCGCGACTCGCCGGCCCGCCGACATGGTTCGCGCGCTCCCCGACGACGGGAAGCGTCACGAGGTCATCGGCGAGTAGCGTGGCGATCGAAGGCACGCGTCGCTGGATCAACTTGTGGGTGCACGAGCCCCAGCGACGCGCGTCGCTCTGGCGGCAGATCACTCCGCCTCAGCTTTTCGTAGCCTCCTTCCTCGCTCTTATCGCCCTCGGCGCGATAGGTCTGCGAACACTCCCCGGCCTGTACACGGGTCCAGGCCTCGACTGGAAGGACGCCATCTTCACCTCCGTGAGCGCGGTGTGCGTCACCGGGCTCATCGTCGTCGACACGGCCACCTATTTCACCGCTACCGGGCAAGCCTTTCTCCTCCTGCTCATCCAGCTCGGCGGCCTCGGGATGATCACCTTCAGCACGCTCATCATCCTCGCCCTCGGACGGCGCCTGTCGCTCCGTCACGAGCAGCTCGTATCTCCCAGGGCGGAGGTGGCGCCACATGTTCGAACGCAGTCGCTCACACGCACCGTCGTACGGTTCACGCTGCTCCTGGAAGCGGCGGGCGCAGCGGTTCTCTACCTGGCGTGGGCGCCGGATCTCGGGTGGAAAGCCGCCGCGTGGCCCGCCGTCTTCCACTCGGTGAGCGCCTTTTGCAACGCCGGATTCTCGGTATTCTCCGACTCCCTCATCGGCTTTCAGCGCTCGCCCGTCGTGCTGATCGTCATCATGGTGTTGATCATCGCCGGCGGCCTGGGCTTCCTCACCATCGAGGAAGCGCACTTGTGGCGCCGCGCGCGACGTTCCGGCCCACGCTTCCGGCTCTCGCTGCATTCACGCCTGGCGCTCGGCACAAGCGCCGTGCTCCTCGTCGCCGGCTGGACGCTGTTCGCGATCTTCGAGTGGCACGTCACCCTCGCCGACCTGCCGCTGCCGCACAGGCTCATCAACTCGCTGTTCCTCAGCGTCACGCCACGCACAGCCGGCTTCAATTCGATCGACTACGCGAGCGCCACCGACAGCACGAACTTTCTCACCATCCTTTTCATGTTCGTCGGCGGCTCCCCGGGGTCGACGGCCGGCGGCGTGAAGACGACGACGATCGCGCTCCTCGTCCTGCTCGCCTGGTCGCGTTTTCGCGGACGCGAAACGGTGAACGTCTGGGGTCGGACGATCCCCGAGGAGACCATGCAGCGCGCCGTGGGCCTCGCGCTCACCGCGTTCGCGCTCTTGACGGTCTGCATCTTTCTCTACACCTACACCGAGCACACGGGCATCACGGAGGGGCACGCGCGCTTCCTCACGATCATGTTCGAGGCGGCGAGTGCGATCAACACCGTTGGATTGTCGATGGGAGCAACACCAACCCTGTCAGATGCGGGGAAGTGGATCACGATCTTTCTGATGTTCGTCGGCCGCGTTGGCCCGCTGACGTTCGCCGCGGCGCTCGCCCTGGCCGCTCACCGCGGCCGTCGTGATCAATTTCGTTATGCACACGAGGACGTGGTCGTCGGCTGACCATCACCCATGAAACGATTCTTCATCATCGGGCTCGGCAACTTCGGAAGCACGATCGCCGAGGCGCTGCACGCCGAGGGGCACGACGTCGTCGCCGTCGACCGGAAGGAGGAGGTCGTCGAGCGTATCGCGCCGCGCGTCACGCGCGCGGCGGTGGCCGACGGGCAGAGCCTGTCGACGCTCGAGCGGCTCGGTGCGCGCGACGCCGCCGCCGCGGTTGTGAGCACGGGCGACGACATCACCGCCAGCATCCTGAGCACGCTCGTCCTCCGCGACCTCGGCGTTCCGGAGGTCTACGTCAAGGTCGTCTCCTCCGAGCACGCGCGCGTGATGGAGAAGCTCGGCGCGACGGAAACGATCTTCCCGGAGCGCGACTCGGCGATGCGACTCGCGACGCGAATCTCGAGCACCGCGATCCTGAACTACGTTCGGCTCGGCCCGGACTTCAGCATCCAGGAGATGGCGGTGCCCCGCGCATGGATCGGAAAGAATCTCCGGCAGCTGCGGCTTCCCCAACGGTTTCGGATCTCGGTCGTGGCCGTGCACGATGTCCTGGCCGACCGGATCGTGCCGGCGCCGTCTCCCGACGCTCCGCTCAAGGACTCCGACACGCTGCTGCTGGCTGGCGACGACGAGGATCTCGCGCGGGCCGCGAAGGAGGAGTGATTCGCGCTCTACCACGTGAGAACTCTCTAAGCACGGGCTTCCTGGCGTGCACACGGATGTCAGTGACGGAGGGCACAAATGGAGGACTCTCTGAAATCGTCTATAGGGGGAACGGCACGCCTCGACTACCCCTCCTTCGAGGATACCCCGAATGCGCCCCCGCCTGCTGCTCGTCCCGCTGCTCGCGTCCGTCTTCGCCTGCAGCGATCGACTTGCCACCGCGCCTAACGCCACCCCGAGCTTCGCCATCGCCGACGCGGCGCGCGACTATAAAGCCGGCTTCTACTGGCTGCCCCCGATGGTCAAGAACCCGACCGTCAGCGGCACCTTCGACGCATCGCTCCTGCCCACGGTCGAGATCTGCGAGCTCATCGAGGATGCGTGTGGTCCCGTGCTCGCGACGTACACAATGACGTCCGGTCCGGGCGGCGAGGTCGTCCGCATTCAGGACGGGTACTACCACGTCAACTGGCATACCGATCAGTTCACGCTGAGCACCACCAACAGTTACCGCATCTCCGTTCGCGCCGGCGTCAATGACGTCCTGCTCGGCTACGCCGACGTGCAGCCCGCCCCCAACGGCAGCGGCTTCAAGAACCTCGACACCGACGAGATCATGGGTCTCGTCGACGGCCGCACGCTGCCGATCAAGTTCCGCATCGAGTCGAACGTCGTCGGTGACATCGACGTCGCGCCGCTCGAAGCGACGCTCGAGCCCGGCGGGACGCAGCAGTTCGTCGCGACCCTCAGCGACCTGCACGGCAATCCGATGAGCGCGACGGTCATGTGGAGCAGCTCTGACGAGAGCATCGCGACCGTGGATCAGGCGGGGCTCGTGACCGCCATCTCCGAAGGAACCGCGATCATTACGGCGACCGCCGAGCGCGTGAGCGGAAACGCGACGGTGATCGTCGAGGAGCCCGCGCCGGTCGTCGGCAGCATCGAGGTGGGGCCGGCCGAGGTGACCCTCGAGCCCGGCGGCACGCAGCAGTACGTGGCGACCGTCTTCGACGTGAACGGCAATCCCATGAACGCTGACGTCGTCTGGAGCAGCTCCGATGAGAGCGTCGCGACCGTCGATCAGTCCAGTCTCGCGACCGCCGTCTCCGCAGGCACGGCGATCATTACGGCCACCATCGAGTCCGTGAGTGGCAGCGCAACGCTGACTGTCGATCCACCCGTACAAGAAGGCGTCGTCATCGCCCGCGCCGGCGATTCGCACTCGTGCGCAATCGACGAGGCTGGCGTCGCATTCTGCTGGGGACTCGGCAGCCTCGGTCAGCTCGGCAATGGGTTTCTGACCAACAGGTTCACACCATTTCCAGTCGCCGGCGGCCATACTGTCACCGCCATCGCCACCGCGGAAACGCACAGCTGCGGCATCACGACGATGGGGCAGGCCTACTGCTGGGGTCTCAACAACGTCGGCCAGCTCGGCGACGGCACGACCATCAGTCAGCCATCTCCGACGCTCGTCGCCGGCGGTTTGAGCTTCACGTCAATCGTCGCCGGTGCGTTCCATACGTGCGCGCTCACCACGAGCGGTGAAGCGTACTGCTGGGGTCTGGGCACGAACGGGCCGCTCGGAAATGGCGCGGGCGGGGTGCAAACCATGCCCACGCGCGTGCTCGGCGATCACACCTTCGCGTCGCTCACGGCAGGCCGCGTGCACACCTGCGGCCTAACGACTGCTGGAGCAGCGTACTGTTGGGGCTTGAACTCGTCCGGTCAACTCGGCGATGGCACCACCGCCAACCGACTGGTCCCGACGCCGGTGATCGGCGGGTTGACGTTCGCGTCGATCAGCGCCGGCGATACGCATACCTGCGCGCTGACGTCGACGGGGAGCGCCTACTGCTGGGGCAATGCCGACATGGGCCGCCTTGGCATGGGAGACCCCGGCGCATCCATTCATACGTCACCGCAGAGTGTGGCGGGCGATCTGACGTTCACGTCGATCACCGCCGGCGAGGCGCACTCGTGCGGGCTCGCCGCCACCGGCGAGGCATACTGCTGGGGATCGAACGCCGGCGGCCGTCTTGGCATTGGCACGACGGACCTGCAGTCGCTCCTTCCTGCACCAGTCGCGGGCGGACTTCTGTTCCGGTCGATCGACGTGGGCGATCACAGCTGCGCCGTCACCATCACCAACGAGGTGTATTGCTGGGGTCCCGGCGGTGCTGGCCGGCTCGGCAACGGTTCGACGCTGAACCAGATAATGCCGGCGCTCGTCGCTCCCTTCCCTGAAAGCTGATACTCGGCAGCGCAACCGCCCCGTTCTCGAGGTCGAGGACGGGGCGGTTTGCTTTACGGCTCTTTGTTACCGCGCCGATGCATCCCGAGTATTCGGTGTCGTTGGTGGCGCCTTGGTGGACGCGATAAGTCCAACGACGCACGACAGCACTAGCGATGCGAGTCCCGTCACCAGCCCGTACCGCGGCGCCGCCAGAGCGACGATGATCGTTAGGACACCCGAGATGACGAACGCCGTGCCGAACGCGCGATGGGTCGTACGCCACAGCCGCGGATCCTCGAGCGTGCGTCTGGTGCGTACACCGGCCACCCAGTTCGGGCGTAGCCGTGGCATGACGTTCCCCATCAGGATCAGGCTGGCGCCCATGACTCCTGGGATGAGGCGCACCGCGAGATCGGTGTAGCCGAGCGCGCCGGCTATGATCGCGGCGTGAACGCCGAGCAGGAGCACGACGACGGCGAGCACGATCGCGTCGTAGGTTTTGGCGAAGCGCGCGAACTGATCCGGGCTCGTCACCGCGTCAGGCGCGCGTCGCAGGAGCAAGCGCCCCAGTCGCTGACCGGTCGCTGTCGGCGCAGCGCGAAATCCAGCCCACACCACGAGCGCGAGGGTCGGGATGAGGGACAGCGCGAGCCAGCGCGGCACGAGATCGGCCTCGCTCGTGTCGAATGGCAGCAGGGCGTCGAGCCGGAGCTCCACCGTCGGGGGCAGCGAGCCGTACGCGAGCAGCGATGCGACGGCGGCGAGGCCAATGAGGACGAGCGGGATCCATCTACGATCGACGCTTGGCATTTGATCCTCTGGGCTGCACCCAGTTGAGGAGATGTTCGACGGCTTCCTGGAAGACGGTGGTATCGAGCTCGTAGACGATGCTCGATCCGTTGCGTTCCGTGGTCACGAGCTCGGCGTCCCGGAGCACGGCGAGGTGGCGCGAGATCGTCGCCCATGCGGACGGGAACTTCGCGGCGATCTCCCCGGAGGCGAGTGGTCCTGCGCGCAGGAGCTGCAGGATCTCGCGTCGGGTGGGATCGGCCAGGGCTTTGAAGACGGCGTCGGGCGAGGCCATGTAGAGTCCGTTCAGGGTTCGCTTATTAGCTAATAAGCTAAATAGCTAAGATCATCCTGTCAAGAGTTGCGTTCGGCGCGGCCATGGAAGCATCGTGGCCGCACATGTCCCGAATCGCCGCCTTCTCCGGGCTGGTGCTCGCTCAGACCGCGCACTCGATCGAGGAGTACCTCGGCCGCCTGTGGGAGTCGTTTCCGCCGGCGCGCTTTCTCACCGGCCTCTTTCCCTTCGATCGCGCGATCACGTTCGTCATCCTCAACATCGCGATCATCGCGTTTGGCCTGTGGTGCCTGCTATGGCCGGTCCGACGGAAGTGGCCGTCCGCGGCGGGCCTGATGTGGATCTGGGTGGTGATCGAGACGATCAACGGCGTCGGTCATCCGCTGTGGTCGTTGCGGCAGGGCGGATACACGCCAGGCGTCATCACGGCGCCGATCCTTCTCGTCGTTGCGCTCTACCTCGGCTCGCAGCTCCTGCGGAGGCCCGACGTCACCGCCTCACGATGAATTCGGAGCTTCTCTGAGAAGGCGCCGCCGTGCGGTCTAGGTGATGGTCAGCGCTGCTCCAGCGCTCCTCCAGCGGTCCTCCAGCGCCCTTATGACATGTTCATATTCCTGTGGACAATGTTCATAACTTATGACATTGCCTCGGCCGCCTGCTCATAATAGGACCCTCGGCGCTCCCCCTTCACTACCAGGTCGCCCCGCTTCACCAGCTTCTCCAGGACCGCCCGAGCCTCCCTTGGCCCGACCTGACAGAGGTCGGCCGCCTGCGCCCGCGTGATCCGGCCGTGCGACGCAACGTATTGCAGGATCATGCTTTCCCGCTGGATCGGCTCGATCCCACGGACCCGGACGAATGCCTCGGGCGTCCCCAGGGCGCGATAGGTCGCGGCGGAGAAATGGTAAACCCGGTCCCGGCGCTCTTCCCGGGCCTCAAGCACTCCGCTTTCCACAAGGCGCTCCAGGAATGACAGAGCCACCGGCTCCGCCCTTTGAACGAGTGCCGCCACTCTCTCGACAGTAACGCGCCGCTCACTGTCGACAGCGTTCAGGATGAGGAGCTCCTCAACGCCGAGTCGCTGACCTGGTCGGTCGCGGGCCGCCACGAGCCGCGTCAAAGCCATATTCGCCGGACCGCCCCGCAGCACCACGTGCACCGCCTCGGCGGTCGACCTCGAGTAGTCGGGGGCGTGGCGGCCGTAGCGCAGCTGGCCCTCGAAGATCGTGTCGATTCCGCGGCCCGTCCGCTCGACCAGACCTATGCGCTTGAAGGCGTTGGCGAGCACCGGATTCCGCGGGCGCGGCGCCGTCACCAGCAGGTTCTCGAGCCGCACCTCGGCGGGAAACCCGCCCGGATTGGAGATCTCGATCTCGTTCTCGCTCCACTGCACGTGCACTGCACCGAGCGACGTGTAGTCGCGGTGGATCAGCGCGTTGTGCAGGGCCTCGCGGAATCCCGCCGGGCTGTACCGCGGCACCCCCACGCTCACCGAGCCGACCGCCAGCTCCTCCTCCTCGTTCCGCGCATCGAAGCGCTCGCGAATGACCTCGGCCACGCGAATGAGGGGGAGACGATAGAACTCGTTCACAGCGATGCGAAGCCCCGTCATCACCTGGAATGCGACTTCGTGCGTCGGAATGAGCTGACGCACCGATTCCTCGCGGCCCACCATCAGGAGTCCGGCGATCGTGATGCCGGTCCCAACGCGGAGGCCGAGCGCGCGGGCGATCTCCTCGTCAGGCAGGTTCAGGAGCGTCGCGTCGGCACGTCCGGCGTTCCGGGCGATCGTCTGACGCAGCCGCTCGAGCTCCAGCGGATCCAGATCCGTCCATTGTGCCTGCGGGACGACGAGCGCCGAATGATCAATGATGCCGCGCGAAGCCTCGCGGGACTGCATCTCGTGAGGCAGGAAAGGGACGCACTTCCATTTGCCGTGCACGTCCGTCGCTCGACGGCGATACACGCCAGCGACCGTCGCGGTCACCGGCTGCTCGGGCGGAATGCTGACGACGACCACATCGCGTCCGTCGACGGCGACGACGCCGCACTCGACGGAGCAGGCGGGCGCGGTCTGATTGGCGATCATGAGCTCGAGCCGCCGGGCGTCGGTGTACGTGCCGTGCCGCGGCCGCGCCCCCGTTATGCGCCCGTCGTCCTCCACGCCAATGAGCACGAGCCCACCGCGCGCGTTGGCGAGGCAGCTGACGGTCTCGACGAGCTCACGGTCGTCGAGCGCACCCTGCTCTTCTCCTCGGAATTCGACGTCGAGCTGCTCGCCCTGGGCGATGACGTCACGGAGCTGGTCGGGGGTCAGCATGCTCCGCGAATGCTAGGCCTTCGTCCGGCATCGCGACAGGGGAAGAGCGACTGCGAAATGCGAACTGCGAACTGCGAACATTACAGTGGGCAGGTCGCAGTTCGCAGTTCGCAGGCCCTTAGGGTATCGCCAACCCGTACCGCGCGTTGATCGCCTGTACCGCCGCATTCGCGAGAATGCCCTGACCCTGCGCGCTCGGGTGCACGCCGTCGAGACTGATGTTCGGACCGAACGGGTTGTTCGAGAAGAGCACGTCGTAGAGGTTGAGCGACCCCTTCGGCAGATCGTAGAGCGCGGCGAGCTTGAAGAATGCGTAGCCGTTCTCGTTCGCCTTCGTCTGGATGTGCGCGTTCATCTGTGCCATCCGTGCATTGATGGCATTGATGTCGGACGACGTCAGCACGTAGTCGACTTCCCCGGGTACGTCCTTGCACGTCGCCGTCGTCGGCGTCCGTGAGATGAGCTTGAGCACGTAGCCAGGGACGAACACGTAGTTCGAGCTGAAGTAGCAGTTCAGACTCATCGAGATGCCCAGGGCGAGCAGATCCGGCCATTCATTGAAGAACTCGCGCGCGCGTCGAATGCTGGGGAAGTTCGCCGCGTTGTTCGGCAGACCGACGAGCACCGCACCCGCACCGGTCGACTTCACCGCCTCGAGGATCTGGTCATAGTCGCGCACCCAGTCCGCGAACGGCGTCATGGCCGAGATGCGGCCGGTGCTCGCGGGAAGCACCTCGTTGGCGGCGAGCTCGACCGACACGAACGTCGGCTGCTGCGCCAGCATCGCCGTCACCTGCGTGTGTCCCGGCGGCAACACCCGGCTGTACATCACGCCCGCCTGCGGGTTGTGCGCGGCCTCGTGCTCGGGCGTCGTGTGCAGCGCATCGCGCGCCTTCGCGCCGGAGATCGCGACGTTGTTGGTCGGCAGCGTCGTGCCTTCGCGCAGCGGCATGCACACGTTCATCACCGCGCTCACCAGGTCCTCGCCGAACGCGGCGAACCCGGCGACGAGCACCATGTTCGCGGCCAGCGGCGCCAAGAGCGGAGGAGAGCAGCCGGGATCCTGAATCAGCGGCATCGAAAACGGCACGCCGATTCTCGATGCCAGTTGAGCAGGCCACGCCATCCGCTGGCCGGAGGCGCTGATGCCGGCCGATACGACGCCCATGCTGTTGCTGGTGCCCATCGCGACGAATCGCGCGAAGAGCTCCTGGGGCGTTGCCTGAACGCTCAGGCGTGGGGCGATGAACGATGGGGCGGTAGGATCAGCGCACGCGGCAAAGGCCAGCGTTGCGCTGACGAGCAGAACGCGATGCTTCATGGGCAACTCCGCCGGCGACCGGCAACTGGGTACTTCACGCCAAACGGTAAATGGCGACGGCGTCGCCGCCGGCTTCAACGGAACATCTATTTACGCGCCTGGCAAGAGCCTGCTATTGCCCGGCCGGCTAGCTTTTCCGGACCCTATGCGCGGCCGCCCGCTCGCTTACGTCCTCCTTCTCATCGCGATCCTCATCTGGGGCTTCGCGTACGTCGTCACGAAGAGCGGGCTCGATGCGGTGCCGCCGATGATGTTCGCGCTGCTGCGCTACGCGGTCGCGTGCCTGCTGCTCGTTCCGCTCGCGCTCGCGCGCGGGGGACTGAAGCGACTTCCGCAACCGATACCGTGGAAGACGCTCTTCCTCATGGCGATCACGGGCGTCGCGCTGTACTACGTCCTCTTCAATCTCGCGCTGGCCTACACAAGCGCCTCGCGGACCGCGCTCATCCAGAGCGCGTTTCCCGCGATCGTCGCCGTCATGGCCGTGTTCTGGCTGCGTGAGCGCGTGACGCGCCAGCGCTTCGCGGGCATCGGCCTCGCCATCGTCGGCGTCGTGCTGATCGTCGCGACCCAGGACGACGCGTCCGCGCGCAATCCGCTCCTCGGCAATGCGCTGGCCTTCGCGTCGGTGCTCTCGTGGAGCACGTACACGATTCTCGCCAAGCGCATCTCGGACGCCGATCCGATCGCGGTCACCGCCGTCATCTCGCTGATCGGCACTGTCATGCTCGTTCCCGTCGCGCTCGTCGAGAACGCGGAGGTCTCGCTCTCCTCCATCCAGCGGGACGGCTGGCTGGCCATTTTTTATCTCGGTGGACTGGCGTCCGCCGCGAGCTACCTGCTCTACAGCCGCGCGCTGCGTGACATCGACGCGAGCCTCGTCGGAGCATTCATCAATCTGAGCCCGGTCATCGGCGTCGTCAGCGGCGTGCTGATTCTCGGCGAAGCAATCACGATGACCGCGATCATCGGCGGTGTGATGGTGTTGGCGGGTGTTTGGCTGTCGTCACGGAAGGCGTGAGATAGGAATTGGTGGTCAGGGGTCAGGGGTCAGGGGTGGAAGAGGGGCCGCCGCGCTTCGCGCGTGCGGCCCCTCATAGATGAGCGCGGCAGCTTCGCTGCCGCGCCTTTCCACCCCTGACCCCTGACCCCTGACCCCTGACTCCTGACTCCTAGCTCCTACTTCGTCGCCGTCACCGCGCCGAGCTCGTCCTGAATCTGCTTGAGCGGGCTGTAGATGAACGTACGGTTGTCGGAGCTTCCGCCCCAGAGAATGCCGACGAGCTGCACGTTGTCGCCGCTCGTAATGCGGAAGACGGGCGAGCCGCTGTCGCCGCTGCCGACGACGACCGCGCCGCCGGGATTGCTCACGAAGGTCTGGCAGAGCTGCGCGATGTTCGTGCCCTGAACGCCCGTGTGCACGCAGGTGCGCGTGACCTCACCCTGCGTCCACCCGGTCGTTCGGCCGACCTTGTTCACGACGGTGCCGAGGGCGAAGTTGCTCGTGGTGTTGTCCTGCGACGAGATCGTGAACACTCCCGCGACGGTGAGCGAGCCGTTGTTGGCGCCCGTCGTCTTGAGAATGTCGCCCTGATTCGACGCGGTTCCACTCGCGTAGAGCGCTCGTGAGGCGTCGCTGTAGCGGCACTTCTTCCCCTTGGGGCACGCTCCGCCGCGGAAGTAGCCAGGGTCGGCGGCCTCGGTGGCGATGACGGTGCCGTTGATTCCGCTCGAGGGCTGATAGTACTGCGTTCCCTCCGTGCCGCCCTGCCGGTTCGTGCAATGCGAGTTGGTGATGAACGAGCGGCCGGCGCTGTGCGAAACGTTGAAGCCCATCGTACACAGGTACTGGCCGAAATGGATCTGAATTCCGGCTTGCGTTGGCCGGAACACGTCCCGCAGCGTCGCCATCTGGTAGATGGGCTCCGTCACCTCCATCTCGTACGCGGAGCTCGGCACGCCGAGCCTGGCGAGCGCAACGCGAATTCCAGGAATCGCCGCGGCGTTCTCGACGCCGAACACGAGCTTGTTGGCTCTCTCATCGTGGTCAGCGAACACGGCGCCAGGGAGCGCCATCACCGCCGGCGATGCTTGATCGAACCACGACGCGAGACGGTCCTTTCCGCCCTGCGCGGCAAGGCTGACATCGGGTGCGGTGGGTGCGACCGCATCGGCGCAGGCGGTGACGACGAGGATGCACGCAAGTGCAGAGACGGGCCGTGCGAGCTGCTTCCGGATCATGGATACCTCTCTGACGGTGAGACCGGAGTACAGAGATGGACTTCCGCGTCGAAGCCCGATTTGGGGCGGCGAATCATTCGTTTCCGGCCCGCCAATGTCAAGAGAGTGTCATCACCTCAGGAAACGAGGAACGAGGAAGTCAACCGGAGAGGTCTCCAATCGACTTCCTCGTTCCCTTCCTGGCTCGTTATGCCCTACGTGCGCCAGGATTCCGTGCCGGGGGTCAGGTACAGTGCGACGGACCGATCTTCCCGTTGTTGTAGTCATCGAGCGTCGCGGCCCACGCCAGCACCTGCTGTCGTTGACTGGACGACAACGAGCTCCAGTCCGCGGCGGCGTGCGTCGCGAGGAATAGATCCGCCTGCGTGATCGTCTGCAGCACCACCGAGCCACTCGCACCGTTCGCAATGTTCAGCTTTGCCGCGAGGAGCTGCGCATACAGCTTGTTGATGCCGTTCGACGCATCCCCACTCTTGTCGAGTAAGGCGACGGCGAGCGCGGCGGTCGTGACGTGCGCGCTCTTGGCGCCACCGCTCGTTCCGAGCCACAGCGGGAGCAATGGCGTGACCAAATCCCCCTGCGGTCCGAAGCCCGCGTGGTTCTTCCAGTATCCAATCGTGCGCGTGCAGGCGTCGCC
>DATFFP010000047.1:0-18061 GCA_035249985.1 Gemmatimonadaceae bacterium
TCCGAAGTGAGCCGCGCGGCGAGCGCGTGGGCGAGCAGGATCGGGAGCGGCATCAGCGCCTCGGTCTCATCGGTCGCATACCCGAACATGAGTCCCTGATCGCCGGCGCCGCCGATATCGACGCCCTGCTTGATCTCCTGAGCCTGGTGGGAGAGGAGCTGCGTCACGCGCACCCCGTCGGCGTGGAACGCCTCGGCCGGATCGTTGTAGCCGATCGCGCGAATCGCGGCGCGCGCGATCGCCTCGTGATCGACGCGGGCGCTCGATGTGATCTCGCCCGCCAGGACGACATTCCCGGCCTTGCAGAGGACCTCGCACGCGACGCGCGCGGACGCGTCCTGCTCGAGGTGCGCATCGAGCACGCTGTCGGCCACGAAGTCACACACCTTGTCGGGGTGACCTTCGGAGACCGACTCCGAGGTGAAGACGTGGAGCACGCTGCGGGAAGCGGGGCGAGGTCGTGTGGCGATGGCCATGGTCATGTCCTTCCAGTTGAGGTCCCCCGCCTCACGAGAAAACGGCCCGCGACTCCGAGGAGTCGCAGGCCGTTTCGCCGCGACTTAGACGGTTTGGTGCGGGATTGCTCCCGTGCGCGGCCCGTCAAATCGGGGAAATCGCCGCGCACCCGGAACATGCCCAGGGCGACGTCCCACGTCAAGCCTGTGCCGCCCGCTAATTGCATTGTGACAGGCTGTGACGATGCAAATAACATGCCCAGGGCGACGTCCCACGTCAACCCTGTGCCGCCTGCTATTTGCATTGTGACAGGCTGTGACGATGAAGCTCGGGATGTGCGGCTTCACCATCGGTGCCGCCGCGTACATGAAGCAGTTCCCGGTCGTCGAGGTGCAGCAGACCTTCTACGACCCGCCACCGCGGGCCACGCTCGAGCGGTGGCGCTCGCGGGCGCCCGAAGCGTTCGAGTTCACGATGAAGGCGTGGCAGGTGATTACCCACTTCGGCGCGAGTCGGACGTACCGACGCCTCCGACGGCCGTTCGACGAGCGCGCCAAAGCGGAGGCCGGTGGCTTTCGCGTCACTGATACCGTGCTCGCCGCGTGGCAGACGACGCTCGAGGCCGCGCGCATCCTTCGCGCGACGGCGATCCTCTTTCAGTGCCCGGCGAGCTTTCGGCAGACGCCAGCGAACATCGAGGCGATGCGGCGGTTCTTCGCGACCATCGGCCGTGAGGAGGATGTGCATTACCTCTGGGAGCCACGTGGTCCGTGGGCGGACGACGTCGTGCTCGACCTGTGCCGAGGTCTCGGGCTCATTCACGCGGTGGATCCGTTCCTTCGACCGTCGCTCACTCCGGAGCTCACGTACTGGCGTCTCCACGGAAACAAGAGCCACTACGCGTCTTATTCGGACGAAGAGCTGGAGCAGATTCGCCGATGGATTCCGGAGGGCAGGGAATGCTATGTCATGTTCAACAACATTCCCCGTGTTGGTGACGTCAAACGCTTTCGGGCGTTGCTGGATCCCGGTTCAAATTCCTGACGCGAGGAGCTCTCTCGCGCAGCCCAAAAAGACTGAGGGAGTAGGCAGCGTCGCGTTCGACTGATAACTTCGAGATATCCCCGCGGTCGTTTCCCGCCAAATCATTGCATATGTGCCGGAACATCAAGACACTCGCCAACTTCGAGCCGCCTGCCACCGAGGATGAGATTCGTGCGTCGGCGCTGCAGTTCGTTCGCAAGCTCAGCGGCACCGCGCGGCCCTCGAAAGCGAACGAAGCCGCGTTCAACCTCGCTGTCGACGAGGTCACCGACGCGGCGAACCGGCTCATCGCGTCGCTGAAGACGAACGCCCCTCCGCGCAATCGAGACATCGAGGCGCAGAAGGCGCGCGAGCGCTCGTTGAAACGGTTTGCCTAGAGCGGCGACAGGGCGATGACGTAGTGCTGGTCGGGGCAGCGCAGCGTGCGGGGTGCAACACTCTTGCATCCCCGCTGCCGCCGAGGCGAGACTATGGGCATGGCCGCCCCGCTGTACCACACCGCTGAGATGGTGCGCGCGCTCATCGACGAGACGCGCCACTGGCCGCGGTACGAGACCGTGTACGGCGAGCTGCTGGTGACGCCGGCCCCGCGACTGTGGCACCAGGAGGTCGTCGCCCGCTTGCTCGTCGCGCTCCGGACCTACGTCGCGCGCGAGGGCGTCGGGCATGCGTTCGCCTCCCCGTCGGACATCTCCTGGGGACCCGACACGCTCGTTCAGCCCGATGTCTTCGTCGTGCCCACCGAAGAAGCACGCACACTGACCTGGTCGAAGGTCACGACCCTGCACCTGGCCATCGAGGTCCTGAGCCCGAGCAGCGTCCGCGCCGACCGGTTCACGAAGCGCCATCTGTACCAGGATGTCGGCGTTCCGCTCTATTGGGTCATCGACGCCGAGAATCGCAGCGCCGAGGTCTGGACGCAGGTCGACCTCTTCCCACGCACGGAAAACGAATGCCTGGTCTGGAGGCCTAACGGCGCGACCGACCCATTCGAGATGCCGCTCGAGGAGCTCTTCCGGCCGATCTAGTGAAGTTGTGTCCGAGTTGGTGAGTGCAGGGGCATGTAACCGCAGAAGGCGCAACACACGGAGTTGTTCCTCGCGGAGAGCCCCTTTCCCTCGTCCAATGGCCGCAGAGAAAGCCACAACGCATTGCCTTTTGCAGCATTTGCTGCCATTTGGGCGAGGGGTTGACGACTTGGTCCTCACGGAGTCCCTGTCCCCCTGCGGCCTTCTGCGGTTGGATCGGCTCGTTGAGCATGCACTCCGTAATACAGACGCAGTCCACTAGCTCGCTACGTGCCAGCGTACCACTCGTAGCCCTGATCGCTCCAATAGCCGCCGTTGCGCTCGGGCATGAAGACGACGCGCGTCAGGAACTTGGTACTCTTGTAGCCGAGCTTGATCGGTGAGTGCAGCCGAGCCGGGGCGCCGTGCGCCGGTGCGAGGAGGCGGCCGTCCATCGCGTACGCGATCAGCGTCTGGCGATGAAGCGCGCTCTCGATGTCCCAGCTCTCGTGATAGCCGTCGTCGAACGATTGAAAGTCGACGTACTTCGCGTCCGGCGACACGTCGGCCAGCCGCGCCAGCTCTGACACGCGGACGCCCCACCAGTCGGCCACCGCGGTCCATCCTTCGACACAGTAGTGGTTCACGCGCTGCCGAGTCTGCTTGAGCTTGAGGAGGTCGTCGAGCGAGAGCTTGAGCGGGCGCCTCACGAGTCCGCTGACCTCGAGCGACCACGGCCCCCGCACCGACGCATCCCACACCGGGAGCGTCTTCGACACGTAGTAGACGGGGAAGGCGTCACCGGCGAGCTTGGCGGAGCTCGATGCGCGATCGATCGATGTGTGTCGAAAGAGCGCGCGTTCGACGCCTTCGTTCTTGCCTTCCGCCCACCGCAACGCCCTTTGTGCGTCCTCTGGGCCGCGTGACCCGCAGCCGAGTAACGTGGTCGTGACGGCCGCGCCGGTGAGCTGAATGAATGACCGGCGATCCAGGAAGCGTGAGGGGTCACGATTGTCTTTCATGGTTGCCTCGGCTCCTGGTCCATGTCGATAGACGAGCTTCGGCGTGGCAGCAGGTGAACGAAGGGGCGCGCGTTGCGCGTTTCAGGAGACCACGATTCCTTGTAGCGGCCGGTGACCATTGCGCGGATCGAGTACGGATCGACGGCGATGACCATGAACACGTGCACGACGGACAGCAGGACGAGCAGCCACGTGGCGACGAAGTGCCAGTATCTCGCCCATACGAAGCCACCGAACATCGTCGTAATGAGGCCGAGCTGCACCGGCTTCCAGATCGCGAGCCCGGTGAGCACCAGCACGAGGCCGACGATCGGCATGGCGAAGTAGGCGCCACGCTGCAGCGCGTTGTGCTTCCCCTGCGTCGGGTGATTCTTGCGGAGGAAAAGATAGAACTTGACCATCTCCCACGAGTCACGGAAATGTCCGCGGCGTGGCACGAGGTCTCGCCACTCGCCGTGTAGATAGATGAATGCGATGTAGATGAGACCGTTCACCACCAGGAGCCACATCGCCGCGAAGTGCCAGTTGCGCCCGCCGGCGAGCCACCCGCCGAAGGTCATCCACCCGGGAAGCGGATCGCCTTCGAAGGGGTAGCAGCAGAACGTCTCGCCCTTTCGAGCGAACGCGGGGAAGGCGTTGAAGATCTGGAACCCGCTGCCGACCATGAGCACGACGGCGAGCACGTTCACCCAGTGGGTGACGCGGACCACCCAGTGATGACGGGGGCGAACGTCGGGGCTTTGGGAGGGTTGCATGGGCTCGCGTGACCGTCCGAATATGTCAGCGCGGCGACGTGATGCCAGAGGGAGAAGCGAATCAACCTCTTGGCATCCCAAACTGTCCAAGCGGTATGCCTCGATTGCCGTGAAAGTCCGACTCGTCACTGCTGCCTGCCTCTTCGTGTGCGACGTCGCCGTCGCGCAGCGCCTGGACGTGCCTGGCGTGGCACCGATCGATCGACCCGTTTCCATTCGGGGATCGGGCCTTTCCGCGGGGCGCATCGTTCGCGTGCAGACCGCGGCCATCGACGATGCCGGGCGGCGTTGGACAGCATTTGCCACCTACCGCGCGGATGCGCGCGGGACGATCGACGTCGAGCGCGATGTCCCGCTATCGACGAGCTACGGAGACCTCGGCCCCGGCGGCATCTTCAGCGGCATGCGCGCGGACGGTGACGACGACGATCGCCTTCGGTTTCTCACTCGTGAGGCGACGAGCATCGTCACGAGCATCGTCCTGACAGATTCGAGCGGCGCTCGGCTCGACTCGGTGTCGATCGAGCGGCAATTCCGAGCACCGGTCGTGCGCGAGGTGGCGGTGACCGAGGGAGGCCTGCGCGGGCATCTCTATCTCCCGGCAGACGCACCCGCGCCGGGGGTTCTCGTCCTCGGTGGATCGGAGGGCGGGTACGCGGACCAGGTTGCCGCGTTGCTGGCGACTAATGGATTTGCCGCGCTCAGCCTCGCGTACTTCGGCGTTGAAGGCCTTCCGACGGAGCTCGGCGAAATCCCGCTGGAGTACTTCGAGCGCGCGCTTGCCTGGCTCGATGCGCACGAAGGGGTCGCGCGCGGGGGAGTTGCTCTTCTCGGAACGTCGAAGGGTGCGGAAGCGGCGCTTCTCGTCGCGGGTCGCTCGCCGCGGGTGAAGGCGGTCGTCGCCTACGCGCCAAGCTCAGTCGCCTGGGATTGCATTTGCTCCGGTGCATCGCGGCCGTCGTGGACCTCCGCCGGGACGGGAATCATTTCCGTCCCGCAACTACCGCCGGTTCCAGTACCGCCCGGAGCGCCCGTTAGGCCAGTCGTCAACTACCTCAACCGGCTTCAGCGTGCCCCGGATGGCGCGACGATCGCCGTCGAGCGGATTCGCGGACCCCTGTTGTTGATCGCGGGCGACGACGATCAGCTCTGGCCCTCGCTGCTCATGGCGCAGCGAATCATGCGGCGGCGCGCTGAGCGAGGCGGCCACGCGCACGACCGCCTCCTGGCGTACGCCGGGGCTGGTCACCTGATCGGCAAGGCATTTCTCCCGTCAGGGTCCACCCGCATCGCGGGTGGCCGAATCGAGACGGGTGGGACACCGGCCGCGAACGCGCGCGCGCAGGCGGACGCGTGGCCGAAGGTTGTGGAGTTCTTGAGGCGCTAGAGGCGCTAGAGGCGCCGGGGGGTTGACCCTCTAGCGCCTCTAGCACCTCTGCCGTTCCAGGTTCGTTACTGCGCTATCGCATACCCGGAGAGATGGTCCGTCGTGAACGAGATCTTCCGCTGCACGGGGTCGTTGACGCCGTGCATGTTCTCGATCAACACCTTCGTCTGCGTGTTGATGTGCCAGACGGTGAGCGTCTTGCCCGCCGTGACGCTCGCGGGGCAACGCGAGTAGTCGATCGTGATCGTGACGGCCTTCAGGAACAGGAAGCTCTGTAGATCATTGGCGGTGACGTCGACCTCCATGTAGGTCGAGGCAGGCACGGTCACGCGAATGAGCGTCCCGAGGAGCACCGAGCCCGCCGGAAGCGAGATCGAGGTTCCGGCCGCCGCGATCGTGCCGCCCAGCACTCCGAGCAGGCCCGAGTTGGTCGATGTCTGCGTCGTGGGACATTCGATGAGCCGGCGCTGTGAGACCCCGGTCGTGTCGACGGGCGCCTGCGTCGTGTCCGGACGCTGTGTGGTGTCAGGTCGTACGCCACCCTCCTCCGGACGGGTGGACACGTCGGAGCAGGCGGTGAGCGCAAAGACGAAGGCCGTGATCGCCAGCGAAAGGCGCTTGTTCATACCGCCCGCTAGTGCAAATTTCGGGCGGCCTGCCGCCCGGCCTGACGAAACTCGCGCCCGGGCAACCCCGTCAGTGTACTCGTGAACTCGACACGACCTGTCTCTCCGCTCGTACCCGCGTCCGAGCGTGGGTCATCGCCGATGGTGATCGCCGAGGAGCTCGTGCCCGACCGGCGCGGCGCTGTCGCCTTCCTCTCGAGCACCAACCGCGACGGCGACTGGATTCTTCCTCGCTCGTTCCGCGTGGTCTCGTTCATGGGGAACGTCGAGCTCGACCTCACGAACGTCCGTCTCGGCTCTGGCGAATCACATATCGAGATCCGGTGCGTTTTCGGGAACGTGGAGATCACCGTTCCTCCTGGCCTCCGCATCGAGGTCGAAGGCCAACCCTTCATTGGGACCTTCGAAGTCACGCGGTCCGCGCCGAGCACGACGGCACCGGAAGCTCCGCTGCTGCGCGTCACCGGGTCATCGCACTTCGGGGCCGTGACGGTAAAGGTCGTCGATCCGAACGCACCGGGGTGGATCGAGCGGATCCGCGCGAGGCTGTCGTCGAAGAAAGGGTGAGCAGCGTGCTCTACATGATCATCGAGCGATTCCGCGATGGCGATGCGGTGCCCGTCTATCGCCGCTTTCGCGATGAGGGCCGCCTCGCGCCCGAGGGCCTTCGCTACGTCGCGAGCTGGATCACGCTCGACATGAGCATCTGTTACCAGGTCATGGAAACGGACGACCCCGCATTGATCTCGCAGTGGACGGACCGGTGGAGCGATCTCGTCGACTTCGAGATCATCCCCGTGCGGACGTCGGCGGAAACGCGGGATCTGATATCGCCGCAGATCTGACGGCAGAGGTTATCGAGTATCGAGGTCGTCGAGGTGATCGACGGAACGTCATGGGCGCTCCTCGATCACCTCGACGACCTCGATGGCCTAGGTAGTTCCGGCCAGCTTGATGTCGAACGGTCCGATCCCGTGAAGCTGGATCACCGTCTCGCCTTTCGCCCCGCCATAGTGCGGCTTCTTCGACGGAATGTAGAGAAAGTCGCCGGGCTGGTACTCGCGCAGCGTTCCCCCTTCCTTCTCACCCATCGACAGCAGGAAGACGCCCGATAGCACCGTTAGGTGTTCGGCGTTCGGATGGTAGTGAGCGGGGAACGTGTATCCGGCGGGGAACTTGAGGCGGATCGTGTAGTCGCCCTTGCCGGTGGGATCGCCGTGCAAAACGGCCAGCTGCATTCCCGATTTGAATCCGGGCACCTCGAGCGGCTCGAAGGTGAGGCCGGCGGCGGCGTTCATCGTCATGTCATCGCCGGATGGCTCGAGGACGACGACCGTCACCGGCGCGGGCGCAGGCGCCTGTGGCGGGAGATCGCTGTTGAAGATGTCGTGCGCGATCTTCCACTCCGTCCCGACCTTGCGGAATTGCACCATGTACTTGCCGCGGTCCGTTACCGGTCCCTGGTCGCCGGTGAACGAGAACGTGTAGCTGCCGACGTCGGTCGCGAGCTCGCCGCTGCTCGCGACGTCGATCTTCGTCGGCGACAAGCTGAGCGACACGTTTGGGGTGAGAAATCCCGCCCAGGCGCTGCGGATCGCCGCTTGCCCTCGAGCGGCGGGCGCGTTCGGTATCATGAAGACAGCGTCGGTCGTGTAGACCTGGGCGATCGCGTCCGCATTCCTCGATGCGACTGCCTGCTCCATCCGGCGATTGACGGCTCTAATCGCCGCCTCTTCGCTTGCCACATCCACGCGCGGCGTCGTCGCGCATGCCGCCGCGAGAACCGCGGCCAGCAGATGGGTGGGCTTTCCTCGAATCATGACGGCCTCCAGGAGGAAGGTGCTTCTATCCTGGCGCTGGAGGCACGGGGTGTCCAGGTCGTCGACCTCGATCGCCCTGTCTACCTATTGTGCGATCGCGTAGCGATACCGCACCGAACGGTAAAACCACCGAATGCCCACCCAGTGACACCACGCCGCCGAGCGGGTCCCAGCAGCTCCGAAGGCCGCCGCCGGTTGTGACGTGGGGCACTGGAGCAAGGTCCGGCTCGCCGACACGTCGAGCGAGGGAGGCCCAACGATCGTGTCGGTACGGCGCGGGGAATCGGCCACCCGATGACCGTCAGTGCGGCGAGTACGACGAACGCGGAACGAGCGGGGAGCGACATCGACCCTCTTCGAAGGCGACCCATGTCACATAAGACGAAGAGCGGTGCTCGATCGTCATCACTGACACCCCTCTTCCCCCACGGTTCGAGCATGCCCCCCGCTTCCGACCCTCTCGCCGCCCGCCACGACATCGAGGAAGGCCTTCGCTTCGAGCAGCACGGCGTTCTCGACAGTGCTCTCGCCCATTACGAGCGTGCCGCGCGCACGACGAAGGATGCGGCGTTGGTCTCCGAGGCCTTTCGACGGCAGAGCAGCATCCACCGAACACGATGCGAATGGGAGCTCGCGGTCGCGTGCGCCGAGCGCGCCATCGTCGCGGCTCGTGAGGCACGGCTGGATGATCTGCATTCGGAAGCCCTGTCGGCGCTTGCCGCGGTGCATCGGAGCCGCGGCGATCTCGACGACGCGGAAGTGATGCTCGAGGGCGCGCTTCGTCTGGCGCACGATGAGCGTGTGCGCGGCATCATTCTTCAGAACCTCGGTGGCGTCGCGGCCGAGAAGCGTGATCTGGAGACCGCACAGCACAAATTCGTCGAGTCCTACGGGTGCTTTCGTCGCTCCGGCTATCGCCGCGGCGAGGCATTCGCGCTCAACAACTACGGCCGCGTGCTCCTCGAGGGTGGTCAGGAAGCGCAGGCGGCGCGGGTGTTGGCGCAGGCGGTGGCCATCGCCCGCGACGTCGAGGATGAGGAGCTGGTCGCGCTGGCGACGCTCAATGTCGCCGAGACGCTGTATCTCGTCGGCGACCTGACGAACGCCGAAAGCCACGTGAGCGAGGCGCTGGGCTACTTCAATCACACGCAGAACGCCTGGCGGCAGATCGAATGTCTCCGTCTGCTCGGCGACATCACCGTCAAGGCGCAGGAGCTGGCGACCGCGGTGCAGTGCTACGTGCGGGGGATGCAGCTCGCGCTGCGCATCGGGGCGAGGCAGGAGATGACGGTGCTGGCTGAGTGTCTCACGAAAGTGCGGCCTTTGCTTGGCGCGGTGTAGGGCTCGGAGTTCGACGGCAGAGACGTCAGATATCAGAATACAGATTTCAGAATTCAGAGCTCGGCGGTCGGGCATCCAGGTTCAAAGTGGAAACGCTAGCGGATTAGGCGGATCGGTCCTGGCGCTGGAACCCTCCTCGCGCAGCCCAAAGATTTGCCTTTTTTGTTGCGATAGAGGGGGGCTCAATGCAGCAGGAGCGATCCGGCCGTTTCCGTTGAATCGTGTTATCCACCTCGCCAACTTTGAACCTGGATGCCGGACTCCCGGATGGCAGCCGCTGAAATGAAAACGGGGAGCCGCGAACGGGCTCCCCGTTGGTTCATCTGAATTCTGAATTCTGTATTCTGAACTCTGTCATCTTTGCCGTTGAACCTCGATCCCGTTCAACGTAATGGGAGCACTCTCCCGTCGAGATTCCCGGGATATCTCACGCCAGCATAACTCGCCAGCGTCGGAGCGAAGTCCACCGTCGCGGCGCGCTCGCTGACCCGCTCGGCACGAATGCCGGGCCCCATGAAAATGATCGGGACGTGCCGGTCGTACCAATAGGGCGAGCCGTGCGTCGTTCCCGTTCGCTCGTTTCCGAGGATGTTGGGACGCAGCCATGCCTCGACACCTTCGCGGCTGAACGTTCCGCCGGCGCGCCCCGGATACAGCGAGCGACGCATGAGCACCACGAACGAATCCGCGGGGGTACGCCGCATGATCTCCTCCGTCGTCCATGCGTCGGCGATCGCGGGCTGGCCCTTGAGCGCCGCCACAATGCGCGCCGGCGCGGTCGCACTGTCGGTCGACACCGCCTGCGTCACGATCTGCTGCCACACCTGACGCTCGGCGGCCGTTAGGCGGCGGGAGCCGCTGGGTGCGCGCGGATCCTCGGGCGGCGTCATCACGCCATGGTCCGAGCTGAGCGCCACGACGTATCGATCGCGACCCACGGTGCGGTCGAGGAACGCGAAGAAGGCGCCGAGCCGACGGTCGAGACGATACAGGTTGTCGAGCTGCTCGCGGCTGAACGGGCCGTGCCCATGGCCCACCGCATCCGTCTGCGACACGGACACGGCGAGCAGATCCACCGACGCATCGCGGCCGAGCCCGAGCTCCGTCACCATGACCTCGGCGAAGTCGAGCGTGGCAGCATCGGCGAGCGGAGTGCGTTCCATCCATACGCGCAGCGTGTTGGCGTCGCGGTTCGGCGTCACGTTGGAGAGGCGATGCGGAAAGAAGGTGTTGGTGCCGTTGGCCTCGTGCGCGGCCGTGTCGGCGCTGCTGAGATGGATGGTCGACGCTGGCGCGGTGAACGTCCATACCGTGTCGACCATGTAGCGCGTCACGACGTCATTGTTGAAGCGGGTCACCCAGGCGGGCAGGGTGTCGCGATAGTACGTCGACGTCACGAACCCGCCGGCGGGCTCGAACCAGTAGACGTGGCCCTTCACGTGCGCAGCGGGCAGGATTGCGCCACGATCCTTCCCCGAGACCGAGGCGATGAGCGATGCGGGATTCGCTTCGACCATCCAGTCGGCGAGCCCGGTGCTCATGAGATTGCGTGGTGAAACGCCCGGAAGTCCCGCACCGACGGTCCGCACGGTCGAATCGCCGACGTTCGACATCTGCACCCAGCGATCCCCCGAGCGCTCATACCACGCATTTCCAACGATGCCATGCGTCGACGGATGCACCCCCGTCGACAGCGACGCATGCCCGGCCGCGGTGACGGTGCGTCCATGATCGTGCGAGGCGTTGGCATAGAAGCGCCCTTCAGTCAGCAGGCGACGAAAGCCGCCGGTCCACACAGGGCGAAAGTGGTCGAGGTGGTCACCGCGGAGCTGATCGACAGTGATCCAGACGATGAGCGCCGGCGACGCCGCGGGAGCGGGGGGCTCGGGGGCGCGCGCGCAGCCGAGGGCACCGAGGGCAAGCGCGGGAAGCAGCGGGGACAGTTTCATGGTATTCGAAGTTTAAGGTTGGGCTCGCGCTCACATGAGCCTAACCGCATGTACCACAGAGGCACAGAGGGCACAGAGGAGAGCCACGAGGACTTTTGCAGTTTGGCTGTGCTCTGTGCCCTCTGTGCCTCTGTGGTACATGCCGTTGGCCGCTTGCGCGCACGCGCACGCATGTAGGCTCATCTCCGGAACTGATAGGCCACCTTCACGAAGAACCCGTCGGCCGAGCGGCGCACGCGCGACCAGCTCGCTCCCGGGGGCGCTTGCAGGGTACTGCCGTAGCCGAGGAAGGCGACAGTCCCAGGGGTGGGCTCGTAGGAAATGAGCCAGTCCGCGCGAAGCGTCTTGTCCTCGTAGGCCGCAACCCGGTCCTCGTCCCCCCGGAGTGGGAGGCCGGTGCGGGCGTCGCGCAGCGCGTCCTGGCGGTCGTCGCGCCATTCGCCGATCGCGCGGAAGAAAAGCGCGCGCCGAGGCTGGTACTCGAGCTTGAGGCGCGGGATGATGGTTCGCCCGAATTCCGACCCGTCGCGGTCGCGATCGATCCGCAGCGCCACGGCCAGCGCTTCGACGCGAATGTTCGGCGTTGGGCGGACGTTCAGGGCGGCGGTGAAGCGCGTGGCATCGCCTTCCGAGCCCTCGAAGAAGATCGGCGTCGCGAACGTAGCAGCGCCTAACGTCGCCTGCCATTTCGAGAAGACGGGAGTCGAGATGCTGATCGAGTCGCCCCACAGGTTCGAGAGCTCCCTCGGCGCGTCGTAGGGCGTGAACGTGCCTGGAGTGGTCTCGGCCTCCAATCCCGCGTACAGGCCGCGGTCGAAGATGACGAGCTGCCGGAAAACACCCCAGTTCAACCGCCATCCGCCGCGGAAGATCGTGAAGCCGCCAAGCTGCTCCCCGCCCTCGATCGGGGACCGCTGTGGGAATGCCCGGTATTGCCAGGTGCGCGAGGGGCCACCGAAGAACGTGAAGTTCTCGACGAGGGCCCCGCGACCGCCGTAGAGCGAGAAGCGATTGAAGAAGTGACCGTCGACGATGCCCGAGCGGGGAACGAAGCCGGCGCGAGTCCGGAAGTCGTCCTCGATGCCGCTCAGCGCATAGTTGAATCCCCACGAGCGGCCGGTGCGGTCGAGCTCCGCCTGCCAGATAGGTGCCGGGCGCGTCCCGAGCCCGTCGAAGCGGGACCACGATCCCCCGGCCTGCCCTTCGAAGTAGTACAGGCGACCGAAGACATAGCGGACATCGGCCGCGGCGACCGTGTTGTAGGCACCAGACTCGCGCCAATCGGTCAGCGCAAGCCCCACCAGCGAGTTGCCACCGAAGTCTGCGCGCACCCGCGCGATGTTGAACACCGGATCGCCGCCGTCGGCGTCGTCGACCGCGGCGAGGTATGCGACGCTATAGCGTCCCAGCTTGCCGGTGACTTTCGCGCCCCCCATCGGCTGCGCGATTTGTCGCGTGTAGATGAGCTGGTTCGGCGTGCCGAACAGCTCGATCCCCTCGAGAAAGAAGGGACGCTTCTCGGGGATGAAGAGCGAGAAGCGCTCGTTCACCGTGATGAGACCGACGTCCGACTCCACCTGGCTGAAGTCGGGATTGAGCGTGGCGTCGAGCGAAAATTCGGGAAATCCGAAACGGAGATTGGCACCCGCGTCCGTTTGGAAGCTACCCCGGTCGAACGCTCCGGTGTCGAGCCGCGAGCCGATGCGCGTCAGCGTCACGAAGGGCTGCACTTCGGTGACGACGCCGCGCTCGACATTCTCGATTCCCACCATCGTGCCCGACTGCGCGAGGAAGCTGGCGCTCGCACGACGCACATCGGTCCACGTGTCGCGATAACCCGTGCTCGGGTTGTCGCGCACGATGTTGATGCCCCAGCGCTGCGGCCCGCTCCCGGGGAAGCGCAGGCTCTTGAACGGAATGCGCACCTCGACGACGTACCCATCCTGCGTGACCTGTCCCTTCGAGTCGAAGAGATAGTCCGGATTGAGGTCCACGCTGCCGCCGAAGATGCTCCCGGCACTCACGGCGCCCTCGCTACGGACGCCGTCCTCCTGCACGCCTAACGGGTTGACGCCGAACATGAACGCTCGGCGCCGGTCGTCGAAGGTGTCGAGGTAGATGGTGACGCGGTCGTCGGAGCCGATGTTGTCTCGATCGGCGAGCGTGGCGCGGATGGTCGAGGGGTCCCTGGCGCTGGCGATGATCCCGAAGTGAATCGCCCGCGGACTGTAGAACACCAGAACCTCCGTCCGCTCCTCCGCGCTGCGGCCATCCACCGGCTCGTACTGATGAAAGTCGGTCAGCCGTACAGCACTCTGCCATGCCGCTTCGGTGAGGGCGCCGTCGATCGCGACGTCGGCGTCAACCCGTGGGGCGGTGAAGGTCGTGGCCTGGACCTGGAGAGCGAGGACGAGGTGGAGCAAAGGTGATCGAGGTCGTCGAGGGGGTCACGGAATGCGGCGAGCAGAACGTACTAACGAGCTATCAAGTTCGCGAGCATCGGGATCACCTCCACGACCTCGATCACCTCGAGTACGTCGGTCTACGGCGGCCAGCCACTGACGTCTGATCAGGGCACTCCCCGGGTAGATCAGGCTCCAGTAGCGCGCGAAACGGCCGCGCGTGCGAGGGTCCGTTGCAAACACGCGCGTGTCGGTCGTCAGCAGCGAGCCGCCGCCCGGCCGGGACTCGACGCGAAAATTCATCGCCGCCACTGCGAAGCCAAGAGTAGTGAGTGTCCGGAACTCGTCAGGCGTTCGCGGCACTGCCGCGCCCGGAGGCGCGATCACCGTCGTCCCCACGACGATCTCTCGATTGGTCTCGGATGCCAGCTGCACGAACGACGTGCTCAGCGCGACGTCGAGAATCGGGCGATGCGCCGGCGCGTTGAGAATGTCCTCCGGGCCCGGCCGACCCAGGCGGCGGATGGCCGTGAGCGTCCGGAAGAAGCGAATGTCAGAGGCCGTGACTTCGTGCAGCGCGCGCCACACCTCGGCCGGTGTCGCCGCAAGGTGACGCTCATGATGCTCCGAGAAGTGATAGCGCGGCAGGATCTCATCGAGGCGCGTGGTGCCCGCGGCCTGCCTCTCGGGGACGGGAAGAGACCATCCCAGAAACACGAGCAGGACTCCCGCCGCTGCGACCCCCGCACCCCGCCACCGAGTCGTGATGCGCAGACGGCGGATGGGATGGACGACAGCGATAAGGCCGAGGAGGACGAGGACGAGGCCGGCGTAAACGGCCACTGTGGGCAAAGTCGTCAAGGCCGTTCCTCGATCACCTCGACAACCTCGATGCCCTATGCTCCTCCAGCGTCTCCCAGCGTCGACTTCCCGCTCTCGGAGAGCCGGACACCAGCAAGCGGATCCGCGGCGTCATGTCCATCGAGGAGTCGATCGAGCTCACGTTTGATGACGCGATAGCACTCGCACGCCGCCGATTCCAGGCCATGGCGATCACGCACGGTGATGCGACCGTACGAGTACACGATGTAGCCCTCGCGCTGCAGGGCGCTAGCGACGTCTGTCACCGCCGCGCGCCGCACGCCCAGCATCTGGGCCAGAAAGAGCTGCGTGAGGGGAAACTCGTTGGCGCCGACGCGATCGTGCGTCAACAGCAGCCACCGCGCGCACCGCTGGCGCAGCTCGTGCGCGCGACCGCATGCGGACGACTGCGACATGAGCGTGAACAACGCCTGCGTGTATCGGCCGAGCAGAATGGGCAGCCGCCCCCCGCGAGCGATCGCGCGCCGGAACTCGTCTGCGGAGAGGGAAACCGCGTCGCCGGGAATCTGGCAGAACGTTTGCGCCGCCATGCGGTCGGCGCCGAGGAAGATCGGCAGGCCGACGAATCCCTCGTTGCCGATGATGGCGCTCTGCGCGGCGGCGCCGCCGGTCATGATGCCGACGATCGACACGGCCGCGCTCTCGGGGAAGTAGACGCGCTCGACCGGTTTGTCGTATTCGTGGATGGTCTGACGGAGCTCGAGCTGCTCGCGACGCAGGAGCGGAGCGAGCTGCGCAAACTCCGCCTCGGGAAGCGCGGCCAGAAGGCGGTTCCGAGAAGCCACCCGCGTTCCGTTGAAGAGCGATTGTCGCTGCGCAGACGTTCCGATACCAGGCATCTTGACGTCTCCACCCGTTGCCCGAGATTCCGACCGCACGGTCGGCGTCTCGTTTCACCAAGGAGCTTTCATGCGTGCCATCGTCCTGCTGTTGCTCGCCGCGTGTGCATCGTCACCTCGTCAGTCGGTGCCCGAGGCGCCCCCTCCCATTCCGGAGACGCGGGTTACGCCGACGCCTGCGGCCCTCAATCCCGTCGGCGAATTCGAGTTTTCCAGCGCACTCCCCGACGGCACCCCGATCAAGGGCGCCATCACGATCAGCGGAACCCCCGGCGCCTACACCGGCTCGATCAACGCCGGCGAGCATGGGGTCTTCCCGATCAGGAACGTGGCGGTCACCGGTCAGGCCATGGTGATCAACGCCGATCATCCCGATGGGCCCCTGGAAGTCCGCCTGACGTTCGTGGCGAACGACTTCAACGGGTCGTGGAGGCTCGGCGACCAGACCGGCGAAATGGTCGGGAAGCGCCGTCCGTAACGACCCGCGGGCTTATCGCGAGAAGAGGAGAATCAGCGGGTAGACCGCCGTCTTCTCCGCCGACTCATCGAAGCGCCAGCGTGCGATACGGTTCAGCACGCAGGCTTCGACGCCTTTGGCTTTCCCGCGATCCCATGAGCGTGACTCGACCGCCGCTTCCGTGACGGTGCCGTCACCGGCGATGCGCACGTGAACGGTGAGGCGTCCTGCGAGATCGGGATGCTGCTTGACACCCTCGAGGTAGCAGAACTGCAACTCGGCGTCGCGTGCACGCGCTACGCTGCCGACGACGATGGGATCCCGCGGTCCGAGGTGCGCGCGCGATACCTCAGGCAGCGCAGGCGCGGCGCTCGGCGGGGGGGCAATCGGTGCCGGGGCGTGCGTGGCGGTCGTGCGGGGTGCACCGCAGGCCGCGAGGCTGGTGGCGAAGGCCACTACTAAGGAAAGGCTTCTCATACTGGAGTGACTGTTTCCGGGATCGCTCTGTCACGTGTGAGGGACGTCACAGGAGTCAGGGGTCAGGAGTCAGGAGTCAGGGTGGAAATGGGCCGCCGCGCTTCGCGCGAGCGGCCCTCATCGGATGAGCGCGGCAGCTTCGCTGCCGCGCCTTTCCACCCCTGACCCCTGACCCCTGACTCCTGACTCCTGACCCCCATTCCCGGCATCATCCCGAACCCTGTTTCGGTCCCGCTTCCGGGTCGTCAGCAAGTGAGACGGCGCACATCACTCAACCGGATAGGACCATGTCAACTCGGATTCTCACCCTCACGACAGCCGTCGTGATTGCGGCGGTCGCCGCGATGCCAGCCCACGCGCAGGGCGGCTTTGAGTTCGGCGGCTTCGGCAGCTACACGCAGTTCGACACGAGCCTCGCGCTCAAGGAGCGCGCGGGTGCTGGCGCGCGCCTCACGCTGATCTCGGGTCACGGCTGGTCGACCTTCGTCCTCGAAGCCGAAGGCGGCTACTCGGAGCAGAAGATCGGTCTGTCGACGGTGAAGTACATTCCGGCGCGCGCACGCCTCCTGTACTCCGTACCGTTAGGCTCGACCGCCTCGATCCTCCTCGGCGGCGGCGGCGTTCGCAACGACTACTCCGACGAGACGCAGCACGCGAACGACTGGGGCTATACGGCCCTCGCCGGTCTGCGCGTCAAGCTCGGCAGCTTCATGTCGCTGCGCCTCGACGCGGTCGTCGACTACATCGAGAATCCGGTGAACGAATCGGAGCTCTTTCCGCGCAACATCAACAAGGCGCTCCATGCGGGCCTCCAATTCCCGCTCTGGCAGTCGAAGTACGTTCCGCCGGCGAAGGAGAAGGGCAAGTGGAACGTGACCGAGTCGACGCAGGCGGCTCCGAAGGAGGAGCCGAAGAAGGAGGAGCCGAAGGAAGAGCGCGAGCCCGCCCCGCAGCAGGCACCGCCTCCGGTGCAAGAGCGCGAGCTGAAGATGGCCGAGCCCGATGCGGACCGCGATGCGGTGCCCGACTCGCGCGATCTCTGCGCCGCCACGGCGCCCGGGTCGACGGTCGACGCGCAGGGCTGCCAGGTCTATCGGGACACCGATGATGATGGCGTGACCGACGTACGCGATCGCTGCCCGGCGACGCCGCACGGCACGCTGATCGACGGATACGGCTGCCCCGCCCGCCCGATGGAAGTCGTGCGCGAGGCTCCGGCGCGTGACAGTGATGGTGACGGCGTCGACGATCCGCGCGACAAGTGCCCGGGCACGGCGGCGGGTGTGCATGCCGATGCGTCGGGATGCCCGATCGTGATCCCGAAGCTGGAAGGTCCGCGCACGGTCACGCTGCGTGGTGTGACGTTCATGTCGGGACGCGACGAGCTGTCGGCGTCCTCGCTGGTGGTGCTCGACGAGGTCGCGAAGCAGCTGGTCGCGGTCCCCGAGCTCAAGATCGAGATCGCTGGCCACACCGATTCGAAGGGGACACGCATTCGCAACATCAGACTCTCGCTCGCTCGCGCTGAAGCGGTGCGCGCGTATCTGGTGATGCAGGGTGTACCGGCCGAGCGTCTCACGGCGCGCGGCTACGGCCC